>NZ_CAJYOJ010000001.1 GCF_913776295.1 uncultured Pedobacter sp.
TTTCAGCCGGCATTTTTTGTTACTTTTTGATGCCAAAAAGTAAGAGCCATTCGGCGGCGGTAAGCCGAGGCAAGACTGGGCTGTATGGCATAAGTAATTAGTTACGTCATCTATATTGATTTTTATAAAATAAATTATCCCTCAGGGTGACGAATGACGAAGCAATCTATTCAATAAAAAGATTGCTTCGTCGTTCCTCCTCGCAATGACGAATTTTTTAAGAAAATCTATAGATTGTTATTTCAAAGCCCGCGCTCGTTTTTAACGAGTGCGCAGGTAGCTTAACGATTTTATCGTTTTTTGTGCAAAACTCATTATTACCAACGCTCGCTTAAAAACTATCTTGAGTTTAAGTTATTTAGAATGATAAATTTTATCATTGCCACTATAATCAATCCATTTAAAGCTGGCTTGGTTATCGCTTGACTGGCCAGACGATGTGGCATACAGCGCAAAAAGAGATCCGATAAACCCGCCAGCCGCTTGCGTACTTAAATATTTGCCATCCACATCTTTTTTAAGAATCTTCCATTCGTTGCTTCCCTCACGGTATTTAAAGTCGTATAAGCCACCTTTGGCTTCAATCTGCAGCTGTAGATCGGCTGATGGATTAGACAAAGGTAATTCCGTAAGTAATACCATTTGTTTTGTCGCCTTGTCGCCTTTAAAAAGCTGAAGAACGTTTTTGTTTTCTTTAATGGATTTGCACATGAAATAAAAATTATGCTCACCCTGAAAAATCATTAACCCTGCTTTTTCATTTTCAGCTTTTGGTAAAAAATGTAGCGATGTACTTGCTGAACAAAACATGTGTTGCTGTCTTTTGCCTAAAAAAGCTGGGTTCCCTTTTTCCATGCAGGTTTCTGGCTTCAGTTTCATCGTTAGACCATTTTTTTTGTCCAGTTTGTACCACGAACTGTCGTTTTTTCTTAAAAATAACAAGGAGGGATCTAAAACTTTATCAAACGTGGTGCGATAAGAAAAATTACCACTTTGTGGTGGGCTTCCCTTTTGTTTAACCTCTTTAAAATTTGCATCATACTGATACTGCACTTCTTTAAAATCTGGGTTGATCACTGGCCATCCATCAGTCCATTTAACCGGTGCGATGAAAGTTTCTCTTCCTGTATTGTAGAAATTCCCCTCGTATGGACGCACGGCAAGAAAAATGGCATACGTTTTTCCATCAGGCCCCTCAACCAGTTCTGCGTGTCCTGTAGAAGTGATCGGGTTTGGCCGGTTGGTATCTAAATCCCTTTGGGTCAGAATCGGATTTTTTTCATAAGGAACATAAGGGCCAGTGGCCGAGCGGCTTCTCAGGATAACCTGTGAATGGTTTACACTGGTTCCACCTTCAGCAGCGCAGATATAATACCAGCCTTCACGTTTAAAAATGTGCGGTCCCTCAATCCATACCGGTTTTTTTGAAATGTCAACACCGCCATTTACCAGCAAATGTTCGGTACCAACAACTTTAAGTGTTGCCGGATCAAATTCATAGGTACGGATGGTACGGTGGCCACTGTAAAGCGGCTTATTATCCGGAGCATCACTATTGTAAACGATATAGGCTTTATCCTCATCAAAAAATAACGATGGATCTATTCCCCGTACCTCCCGGAGCCATACCGGATCGCTCCACGGACCTGCAGGATTTTTAGCAGTCATTACAAAATTTCCGCCCTTATCTATATTGGTACAGGTCATGTAATAGGTTCCCTTATGGTAATTGATAGAAGGCGCAAACAGCCCCCTCGAGGTACCATCGCCCAGAAAAGTCATCTGCGAATTTCGTTCAATTACATTTCCAATCTGTTTCCAGTTTTTTAAATCCTTGCTGTGAAAAACAGGAATGCCCGGAAAATAAGAAAAGGTAGAATTAACCAGGTAGTAATCGGACCCTACCTTAGTGATACTTGGATCGGGATAAAAACCGGCAAGAATGGGATTGGTAAATTTTATCTGCGCAAATGCATGGGTGCTAAAGCATAATAAAAATAAATAAAGGGTTTTTTTCATAATTGTATTTGGTTATTGAAAGATATATGCTCGGTTTTTATTGATTTAACATTTAAGCCAATTAAAAATTGCAGGGAATTTACTGCAGTAAGTTTTCATTTTTCAGGGTTTGGCTGATGCCCAATTCCAGCCCGCGTAATTCGGCAAGGCCTTTCAGTCTTCCTATGGCCGAGTAGCCGGGGTAGGGATTCTTATCAAGATCATCGAGCATCTGGTGCCCATGATCGGGGCGCATCGGGATAGCGCGGTTCTCTGCATGCATGAGTTTTAGGATCGCCGTGACCAAAACGTCCATCTCTGCATTTCCTTCGAGGTGGTTGGCTTCATAAAAGTTGCCATTATCCTCTCGTTGCACGCTTCGCAGATGTAGAAAATAGATCTTGTTTCCCAACCGTTCAATCATTCCTTTTAAATCATTATCTGGCCTGGCACCGAAAGAACCACTGCAAAAACAGATCCCATTAGAAAGTGCAGGCACAGCCCTTAATATTTTATGCGCATGTTCCTCTGTGCTCATGATTCTGGGTAAACCTAAAATCGGATAGGGAGGATCATCCGGATGAATAGCAAGCTGTAGTCCGTTTTGATCCGCCGTTGGCGTAACTTGCTGTAAAAAACTGATTAAATTATTGCTGAGTATATCTGCAGAAATGTTTCGATATCCTTCTAATAAATTCAACACCTGATCTTTGGTGAAATGATCTTTACTTCCCGGCAGGCCCTGCAAACAGTTGCTCATTAAAGTGTTTTGCTCCTGTGCATTGAGTTTAATAAAGAAATTTTTAGCATCTTCCAATTCCTGTGGCGTATAGTCAGCACTTGCATCTGGTCGGTTTAGCAAATAAAGGTCAAAGGCAATAAATGCTGTTTTCTCAAACCGTAAAGCGAGTGCGCCGGTTGGTGTTTTAAATTTCAGGTCGGTCCGCATCCAGTCTAACACCGGCATAAAATTGTAGGTAATCACCTTAATCCCGCAGTTGGCCAGATTTTTCAGACTAATTTTATAATTTTCAATCCAGAGCTGATACTCGCCCTGCCGCTTTTTGATGTCCTCATGTACAGGCAAGCTTTCTACCACTTCCCATACCAGGCCAGCCGATTCTATGACTGATTTTCGGGCTATTATTTCCTTTTCAGTCCAGATTTCCCCGACGGCGATGTGATGTAAGGCCGTTACCACCCCCGTACAACCCGCCTGCAGGATATCGGCAAGCTTAACAATATCATCAGGGCCATACCAGCGCATGGTTTGGATCATTTTCATAGTATCACGGTATTGTGTTCAAAGATTTTATGACCGCAGATCATCACATTTCCTGTCTGCTTTTTACATTGAGCAGTAATACATCGCCGCTCTTTAAGGTTGTTTTTCATATTTGGTTTTTAGGTTTGGTCCTGTAAAATTATTCCCGCAACCATTTGGACTTTTTTCTGCAATCGATTGCTAAAAAGCTTAACCCTGCTAATTTTTTCTTAGCTTAGTTGATGTTTAAAGTATGTTTATTACGAGATGCTTCCGGTCAGATATTGTTTTCCAAAAAGTATCGCTAAACCGAAGTTCATTAAAGATTTTTAAATAATTGATGATTTGTTTCGTCCAAAGGCCTTTTTGAACATTTTTGCACTCAAAATAATCAATGGTTCCATCGTGCTGCGGCGCGATGCGCTTAAGTTTGTAGTCACAATTAATCCGGGCAGTTACGCTAATATATTGCTGCCACACAACTCTAACCAACTCAAATGAAACGATCAATCGCTACTTTAGTTACACTACTTTTTATTCAAATTGCCGTTTTTGCACAAAAGCAGATCCCCACGGCGCCTGCAGATTTCGATGTAAACCAGGAAAACATCGCGCATGGCAAAATAGATACGATCCGGTACGCATCCAAAACTGTTGGTACAAACAGAAAAGCGACGATTTACTTCCCTCCAGGTTACCTGAAAACAAAAAAATACCCGGTTTTATATCTGCTCCATGGGATTGGCGGCGATGAAAAGGAATGGCTGAACGGTGGTAAACCTAATGTGATTTTTGATAACCTGTATGCTGCGGGAAAGCTTGCACCGATGTTGGTGGTGATGCCTAACGGAAGGGCTATGAAAGATGACCGCGCTACCGGAAATATGATGGCTACTGATAAAGTTGCCGCTTTTGCAACCTTTGAAAAGGATTTGCTGGAGGACCTGATTCCGTACGTAGAAAAAAATTATCCTGTTTTTAAAGACAGGGAACATAGAGCGCTTGCCGGATTATCAATGGGCGGCGGCCAATCCTTAAATTTTGGATTGGGTAATTTAGATACTTTTGCCTGGGTTGGCGGCTTTTCTTCTGCGCCAAATACGAAAGTGCCGGCAGAATTATTGCCAGATCCCGCCAAAGCTAAAGCCATGCTGAAATTGCTTTGGATTTCCTGTGGTGATAACGATAGATTACTTAATTTTTCCCAACGTACGCATGAGTATCTGGTAGAGAAAAATGTTCCACATATTTATTATGTTGAACCAGGTGTGCATGATTTTAAAGTTTGGAAGAATGATCTTTACCTGTTTAGTCAGCTACTGTTTAAACCTGTTGATCAGGCTGCCTTTCAAAAGTATAGCCTAAATCCTTAACGAAGATTATTCTGCTCCATGAAAAAAATTGGGTCCCTGCTGTTATTCATTACCGTTGTTCTATCAAGCTTTGCCCAGCAAAAACCAAAGTTAAAACTATGGTATGATAGCCCTTCGGGACAAACCTGGGAGAATGCATTGCCTGTGGGCAACGGGCGGCTTGGCGCAATGGTTTATGGAAATGTAGGTAATGAAATTATTCAGTTAAATGAGCATAGCCTCTGGAGCGGTAGCCCCAACAGAAATGATAATCCTTTAGCATTAGATTCGTTGGCCCGCATTAGGAACCTTATTTTTGAAGGCAAACAAAAGCAGGCAGAACTGCTTGCCAATAAAGTGATCATCAGCAAAAAGTCGCAGGGACAGATTTTTCAGCCTGTTGCAGATCTACACCTGGATTTTGCTGGTCATGAAGCCTACACCAACTTTTACCGGGAACTGGACATTAGTAATGCGGTAAGCACCACCACTTACCAGGTTGGAGATGTGGTTTACACCCGGCGTGTACTGGCCTCACTGGCCGATGGTGTAGTTGCGGTTGAGCTGCGCTCAAGTAAACCAGGTGCATTAAGTTTTACGGCTTCATTATCTTCCGTGCAGCCCAGCGCAAAAATAAACACGCCAGCGTCCGGGCAAATTGAAATTACCGGAACTGCTACCTCGCATGAGGGCGTGCCAGGGCTCGTTCGCTTTAATGGGCTTGCGGCATTTAAGCATACTGGCGGCAAAATTTCCAATACGGAACGTTCAATTGTGGTAGAAAAAGCTAGTATAGTAACCATTTATGTAGCTATTGCCACCAACTTTATCAATTATAAAGATATTAGCGGGGATGAAAAGTTGAAGGCCCGGGAAATGCTGAATCGTGTATTGCCGAAAAAATTTGCGGCAGTTTTAAAAGCGCATCAACTACAGTATCACAAATATTTTGATCGGGTAGATTTATCGTTAGGCAAAAGTGATTTTGAACAGGTACCTACTGATATCAGGCTCAAAAACTTTCATTCGGTTAATGATCCGCAGTTTGCAGCCCTGTACTTTCAGTATGGACGTTACCTGCTCATTTCGAGCTCACAGCCCGGCGGACAGCCTGCCAACCTGCAAGGCATCTGGAATAATAAACTAAATCCGCCATGGGACAGTAAGTATACCATCAACATTAACGCGGAGATGAACTATTGGCCTGCGGAAAAAACCAATCTGGCCGAGTTGCATGAGCCTTTTTTAAAAATGGTTCAGGAACTGGGAGAAACCGGAAAGCAGACTGCCCATGATATGTACGGAGCGAGGGGATGGATGGCACATCACAATACAGACATCTGGAGAACAACAGGTGCTGTTGATGGGGCATTCTGGGGCGCATGGACGCATGGTGGTGGCTGGGCCAGTCAGCACCTCTGGGAACACTATCTTTACAGCGGCGATCAGTCATTTCTCAAATCAGCCTATCCAACTTTAAAAGGAGCAGCCATGTTTTATGTTGATTTCCTGGTTAAAGACCCTAAAAGAGGGTTTTTGGTCATTAATCCAGATATGTCTCCAGAAAATGCTCCACCGGCGCATCAGGGTTCCTCACTAGATGCCGGAACAACCATGAGTAACCAGATTGTATACGATGTTTTTAGTAATGTTATTCGGGCGGGAGAAATTCTCGGTGAAGATAAATCGTTAATGGATACCTTGAAAAAGATGCGCAGTCAGCTGCCGCCAATGCAGGTTGGACAATACGGGCAGTTGCAGGAATGGATTGATGATATCGATGACCCCAATGATCATCACCGGCATGTGTCTCATTTATATGGCTTATTCCCATCCGCTCAGATATCGCCATACCAAACACCCGATTTGTATGCTGCAGCCCGGAAAACACTCTTGCAAAGGGGCGATGTTTCTACAGGCTGGAGCATGGGATGGAAGGTGAACTGGTGGGCAAGGCTGCTGGATGGAAACCATGCCTACAACCTTATTCAGAGCCAGTTAACGCCTGTAGGAGGAAACCGCGCAAGTGGTGGTACCTATAATAATCTTTTTGATGCGCACCCGCCTTTTCAGATTGATGGTAATTTTGGATGTACTTCGGGTATCGCAGAAATGCTGATGCAATCGGACAATGGGGCCATTCAGCTATTGCCGGCACTGCCCGATGTGTGGAAATCAAACGGATATGTGAGTGGCTTGAGGGCGAAGGGTGGATTTGAGATTGTGAAACTGGAATGGGTAGACGGTATGGTTACCAAATTGGTGATTAAATCGCATTTAGGCGGAAATTTAAGGATCAGGTTACCTAATGAATTAAATTTATCCAAATTCAAAGCTAAAAAGGCCACTGGTGAGAATGAAAATCCTTTTTACTTCGTTACAGACACCCCGAAACCACGTATCTCCAAGCTGGCCCCGGCTGCAACCTTTGCTTTGCCAGAAACCCAACTTTATGATATTAAAACAGACGTGGGGAAAACCTATACGATGTATAAAAAGTAAAATCTCTCTTTTGAATCGCAAAGTTCGCAAAGTTTAGCGCGAAGAAAGCAAAGATAGGTAAATGTTAATGGCAATAAACGAATTGTCATCTCGACTGAAACGCAGTGGAACGGAGAGATCTTTGGTGAAATCAAAGCTCGCGCTCGTTTTTAACGAGTGCGTAAGTAGGGATCTATCCAGGTAATTTTTCAACTGCGTTGCACCGCATTTGATTGATTCCAAAAGCTAGTCATCATCTCAACTGAAAGATCCTGAAACACCCGTCCGACTGGCCGGGCGGAAGTTACCATTGACGTTATTTTGTTATCATTTGATAGTTAGACACTTGTGCACAATGCATTTCCGTCTAACAAGGCCTTCGCACTGTGCCCCCGTTCTACTTAAGTCCGGCCTAACAAATTTTTCGGACTC
>NZ_CAJYOJ010000002.1 GCF_913776295.1 uncultured Pedobacter sp.
CCGAAAAATTTGTTAGGCCGGATTTAAGCGGAACGGAGATACGGTGCTACGGCCTAGCTACGCCGAAATGCATAGGTTCCGCAAGTCACTCATTAATAGACAATTGCAAAATAACGTCAATGGTAGCTTGTCGAAGGATCTTTGTTCAAATGCTTTAAAGACGTTTCGACAGGCTCAACGTGACAAATATGCTATAAAATATAGCGCTAATGTGGTCTTAGCGTCTCGCTAAGTCCAGCTGTCACCATCATTCGAAGATGTTCCTGTGCTACATCAGATAACTTTAATCATTTTTACCAGTTCCAATTTTTCACCATCCGGGAGCGGCTCTGTTATCTGGTCCATTTCCTTAAAACCCATCGCCTGATAAAGCGGTACTCCAGGCAGTGTGGCACCGAGGGCTAAGTTGGAAAATCCATTTTTCCTGGCTTCATCCTCGCAAAAATCCATGATTTTCCGGCCGATTCCTCTTCTGGCATAATTTGGGTGAACAAAAAAGGCCCTGATTCTTGCTGGTTCGGTTAACGGGTCTAATAGCGTATCCTGCAATTCTTTATGCTGATCACCGCCATATAAAGTTTTTCGCCTGCTCCATCCACCGCAGCCCGCAATGATACCATCTATTTCAAACACGTAATAAGTACCATCGCTGATCAATTGGGTATCGATTCCAAAAATATATTTTAACGCACTATCAATTTGATTAGTTGTATAATAATCTTTACTTAAACCCCGAACGGAATCATTTAAAAGTTTTTTCAATTCCGGAATATCCTGAAAGGTTGCTGGTCGTATCATCGTCTGTTCAAATCATTTTTAATTCATCATTTCGCTTTATTTACATGTTTTAGCTGGCAGATTTTTGATTCAAAATTTCCATGATGGAGTTCATATGCAACGCAAGTTGTTTAATCTCTGTAGCCGATAAATCTCTTAGCAATTCTTCAAGTTGCTTATCGGCCAATGTGTTTAAAGCATTTAACTCCAGCTTTCCTTTAGCAGTTAAACCGATCTGGCTTGTCCTGGCGTCTTTTCCCGATTTCGATTTAATGATCAGTTTATTTTTTTCAAACTTCTTTAATACCCGGCTTAAATAACTCTTATCAATGCGCATTGCCTCAATAATTTCTGAGGCATTCTTCTTCCCCAGTGATATTTCAAATAATATCCTCGCTTCGGTTAAGGTATACTGCGTTTCCAGGTAGTCCTTATCCAGCACTCCTATCAGATTGGTATAGTAACGGTTAAAGGCACGCATACTGCCTATGATTATTGATTTATCCACTCCTTAATATATGTTTTAAAAGATGAATGCTAAACTAATCATAATAGTTGACTTAGTCAACCATTATTAGGCGATAACACCGGTCACTGACAATATTTTAAATGTGCTGAAAAAGCATTGAGGGTTTAAACAGAATTTAAAAATACAATCTCATTTTTTGCTGAGCCAGCCAAGTTTAAGCAGTCCCCCCCGATCACTGGTGCTAACCATGTTTTTAAACGTAAACCATCATTCTTATTTAGTGAGGAAGTTTATCTCTGAAATGACCGTAAACCCAGGTGCCGGCAATCGCACTTAAAAGGGTAACGCCGATAACGGTTGCACCTGTTCCGATCTGTGCAAATAAGGGGCCCGGGCAGGCTCCTGTAATGGCCCAGCCGAAGCCAAAAATCAAACCTCCGTAAATTTGACCTTTGTTGAATGTTTTGGGCGCAATGGTAATGGGCTCGCCGGAAATGGTTCTGATATCGAACTTCTTAATCAGCCAGATGGAAACCATGCCCACAAAAATGGCACTACCAATTATTCCGTACATGTGAAACGACTGTAAACGAAACATTTCCTGTATGCGAAACCAACTGATGACTTCTGATTTGACAAATATGATACCGAAGAAAATGCCTATCACCAGGTATTTAATATTGTGATACCATTTAGATGGCAAACTATTCTGATTAACACACAATTCGTCTGACCCGGGAAGACCTAAATCCTTATCCGTATTGCTATGATTTTGCATTTTTTGAAGTTTTAGAGTGAAAGGATCAGGGGTAAAATAAAATTAGCCATCGCAAAACCGCCAACCATAAAGCAGATGGTAGCAATCAGTGATGGTAATTGCAGGTTTGATAAACCCATAATGGCGTGTCCGCTTGTACAGCCGCCCGCGTACCGTGTACCGAAACCAACAAAAAAACCACCAATGATCATTAATATAAATCCTTTGAGTGTAAGCAGCGATTCCCAGTTGAAAATTTGTTCGGGCACCATATTATTATAATCGGTAATGCCATAACCTGCAAGTTCGGCGGCTAATTTTGGATTTACCTCAACCGGATCGGGATTGCCCAGCAGGTTAACAGCTATTGCACCGCCCAGAAAAATACCGAAAACGAAAAATAAATTCCACATTTCTTTTTTCCAGTCGTATCTGAAAAATGGAATATTGGCCGGTATACACATCGCACAAATGTGCCGTAATGATGAACTGATGCCGAATGATTTATTTCCTACAATCAACAATGCAGGAACAGTCAGGCCAATTAAAGGGCCTGCTACATACCATGCCCAGGGGTGTTTTATAAATTCTATCATTTTTTAAATTATTAATTATTAACCTGAATTAGATAATTATCTGTTAAAAATAGTGCTTTAAAAGCAATTGATTTCAATGTATTCGCCATGCTGAATTTATCTCAACATCTTGTTGTCATAAAAGACGCTGAAATGCATTACATTCAGTGAGTTGGCTAAGGCCCGGTTCAGGGTGACGACGCTGAATTAAAGATATTTATAGCTGAATTATTAATCGAATTCAGAGGCAATTGTTTTACCTTCAGCAGCCAGCCATTCATGCATTCCGCCCGAAAAATTCTTTACGTTTTTGAAACCATTTTTTGCCAGTATAGCGTAAGCTATCGCCGAACGGTCGCCCGCCTGACAGTGAACAACGACCTGTTTATCCCTGCTGATTTTATCCAGATGATCGGGAAGGGTTCCTACAAAAACATGATTTGCCCCTTCAATATGTCCTGCCTCATATTCGGCAGCACCTCGTACATCTATAATCTGAACATCTTCATTGCTGATGTATGTTTTAAACTCATCAATTGAAATCAGGTCAACCTTTTGCAGTTCAATACCCAAATCATTCACATCAGTAATGTAACCGTAAACGTTATCCAGTCCGATACGCATTAATTTTCGGGTAAGGTCTTCTATTTGCCGATCATCACAAACCAATACAAACTGTTCCTGATAATTAAGCAGCCAACCCATCCATGTTGAGAAGGTATTATTGCCCTGAATGTTCAGGCTACCCGGAATAAAACCGTTGGCAAAATTTTTCTTATCTCTTGCATCTATCACTTTTAATCCGTTTCGATAAGCATTTAAAAACGCTGAACCGGATAATTTCTGATATTTGGGTACTTCTATCAATAACTTACGATCAACCTTATTCAAATGTTTCATCATGGCAAAATATTTAGGCGGCTCAGGCTGGTCGGTTAAAAGCAGATCTGTAAATTCTTGTTCATTATCATCATGTTGAAATGCCCAGTTGCGGATTTTCTCGTAGCCCACGGTTGAACTGTGTACTGCACCCAAAGCCTTTCCGCATGCCGAACCTGCTCCATGGGCCGACCAAACCTGCAGGTATTCGGGCAATGCAGCAAACTTTTTCAACGACTGGAACATTTGTTTAGCACCGGCTTCCTTTGTCCCGATCAGCCCGGCGGCTTTTTCCAGCAAATCTGGGCGACCAACATCGCCCACAAAAACAAAATCGCCTGTAAATACCATCAACGGTTTATCGGTAGCTGGATGGTCAGTTAATAAAAAGCTGATGCTTTCTGGGGTATGGCCGGGTGTGTGCATAACCGCTAAGGTTAAATTTCCTACCCTTATGATATCCCCATCTTTCAACCCATGGTGTGGGAACTGATATTGCCAGTCTTCGCCCCCCTCATCCGAAAGATACATTGTTGCCCCGGTAACGGTACTCAATTCTCTTGAGCCGCAAAGAAAATCTGCGTGTATGTGGGTTTCGGCGATATGTGTAATACGCAGATTATTTTGCCTGGCAATTTCCAGGTACACATCTATATCTCTTTTAGCATCTATTACGATGGCTTCGCCGGTAGCCTGACAGCCTATTACATAACTGCCCTGCGCTAAACTTTTATCAAATAAGTGTTGAAAAAACATAATCTTTATTTTTAATAATTAACTATTTTGCTGCTTAATAAACTGATTGAATTTTATTGCGCTACCCATCATTTTAACAAGGTTTCTTTGATAATGATATAAATTCCCATTACGAGCACAAACCAACCGAAAGCGGGCCTGAGTTTTTTACCTTCAATTTTTGCAGACAGAAAACTGCCAATGAGAATACCGGCAATGGCCATAAAAGTTATGGTTAACAAAAAATGCCAATGAACAGCGGTATGGGCAAGTGAAAATACAAAACCTACTAAAGAATTTGTAGAAATGATCAGAAGTGACGTTCCAACAGCTGCTTTCATCGGGAGTTTAAGCAAATTAGACAGTACCGGAATAATTAAAAAGCCGCCGCCTGCACCAATAAAACCGGTAATTATGCCCACTAAAATTCCCGTTGAAAAAACTAAAGGATAATTAAATTGCTGTTTCTTTGGTTTATCACCACCTGCCTGTTCGTCTTTTTTAATCATGCTGTACGAAGCAAGAACCATCAGCACCGCAAAAATCAACATCAAAAAAATGTTTTTGGTGAGGATAAAACTTCCGGTACTAAAAATTTGGCCGGGAATAACAGGCATGATGTAAGCTCGGGTAAGAAAAACAGAAATGATGGATGGAATACCAAACACGGCTGCCATTTTTGTGTTAACCAATCGCTTTTTAAAATAGGAAAATGAACCCGTTACACTTGTTGCACCAACAATAAAAAGCGAGTAATTGGTTGCCAGTGCAGCATCAACACCGAACAGATAGACTAAAACGGGAACGGTAAGTATACTTCCGCCGCCACCGATTAAACCTAATGAGATACCGATAAAAATTGAAGCGATGTAACCAGCTACTTGCATTGTTTTGAAGATTGATACAGCAAAGTTGCAGCAACTCAAAAACAAATACAGCTACTTTAGTTACATAAGGGATATTTTATTCCTGCCCAACTGCACAATGCCATCTTCTTCCAGCTGTTTTAATAGTCTGGAAACCACTACACGGGCCGTACCAAGTTCATTGGCCAATTGTTCATGGGTGGTCTGGATGGTTTTAGATGATGCCAGCTCAGCTTTCTTTTTGATCAGATTTAATAAACGTTCGTCTACTTTTTTAAAAGAGATGGCATTTACAATTTCCAACAATTCTTCAAAACGTTTGTGATACAAGCGAAAAATATAATCCAGCCACTGCGGATATTCTTTGATGAAGAGCGAAACTTTTTCGACCGGCAAAAAAAGAATTTCCGCGTATTCCTCTACCTCTGCCTTTACTTTACTGGTTTCGTTGTGCAAACCACCCAAAAAGGACATAATGCAACTTTCGCCCGCCCTGATGTAATACAATAAAAGCTCCCGGCCATCTTCCTCTGTCCTGCTTACTTTCATTGTTCCTTTAATCACAATCGGAATAGAACGGATATGGGCGTTATCATTTACAATAATGCTGCCCGCCTGATAGCTTTTGAGTATGCTATGCTGATATAGTTTTTCAACCAGTTCGGGCGAAGACTTAAATTCTGTTATTTGTTGCAAACCATCCATATTGTAAAACTACGATTTTGGTTCGTAGCTAAATTGTCATATTCTAAATGGAAGATTGTTGCATCATCCCAATTTACACAGATCAGCTATCATCGTTTATGGTTATTGCAAGTTTCTCTTCAACATTTATAGCTAAATTATAAACATGTGTTACCTATCCTGTCGCTTCAGCTTTTTAAATTAGCTTAAGTGGTAAATACCACATAACCAAATATTTAAATACATCCATCACCATGAAAAAAAATCTATTCAAAGTAGCTATTGCAATGCTATTGCTGGCTGGCTGTGCTAAAAACCAGATTCAGCCTGATTTCAGTTCTGAAATGACTGCAGACAAACAAAAAAATGCCAACGCTGATGTTTTAGCAACAGCAACGATTGACGCGGGTACAATACAACAAACCATCAAGGGTTTTGGCGGAGCAAACATTGTGGCCTGGACCGGCGACCTGACGAGCGCGCAAAGAAATACCGCATTTTCGCCTATAAATGGCATCGGACTTAGCATAGTGCGGGTCAGGGTCCCTAATTCAAGTTCAGAATTTGCTGCTGAAAAAGCAACCATAGATGCCTGCAAATCGTTCGGTGGCTCGGCTATTGCCTCCGCCTGGTCGGCGCCTGCATCGATGAAAACCAATGGGAGTATTGTAGGTGGCAAGATCAAAACCACATCTTACGCAAATTATGCTGCACATTTAAGTGCATTTAATACGGCAGTAGGCGGGCTTGCTGCCATTAGCCCTACAAATGAACCAGATTACAAGGTTACTTATGAATCTATGGAACTCACTGCTTCGGAAGTAGCAGACTTTGTTGCTGACCAGGGAAGCAATTGTGGTGCCCCTATTATGGCGCCCGAACCTTTCCAGATGAACCAGAGCTACATCAACACTTACCTGAGCAATGCGACAGCAAAATCTAAAACAAGCTTCGTTTGCGGCCATATATATGGCAAAACCCCTTATAACCTGGGCAGCGTTGGCAAACCTGTATGGATGACCGAACACTATACCAACTCCAGTATCAGTGGAGATGACTGGGCAAATGCCATGACGGCTGCCAAAGAAATACACGACTGTATGAATGCCGGCTGGAGTGCCTATGTATGGTGGTACATCAGACGAAGTTACGGCCCCATCAGCGAAAGTGGGAATATTCAAAAAGTTGGTTATGTGATGGCCCAGTACGCCAGGTATGTACGCCCGGGTTTTAATAAAATAGCCTGTTCAGAAAATCCATCAACAGGTGTGTATGTTACGGCCTATAAAAGCGGCACAAAATTAGTTGTTGTAATCATCAACCAAAATGCAGCAACCACCTATCAAAGCTTTAATTTAAGTGGCATCACCGTCTCTGGTTTCAACCGGTATTTTACAACCAGTTCGGCCAACCTTAGTACAAACAGTTTCGCTGTAACGGGTAGAAACTTTGGAATTAACCTCGCTCCTTCCAGCGTAACTACTTTAGTTTCGTACTAACACGCAAATCAAAGAAAGCCTCTCTCAAAATAAACAGATTGAGTAAGAGCAGGGGAATGAATCTGGCGGTGTAATCATATTCAACTTAACGGGGCGTCTTAATGCTTTGGATAGACTTATTTAGTTGCCATTCTATCGCATTAAGACCGCCATTTTTCAAGGGAATGCCTTTCACATATTATGCTGCCAACAACCCGTAAACTCATGTCTGAAATGCGCTTGTGCTGTGTTGCAGATCTTTTTGAATACAGCTAACTAAGGTCCGTTTCGTCACAAGGATTTGTTTTAAGTTATCACTTACGGAAATGTAATTTAAGCTGCCACCTTTTTTATTTGTCTGGCTTACTAGCTCGGTGCTGAGGCTTTGCCTGGATTCGGCCACCGTAGCGGGCCTTACCACCGCTGGCACCGTTTACCCCTATCGGGCCACATGTTTCCGATCCTAATTTAATGGTGCTTGCTGTGGATTCAGGGAGCCTGTTTTGTTCTCATGTTAACGACTCCTCTTTTTGATTGTTTAGAGCGTATTTAGGATTATCGATTAAACAAACATTTTTATCATGGTCGCTGATGGAAACGCTGGTTTCAGTTATTGGGATATTGATATTGGATCAGGTGAAGTGAAAATCGTGAGATTACAATTAATTTTCAGAGTTTAAAGGCTAACATTGAGGTGGACTTTGGACATAATCCCCAAAAGTGGCACTTTGATTTTTTTCCCACGTTATTTTACCACTTTTAATTTTAGGTAAAGCAGCAATGCTTTACCTAGAAAGTATAATAAATCTAAGAAGAAATAATCTATGGGAATATCCAGTCGAAATCAATTAAATGTGCTAGATTATCTGTTAGCCGACTATCTGGATTAGATCTCAGATATTTTCCGTTAGCACCGATAACAACTGTAACTGTTTCGCCAATACTCCAAGAAGCACTTGAATAATTCCATACCCAGGTTACAGCCATATTCCCAGGGCGCTCAAGGAGTGAAATAGCATCTGCTTAGATTTTTTGACAGCTCGTGAAGTTGAATTTTCTCCTACAGTATGAAAAGCGTAGTGAGTAATTACATTATTGGCATTTTTCCAAACGCCTGTGATTCTATATTTTGCCATTAAATTTTTAGTTGAAATTAAAAGTTTCTAAAATCTCTTTTTCATGAGTGGCATAAGACTCAATTCCTAACCTGTACATTGTATTAAGCTTCTTAATTTTACTCTCCAACATATTTGTTCCATACTGAGGTTCATTGAAAGTATCATTGACTCTAGTAATTGAAAGCTCTGGAAATAGTAATTTTGTAACAACCTCTGTTGTATTGGAACTAGCAACCAAAATTCGGCTGGCAATTTGCCCCATTTCAAACCAGCTAATTACTTTGTGTAGGCGATGGAGTGGCTTTTCAATATAGTTCCCCACTCCAATACTTAATACTTTAACATCGCCATTTTCCAAATTCAATGCTTTCTTCGCATCGATCAATGCGAATAAGGTAGGGTTGTTTGCAATAAAACCGCCATCAATCGCTACTAATTCTTCCTTATTTTCAGTCTTAAGAGTCTTCTTAGAAAAAACTGGACAAGCAGCACAAGATGCTTCTACAGCATCTAAAATAGTTACACCAAATCCTGGAATAAATGAACTTTTAGTTCCATGTGCTCTTGCCACATCGTTTTTAAATATTAGGGGCTTTTGAGTGTTATAATTCGTTGCAATTATCCCAATACCTGTTTTAAATTCGTTGAACTTCTGTTCGCCAAAAATATCAAGACCCAATTTTCTTAATTTTTTTGATTTTCTCCCTGAACCATAGCATTTCATTATTGGCGGTATAAGTTCTAAATACTTCTGCTTTATTTGGTCAACATCATATCCTAATGCTAACATCGAAGCGATGATTGATCCTGTACTAGTACCATAAATGAGCTGAAATACTTCACATAACGGCTTTCCTGCAGCTGTCTCTAATTCCTTAAGCACACCTAGAGTGTAAATTCCTTTAGAACCCCCGCCATCAAGGCATAATATATTTGTTTTCATAATTTTTAATATTCGCCTACTGAT
Source organism: uncultured Pedobacter sp. (assembly GCF_913776295.1). Lineage (GTDB taxonomy): Bacteria > Bacteroidota > Bacteroidia > Sphingobacteriales > Sphingobacteriaceae > Pedobacter. The sequence continues at coordinate 9,306 of NZ_CAJYOJ010000002.1, forward strand.
TGAAATCAGTAAGCGTGAATTTAAGATGCACTTCTAAAAAGTTTCTCAAAATTATTTTTATCTACAAAAAGCATTTGCTTGTATGATTCAGCAACTGCAAGATTAATTTCTTTCATAACCATATAAAGCTTTAAAACTTCTTTTCGGTCGAGATAGTCCGCCCCAAATAGTTTCCTAGTACCATTTGGTACCATTGCATTCTCCATTTGTGAATCATCATTCAATAATCTAAATAGAAAGGATTCGCATGAGGCTGATAGTGCTACTGGATTAAAATCACAAGCAATTAGTTCAAAGTTACCTTGAAGATAAATTAGCCCAGCAGCATCATAACTTGATATTTGTATTTCCTCTGTATCTTTAATTATATTCTTTATGTAGCGAACCAACATTTTGTATTTACCGCCAACAGTTCTATCCTTTCCCTCGCATTTAGCAATATGTAAAAACGGAAAATTTTGAATGTATTTATTTGCTTTCTTGTCGTATAGCCTGATTCCTCTAGAAGTTAAATCAGTTTTAGCGTATGAATCCGTATTATGTACCCAAGAAACAGGTACTAGGTCGATTTTTCTGTTCAGAGAACCTCCATCGATTGCAATAGCTTTTCCTCCATCGTCATCTATATTAACTGCAGGAAATTGCGTTTCAATAGTCTTAACGATACCCTCTCGGAGTTGCACCATGTCATTTTTAGCATCTCCAGTATATGGGCTTAAGACTGGAAGCGGAGGTATCACAACATGGTATCGACCTGTGGCTACAAGTAAATCAATATCACTGTGTTGCTTAATGTGTACATTAAGAGGTACAGAGCCTTGGTATTCAAATTGTAGCCCATTATGTTTCATGGATATGTTATTTTTGAGTTGTTCTATTACTCTGTCACATTGTTTAAATGTATTTTCGGTATAAGATTTAGAAACAGGCTCCATTGCTTCAGATACATATAATATACTATCAGAAGTTTTTCCTGAAAAATTTTCAAATAAATCACCCTTAACCAAATCATCGCCAAATTTTCTGCGTTGCATCGCGCTCAAGCTCTTCGTAAAATCAAATGCCATCGCTCTTCTCCTTTCTAACTCCCTTAAACGGGGTACCATCTTGTTTAACATCCATAAACTTTCCTGTTTCAGTATCTCTTTTTACCCATTGTTCCGTTATGGGGTTAAATGTTTGAGAGCGGTCTTTTACTGCTCCATGTCGGCGATTATCACCAGGCTTTCCATTTGTTGCCATCGTATTTATATTTATTAAATTTTAGTGCTTAACGCACAGTACAACATATAGGCTTGCTAGAGCAAACACAGTACGTACCGGCGTAATTTGTAAATTCTATATAAAACGTGTTTTTTCGTACAGGACAAGAGGTACGCATAAACCTCTAGGTACATCGGAAAGAAAGGATATTACGGTTTTCCGTAAGTTTTTTTTGTTATTGCGAAACAAAAAGCTTTATTTCGCGTTAAAATTGTGAATATATCGTTTCTACTTTCCGAGTACGAGCGAATTAAATTTCAAGGAGTTAAGTGGTGGTACACTTAACTCTTTACTTTTTATATCGATTTCCTTTTAATCTTTAGCTTGTATTTTTCATACTAATTATATTATCAAATTTACTATTTATTTTAGTTTAAAAACTAGTGATTTATCAACAAATTGATCATTTCCCTAGCTCCTTAAAAAAAGCAATGAGCTGATGCACTGATGTGTATGGTTGTGCATTTAATATAGGTACACCAGCATTCTTTTTCTCCAATCGCTCTGCACGTTCAATAGCCAAGGATAATTGATCTCCAAGTTCAATAAAGTGGTTAATCTTGGTTTTATGGTAACTTGGCCAATGCTGTTTCAAATATTTTAAACATTCTTTTCCACTATTAAAGGCCTTACCGCAATCCTCAAAATGCAAAATAAACCAATATTCGAGACTGATGGCAGTAAAGGCAAGTTTAAAGCCTTGCCTTACTGCATCCTCTATTACAAGTTGTAAGTGAGGAGAGTTGTCGTGATCAAAAAACAACCAAATATCACTATAAGGTGCCTTTTCTTTCTTAGCTTGCTTTTTTCTTTCTTTAGCTTCTTTTAATAAACTTGTTGGGTCGTTCTTTTTATAAAGTACTACATCCACAGTAACTGTTCTCTGCAAATTGCGTGGCAAAAATGCTGTACGCAAAGCTTTAGAATATACCTCTTCGGTAACACCCTCGCATAGAATTAATACCCTTGTATGTGATGCAACCCTTCTTTTCACCTAATCCTCCTGCATTTCTACTAAAAAGTTCTCATCCTGAATTACGGGGGTAGCACCTAATCTACCTGTAATATACCATTTATCTAAAGGCGTATCGGCACGCACACCTTCTATATCAGAGCAACGGAACATGCTTGATGCTCCAAACTCGTCTTTCTCTACAAACCAAACCTGATCTCTTCTGAAGGTATCATGAGATAACTGCGTAATATCATGTGTTGCAAAAATCAATTGTGCATTATTGCGATTTATATCGGGTCTATGAAATAAACGAATCAAAAAAGTAGTAATATCTGGATGAAGATTTTTCTCCAATTCATCCACGATCAATACATGCCCTTGTTCTAAAGCTTCAATAATGACACCGCCCAATGCAAATAGGTTTTTAGTTCCGGAAGATTCTTCATTTACATCAAAAGCCTTTTGCCCTACATGTTTACCACCTTTATAAACTTTATGATATGTCTTAATATCATATTTATATTGATCAAGAAAACTCGCCTTAACCTCTTCAGGTATGTTCGCTGGAAAGCGAAACATTTCCTCATTTGCTTCCTCTGCCGAAACCTGAGCTATGCCCGTATCTAATGCACAAATCAGTGCATTGAATTTTCGCGAAAAACTGGAGTTTGCGTCTTCAGCTAAGCGCTTAGCATATAGGCGTTTTAAATCCTCCTCTGCGAAACCTTCTAAAATTGGGTATACCTTTAACTTGTTATCGAAAAAACGATAAGCATCTAATAAGACTTCCACATTGTTTTCTACCGCCTTAGATAAAAACAGTTGGTTAGGCAAAGTCATGCGCTCGATGGTTTTTTTCCCTCCCCTATAGCTATCGCCAAATTTAATATCCTTTCCTTTTTCTCGGCTAAAAAGTAATGCCTTATAGTTGCCGTTATGCACATTCAGCTCTTCCGTTTCAATTTCTTTGCGACTGTATGAAAGAAAATATGAATAACGGGTATTATTTGAAATATATTCGATTTCAAAACTAACAGGATTATTTAGATTATCTTCGTCTAATAAAAATGGCTCATAAGGAGCAATTACTTTATCTAATTTGAAATCTGCTGAATTTAGGACTAAATATTCTAAGGCTTGGAAAGCCCTTAAAAAACCACTCTTACCTGAAGCGTTGGCTCCATAAATAATCGTAGTAGCCAAGAACCTACTGTCTTGGTGTTCGAAATAATTTCCACTATGCCCCTTCAATGTTGACTTAGATATATCGAGTTCGATACGATCCCTTAAAGACCTGAAGTTTTCAACTATAAACTTTACTAACATAATTCCATCATTATTCTTATGCAAATATATCTAAATATAGATATAAATCAAATTTTTACGTATAAAATGTTTTTTTTAGTTTAAAACCTATCGATAAACTTTTATTAATTAAAGAAAATTTGGTACAGAAGAAACCGTACAGCTTATTTTCCAACAAATACATCAATTAGATTGAGTGTCTGTTTACAGATTCATAAGTAATTTTCAGCTATGAAGTTCATATAATGTATTAGATTATACATTCCCTTGCGAAGTATACAAAAAGACTCTGGAGGTTACCCTAATCTGGCATCAGCAATGAGATGTATTATCCGGTGCTGTATGCATTGACAAACTGCATGCGCCTTATATGCCCCCAATCACTATATGAGCCTTCCAGAACCAAACAAACATATGCAATACACTAATATCCTGAACGATGAAATTGTAATTTTTCAATCACCACCTTTCACCCGCTCCCTAATCAGCCACGTAGCTTCGAACAGTTTCACCAATTGCTCGTAAACGGTAATGACTTCAAATTTAGACAGTCTTTCTTCCATAAAAGAGGTATTCAATGCATCGTGAAGCCAGGTATGCAGGATTTTTTTGTAGCCATCCAGTTGATAGATCCTGAACATTATCTTGAGTACAGATGAAGGCTTTACGATCTCCCGAATGCTCAGGTTTTTAGGATAGTTTCGTAGCTTCTTCTTTTCCGCTTTGATGTAGCATTTTATGAATTCACTTTCCTGTTTGTTATCGAAGTCAAGCCTGCCAGGCTTACGGCCTTTTAACAGCCAGGCGGCTTCGATCAGCTTTATGGTCAGTTCGTAATGATACACCAGGAAGGCGGGGCTACATTTTTTGGGTTCTTCAGATTCAAACGCAACATCGTTTCGCCAGCGTTTCAGCATCTTTAAATGATAGGGCAACCAGGCGTGGCTGAAAAACTCGTGTAGCACCTTTATCGGATCTGTTATTTCATCATGGTTAAGATAAATGATCTTGTTATCGGATGTGTTTTTTTGCTGCTTTTTCATCACCTTAAATGTTGATCTGTAATATTTTTTCGGTCTGTACCTGATCGGTGTTTTTTAAAGCTGCAAAATCTGCTGCCGATTTGGCAAGCAGTGCTATTTTCTCCTTGCACATCTCCTTAGCCAACAAAACAAAAAAAGCGACCCGTTGATAAAGAAACTCCGCATCTTGCCGGGAAACCTTAAAATCATCTTTATAACGTGAACCAGAATAACTTTTTGCCATGATATCAAACAGTCTTTCATCTTCGGGAGTAGACAGGAAAAGTTGAAAAGGCTTTTCAGAAAAGCAGGTACACAAACGCAACAGGCGGTAAAGGTTATGGAACTCCGAACGGTAAGCAATATGAACCCTCAACAGGCAGATGCAAGTTTGTTCTACGGCCTGATGGAGCATAAAGGTGCATATTCCAAATTGCTTCTTCTCCAAACATTCGGATGCGCACATCAAAAAACCATCAGCCAGCGGTATACGATATTCATAATGCCTTATTGCCTTAATTGCGCCCTTTGTGGGGATAAATGCAGGTATTGGATCATGGTCTAACAGTCCATTCTTACTATAAAGCAGTTTTCCACAGCTCAGCACGCTGATAAAAAAGCGGCTATTTTGCTGTACTGCCTCGATAACCGATTGCCTGCCGTGGCCGATAATCGTAATCGTTCCTTGCTGATAATCGGCATTGGCAAAATCCTGCATTTCATAATCTATTCGGGTTGCCGTTTCAGTAATTGCCAATAAGCAATAGTCATATTTAAAATGGCATTGATTGTCATTAAAACAGCCTTGAGAAGTATGACTGTAGCTGTGCTGCGAAAAGCTAAAGATCTGGAGCGGTTCGAACTTCTGGACGAGCCGCTGAATAAACGCCCTGAAATGGACAGCGTGTTCGGCTTCTGATGATAATTTTGGTTCCATATTGATCTCATTTTAATTTCTTTCAAATGAGTCTTGGAAGTGGAAAGCACAAAATAAGGCGTGAAACCCACTTACCGTAACTGAGGTCGTAGGAGACCAGAACACGAATAAGCAGGCCCACGCCTTTGACGTGAGCACTTTATCACCTATTCCTCGTGTTCTTTTGAAATTTCCTACGTTTCAGTTACGAGACTCTAAGTGCGAAATGCTTCAATATTTTGAAAAAGAAGTTATCGCAAAGTTAGCTTTTTATAGCATTAAAATTCATTAATCAAATATAAAAACAACTAGTGGTATATCCAAATATACCATAACTATTTTTTATAAAACTGATATTCAAAGATGGAATCAGCTAATTTAGACGACTTGAAAACTAAACTCGGTGATCGTATAAGATCATTAAGAGAAGAAAAAGGTGTAAGTATTAGGAAGTTTGCTTTGCTGGCTGGTATTGAACATCCTCAACTGATTAATATTGAAAAAGGTAGAATAGACTTAAAACTAAGTACACTACACAAGATTAGCAAAGCTCTAGATATTGAATTATCAAAACTATTTTGAATTTTCTTTAAATTAAATTCCGTAAATATCCTTAACTAGGTAGTCGTATCTAGATATAAATGTTTATTTATATAACGAAAAAGTTATCATCTTCGCATCTAATCGACTTCTTATTTTCATTAAGTTGCTTTTTCAAAATTTTTAATTCTAAGATTTGTAATCTGGCTTAAACTGTTTGTTTCCATCGCAAAAAAACTACTTAGGCAAAATTTACTCCTCCACCTAATTATTTGGAATCTTAACAGTAAACACATTGGTAGGTATAATCTATCCACTATTAATCTATTTCTTTTAGTTTCATAATAGTTTTCTTCAAATACTCCTGCTTCTCGTTCTTTAGTGAAAATAAACACAACATCCATCTATATCCCTCTAAAATTTTAACCTTATTAAAAATATATTTACTGCCAACAATTTCAATTAAAATAAATAAAACATAAATTACCGCGACCACTATTTGAACTGAATTAAATTCTATCAACCAATTCTTCATGTTTTTATTAAATGCGAATAAAAAGCCTAATGCAACTAGAATTATATTGAGTAAAACGACTATTCCGAAATAGCGTAAAGAATCCCAACCTTTATTTTTGTATTCTCTCCATTCAACAAAAGCTTCTTGTCTATATCTTTTTTCATTTTCTTTCGCAATTTTTATTTTCTTTTGTTCTTCTTCCTTGCGCTCATACTCCGCCAATTTTGCTCCAAGCTCATCTAATTTTGTATTTTTTCTTTCATTCTCTCTTTTTATATTTTCAATAAAGTTGTCATCGTTTAAAAAATCAAGTGTTTCATCAATGTTATTTTCGCTCACATATTCTGGTACATTGTTTTTTTCTTTCAGCTCAATATTAAGTCTAACAACATCTTCTTCAGTCAAGTTCCCTTCTTTGAATTGCTTGTTTATTTTATAATATTCTCTTGCGACAGTATTATTTGTATAAGAGCTGATAATGATTTTAGCTTTATTTATTAAATCAAATGATTTTGGCAAATGGTTGCTTGTATTAAAGCCTTTTTTTAGCTTAAACCAAAATCTGGCAATAGCAAAATCAATATCTTTTGCAAAAGCAGTATCATCTTTCTGAAACTTCACAGCATTATTATGTGCTAAATATTTTGAAACTGCATTTTCAGTGATATAAATATCACTTATTTTTTCAAAGGGAAATGAGTTTTTACCTAACCTCTTTAAGTTGATCTTACTAAAAAGAACTAATTGATTATGACAAAATTCTTCATCAAAAGGTCTCTTATTCTTTTTAGCTTCCAATTCAATTTCTTTGATAACATTTTGGTCAACGACATTGTATCTTGCATGCTTTACTGCATCAAATTCAATATCATGTTCTTGAATGCCCATCATTTTTAGTTGATTATAAAAATTGACTTGTTTTGTTTTAATATCGCTTATGGTATTAGCATTTTTAACAAGCGCCTCCATAGCATTCTTAGATGGGTCGATGGTTTTTTTTCCGCTTATAATCTTTTCACCGATGAAGAAAAAGCCGTCAATTTCAGCTTTTGTCTCAGGCAAATAGAATAGCCTAATCTTTTTTTCCCTGTTTTTAGCGGTAGGTCTATTAGCCTTATTTATATCATTTATTAAATTATAGAGATCATCAAAAATTTCCTTAAATAATACTCCATTATATCCCAATGCATTAAATAAATGTTCTGGAGCCAAAAAAATATCCAAATCTGTATCCCATTTACCTAGTTCATTGAGATCTGCGGTATACGATAATCCTTGATACAATATGATTCCTTCTCGAATTGAATTCAAATTATTGGTGAAATCAGTATTGTTCTGATTGCTGACCACAAATGCTCCAATTAATTCAGAATACTGATCAGAATAGCCATTATCCATAGTGAAATGCGTGAAATTTTCGAAAATTTTAGCTTCCTCTTCCTTGGATATGTCCTTTTTTAGCTTGTCAGAAATATAGAGATATAAATTCCTTATTAAGCTTTCATTTTGACTCTTTACAGTATCTAGCTCCTGTTCTATCTTTTCGAAGTTATCCTTTACAGTAGATTGAAAGGTATAGCTATTACTTATTTTTGTAAGTTTTCCATCGAATCTATTTCTTAATGTAGTTTTGATAACAGATTCAGGAATTTCAAAACCATACACTTTTTTTAGAAGCCCCTTAATTTCTTCAGATGTATAAGTTAACTTATTCTCATAAATAACAGCGCCTCTAATAAATTCAGCAAGTATATCATAAATATTATTGTAATCTTCTTTGTCATATAATTTTCGGAACAATGCAACTGAAGCCAATAAATTGTTTTTTCTCATTGATGTTAAGCGTTTTTAGTAAATTATAATAATAGACAATCCTATTTTAAAAATGAAATTATTTAGATTTTTAACGGATTTTTTATAATCCCTGTTATTTATAAACCCCTCTCTCCTTAGAGTTAAGCATAGCGTCTCTACGGATATTAGAATAAAATTGAACTTATAAACATAAATAAAAGTGCGTTACAGACTCTTTTCTATTTACTAATCCGTAGCGCCCTGCATAACTATATTGGCGGTCATGTCTGTATTAGACCCAGTGTACTTGGTGTAACTGTTTCTTTGTGTAACATCTGAGTTTTTCTTTGCTCAACTGAAAATATTTGCAAACGGCCTCCATGGTCATATTAGAAAGATAGGTGATGTCTTCTTTGAGGGCTCGGATTACGTTTTCTCTACCATAAAACTTGACCATCTCTTCCCAATCCCTTGTATCGCCTTTATCAAGCACACGTTCGATAACGGTTTTGTAACTCCTGTTCCAGTCCAGTTTATCAATGGTTTTGCCTATTTTTTCTTTTTTAAGTTTATCGGACATTTATCGGACATTTCGGGCATTTATCGGACATTTACCGATAATGGTATTTTGTCGATTTTTTATCTCCTTGTCTAATCAAAATTCCTTTCTCTACCAATTCTATTAAATCCCTTCTAGCAGTTCTTTCATTGATGGTATATTTTTTTGCATAGTCCGATGTTACTATTTCTCGTTTGGATCTGAAGTAAATAAGCGCATCTAGCTGTCGCTCATTCAATTTCAAGTTGTCCAAATATTCGGCATGATAGATGTCTTTTCTAAATTCAATGGTGATTTCGCTGGAATTATAGTTAAAAATTGGTTCGGGAATTTTTGCCTCCTTACACTCGTTTATAATTTTAATTGTTCCACGACCCCAAGCTTCTATATAGCCACTCCGAAACAATGCATTTGCAATGTCTGGATTAAAAGGCCTTGAAGCATGTTTTTCCATAAGATTTTTTATAGTCCAATTTTCTGGTAATTGTCCTTCGTTCCAAAAAATAATCTTGTCCGTGTAAACGCTTATCTGGATTGGAACCCCACCAGAATAGTCTTTATGTGCAATGGCATTTAGCAGTGCCTCACGAACGGCATCTTTTGGATATTCATACTTTTCAATCCTATGGATGCCTTCATAGCTAATTGAAGATTTAATGTATTTGGTAAAAAGCCTATGCAGATAGGCATGACAGGTTTTGAACCCCGGCGACAAAACAAAAAACCTTCAAGCTTTAGTCCTGAAGGTTTTTGTGAACCCGCTGATGGGAATACCGAACAGCTTTATTGAGGATTGTAAGAAAATAATAGCTTTAAGAGCAATCCTTATTATGGGTTTATTGTTTACTTTTTCCGCTTATAATGGAGTTGTGTTAATCCCGTTTCAAATGTTTTAACTTTGATAAATTCGAGTATTTGTGCGGGTCTTCCGTCTTTAAAAAGTCTTGTTCCGCTGCCTAATAAAACTGGTATAATAGAAATAATCAAATTGTCTATTAAGTCGTGTTTCAATAGTTCATTTATTATCTCTGCTCCACCATCACAATAAATGTTTTTTCCTTTATCAGATTTTAGTCGTTTTACCAATTCGGTTATATCGCCTGTATAGAAAATCGTTCTACCAACCTGCGGTCTTTCGGTGCTTGTGATCACGTAAACATCTCGTTGTCCGTTGTCGTAATGAGACGGGCCAATTTCCTTCAGTACATAATCATAGGTTCTTCTACCAATCATCACCGTATCAACTGTGTTTGTAAATGCTGCGTAACCGTAGTCTTCGCCTTGCTTTTCAACGAGTTTCAGGAAACTAAGATCGTCATTAGGTTTTGCAATATAGCCGTCTAAACTTGTTGCAATGAAAAGTGATATTTTTCGCATCTGTTTCAGATTTTAATGTTTAGACAAAATTACTTTTCGATAACCTATTCCCCTTTGTAAAAATGCGACAAATTAAAGTAGCGATGGCGAAAGCCCTGTGTTTCGCTTGATTTCATTAGTAAGATGGGAATGGTCGTAATAGCCACATTCAAAAGCAATATCTGACAAACTTCGATTTTTATCCGAATTTTTGATAAGATTTAAGGCATTTTGAAAGCGAATGATATTTGAATACTCTTTAGGAGATAAGCCAACGTATTTTTTAAAATTTCGCTCCAGTTGTCTCACTGTCATGAAATTTTGTTTTGATAGTTCGTAAATACTGACTTTTCCATTTCTGGCGTGTATATCGTTGATCACTGATTGAAGCGGGTTATATTTGCTTTTCATTCGCTCAGAGAAGAAATGGTTGAAATAATTGAATAGATTGTCAAATGTTTGATCAACACTAAATGCATTGGCTTTTTCAAATTCAACGGTGTCGTTAGCCAACTCGTGTTGCGAACCATAGCCATAGAAATTCGCGAAAGTTCCAGGTTTTAGGCACACACCCACCAAATTGGTATTGGCATCAATAAAACTATCTTTAAATGAGGTCATTGCGCCAACTACGTAAGTTTTTCCAAACTCCATCGAAACTGAGCCGTTGTCAGTTATACAACTATCTCCCAAATTCATTATGATACCCGCACAGCCGTCCGGAAAAACCCGTTCCCATTGTCTTTCCAGTTCGTTCCCTTTTAGTTGCCAGTAAAAGTGAATTAAGTGTTCTAATTTTGTACAAGGTTTTATTTTACTGTATTTCATCGGTTTTCGTGGTGCTGTTATTTACCATTATTGCTCATAAATTCCAAAGTTGAAGCGTTTTCGCAACCTTGGAATAAACAACCTATTTTCGCTAAATCCCTAGTAGACATTTGAGAACGACAATACGCGGCCTGTAGTACTGGATATTCCAACATTGCCCTGCAGTTGTGCCTTCACTGCTCTACAGGCTTTAATGCTTTTAAATAGTTGGCCAATATCTTTTTTTCTTTTATAATGTCACCTGAACAAATCAGGGAAGCCACATTGAAGATTTTCAGTGAATCATGATCCAAGTATATAACATCATTTTGATAGTCCTGATTGATGGGTATAGGAATTGGTTTCTCAAATCCAACAACGGATAGATTATATAATAACTTTTGCACCTTTTTTATCCTCTTTCGGCAGTGATGTTTTATTATTTGTACAGCAAAACCAGGTGGCACGAAACACCACATGATTACTGTTAATTTTCGCAAAATCAGTTCTACTCTGGAAGATAACTTAATGTATTCATGACAATTTATAGAAAACGATTCTTATCTAAAATAATTCTCCATCATCAGAACAAATAAAATAATGAGAATAGTGCCCAGGCCAAGTATCAGCATAATAACCTGCCAAGGCTGCATCATATTAATCAAACTGTATTTTATTGCCACTCCTTTTTTCACAAATACACCAAAGTTTGGAATGATGTTAGGGTTTAAGGCATTTTTCAGCACCTTCTTATTAAAATTCTGATCTATATAGGGTTTTATATCATTTACAAAGGCATCAAGAATTTCGATATCCTTATTGGTTGAAAATGGCGCAAACCCCGAATTCCCAACCCTTATTTTTACAAGGTGATTTATGGTTTTGATGGTTAGATAACGGATTCCCGCATTTCCCATGTTTTTAATCATTTCAACATCTTTCAGGTTGAAATTATAGACATCTTTTCGGTAAGAAATTGTTATGTTTCCCTGGGCTTTAATGTTGATTTTCCATTCCTTGTTCTCATTTTTTATTCTATTGATCATCCACTTTAAAAACGCGCCGGCACCAGCTACACTAATTAGCGAAGCGAAGAGAAGTGGACCAAGAAAAAATGGCTTGGAAAAAAACAGGTGAAACAGATATAATGTTCCCAGCATCATCATGATTACCGGAATAATCAACAGTAGTGCAAATCTCAACTCTGTTTTTGCATCAAGCCCCTGAAATGTAAACTCTTTATCTATCATATTGCACATAAAAAAGCAGAGGCAATGATTTAATCACTCATTTCCCTGCGGCATCTTTAATGTTTCAATAAGCATTAAGGCTTATCGAAATTTCAAATCATATCCACTATTATCCAAAAAAACCAGTGGGTTATCGGCCTCAATCATCTCTTTGATGGCCATCGTTTTATCTTCAGCCTTCTTGTAAAAAGATTCCGCAATTTTATATCCAATCCTATAGCCCAGATCGCCAGGCCTGTTTTTGCTGCTTGCCGCATTGAATAACCAATTCTGAAGATTATTGATACACAGTTCGCCTTTCATTTCCTGCCATAGTTCCTTCTCGTGTCCACTTGCATACACCGAAGCCCGGCTACCTGTTTCCTGATTTCTCTTCATGATCAACACTTCAGAAATAAAACTGGCCACCCCCTCTTTGATCACATTCTCAAGCAAAACACATTGGCACGCTAAAGGGTTCATTTTTCGCTGTTGCGTATGGATATACTCGTGGGCCACCGTTTCCCTCACAAAGTTTAAAACATCTGCCTGGCCCGAACGTGCAAGTATGTCGGCCTTTAAATTTTCATTGGTGATTTCAGAAACATCACATTGCTTATCGCCTGCAATCATTTCCAGGCCTATTAAAACGTAATTGTTAGCAATGGTACCGCCGGTAGACATTGGGCCGATCGTGATCGATATCTTGGCGGCTTTGCCATTGGGATATAATAAGCGTGTTTGCCTGATGATATCTGAAAGGCTTTCAGAATCGGAAAACAACAGGGTGTTTTCACGCACGCTTTCATAGAACTTTTTATATTTTTTAATCCTGTCAGTATAAAATTCAGGAGAAAAATACCTGACGTTCATGAACTCCTTTAAACCATTTGTAGCCCGATCAAGGTATTTGGTTTGAATAATGTTCACGCTGTCATTATAGGTTTTAGCAGATGGTAAGGCGTCAAATGCTTCCCAGAAGTGCTTGATGTCAATGGTCGAAACATCCCTGGCATTTTCTGGTTCAAGGGTCTTTGCAATATTTCTTCGGCGCGCTAACACAGATTTACTCAAAGGGGCAATATTTATACTAATCATGCCATCCGGCATTGGCTTAGGAGATACCGATTTGATGTTGACTTTATAAATACCACTGATCGTAGGCCCGTATTCCAGTTTGTCAGTACCTTTATTACCATCAGCCAGATCTGTTGATGAGATTTTTTGACCTGACTGATTATAGAGATTAATTTCGATATCAATATTCTCCTGATAAACTTTAAGCAGGTACACTTCACCCTTTTTAAAATGCACCTGATAATTCAGTTCCTCAGTGCCGGTGAATGGCAATTTTTTATCATTTTGCTTAAAATCATATTTTTGCGCATAGGCGGTATACTGCAATGAAATCAGTAGAAGGGTAATTAATCTTATCATATGTTTTTTTTTAAAAAAAGACACATTATAGCACGGATCGTTGCAATATCATAAAATTTTTGTTAGAATTTACTTCTGGCCATGCGCTTCTTATCTCAATTTTGAAAGCTTACTGTGTTAAAATATTCTTCTCAACAGACTTCTATTACTATAGTGCTATTGAGTATCTATATCGTAATGATGTACCGTATTAATGTGAGAAAATCCAGGATATTGACTTTCAATTTAAATCATGATCATATCGTCATTCTGGAAAACGGGAAAGTAACACAAGAGCTTAACTCAATACACAGCTATTATTATAAAAATATAATCCCAAGAAAAATTGGTTCTTTACTACAGTTAAAAGCGGTTAAAGACAGTTTTATTTATTATATTGTTTCAAAGGATTTGGCTGTTTATAAAAAATCTGATTCTGATAATGTGGATAATTTCTGTGATTGTTTGGATACTGTGTTTAAAGGGAAGGAAAAAAGAAATGTCATTATAAATCTCATTTCCTATTTTCCTTTGTTGATACTGTTGGCTTCACTAACAATTGTAATGATAACATTTTTGTTTGTTATTGCTGTGTGATTGTAAAAAACTAAAAGTTTTAATAAAGTAAAATACGACAGGTCCATAATTCCACAAAATAAAGTTTTACTGTGACAGATCCAGGTTTATATCCCTTGATCAAATTAAAGCTCATAATTCAATAGCTAACCCGTATTCAGTAAACGCATCTATCATCCCCAGCCATAATTAATCATCAGACTTGTTGATCATGCGCTTATAATGCTTGATACAAAAACAGGATTAATTATACAGTTCAGTAAATTCATTACCTATCTGCTCCATAGCCAAGTAATCTTGCCAGTGAACTGCATCATAATGATAATATTGCTGTTCTTTGAGGCGATTGCCATCCAAACCAAGAATTTTAATTAAAGCACCACTTTCAAAACTCCAACAACCAGATGTATATTGAATTTGCTTAAGTGAGTTTTAGTTTTGATATCCCTAAACCAATCTTTTTATAAATAATTCTGCAATTTATCTAGTTCTCATCTACATTTTGATTTGCATGGAAAGTAACCTGGTTTACATTATTATCATTAAGCTTGGTGTTGATATTTAGTGAAATTATAGTGGCCTGCCGAATTTTTTCGCGTTTCTTCTCTTGCGTGTATGACACCCAAAACAAAATAACTCCTAAGAAGATCATGATAAAAGATATTATCCTTCCTACCAATTCCAAAAGCCGGATAAAGACTGATGTTTCATAGCTTGAAAATGTTTCAATTCCGGCAACATTTCGGCGGGTAAATTGTCTTTTCCGGATGTATAAGTGTAATAGCAATCCGAGGATGAATATGATAATTGCAAAAACTTGTGTTTCCATCATAAGCGTTCCAGCAGGTTAAATTTACCAATTGTTTCTATCAATATCTTTAATCTTATAGTGTTAAGAGTGAAACCTTATTTTCAAAATAGTATTCTAAAAAGAACCTTACTTGTTTATTTTAGATATTTTGCTTTTAATTGAGGAAGCTCCTCTTTGTATTTATTGATATCAAAATCAATATTGAAAGAAGATTTCATATAATACTTTAATGACTCCAGTCCAACCATGGCGCGTCGTTGGTCTATCGAGTCAACGTCCGCAATCGGAAAAAGGATATATTTTTTGCTCGTTTTATCTATCAAAGTTTGCGATCCATATCTCTGCAATTTTCCTTCTCTCATATTTATACGGTCTTCGATAAGAGCGAGGTCTTTAGGAAGTACTTTCCCTGCTTCATAACTTTTTTTAAAAAGAGGTAAATATTTCTTCTGTGAAGGAAGGTCAGCATGTTGTAGAATCAAAAAAAGGTATTGGTTATTTTTGTAGCCCACCTCTTTTGGCCCAAGCCATCCATGTTGTTTAATAATTTCTTCAAATGCAGCGAAATTAGTCGAATCGCTTTTTCGCATAACAGCAATAAGATCTTTTTCAGATTTCGAGTTTAGTCCGTCAGCCTTTCTTACAGAATCGAGTTTTGATCTTATGGCCTGATCTGAAGTTCCAAGTTTTTTTATCCCATCTGCAAGCTCCCGCTTTATCCCTTTTAAAAAGATATTTTTATTTCGCTCTGCCTCCTTAATTATCGTTGTCCACCTGGCATCGCTTTTTATATTATCAAAGTCAGAATCTTTAATCAACATGCCGTAAAATTCCACAGGGTCATCCCAACCACGAATCATTCTTTCATCAATAATTTTTTGAAGATAATTAAAGGCTTTATTCTTGTTTCCTGCCAAACTCCAGGCGCAAGCTGCATTATAAAAATTGCTTTGTGTAGTTTTACCATTTAAATTTTTAAAGGCCTTATCAAAGGCTCTTCCTGCATCAACGTATTTCTTTTTATGATAATATGCCATGCCACTATCTAAATTTAAAAAATACTTTGATTCTTGTGCTATGGTAAATTGGGCAATAAAAAGCAGCAATAGGGCCGTGGTCAACTTTTTCATGTTTAGAATTTTAAAATAAAGCTACAAAATTTTGTCAGCTGTCAAATTAGAAGTCGAAGATTTATCTATTGGTGATCTTAGTACCCCGTAGCTTGAAAATTACTACGCTAATGCTTTCGTATTTACAGACTATGTAAAATAGTTCAACCTGTTGACGTAAGTAATTATTTTCACAAATACCAAAAGGTTCACCAATAACTCCAAATTAGCATTCTGAACTTTGCGATAACATTTTAATACCCATTGTTATGGTAAATATAGAATGTAGCATAATGCAAGGCTTGATAATTGGTGTCCAAATTTACCTATTACATTAGAGCACCAGATTGGGCACCAATTGTAGTAGATTAATATGGTTAGAAATGACCTATTATCTTTTGCGAATCGTTGTTTAAAAAGTCTTTTAAACAGAAAAGGATCAATTTCTTGCGCCTCTCGTGATCCCGCTGGGATTGGCTCAGTCGCTCCGGCCCCCAACGCATTGCCTGATCCTTCCAGAATGGAACCCGGCCTGCCCTTCTGTTCGAACCCCTGCGGGCATAAAACAAAAAATCCCCTAACTTGCGTTAGAGGATTTCTGTGATCCCGCTGGGATTCGAACCCAGGACCACTACATTAAAAGTGTAATGCTCTACCAGCTGAGCTACGGAATCATTTTCTCTCTTTCGAGGCTGCGAAGTTAGGAATTTAATTCAATCTTGCAAAAGGTAAATGCAAAATATTTAATGGAAAGTTAATGTTAACATCATAAAAAAAGGTTAAACATTTAGGAATCATCCAATTAAACGAGAATAAAAAAATCATTTTTACTAAGATATTTTATCAAGAATCAATAGGCTTTAAAAGAAATGTGTTTTTTAATCATAAAACCTAACATAAAAGTCTAATTATCTATAAAACAACTTAAATGCGGCACTTCTTTCCTACTTATTATCTTATATTTTTATAATTTTGTGCTAGTCGGCAAATAACATTCCTATTGCGTGTAAATAAATTATGGATATTTTTATTTTCATACTTATTTTCACCTTTTAATACTAACTCGCTTTTCACTAATGAACATTGAAAACATTTATGGCGAAGATAAATGGGCTAAACTTGGTGGTTTCTCGCCAATTATCTCAGTCTTTAGGTCTTTCCATGCACTTACTCCAGAAATGGAAGATATTATTAACCGTGACACATTTCCTGTGCATTTTGCCAAGAATAAACATATTGCCTCGCCACTAAAACGCAACCGTTACATTTTTATGATTTTGGAAGGGGCAGTGCACGGCTACCTGAAAATGGGAAATAAAAAAATCACCACCTGGATTGCTGCAGAAAACGAACTGGCAGGCACGATCAGGAATTTATGGGAGAATGAGGCCTCTGATGAATACATTGAAACGATAGATCCGGTGTTTGCAATTGCCATTCCGCATGAAATGTCGAAACTACTTTACGAAAATTTCCCAATAGCAAACTATGTAGGCAGAAAGATGACCGAAATTTATTTTCAGGGAGCATCTGAAAGGGCTTTTATCTGCAGGCTTCCTACTGCGATAAAACGCTATCAAAGGTTCCTGGTTTCCTATCCACACCTCGTTAACCGTGTACCATTAAAATATATCGCTTCGTTTGTAGGCATGAGGCTGGAAACATTGAGCAGAATCAGGAACAGGCCCTAATTGCAGGCTTATACCGCCTGGTTAATGGGGTAGATTTATCATAAATAAATTATAGTTTAAATTATTGCGATTTAATAACTGATTACCGTGGTTACAGATTTGGCAGGAATACGTACCTGTCTGGTATCCTGATACTGTTTATAGGGCGATAAATTGTATTGATCTGAAGTAACATATGTTTGTACGGTATTTTGCTTATTTCCCTTAACCTCAATATCCAGATCGAGATCGTTTTCTGTAGGGTTAACCACTACGGTTACCAGCTTTTTATCTTGCAGATAGGAGGACACATCAACCTGAGGCACATCTATACTTAGGGTTTTAACCTGAAGGCGCTTACTGCCGGCCGTAACAAAACGACTATAGTTACCTAAAGCCCACAACATTTTACTGTCATAAACCTGTCCATCTGTTTTGTTTTTATCGATGTAAACCAGGCCATCTTTATAATCGCTGGCCGACACTGCCAGCCACCATTGCCATGAAGTGGCATTTGATAAAACCAGATCATGGTGAATTAACCTTGCGATAAAAAGCGCTGTAACCATCCCCAGGTCGCGCTTTTCCCCTTTAAGCACTTCATCACCCAGCACACAATATTCAGACATCCAATACCTTAAACCTTTTATTTGCGCTACTGCTTCGGCCATTTTTTTACGGACAGCAATAAATTTTTCCTCCGGGCTGGTGGTAAAATAACTATGAGCCGAAACAGATTGATCGATATTGGACAGGTTACCTACATAATTGGGCGAGGCAGGATTAAAAAACTGATCTACCTGGTTTCCCTTTGTACTGTTCCCGTTATTGTATAAATAATCGAGCTGTCCCGCTTCTCCTATCTGTATTTTAGTTTTAACCCGGTTTTTAACTAGAGCATCATTAACACCCCTGTAAAGTTGGGCCAGTTCGGTATTGTTATACGGACAGCCTTCCTGGTCATGTCCATTCCATTTCCACTGTGGTTCGTTTGCAGGGCTAAGGTAATTCAATTCTACTCCGGCTGTTTTTTTTATTCCCTTAATGGTCTTAATTAGGTAGTCGGCAAATTGGGGCAGTTTATCAAAATTCAGATTACAATTGCCATCCGTAGAGTAGGCTTTTCCATTTTTGGTAAACAATACATGTGGACTATTCACAAACCCGATGAACTGTTTTACTCCGCGTTTTTTTGCTGCTTGTAAAAACCAAATTTGCCCTGGCATCATGCTCCAGTTATAACTACCATCTGGCTGTAAAAAAGCATATTGACGACGCCATTCGTCGCCAATATCGCTTGCATTACCCTGGGCGGCGCTACCGCCACCAATACTAAAACGCCACATGTTAAGCCCAATACCAAGCGGTTGCCCTGCTTTTGTAGATTGGGTACTAAAAAGCCAATCGGCCATTTTATTCTTTTTTTCTGCCGGCCATAAGCCTGCAAACTGACAGCTCCATGCATCAGAAGCGCCAAAACCTTCTATGGTCTGAAAGGTGACGGCAGGATCTATTTCTATTTTTAGAAGCTTCTCTTGTGCAAGAGTTGTTCTGCCATAAAAAAATAAAGCCAGACAGATCAAAAAACGGTTAAGATGCGGGGATAACTTTGACATAAAAAATTTAATTTCAATGGATTAAAATAATCAGGGGTTTTCTGCGATTTACATATCGCATAATAAAACGAAATGCTTCCATGAATTTCATCATTAGAAAGGCGAATCGATAGGATAGCTAAAAAAGAGTTGCCACCAGGCGCTCCCTGCACCGGATCCTCCTTGCAATCGTCATCCTGAACTTCCGCCAGGCCAGTCGGACGCGTGTTTCAGAATCTATCTGGTTCGTATTTTTACCAGCGAAACACAGATCTATAGAAAATTTTATTCGACTTTGATTCAGGTTTTCCTCTTTACTAAAAATCAGAATAGTCTGTCGGGTAAACAAATCTGGTATCGTTTTTAGAAACATTGTGCTGATACTCTGGCATAGCCGATAGTTTTTTCCAATAATCATCAGCTGAAAAAGCCTTCCAATGAGCATCTCTGTCGGTTTTATTTTCAAATGTGGTTAAATACATGAGGTTAGGCATACGGCTTCCGGCAATTACTTCTCCATAAAATACGGCATTAAAATTTAATCTTTTAAATAAACCAATTTCGTCGCCTTTATTAAACATTTTCACTTTGTTCTGAAAGTATTTCTCCGTTGGTGCTTCGTAGCTTCTTAATTCATACACGCGTTCCCTCATCGGTGATTTTAGATTAGGCAATATCAAGTGGGGCGCATGTTCAAAAGCTTTCAATACAATAGATTCCAGCCGCTCAAAAGGGGCATCTGAGTAAACGGCATCCAGGTAGGTTTTGCCATCAATAGCATATTGTTGATCTTTTGCCAGCTTTTTATCGAGTTCCAGAATTCCGTTAAGGGATTTTAAAGGAATAAATACATAGATCAGTTTTTCTTCAACTCCGGTCTGATTACTCACAATGGGTTTAAACACACCAACTTTAGCTATTCCGCTACGGTGTAATGCAGGCAGATATGCTTTTTGCAAATAATCATCCACCGTTTTTTCCTGCGCATCAGTTTTTAAATGGTAAATTTTGATCTGATAGAAATCTATTGAAGCATGGGCGGTAAACGCACAACATAGCAATAAAAGTAAAAGGAGATGAGGTATTTTGATTCTTGGCAGCATGCTAAATTGATTTGATGAAATGGAAAATTAATAAAGTTTTCTGGTAAAACTGAAAATATCTTTTTTAATTAACCATTTTTATCTATTTCTTCCAATACCACATCTGTTTGCAGTTGACAGTTTACAATTGACAGTTTTCAATTTGCAGTTGCTATGGAACTAATGACCAACTGGCGAACGACAAATAAACCGATGACCAATGAACCAATGACTAATGAACCATTGACAAATGACAAAATGAACCAAACCTACTTTGAAATATTCGGATTTGGAGCTTCAGCGTTCAGTAAATGTTTCACAAAAAAATCACGCTTACGCCTACGTCCATAAACTCCCCCATCACTGTGTCCCATGCCCGGAATGCTTAAAATATCGAAATTTTTATTCGCTTTGATCAAGGCATCAGCCAATCTGTAGGTTGATTCTGGTGGTACGTTTTCATCTGCTTCACCAACAATTAAAAATAGATCGCCCTGTAATTTGCCCGCATTGGTAATGTTAGATTGTTCGGCATAATGCGGACCTACCGGGTAGCCCATCCATTGCTCATTCCACCATTGTTTATCAATGCGGTTATCATGACAGCCACAGGCAGAAACTGCTGCTTTATAAAACTCAGGATGAGATAACAGTGCTCCTGTTGAGCTTTGTCCACCAGCCGAAGTGCCATAAATCCCCACCTTAGAAATATCTGCATTGGGGTACTTAAGTGCCATGGCCTTCATCCATAATATGCGATCTGGAAATCCGGAATCGGCTATATTTTTCCAACATACATCGTGAAAAGCTTTGGAGCGGTTGGCCGTGCCCATACCATCAATCTGTACCACTATGAAACCCAGTTCGGCAATGCTCTGCATTTCACTGGCCGGCAGGAAACTTTTAGGCACAAAACTATCATGAGGACCCGCATAAATATTTTCGATCACCGGATACGTTTTCTTCGGATCCATTTTTGAAGGAAAACAAACAATACCCCAAATATCGGTTTTACCGTCCCTTCCTTTGGCTACAAACACTTCGGGCAGTTTAACCCCTGTAGCCAGATAAGCATCTGTTTTACCATGTTCTATTTCGCTTACTTTTTTTGTACTTTCAGTAAGCCTTAACTCACTTATTGGCGGTATATTTACCTGGGAGTAGGTATCGATATAATATTTGCGGTCGGGAGAAAAGCTGAGGTTATGGTTACCTTTTTCGGGCGTCAGGTTTACCAGACCTTTTCCATCAAAGCCAATCCGGTAATAATGGATAAAGTATGGATCTTCACCGGCATGCATGCCATTTGCCCTGAACCATACCTGGCGTTTTACAATATCCACACTATCGATATCCCTAACAACGTAATCTCCTTTGGTAATTAACTGTTGCTTTCCTGTCAAGGCATTTACCAGATAAAGATGTTGCCAGCCATCCTGCTCGCTCGTCCATAATATTTCATTTGTTTTAGGTAAATATCTGGTATAAATGCGGTTTTCATAAATGAAGGTTTTGGTTTTTTCATCGATAATGTTTTTGGTTTTTCCGGTTAAAACATCCACTTCGATTACCCTGAAACGCTGGTGACCGCGGTCTACTTTCTCATAAGTATAATACCTGCTGTTATTGCCGCGCCAATGCAATTCTGGTGCACCAAAGAAATCAACCGGATCTGCATCTACTTTAATGGCCGTTTTCTTTGCTACATTAAAAACATAAGGCTGATAAGCCGTAAAGTCATCACCAGGCTGCGCATATTCCCTCGTTTTTAATTCGCCACGTGTAGTTCCGGGAACAGAACTTAATACATAATATACATTTTTAATCTCTTTTGGATCAATTTTATAGGCCACTATATTTTTGCTATCGGGCGACCATGTAAATTCACCATAAGGTTTATCGGCACTGCCATCAGTACTCAACTGGGTTTCTGCTTTAGTGTCCAGGTTAATTACAAAGAGGTTACCACCACGGATCAGGATTTCGCTTTTGCCATCAGGTGATTTTTTAACATCGCGGTTTCCCTGCCACCGTGACCTGCGTTGTTGTAAAGGGCGCCTGGCATTGTAGCGGTAAATATTGCTATCGGTTGTATTGGTTAAACTGTAATCGTTCAAATTTAACTGATACCATTTGTCGGCTATTTTTAATTTCGCAGTATGGTCTTTATCGGCAAAATACAACTCTGCCAGCTGAATCTTTTGCGGATTCTGTTTTTTGCCAGTAAGCTTTTCTATATTTTGCGCAAGTTTATCATGATCAAATGCGGTTTGCCGTTTACCTGTTGCGGCATCTACATAATAATACTCCCATGTTTTGTTAGGGAGATTTTTTTTATACCAGAATGCGGTACCGTCTTTTTTCCAGAAAGGCGTGATCTCATTATTGGTTGGAATGTTACGTAAAGTAGTATCCATCTGCAACGATAATTGGTAAGAAGCGGCCACTTCGCTGGCGTTCGGCTGATAGGGCTGCAGTTTTGCTTGCTGTGCCAGCAATTGAATGGAAATAAAACTTAATAAAATAAAGGCTACTGGTTTTTTTGCGTTTGCGTAAATGCTCATTACTGATTTTTTGTGGTAAATATAAAACTGTTGCTTTGCAGGTATCTTTTAGATTTTAATAAATAACATCAACATTTTAACTCTTTACGTCAACCGGATCTTTTTTTTCAAGCTCCTGACTGGCTACACCGACTTTAATCAGGAAATAAACCGGGATCCCTGTTAAAGTGATAATTAAGCCAGGCCATGTAAACCTTGGTTTAAAAATGATCAGCAGTATGCAAAAAGCAAGGCCCATAATAATATAGATGATGGGTAGTACCGGGTAACCAAAGGCTTTGTAAGGTCTGTTGGCATGGGGACGTTTCTTACGGAGAATAAAAATCCCAAAAATGGTAAGCATGTAAAACATTACCACTACAAAAGAGATCATATCCAGCAGGTCGCCATATTTTCCGCTAATGCACCACAAACAAGCAAAAACACACTGTATCCACAATCCAAATCCCGGAACAGCATTTTTATTCAGTGTACCCACTTTTTTAAAGAAAAGGCCATCTTTGGCCATCGAGTAATACACCCTGGCACCTGCCATAATTAAACCGTTGTTACAACCGAAGGTTGAAACCATAATCATTAAGGCAATAATGAAAGTACCGGCAGTACCAAAAATATAATTGGCAGCAGAAACGGCCACCCGGTCTTTATCTGCATGGGCGATTTCATTTAATGAAAGTACGCCGGTATACATCACATTGGTGAGAAGGTAAAGTACCGTAACGATAATGGTTCCCAGTGCAAGACTTAAACCAATATTGCGTGCAGGGTTTTTAATTTCGCCCGCGATAAACGTTACGTTATGCCAGGAATCGCTGCTAAATATCGAACCGACCATCGCGGCAGCAATGGCGCCAAAGGCAGCAAAAGTAGTATAAGAACCAATACTTCCATCGGCAGAAAGTGGTCCTAAAACCCACATATTCTCCCAATTGGTTTTCCAGATTCCCTTGTTTAGAAAGAACAGTCCAAAAGCAATCAGACCAAACAGACTTAACAGTTTGGCCACGGTAAACGTAGTTTGAATGACTTTACCGCCATTTACGCCCCTATTATTGATGTAGGTAAGTAAAACAATTACACCAATAGCCAATAGCTGTGCTGGTGAGATGGTAAAAAAGCCTAAATCAATGGCAACCAGATCTTCACTAAAGGCAGGCAGGAGGTAAGCCGTAAATTTGGCAAATGCCACACCTACCGCGGCAATGGTTGCCGTTTGGATTACGGTAAAAAAACTCCAGCCGTATAAGAAACTGATCAGCGGGTTGTATGCCTCCTTCAGATAAATATACTGTCCACCTGCTTTCGGGAACATGGCGCTCAATTCGCCATAACTTAGTGCGGCAGTGAGCGTCATAAAGCCAGTAATCAGCCAAACCACCAATAGCCAGCCCGCGCTGCCTACGTTTCGGGTAATATCTGCACTTACAATAAAAATACCCGAACCGATCATACTTCCGGCTACAAGCATCGTTGCATCCATCAGTTTAAGCGAGGGTTTAAATTGTGTGGTTTCTTTTTCAGTCATGTTAAGTTTGTTTGGTGTTTCGGGGGTTGGTTGTTGGGTTTATTTACCTAAGCATATCGTAAAAATGCCATGAGGTTTTGAAATCGCGGGTTAGGGGCTGGTTGGTTAAGGTAGCCCTGATCATCTCCACGGGAATAAGGTTTTGTTTGATGATGGCATCATGAAAATCCTTAAAACTCATTTTGCCACTATCTACCAGTTCTTTTTTAAGTGCAAAGAGCTGAAGGCCGCCGGTAAGGTAAGCCACCTGATACAATGGACTATAATCGCCTTTAAAAGATCGGCGTACTTCTCCTTCTGCATTGGCCCGTTCATGCCCTACACGGTCGACCAAGAAGTCAACACACTGCTGAGGGGTCCATTTTCCCAGGTGGAAGTTTAGCGAAAATAGAATCCTGGCACAACGGTGCATCCGCCAGAAGAGCATGCCCATTTTTTCCTCTGGTGTTTTGGCAAAGCCTTTATCGTAGAGCAGAAGTTCCCAATACAGAGGCCAGCCTTCTATGCTAAAAGGGGTTTGAAAAGGATCACGGTAGCTTCTGTAACGGCTATTCATAAAATACTGATAATGGTGACCGGGTAAGAGTTCATGTTGTACCGTTCCTCTTGAAAAATAGGGATTGTTACCCCGCATACTCATCAGCTTATCATCTTCCTCCATCGTATTGGTTGGATAGGAAATGCTGATTTCACGTCCACCGGTAAAAAACGGATTTACCAATTGCCTTTCGGCCGACATCATCACCATTCCCCAGGTTTCTTCGGCAAGCGCCGGAATATTGATCAGATCGTTAGCTTTAATAAAATTCAAAGCATCATCTTGTAATTTTACAATCAATTCTGGCTGTTTACCCAAAGGCACGTAGCTATTTTTGATTTTTTCCTGTGCTTTTTTCCAGTCATTGCCGTAACCCATAGCCGCTGATGCTTTTAAAAGCTCTTCATCGCAAAACTTAAATTCTTTTTCGGCAATTTTGATCAATTCTTCTGGCGTATAGGGAATCAGCTCAGCATTTAATTGCCTGATGAGTTCTTCCCTGCCAATGGGGTTTCCTTTGATTTCTGATTTATTTGATTTTACTGTAAGAACAGCATTCCCATCGTCGGTAAAAAGTTTAGCATAACTGGTTAAGGCCAGGTCTAACTTCTCATAAGGTTTAGGTACCCACCAGGTAAAACCCGGCTCGTAATCCATATAAAACTGGTAGAAGCCTTTTAAACGGTGTTTCAAACTCTGGGAAATGGCCGCTGCCATTTTAAGCTGATCTGGTTTTAGTATACCTTTTTTGAAATTTACACTTAGGGAATCAACTTGTTTTGCAATTTTTTCTATCCCTGCTGCCAACAAAGCACCATCTTTATAAGTACCTCTTCTTCTAAGGTTTTCGAGCGCATAAATCGCATCGGCAAAAGTAAAATACTTTGATAAGGCATTATAATCTGCTTCTTCTTTATTTAAAAGCCATACTGACGATTCGATCTCTTTTTTAAGGAGAATATAATCTACCTTGCCATAAATGCTAAAGTTGTCAAACGGGGCAGTTTTTAACTGGCTTAAGTAATTGTTATTGAGATCCTGCAGACGTTTTCTTTGCACCGGACTTTTAAAAGTCGCCATCGGATAGGAATAGGTACCTCCGGTGGAATAAGGATAGTAAAAATCGTTAATGGCATCAACATCCCTTTCATAACCTACAATCAGCGTACCCACTTCGCTGGTTTGTTCGTACAGACTTTCATTTGAATTTTGGGCAGATACACGATGACCAGATAACAGGCCCGCCAATAACAAAAAGGCAAAAAAGTTTAATTTGTTTTGCATGTGGTTCGGTTAAAAACAGGCAATAGCATTTGCCTCCATTTGAAAAAATGGTTAACTTTTTATAAAAATAACTGCTGCTTAAGCGCCGATGTAATTCACGCGGCTCACACTATTATAGGTATCGATATACGCCCTTGGTGATTGGCCGATAATGCTTTTAAACACCCGGTTAAAATTGGTAATGCTGTTAAAACCAGCTTTATAGGCTACGCCTGAAATACAATCTGCTTTTTCTCCTGATATCAGACTTTTGCAGGCATCATTGATTCTTACTTCATTTAAAAAGGAAACGAAAGTATGGCCGGTATGTTTTTTGAAATACCGGCAAAAAGCCTGAGGTGTCATAAACGCAGCATTGGCTACATCTTCTAATGAAATCTGACTATTATAGTTTTCGGTGATGAAGTTGATGATTTTACTTAAACGCATCCCTTCATTTTCCGTTACGTTAGAGGAGTACATATCGGAACATAACGGTTCCACATTTTCATTTAAATCCTGAAGACTGTTAACCAGTTTTAGAAAGTTAAACAATACATCAACCCCCGCTGCCTGGTGCACATTAAGCATTTTGCTTACTATATTTTTAGCAAATGCCGACGGAACTTTGAAACCATGCTTATTTTTAGCTAAAAACGCACTGGCCAGCTTCATTTCAGGAAGATTAAATAAAGCAGCTAAAATACCATTCGGATTAAAGTAAATAGAACAAGCTTTAATGGTTTTACTGCTATCCATTGAGAAATACTCGGGATTGCTTTTAAATAGATGGGGAAGTTTGGCTCCAATTAAAAAAACATCTCCTGGCCGGAAGGCATGCATATCATTTCCCGCAATTAACGTCCCCTCTCCTTTTTCTACATACGTAATCTGCCATTCATCGTGGCGGTGCAGGTATTGATAAAAATAAGGCGATTCAATTTGTTCCGATATCACACTTTTATCATCGGGAACAAGCATGGTAAATGGTAATACTTTCATAATCCAGTTAGTTAAGTTTGGTTGGTGATTATGAATTGAATATATGAATATTAACTCAAATAAACCAATATATTCCTTATAAGGTTAAAATAGTGCTATAATCTGATAAAATATGACGGATTTTAAGAATAATATGCCTGTCTAATAACCACTATTATTCTAGTTATTAAGATTATAAGGCCATATTTTACAGGAAAAGCTGGAGTAGAAAAGGAGTTCTTAAAGATGTGTAGACTGGATGAATTTAAGACGGGATCAAAAAAGCCGGATTATCAAAAATCGCCCAGGGGATCTGATGGTCCGGATTACGAATCCGGACCAGCTTTAGGATTTATTAATTGAATTATCGAACCAATGCGTATGGCTGCATATTGATATCAGTTGCTATGCCAGAAACAATCTGGCTGACCAACAAACCTGTTGCAGGTCCTAAACTTAACCCCATCATGCCGTGGCCGGTTGCAATGATCAGGTTTTCTCTTTTTTTGCATCTGCCAATATATGGCAAACCATCAGGGGATGAAGGACGGAAACCATACCAGATATCTTTTTCTGTAGGGACTGCCGGTTTTAAATCAGGGAAATATGCCGGAACCGATTCTACTATCCCTTTAACCCTTTTCATATTGATACGGGTATTAATCTTATCTAACTCCATTGTTCCGCCGTACCTCAGCTGTCCATTCATTGGTGTGATGGCCACCCTGGCTTCGCATAGTAATGCCGGAATGGTTAAGCGCTGTTGAGGTTCAGGTTCCATAAAAGAGTAGCCTTTACCGGGCATTAAAGATATTTTAGCATCAGCCATTTTGGCTATTGCCGGCGACCAGGAACCAGCCGCTAAAATATACTCATCTGCCTCCCAAGCGGTGTTGCCGGTAAAAACCTTTGTAATGCGGTTACCTGAGGTTTCAATTTTATCCACTTCTTTGTTACGTACAATATTAACACCATTGTTTACAAGATACGTCAGTAAAGCATTCATCAGTTTTGTCGGATACAGGTGCGCATCGCAACGATAATGTACCGCTCCCAAAACATCTAATTTCAAATCTGGCTGTAAAGCACGGCATTCATCGGCGGTTAGTACAGCCATGTCCAGGCCAAGTTCTATTGCCTTTGCAGCTAAATGCGCCTCTTCTTCCGCTGCTTTTTCGGTTTTATAAAATGCCAGAATGCCGTTTTTGGTTAATTCAAAATCGAAATCAGGCTCTTTGGCCAGGCCTTCATATAGTTTTTTGCTCAGTAAAGATAAATCACGTAACGGCACCGCCGCCTGGTTTACATGTTTTGCAGTGGCATATTTCATAAATTTTAAGCCCCAACTAATGAGGTTTGCATTTAGAGAAGGGCGAACATAAAAAGGGCTTTTGCTATCGAACATCCAACGGATACCCTGCTGTATCATCCCCGGTGCTGCCAAAGGAACAAAATGGCTCGGCACAATCATCCCTGCATTACCAAATGAACAGTTATCGGTAATATCTCCCTTATCCAAAATTGTTACTTCGTAGCCCCTTTTTTGCAAATAGTATGCTGACGTTAGCCCCACTATTCCACCACCTATAATTAATACTTTCGACATGCTTTTTATTTATACTACTGATATTCTTTTTTTTTTACAAAACCTCTTAAATCACCTGAAACCCATATGCATACGGATCATCTTCAGGATCAATTTTAATGGTATTATAGCCATAAACTTTTGCCCATCCTTCAACACTAGGTATAATGGCCTGGATTCCGTTCAGGTCTACCACTTCTTCTACTTTTCCGATAAACTTGCTGCCAATAAAACTTTCATGGATAAAATCCTCTCCCTGTTTTAGTTTTCCTTTGGCAAACCATTGTGCCAAACGGGCTGAGGTACCTGTTCCGCATGGCGAACGATCAATCGCTTTGTCACCATAAAAAACCGCATTCCTGGCCGTTGATGTAGGATCAAGGGTTTTCCCCGTCCACAAGATGTGGCTACATCCGTTTATCGTTGGGTTTTGTGGATGAACAAAGCTGTAAAGTTCGTTAATCCGTTTTCTGATGATCTGGCTCCAGTTAATCAGTTGCGAAGCTGTATAGTTTTCCAAACCCGGAAAATTTTCCTGCGGATCTACGATGGCGTAGAAATTGCCACCATAAGCTACATCAAAAGTAAGCGTACCCAAATCAGGGCATTCAACCTGAAGATTTTCAGCAGCCAGATAAGATGCCACATTTTTCAGCTTAACAGACTTTACCTTTTTTCCTTCCTGCTTGTACTCAATTAGTACCAGTCCTGCTGGCGCTTCCATTCTGATCTGCCCTGGTATTTTCGGTTGGATGAGTCCTTCTTCGATAGCAATGGTGATGGTACCGATGGTGCCGTGACCACACATTGGGAGACAGCCACTGGTCTCGATAAAAAGCACCGCTACGTCATTGGCGGGATCGTGAGGTGGATATAAAATACTACCCGACATCATATCATGTCCCCGTGGTTCGAACATCAAACCTTTCCTGATCCAATCAAACTCTTTCAGAAAATGCTGGCGTTTTTCGCTCATGTTCGAGCCAATAAGCTGAGGCCCTCCACCAGCCACTAACCTTACCGGATTTCCGCAGGTATGTGCATCTACACAAAAAAAAGTTTTACTCATGGGAATTCGTTAATTTTTGATTGACCATTCTGAAAATACCCAGTGGATTGCCATCTTTCAATTCATCAGGCAATAATTCCTGTTCCCAATCCTGATAAGCCAAAGGCCTGACAAAACGGTTAATGGCTGTTGAGCCAACAGAAGTAAAACGGCTATCGTTGGTTGCCGGAAATGGCCCGCCATGTTGCATGGCTGCACAAACTTCTACACCGGTAGGCACACCATTCAATATAATTCTTCCGGTTTTATCGGTTAATTTGCTTACCAAAGCCTGGTAGTGCTTAAGCTCTTGCTTTTCGGCCATTAAGGTAACGGTAAGTTGACCTTCCAGCACTTCAATGGCTTGCTCCAGTTCAGCATAATCGCGGGCAACAACCAATAACGAGTATGGGCCAAAAATTTCTTCACGAAGTTTTGGATTTTTAATAAAATCGCTGGCACTTACCTGAGCTATTTTTGCCTCTGATTGATTTTGAAGTTCTGTATTTTTCACCGTTGATGCCGATAAAAGTACAACACCGTCTTCGTTTACCACTTCAGCAGAAAGTTTACCATAATTATTGGCAATACCTTCGGTAAGCATGGTTGCAGATGGAACAGTTGAAATGGCCTCTTTTAACGCGGCTTTAAAATTTTCGAGTGCCGGCGATTGTACGGCCAATAATAAGCCTGGGTTGGTACAAAACTGCCCCGCCCCCAAGGTTATAGATGCAGCATATTTTTTGGCCAGCTCTTCTGCCTGGTTTTCTATGGCCAACGGAAGAAAAATTACCGGATTGATACTGCCCATTTCGGCAAAAACCGGGATAGGCTGTTCGCGCTGTTGAGCCAGATTAATTAACGACATGCCGCCCTTAAAAGAACCTGTAAAAGTTACCGCTTTGGTTAAAGGGTGTTGAACAAGGCCGGCGCCAATGCTATAACCATCGTCATACAGCAAAGAGAAAACACCTTTAGGCATTCCCGTTTTTTCTGCAGCCTTAACAATGGCACCTCCTACCAAAGCACTGGTTCCATAATGTGCAGGATGGGCTTTAACTACCACCGGACAACCAGAAGCTAGTGCTGATGCGGTATCGCCGCCTGCAACAGAAAATGCAAGCGGAAAATTACTTGCCCCGAAAACCACTACTGGTCCGATGGGGATCAGCATTCTCCTGATATCTGGTCTGGGCAACGGTTGTCTATCAGGCAATGCCGTATCAATAATGGCATCAACCCACGAGCCTTCAGCTACTAAGTTGGCAAACAACCTTAACTGTCCGGTTGTTCTGCCCAACTCGCCTTGTAAACGGGCTAAAGGTAAGCCACTTTCTGCAGAAGCCCTGTTGACCAACTCCTCGCCAAGATTAGCAATTTCATCGGCAACGGCATTTAAAAAAGTGGCTTTAATATCTTTGTTTAGGTTTCTATAGCTTTGGAAAGCCGATGTTGCTGCTGTTAAGGCATCATCAACCAGTTTTTCGTTAGCTTTAAAAAATTCACCGTCAAGCGTTAATCCCGTTGCGGGATTAACAGCTTTAAGGCTTCCTTCATTAACTTCAATATAAGTACTGGCTACAATATTTTTTCCGTTCATATTTGGTTTTTAAACTATTTGCCCCAGCTACCTGCAGGTAATTCCGGGCGAACAGCTAGTGCATCATTAATAATTTTCAACACTTTTTCTCTTTCGGCACCGCTTAATGGCAAACGTGGTGCACGAACAGCTTCGGTTCCTAATCCGGTTGCAACCTCTGCCAGTTTAATATATTGTACCAATTTTGCGTGAATGTCCAATTCAAGCACTGGTAAAAACCAACGGTAAATTTTTAACGCTTCCGCAATGCGGTTTTCTTTAACCAGTCTGAAAATAGCAACAGTTTCTCTTGGGAAAGCATCCACTAAACCTGCAACCCAACCGTGTGCCCCCATCACAATGCTTTCCATCGCTAATGGATCTACTCCGGTAAAGATTTTGAAACGGTCACCAAAACGGTTGATTAATCTCGTTACATTTGATACATCTCTTGTTGATTCTTTAATCGCCTGAATGTTATCGTATTTGGTTAAAACCTCGAACATATCCAGGGTTACTTCAATTTTATAATCAACAGGATTGTTATAAATCATGATCGGCAAGCTTGTGCTTTCTGCAATAGCTCCAAAAAAGGCTAAAGTTTCATCCGGAGCTGCATTATAGCGCATTGGCGGTAACAACATTAATCCCTGCGCACCAAGCGATTCAGCTTTTTTAGCCACTTCAATTGCTTTTTTTGTAGTCGATTCTGCAATGTTCAATAAAACCGGTACCCGGCCATTTACCACGGTTAAGGTGTGTGATAACAAACCAAATTTTTCTTCATCAGTTAGTACACTGGCTTCGCCAAGCGATCCACCTAATATAATTCCTTCAGCACCTGCTTCTAGTTGTGCTTCGATATTTAAATCGAAAGCCGGAAAATCTAACTCATCGTTTGCTGTAAATTTAGTGGTTACAGCCGGGAAAACCCCAGTCCATTTGATACTCATTGTAATGTTATGTTTATAAATATTTTTAAAAATTTGTCCGGCCATTTTCCCATAAGCTGAGATCCACTGGCAGACATCATCTATTCAGTTACCGGTAATAAATGCCTATAAAAGATATTCAAAGTTAGGTAATCACTAAGCAGCAATATTGTTGGATTTTAACCGATATTGGTCGTAAATACGCCAATCGAACCGACAAATCTGACCTGAAAAAGCAAAATCCATGTGTTAAAAGTGAACCATACATCAGTAAAAAAGATGCTATCGCCAACAAGAACACCTCTGAATCAGTCAGATAGAAAAAGCTACTATCGATCCAATTTTACAATAATTTATCTGATGTTTTTCACCTGGAGGTAATACATAAATTCAATATCCTCCTTTGTAAAAAGTGTATCCTGCCCTTTGGCCAAAGTAACCTGCTGCCAGTTTTGTGAAGGCACAATTTTAAGTATTTTAACACCTTCTTTTTTCAGCGTTAAAGGCAAATTGAACCCATTGACACAGTTGCTATACCGGTAAAAAGCTTTACCATTTTTAAGATAATATTCAAAAACGGGAATTTGCACCGTACGTAGATATTGATCAAAAACCTTTGAAAAATTAAAACCCGCTTTTTTGGAAATATAATTTTCAATCTGTGCAGTTGTTACCGTTTGATGATAGAAGGTTTGGTTCAGGCCGCGTAATATAGACCTAAAAAGCTGGTCGTTATTTAAACTATGCCGGATGGAATGCAGCATGTTACCCCCTTTCGGATACATATCGCCACTGCCTTGCGCATTTACACCATAAGGTGGAATAATAGGAACATCATTTCTGATACCTTTTCTAATGCCGAAATTGTATTCATTTCCAGCTTTGGTGCCAAAAGTATAATCTACAAAAAGTGTTTCGCTGTAGTTCGTAAATCCTTCGTGCACCCACATATCGGCCAGATCGTTACTGGTAATGTTGTTGCCAAACCATTCGTGTCCGCTTTCATGAATGATGATAAAATCCCATTTCAGCCCCCAACCGTTGCCCGACATATCTCTACCTCTGTAACCAAACTTATATCCATTGCCATAAGAAACTGCCGATTGATGTTCCATACCAGAATGCGAAGCATCGATCAACTGATAACCGTCTTCATAAAAAGGATAAGCTCCAAACCAGTACTCCATACTTTTCATCATTTTATGAACCTGATCGGGCATATAGGTTTTCGCCTTGGCGTAATTGTAATCAAGCACCCAATAATTTACATCAAGTGCACCCTTCTCTCCTGCGTATTTTTCCTTGAAATTTACGTATTTGCCAATATAAGGGATAATACAATAATTACTGATCGGGTTTTTTACATTGTATTGATAGGTTGTGGTGCCATCCTGGTTATCTTTTTTAAAAACCAGGCGGCCATTACCCACGGCCACCAGGGTATCCGGAACAGTCATAGTTAAAGAAGCACCTAGATTTGGTTCATCGCTTTGATGATCTTTATTAGGATACCAAATAGAAGCCCCCAGGCCCTGACAGGCTACGGTCATCCATGGACGGGAAAGCGAGTCGGTAGTAAAAATGAAACCACCATCCCAGGGTGCCTTTTTGGCCTGATGCACTTTTCCATGGTAAAAAATATGCACATTGTTTAATGCCGACAGTTTCTGTGCCGGTACATGTAAATACCATACACTGCCAACATGCTCAAATTTTAACTTTGAACCGTCATTATATACAACACTATCAATAATTAAGGGTTCCTGCAAATCGATCTGCATGCGGGTATTACCATTATTGTGCTGCACTACTTTATAAACGATTTTATTAGAGCCGCTTATGCTTTTATCATTATAATCAGGCTTAACAGCGAGTTCGTAACGCTGTACATCCCACCAGTTCCGTTCGGCATTTAGGCTTCCCCTTAAAGTATCGGCGAAAGTATAAACTTTTGTTGGTGACTGCGCAAATAGCAGTATGCTAAATGTTGAGAAAAGTAGGGTTAAGGAGGTTATTTTTTTCATATTTTTTGCTAGTTATTATGTTGCAATAGCGTATGCTTAATTTGAAAAGCACTTTCAGCTTTTCATCGGTTACGGCAGCCCTGCTATCCTTCCTGCTCCGATGAAGAATCGGGAGCATCCGTTCTATCACCTGTCCGTTGCAGGCGGGGGTTTAGTTAACCTGGGTTTATACTAAACAGCCCGTTTCTATCACGTGCATCAGCCTGCGTTTTTAGCCCTGACAGGAGCCGGCATTCCGATCCTTTACCGATAAATCGGCACTGAAATTAGCATCGGAATAAAGCGGATGGCAGGAACCTCCTTTTAAAAAAAGTGAAAGCCCCTGCGCTCCAAAACAAAATATTGGTTAATAAGATAAAAAATAATCCCGATAGCACAAACTCGATTAATAACATACATTTCAAAGATCTTCAGTAGTTATTTCAAACTCGCTGTCGTCACCCCTGACCTGTAGTGCAGCGGAAAGCTACACAGTAAACCGAGCCTCAAACGAGCTCACCGAAGGTAATTTATATCAAGGTCTATCTAGTGAGATGGATGCTGAAACACCCGTCCGAACGGCCGGGCGGAAGTTCAGCATGACGATCACATCAGCAGATAAACTCAGAAGATCACGACAACTAAATTTTATTACTAATAAGCTTCACTTCTAATGGATTCTATTTCTTCCGTAGTAATGGCCAAATGTTTTCCCAACATTCTGCTTCCGTTTTCGGTTATCAGGAAATCATCTTCAACCCTGATGCCGCTAAAGTTTCTAAACTGCTCCAGTTTATCATAGTTAATAAATTCGGCAAACTGGTTGGCGGCTTTCCAGCGATCTATCAGTTCCGGAATGATATAAACACCTGGTTCTACCGTTAATACATAACCGGTTTCCAGCGCTTTGCCCAATCTTAGAGATTTTAGCCCAAACTGAGTGGTATTTTTAGTCAGCTCATCCGTATAGCCTACGTATTGCTCACCTAGATCTTCCATATCGTGTACATCCAGGCCCATCATATGTCCGGTTCCGCATTGAAAGAACATGGCATGCGCACCCGCCTGTACGGCATCATCTATATTACCTTTCATCAAACCAATATCCTTTAAGCCCTGTGCCAGCATTTTACAAGAGACCAGATGCACATCTAAATACCTTACACCCGGCGCCAACAGATCTTTGCCATGTGTATAAGCATTCAATACAATATCATAAACGTCTTTTTGCTCTGCAGTAAATTTCTTACCTACCGGAAAAGTACGTGTAAGATCGCCCGCATAACCCAAAGCAGTTTCTACACCAGAATCGTTTAAAACCAGTTGCCCTTCCCGGAGTTGATTGCCATGATAATGATTATGCAAAATTTCTCCGCGAACCGTTAAAATAACCGGATAGGCCAGATTACCACCGGAAGCCAATGCAGCACCTTGAATTTTAGCGGCAAGTTCGCGCTCATACATCCCGGGTTTTGCCTGTTGCATCACCATTAAATGAATATCAGCAGATATTGCTGCTGCACGATCCAATTCGTCAATTTCTTCAATAGATTTAACGGACCGTTGTGATATTACCGCCTTAATAAAACTTAAGGATGCTTTTTCCTTAAGTTGATCAATGGACAGGTTAAGCCAGTTAGCCAATTTAATTTTATTCTCAGAACGGTAAGGCGGTAAGAAATGAACCTCACGATTTTTGCCTAAGTATTGTTTAACATAAGTGTTTAGTTTTGCATAGGGCAGAACTTTGGTTAGGCCAGCATCCAAACTCTTTTCTTCAAGTGTTTTCTGCCGGCCCATCCATACAATGTCATCAATTCCCATTTCGTCACCGAACAGTATGATCTCGTCTTCGTCCAAATCAATAATGGCACCTAAAGATGGTTCACTGATACCAAAATAATATAAAAAGGTACTATCCTGCCTGAAATGGTAGGTGTTATCTTTATAATTCATCGGGCTTTCTTCATTACCCAAAAAGAGTAATATTCCCGAATTTACCTTTGATTTTAACGTTGCTCTTCTCTGGAGGTAAACTTTCTTTTCAAACATATTTTTAATCGTTAAGCAAATATCCCAAAAGCTAATTTTATTCAATAATAATTAAATACAATAGCTAAAATACGGGAGGTATCTGCAAATTATAAGCTATTAATGTGGCATAAAAGTCACAATAAATTTCATTTTAACGAAAAAGAATATCAAATCTGTTTACCACGCTTGGTTTATTAATAGTTCAAAGATAAAATCTATAAATTATTATATATAAATCTTTTATTTAAACAATTATAAAATTTATTTAGATTATTTATAAAGATAAGAAACAAACTATTAAACACTTTTTTATCAATAAAAAATACCAATATATAATTAATAAACTGATTTACAACAGTATAAATAATACTTATAAATAAATTTGAGATGTAATACTTATAATACATTGTTAATCAAAATATAATGAATTTAAATAAGTTTTTCTTATTAAATAAATTAGCAGTATTTTGACTGGTGATTTAGTCTTACTCTATCTTTTATGTTGAGTGCAGCGGCACTACGGATTACAAAATCCTATTGATTTTTAAGACTGAATAATGAGCGGCAGACGCTGCCCGTATTTTAAAAATCCGTAGAGCCTTCCGGAACTCTACGGATAGATTGGAGTAGATTGAAGACAGATCAATATTACTTTTGAAGAACAATTTCAGTAGTATGAGCTTTTGAAAGCTGGAATTCGTACCCTCCCCTCTTCTCCATTGCTTTGCTTTTTACTGAATAAACAGCAGCTCCATTAACTTTTGCAGGTTGCGACAACCTCAGCAAGGCGTTTGGCGTATATTCATTTGCTTTCGCGAGTTTTAAGTGAATTTCGCCGTTTACTGTGTTATAAGCCACTTCATCAATGGCTCCGGCGTCCAAATTGATCCAAAGCCCTGCAGGGGCGACGTAAACGGATGATTTTGCTGCGGTAGTCAATTTAACATTAATTACCTGGCCAGTTTGGTTCAGATTACCTCCGAAAGCTAACCAGCCAAACTCAGGATGCTTAACAATGTAGGTAGCAGTATTAACCGCATAGCCAAAAAAGCCAGATCCGTAATCGCCGGTGATACCGTCATTTTTCAAGGTTGAAGGGTAAGCATGAAATGCTGCCGGAGCAAAACCTTCCTGAGTGATGTTAGAAATCCCACCTAATAAGCCACCGTAGCCGGCACGCAGAAGGTAAAAATCGCCAGGATTTTTACGATAATCCATCAATACCGGAATGGCGTTAAGTGCCGAGCCGTAGTGGTGGATCATACGTTCGATGCGGGAAAGTTTACCTCCATAAAGAAAATCCCAGTATCTACGGGCGTTCCCATTGTAGGCCCAATGGGGCAGTACAGGCATATAGGCCAGGATAGCATCAAGGGTTACGTTGGCTTTATCCTGGTAGCCAAAATAACTCGACCATACATAAACTTCTTCTTGACCTGTAGAATCCCAAGGCATCTCACTACCAAATGGATATTGTAATGAACGCCAATGGTTGGCCCGCTTTTTCATTTCATTTTCTAAGCGGGTAGCTTCTTCGGTTAAGCCTTCGTTTTTAAGATCGTTTAAGATAAGATAGAATACAGTACCCTCCATTTGGCCGAACTCAGCATAATAAGGTGCAATATTAACCATCGCCATGCCTGTTTCGGCTGCATCAATAAGATGCTGTTTCCATTGTTGTTCTTCTACAAGGCCCTTGTAATTACGTGCCAACCGGTACATTACCCAATGGGCTGCCGCAACATGCGGGTAATTATAAGACCGGCCCAGGTTATCTGCTTCTTTTTTTGGCCATGCAGACCAGACTTTAAAGTTGATGTTAGCCTCATAAGTACCTTTAGGAAGAGAGTCTGGCGCATAATAAAACAAACTCTTTTTTACGCCATATTTCTGAGGGCCACTTTTGAGTTGTATTCGTCCAAACATTACGCTATCTACAAATTGTTTCAGCTTATCAACCTCCTCTTTTTTGGGTTGCACCAGTTGCTTCATCATGGCACCTAACCACGAACCTGCACCACCTTCATCGCTCAAACCCGAAATCCAGGCACGATTATCCTGGATGACCTGCTGTTGTTTTTCATTATCATAAGTAATCACCGCTGGACTTCTTTTAAAAACAGGATCAGGCTGGTTAAACCATTGCCTGGTGGTTAAAAAATTTCCGTAACTCGCAATCACATTACGCTCCGCTTCGATTACTTTATAATTGACAGTTTGCTCCAAACCGTCTTCATAAGTAATGGATAATCTTGCCCTTCCCCAGGTATTGCCCTTTATCAGATAACTTTTCCAACCGTTTTTGGTTAAATCTGCCGCAACTATTTTCAAAGCATTTTCAGGCTGAACCTGAATGGTTTTAATCTTTTTGGGATAATTGATAAATAGTTTTCCTTCTACATCTTTAGGCAGTACATAACCTGGAACCGATATGGCTACTGGTCTCTTGTTTTCTATCAGCTTGTTTTCAATATCTTTGGCTGTACCCGATAGGATAAACTGAAGGGCATAACTACGACTTTCGCCTGGTTTTAATACCGTTGAAGTCGGCGTATTCCATTGCTCGGCATGCTTCCATTCGTTTTCAGCATAAGCTTTGCTATACACCATCCATTCATAAAAGCCTTCAAAAGCAATTCCTCGTGGCGTCCGATCATCGTTCAGCGGGTTGTAAGCTTCAAATGGTGTATTTCCAAGTGGTGCAACCAATAAAGAAGGCGCATGTCCGCTTAAGCGGGTAACCTGCAGATATCCAGCATCTTTACCGATATAAGGATCATAAAATACATTTTTGGCATGCGTTTGCTCCAATGTACGGCCCTCTAAAATGTTGTCAAAAATCATCGGAATTCCCAATGCGCCGATTTCTATATTTTTATTGGTTTTGTTTTTCAGTTCAAAGCGCAGTACAAGCTTTCCGTTCACCATTTCCCATATCCTTTTAACCTGTAGCGGAATATCGGATGGAAGTGTTGCTGCGAGATCAGCAGCAGCGAGTATCTTTTTGCCCATTAGGATATTTTTTACCGGACTTCGTTGTGCCGCGGTGCTGTAACTTTTCCAGCTTTCTTCTCCGATATAGCGTAATCTTAAATTGATATCACCTAAATGGTACAGGCCATCTGAACTACGCACCTTTAAACTATCACTGGGTACAAAATCAAAATCTTTAACCATTTTAGGCTGGAGCCCTGCCACGGTTTGCGAAGATTTAACAAGCTTAAGATTAAAGGCACCGGCATTGTAGGTTGAAAAACCATTTTCTAGACCCAAAGTTGACGGCCTTTTACCTAAGGCAAGCCACGGTGATTGTGCATAAATCACCTGAACACTTACTAAACTTAAAATACAGCAAAATATTGCTTTAAAAGTTATTGCGCATAAAGCAATCTTCTTTTTTGATTTGATGATCATCGCGACAAAAGGATTTATATACCTAGTTGAATCAAAAATAAAATTTAAAAGACAAAGCGGGCATTGAAGCTAACAATTGCGCAAAATCGGTAAAGAATTGGTGTATTTACAAGAAGTTTGGCGTGAAGCGGTAGGCGGATGGAGGAATTAGATAGATGAAGCGTGACTGGTCACAGATGTAATCATTTAAGCTTATATTATCCAACGGTTGTCTGCAAGCTCCCACTGACAGGATCTAATAGTGATGAAAGCAATCTGATCCCGGACATTTGAGAACCACAAGGGCTCAGCGATGCTAACTTTAACGCGCTTGTATCTAGATCACCAATCAAGTTGGGAATGACGATTCCGTGAGGAATATTGCCAGATCAAATTGATATGTCGCCTGAATTGATTTTATGCAATAAATTATCCTTCATATGACAACTAAAACATTATGTACAACCTGATTTTAAGCCCCGCAGATTATGCGAAATACGCTGATTAATTAACACGTAAAGAAAACAGGCTCAAAACTGTAAATTATCACAAAAACGGGTCTTCATTATGAGAAACGGAGCAATCTTAATGAAATAGGAATAGCCTTGCCGTAAAGATTGCTTCCCACTAAAATAAGAGTGGCTGCCAGCTGAAAAGGGATACTCGCATAGGGTGATCATTATTTTAGGAGATTTATTGAACGCGCTACCTTAAAAAAGCAAATTTATTCAGCCAAATTTTAAATAGGCTGGCATTTACCTTGCAACCATTTGGCTTCCTCGTCGAACAACATGGGTTGCAACTGCTCGAACACCATTTGGTTGTATTGATTTAGCCATTCGATCTGGTCTGATGCCAAAAGCGTTTTGTTGATGATAGCCGTATCGATAAAACATAATGTCAGGGTTTCGAAAGTGAGAAATTCACCAAATTCACTACTGCCTGCAGGCACGCATAAAACCAGGTTTTCAATACGCACACCATGTTTCGCGGGGCGATAAATTCCGGGTTCTATGGAGGTTACCATGCCTGATTTAATAGTTACATCTATATTAGCCGGACTAATACTCTGAGGCCCTTCATGTACGTTCAGAAAAAAGCCAATTCCATGCCCGGTTCCATGACCAAAATTGATAGCGTGTTCCCATAGCGGTTTTCTGCAAACCGAATCGATCTGATAACCTTTGGTTCCTTGTGGAAAAATCAGTTTGGATCCTTCTATCAACCCTTTCAGCACCAAAGTATAATCATCAGCCTGGGTGGAAGAACAATTGCCGATTGGCATAACCCTGGTAATATCGGTTGTACCGTATAAATACTGACCTCCTGAATCGACAAGAAACAAACCATCTCCTAAAATTTCCTGATCGCTTTCAGCTGTTACGCTATAATGTGGTAATGCACCATTGGCATTGTAACCCGCAATGGTATTGAAGCTCAAACCCACAAAAGATATTTGTTCTGCTCTAAATGAAGCCAACTTTTCTGCCGCAGACCATTCAGTAATCTGCTCTTTGCCTAAACGCTCTTCCATCCATTTGAAGAACCTGGTCAAAGCTACGCCGTCATGTAACATGGCTTTACGGATATGGCTGATTTCGGTATCGTTCTTTATACTTTTTAAATGTGTGCTCGGATTAATACCTGAGATTATTTTAGCACCTTTCGGCAGGCATTCAAACAAGCCGAAACAGGTCCGTTTCGGATCGATAAAAATCTGTATATCTTCTGGTAGTTCTTTTAATGCTGCATTTACTTCAGTATAGGAATGCAGCGCTACCCCCTGCTGATTTAATGTTTGGACAGCTGTTTGCGACAGCTTTTGTTTATCTATAAATAGTTTTACCTCTTCGGGTGTTATCAAAGCAAAACTTAAAGTTACCGGGTTATAATCTA
This sequence comes from uncultured Pedobacter sp., assembly GCF_913776295.1. Lineage (GTDB taxonomy): Bacteria > Bacteroidota > Bacteroidia > Sphingobacteriales > Sphingobacteriaceae > Pedobacter. The sequence continues at coordinate 51,169 of NZ_CAJYOJ010000002.1, forward strand.
CGTCTTGTCCACGTAAATTAAACAACCAGGCAATGTCGTCGAGCGATGAAATAAAGTGATAACCAGCGCTATTGTTTTTTAATATTGCCCTTACCTGATTAATTTTTGCCGAAATGCTAAGTCCAGCAGCTTCTTCGTCGATTAAAAAAGCATTTTCTACAGGTAGCCCCGCCCGATCCTGCCAGATGCTGCCAATAAAATCAACATTGATGATTTCTATTTCATGCTGGGATAAATTATGCTGCAGGTCGTGAGCCAATGCCACAGTAACGAATTCGTAGTTAAAACCCACCTTTGCACCTTTTGGCAGCTTTTCAGCTAACCAACCGATATATTCCGGAGTGTGTGGCACTTTTAGCCTCACCAACTCGTAGCCGGTGCCCGCCAATTGTGCTTCGGCCTGTGTAAAATATCTCGAATCAGTCCATAAGCCTGCAAAATCCTGAGTAATAACCAACGTACCGGCTGAGCCCGTAAATCCACAAGCGAACAAAATAGCCTTATAATGTGCAGGTAAGTATTCACTGATGTGTGGATCTGAAGCAGTAATAATATAAGCATCTACTTGTTGAGCGAACATTAATTGTCGCAGGGCCCGTAATTTTTCGGAAAAGGTCATCTGAGATTTGTTTTATTGGGTCAAATTTAAATATTACAATGACATCTTAAAACAAGAACTCATACACCTTTACCGTGATTTTATTTTCTGTAAGCAAATGCTTATGCCTAACGTTAAGCATCGTCTCCTTCAAAAACCATAAATAATTGAATGTTAGGCGTACCGATCAATTGCGGGCGCCTTGATTACCACGTAGGAATCTGATTTCTGAAAGCAGCGCACGTTGAAAACAAGAGCCGATTCGCGCTCGGCCAATGCGTGTATACCCAAGGTAAAACGTTGTTTAAACCGCTGGTTACAAGCCTCTTTATGGCAAATTATTTCGTAACGCTGCAAATTTTCAACGATTACATCAAGCACATAATTTGGCCATTGCTTTTTAATCAGATCCGGCAACCAGCTAAACTGCTGCGTATCTATTAAACTACCGATTTTGTCAATAGCCAGTAAAGGGATATCTTCACCCACAATCTGGGTCCAGTTCCCCTCAACCTTATCAATAATTCCCAGCACTTTACAGCCAGATAATACCAGCCAGGGATCCTTCATGCCTGCACGCATCAGCTGGTAGGGAATATCTTCTAAAAACTCCTGTTCAAAAAGGTAAGTAAGTTGGATCATAACGGTCTCAATTGTTTATCGGCAAATTATTAAGCCGCAGCAGTTTGTCAATTGTACCGGTAAAACGCTTCATCGAGATCGGTTTGCCGAGATAACATTCAAAGTTGGAATCAATTCTTCTCACTTCATTTTCAAGGTGCGAGGAGGCATAGATCACAAACCTAGCCTTGGAGCGAAGATGCTGAGACAGTTCAGTACCTTTCATCCCCTGCATATCAATATCTAAGAAAAGAAAGTCGATTTGATCGCCTGCACTGATTGTGTTTAGTGCATCAACAGGGTTATCGAAGGTGTTAGACAGCTTTAAAAAACGGGTGTCTTCAATATAATCATGAAGTACATCAATGGCATGCTGTTCGTCGTCAACAATTGCACAACTGTAATACATAAGCGGATATAGATAGGTTACATCAAACTTAATATAATCTTAATTTGAATCTATACAAAAAGACATAAAAAGGTAAAATTACGGTAACATTCAACTTACTAATCAGACAGCAACACTCACTTATGTATTTTTTAATAAGGTTCAAACCCTCCACACCTGTGGAAAGCAACGCCCTGATTTCTTCACAGTTTTAGTTAAATCTATTTTGCTGGTTCAGGAACTTATTTGCGGATTACTCGTATGCATTATCCTGCCTGATGATTGACATTTATAGATTCATATAGCTTTCCGTAAAAAATCCATCACGGTGTTCAGAATGGCATGCGCAGCTGCCACTTAAGTAACACATAACCCAATCTAATTGAGTGTTTATTATCCTTCACTTAAATAAAAACTATAACCTCATTATGATACCATATAAAAAAATATAGCGGCGTCATGGCATGTGCTGACACCGCTATACAGGTATATTTGCTTTATTTATTGGGCCTTTAACAAGTGATAGGCTTTAATGATTTTATGAAATATTTGATTATTAGGATAAGTGCCACTGAAATTTTGGGAACCCGGGCCATAGGCAAAAACAGGAACCATAATCCCCGTATGATCGTTAGTGCTAAATTCGCCCCTTACCATTCCTTTTTCGGCAGCCCCGTCTAAAAGCGTCAATCCGCCTGTTTCATGATCGGCAGTTACGACAACCAAAGTTTCTCCATCCTGATCAGCAAAGCGAAGTGCCTCGGCAACGGTACGATCGAAATCGAGCAATTCGGTAACCAGATAAGGCAGATCGTTCGTGTGACCACCATAGTCAATCTGTGCACCTTCGGCCATGATAAAGAAACCAGCTTTGTTTTTTGATAAAACCTGCAGGGTATGGGATAATGATTTTTTAAGCATATCTCCCCTGCCTTTTATCACCGGTCTGGTTGCCGAATCATCCAATAAAACCAATTGTTTTCCATCCTGCAGCTTTTCAAAATCGGTTAAATTATGGGTTATCTGAAAACCTTTATCCTTTAGATCTGCCAAAAGCCTGCTATTTTTATTCTGTTCGAAAGCTTTGCGGTTGGAACCCACTAAAACTTCGGCCTTGCTACGTAACAAATCATTGGCGATTGCGCCATTATAAGAACGATCAAGCTGATGAGCGTAAAAAACGGCTGGTGTTGCATCGGTCAGATCGCCAGCCGTAATGATGCCACTTTTGATACCGAAGGTGGATAAAGTATCAACCAAATTGATTTTATACTGATCATCTGGACCAATTCCGATATAACGGTTATTGGTTTTATAACCAATGGCCATCGCGCTACCACCCGCAGCCGAATCGGTATTTCCTGCATCTGCAGCAGCGGTTTCAGAAAAGCCTATGTAATGGAACTTTGCCATGTTCAGATCGCCATGATTGGCAATCAAACCCGCGTGGATGGCAGCCAGTCCCATCCCATCGCCAATTAACAAAATGACTTTTTTTGGTACCTTGTTTTGTCCGTCGGTTTTGTAAGTTGGGGTATAAGGGATATAGGGTTTTGGATTGGTGTAAATCAGTTTATCCTGATGTAGATAAAAATTTCTCAATTTGGCGGGCTGATCGGTATTAATCCAGTCTGCGCCGAGCCTTTCGAGTACAACCCAGGTGTTCGGACTATCCTGCGAAGCCCAAAAGCGAAAAGGTTTGCCTTTTTGATGTGCCTGTGTGATGGCAGCTCTCATCTTCGCTTCATCTGTTTTGGTCGGGTTGCCTTTGCCATTCCATACGGTATGATTTTTTAAATCATCGCTGATCATCGCTACCCTTTCCAATTGGGCATCCGTATAAACCGTTGCAGGCCTGCCATCAAAAGATAATTTCTCATCATAATCTTTAAAATCGGCAGGAGCAGGCATATCGCCACTAATGACTACTTTAATCGCATTGGCATTCTTTTTTGCGTCAAATACTTCGGGATAACCTTCAAGTTCTTTTAACAATATGGGGAGCACATGCTGGTAATCTTCCTTTACATCAACCACCAACTGCAGTTTTAGGGCTGCATTGGTGTAAGGATGATTCCCTTTTGCTTTAAAAAACCGGGCTAGCGGATCGAGGTATACCTTTTTAAGTGTAAAATCCGGTTTAATTTCTGAAGCCTCGTGGGCTACATACAATTCGCCATCCTTTAAAAACACATCTGCCTCAATTGACCCCATTTCGGCATAATATGCGGTAAGAAGCGGAATTTCCTGCTTATAATCGTTATGGCTATGGCCATGATTTGCATTTAGCTTTACCTGGGCAGATGTGCTTTGCAGCCCCAGCACAAAGGCCAGCGCTGCAAAGTTGATCCCTATTTTTTTTACCATCCCGGATTTTGTTTAATTACACCTGCACTGTTATCAATTTCTCTCTGTGGCACGGCCCAAACATCATGTACCTGAGGATTGAAAGTTCTTGCGGGCCAAATTACAGTTCCATCATAATCGTGCAACGGTTTGGCATATGTGGCTTGTGCATCGCCCCATCTCACTAAATCGCGGTGACGATCTGCCCATTCTCCGGCAAGCTCATTCCGGCGTTCGCGTTTAAGGTCATCTATAGTCATTCCCGTTTTAGCACCTAAACCGGCTCTTCGCCTGATTTTGTTCAGTTCGGTATCGCCCGCGCCTGCACCACTCAGGTTAATGGCCGCTTCTGCTTTGATCAGTAATACTTCGGCATAACGCATTAATGGCACATTTAAATCAGTCGTCCCATTATCCCCGTTTGGATTAACGTGTGTGGGAATCGGGTTAGCGTAAGAAAACGGCTCCATGTATTTTTTAAACTGGTAATTTGAAGTTGCGCCTCCATCTTTGGTAAAGCTGCGCTCGGCTCCAAAAAACATAAATTTATCGCCAGGTTTCAAAATGGTAGCTTCCCTGCGTTGATCGCCAGCTTCATATGAATCGTAAAGTTCTTTGGTTGGCAGGTAATAACCCCATCCATTATAAATACCCCATGCTTTATTGGTTAACATTACACCAGGCAACTTGCTTCCCCATCCTGTTCCGCCACCGCTAGGTGTACAAACAACCGACCAGATATATTCTTTAGACCAATTGTTTGAAGCCTTAAAAACATCGGCAAATCCTGTACTGATCAGATCATGCTGCCCTGAATTAATAACCATATCGGCATACTTAGCGGCATTGGCATAATCCTTTTTAAATAGGTAAACCTTAGATAAATAAGCCCATGCAGCTGTTTTGTGTGCTTTACCATAATCAGCAGCTTTCATTGCCGAAAAAAACGGAAGGTTATCTGCAGCTTTTAACAGAAGCGAAATAATATAATCGTAGTTTTCATTTACATTGTTAGCACGGGGAATGGGCTGTGATGCATCGGTTTCGGGCTTAACAATTGGCACACCCGCTTTATCATTTCCGTAATTGGCTGCCAGCTGGAAATATACCAAACCCGCATTAAAATAAGCATCGCCTATAATCTGTTTCTTTAAACTTTCGTCCATATTGATGTTGGGCACATTGGTGATGATATCGTTTGCACGTTTGATAATGGCATAACGCATACTCCACTGCGATTCGGTATAACCTCCACCTACATAAGTACGGTTAAAATTTTTAATATTATCAGCCTCCGGTTTGTTCCGGCCGGTAACCATATCGTCGCTGGCATTGATGAACCAGAACATTCCACGTCCGTAAAAATCTTCGGCATTATAGAGTTCGTACATTCCGCCCTCGGCTTTTAAGGCATCTTCTTTGGTTTTCCAGAAATTCTGTGCCGATGGAGAGCCTTCCGGTATAATATCAAGCTGTTTTGTGCAGGAAGAGAAAACAGCAAGGGCGGCAAATGCCATATATTTTAAATTCTTTTTCATTGTTTTTGTGATTATAAATTTACGCTTAAACCAAGGATAAAGCTTCTGGCCTGAGGATAACGACCAACATCCACTCCGTTGTTGTCCATTCCTATTTCGGGATCAAAACCGGAATATTTGGTAATGGTAAAAAGATTGTTTGCCGTAGCATAAATCCTTACAGCGCCTGTTTTTAATTTATTAGCGATCGATTTCGGCAAACTGTAACCGAAGGTTACGTTACGGATACGCAGGTAAGAACCATCTTCTATATAAAAATCAGAAGCTGCAAAGTTTCCATTGGCATCGCTGGTTGAAATAACCGGCACTTTGCCCCCTGGATTTTCCGGCGACCATGCATCCAGAATGCCAGCCAGTTTGTTGTAAGAAGGTCCGGAAGCGCTGTAAGTAGTACGTTTTACAGCATTAAACAACTTGTTACCCTGCACACCTTGCGCAAAAATATTGAAATCGAAATTTTTATAGCTTGCATTGAAACTTAATCCATAAGAGAAATCAGGATAGGCACTGCCCGCAAAATAACGGTCTTTGCTGTCAATTGATCCATCGCCGTTAATATCTACAAATTTAAAATCGCCTGCTTTTGCATTTGGCTGTATCTTTTGTCCCTTTGCATTTTTATAGTTATCAGCTTCTGTCTGGCTCTGGAAAATACCATCCGTTTTTAACACAAAATAACTATACAACGGCTGTCCTACCCTATTGGTTAAAGGAGCAAGTTCATTTCTGAAATTAGTAGATACCGTTTGGTTTTCTATACCAGGGATAAGCTCCTGTATCTTATTGTTAACCTTTGTTAAGGTAGCATTTACAGAATAAGTAAAAGCTGCTTTTTTATCACTGTTATAAGTTAAACCCAACTCAATACCTTTATCTTTTACTATACCGGCATTAATGGTTTGGATGTTTAAACCAGCTGTTCCCGGCAGCGTTCTGTTCAGGATCATTTTATCGGTTTCCTTAATAAAATAATCAGCCACTAAACTCAATCGGTTTAAAACCGTTAAGTCAAGCCCGATATTGGTTTGTTTGGATTCGGCCCATGTGAGATTTTTGTTGGCCAGAACAGTCTGTATATAGCCGTTCTGTAAAGCAGGCGATTGCCCGAAGTAACTCTGCGTGGGATTTAATAACGGATTTACTGCAGAAGGTGAAAGACTGCCCAGATTTCCTAAAATACCATAACTACCCCTGAGTTTAAACTCATTTAACCAGCGTGCATCTTTTAAGAAATCTTCTTTACTCACTACCCAACCTGCAGAAACAGATCCGTAATTTCTGAACCGGTTTTCTTTGGCCAACATGGATGATCCGTCACGGCGACCGATCAACGATAAAAGATACTTTTCGCCATAGTTGTAATTTACCCTGAAAAACAATGATGAAAGTGCTTTTGCATCAAAATAACTGGAAGAAGGCTGTGGTATTGTTCCATTTGCCAAATACCTGTATTGTTTTGACTCGTCGTCAAAACCCGAAGCCGACGCATACAAACCGCTGCTTTTCGTTTTCTGAAAAGTATAACCACCGGTAAATTCTAACTGATGCTGCGCAAAAGACGTTTTATAGTTTAAAACCTGTTCTGCTAAAAAGTCTGTTGCTTTATCGCTTCTTTCTACCAAACTATTGCTTAGTACCGGTTTTCCAACTTCTGGTCTTTTTGGTGTAAAGCTTTTAAAGGCAGCATCTGATTTGGTCACACTTAAATTCGATCTGAAAGTTAAACCTTTGGCCAATTTAAGGTTAGCATAAGGATTAACCACCAGCACATTTACCGGATTGTTGACATCAATACGCATCAGTTCGGCAACCGGATTAATAATATCGCCGTAATCTCCGGCATATGGCCCCGGCAAACCTGCAAAACTGCCATCGGCATTGTAAGGTGTACCATTGGTTGGATAATAAATGGCGGAAAGTAAAGCACCTGTGTAATCGCTGCTGGTGTTAGCTCCATTTCCGTTGGTGCTACTGTACGAAAGGTTTTCGCCTATTTTTAACCAATTGGTTACCTCATGCTCAGTATTGATCCTAAAATTATAACGTTTGGTTTTGGTATTTAACACAATACCTTCCGCGTTACGGTAGTTAAAGCTAAGATAATAGTTAGATTTTTCGCTCCCACCGTTTATCGCTGCATTGTAATCCTGTAATAATCCATCTCTAAACACTTCGTCCATCCAGTTGGTACGGGTAATCTGTCCATCGGGATATTTTGCAGGGTCAAAAGCCGGTAACAGATTAGTACCGCCATTTTTTGCTGCAGTTGCCGCCACCTGTGCACGCTGTTGTGCATTTAAAGGCTCCAGTTTTTTCCAGGCGCTTTGCTGGCCAACTTTGGCGTCAAAACTGATCTGCATTTTTCCGCTTTTGCCCTTTTTGGTGGTAATTAATACCACGCCACCCGAAGCCCTTGCGCCGTAAATGGCCGCAGAAGCATCTTTCAGTACGGATATCGATTCAATATCGTTAGGGTTAAGTTGTGGCGTACCTGAAAATATGGATCCATCGATTACATAAAGTACATTTTCCCCATTAATACCGCCCGCACCGCGGATGTTGATACGTGGTGCAGAAGTTGGATCGCCACCCTCATTAGTGACAATTACGCCCGGTGATTTTCCGGCCAGCACCTCACCTACACTGTTTAATGAACGTGAAGAAAGTTTATCCAGGCCAACAATACTGACTGCCCCGGTTAAGGTTTCTTTTTTCTGTGTACCATAACCCACAACCACTACCTCTGCTAGTGTAGAGCGTTCTTCTTTTAAAACCATATTGATCACCAGCTCTTCGCCCACTCTTGCTTCCCTGGTCTGAAAACCGATCATCGAAAAGGAAAGCACTGCATCAGCGCCAACTGCGATTCGGTAAGCGCCGTTTCCATCAGTAATGGTTCCGCTTTGTGTACCCAATACTTTTACCGAAACACCTGGAAGAACTAAACCTGTGGTATCACGCACGATACCTGTAACAACCCGATCTGGTTTGTTCATTACGGCATTATTCAAAATTACATATCCGCCTTTCTCCAGCACCTGTAAACCAAGCCGGTCTAAAAGTGATCTTACAGGCTCGGTGGTAAAATCGCCGCTTACCAACATATTCTTTTGTTGTAGGTGATCTGGATTGTACACAAAACTGAGTCCGGTACGGGATTCGATTTCTTTGATGATCTCGGTCATCTTACGGCCCTTATGGATATTAATGCTAACTGTGGTTTTCTCTAATTTTTGGGCCATACCTGCTGAAGCGAGGATAGAGCTGCAAAAAAAGCAGAGGATGGTAAATGTTAAACATGAGTATTTCATGATCTTGTAAAGAGCTGGTGTCCGCTTAGCGGAGGTTGTTTTCATTGCTTAATTTGTTTGATTTTATTTTGTAAAGCTTTAATTATACTGGCTTTATTGCCAGGAAGAAAAATTGGGGCAGCCGATCTGATCGGTACCGCAGAAAATTTCCAGATCATATCTCTATCTCATCGGTATATATTAAATGTTTTGTGATTTTTTGATGCATTGAACCTGAGCTGATGGAGACTACAGATAATATCCAAAATCTCATCTGGTGATTGTTTGCTACTGAAAGAAGCGGTTGTTTTAAGCTTACCCAAACTTTTATCGCTAAGCAAAATTTTAATGCTGTAAACATATTGGAGTTTGGTAATCACTTCATCCAGTCTTGCTCCGTCAAAAGCAAATTCGATAAAAGCAGGTGCTTTGATTTTACGGATGGCAGCACTGCCGGCATTTTTATCATAAGTTAATGATTCATCCTTAACCAGCGTACCCAGGTTACCTTTTTGATCGCTGACCGCAACTTTACCCGTAACCACGGCAACTTCAAGCTGTTTACTGGCCTGATAAGATTTGACGCTGAAAGCGGTCCCTAAAACTTTAATGTTAATTCCGGCGCTTGTATGTACCGTAAATGGTCTCTTTTCCTGATGGGCAATATCGAAAAATGCTTCTCCCTCCTTTAATTCAATCTGACGGCTATTTGAAGCAAATACTTTAGGATAGCAGAGTTTTGCAGACGGACCTAACAACACCACAGAACCATCAGATAAAATGATTCGCTTCTGTTGTGTACTTCCGGTAACCAGCGTAATCTGATTACCGGACGGCTTTTTAGTGTTCAGTGTCCAAATCGTTATGCCTAGTGTAACCATGAAGAGTACAGCGGCTGCAACCCTGATAAAAGACCGGAGCTTCAATATCTGGCCTGTTTTCGGTTCATTGCGCATAGCAACCTGCAGATGTGCAAACATTTGTGCCCCTATCTTTGCTTTACGGTCTGCCGGTATGGCCGTATCTTTTATATGGAGTGCGGCATACCATTCCTCAACCTTTTTTTGTTCTTCCTGATTCGCCTGCTGATCGAGATATTTCTGCAGCAGTTCTTTTGCCTGTTCTTCTGTCATTTAAATACATGTCAGTTGAAAAGCAGACTGGTACTAACCAAAAATGTTATCAGTAAATTAACTTTATGTTAAGCTGATCAATACAGCAATTAATAAAATATAAGAAAGGCTTTTTTTGAGCAGTTTTAAAGCAGCAGAAATCTGATTTTTTACGGTCTGGACCGAAATATCCAGATCTGAAGCGATTTCTTTGATCGATTTATCTTGTTTTCTGCTCATGGAAAAAACCTGTTGCATTTTTTCGGGCAGTAATGCAATGGCAGCATCTACTTCAAGATGAAGCTCTTTTAAAATCAGTTTATGATCTGCAGCAATGGTATCTTTTTCATCCATTAGTGCGCTAAGCGCCGTGTAGTGATGCGCTTTAAGATTACCTGATCTGAAATAGTTGATTACTTTATACTTTACAGCACCATGCAGGTAGGCACCTAAGCTTGATGAAAGCTTAATCGTTTTATGGTTTTCCCATAGCGAAATAAAAATCTCCTGGGTAATATCTTGCGCAAGGGCTTCATCACCCGTTTTTTTAAGCGCAACGTCAAAAATATCTCCCCAATGTAGCTGGTAGATTTCTGCCATGGCCTGATGACTTCCGCGCCGTAAAGATGAAAGTAAAGTTTCGCTCAAGGGATACTGCTTTTTTCGCAGCAAAGCTACCAGCTCAATATTCCCTTATTATTAATAAATCTTAAACAGAAAAAGATAGAAAGGATGTAAGATGGGAAATGTATGATGGCAAAGTTAGACTGGCAACGGAAAATTGAATCAATCTTCAGGCCTGTCAGCAGCATCTTCTATAAGATAATTGTCCTACTAATTGTTGTCTAACTAACTGATATGGATAAATTTATAGCATTAGCAAATGAAAGCCCGGTGGTTCTAGACGGTATGAAGCCCCGCTTCCGCTTATAGTCCTCGCTGCACTCCGGGTTATTTCACTCTAATCCCTTAGGGTTTAAAAACAAAAGTTAGTGCACACTGCAAGCTCTGATATGAAATGTAAAAAAGCCAGGTGTCCGACTCGTTATTAACCTTTGTTAAACTTAAACCCATTGCTAATCCGTAGTGAGGCTATGCTTAACACTACGGATAGAAGTGATTTGCGGGGAAATCCTATTTTTATCCAAACAATCCCGCAAAAATTTCATTTGAATGCAATTTTGCCTTGCGATCGTATATATGCGAGGTACTCATTACCTCATTTATGCCATATTTTGATACGAAAGCTGTTAAATTTTCTTTAATGGTTTCGGCGCTACCAATAAAAGAGTAATATAACATCTGCTCAACGGCTTCTTTTTCCATACGGTCCCAATACACATTGATATCGTCAACAGCTGGTTTGAGCATTTCTCTTCTACCGGTTATTACACCCAGAAACATCCGTTTTACCGAACTCGATAAACGTTCTGCCTCCTCATCTGTATCAGCAGCGACTACATTTACGCAAGCCATTACATAAGGCTCCTGCAAAAATTCAGATGGCTTAAAGTTATTTTTGTAAATCGAAACTGCCTGTTCGAAATAAGTTGGTGCAAAATGACTGGCAAACGCATAAGGAAGTCCTTTTTCTGCTGCTAAGCGTGCGCTGTCGGTACTGGATCCTAAAATCCAGATGGGTATATCCAAGCCTTCTCCTGGTATGGCCCTTACACTTGCGCGGTTATTACCCGAAGAGAAAAATTGTTGTAGTTTCTCGATATCCCTCGGGAAATTGTGAACTGCATTAAAATTTTCGCCACGGATGGCCATTGCAGTAATCTGATCGGTTCCGGGCGCCCTGCCCAAACCCAGGTCAATGCGGTTAGGGTAAAGTGAAGCCAATGTACCAAATTGTTCTGCCACAATTAAGGGCGCATGATTTGGCAACATAATGCCTCCGGAACCTACACGTATACTTTTGGTGTTACCGGCAATAAAACCAATAAGCACTGCCGTTGCCGAACTGGCCACACCAGCCATATTATGATGCTCGGCAAACCAGTAACGGGTATAACCCAAAGCTTCAGACTGCTGAGCTAAATCACGGCTGGCTCTAAAGGTATCTGCAGCACTAAACCCATCTAACACCGTTGCAAGATCGAGTACGGAATAAGATATATTTTTCAATAAGTGAGGTGACATAAGTTAAAAGGATAAATTTATATTGCAAAAATATCTTTAATAAAACCTAAGTCTGCGTGAAATGAATACATATGACGCTTAACCAACATAAAGGGTCATACGCCCAATCAGACAGCCCTAATTACAGCCGCGTAGGAGTTTGTATATTCTGGTAACAAAACGGATGTGCATATGCTCTTAATTCAATTAAAATTATATATTGATTAGAAAATCAATAGTCGCAAATACCCTTATTCTAGAATGTTTTATGGATTATAACTATTACCTGCATCAGTTAAACCTAATTAACCAGCATTTACGTTAATTTAATATATAAGAACAATACTTAAAATTATTGCGTACAGATAGTACCTTTTTCGTTACAAAAAGGCGTAATTTCGTTACAAGAGAACCAGATATTTTGAAGATGATTAAGTGCATAGCCATAGACGACCAGTATAGTTCCTTAGCAGGGCTACAAAAATATATAGAAGATACGCCAAACATGCGGCTTGTGCAGCAATTTACTGATCCCATTACTGCTTTAAGGGAACTGGCTAGTTCGGAAACGGTTGATGTAATTTTTATGGATGTGGAAATGCCACAAATTTCAGGGCTCGAACTGGCCAAAGCCATCCGGTTCAGAACCAGAAAACTCATTTTTACCACTTCTCATCAGCAATATGCTTTTGATGCTTTTGAAGCTGCCGGAGATGCTTATTTGCTAAAACCATATAGCTATGCTAAATTTGCAACAACCATTACCCGGCTTTTTGGGCATGAGATGACGGGCGGAGCCAATGAAGATTATTTCCTGGTTAAAAACAAGGAGGAGGAACACCGGGCGGTAATGGTAAAATATGAGGATATTATTGCTTTTGAGAGTTTTCATAATTACATTAAACTACATACCGTAAATAAAGTAATTATTGCTTACTTAAGCTTAAAAGATGTTCGTGAACAGCTTAGCATTAAGAAAGGTTTTATACAGTTACACCGTGGTTATATTGTGGCTATTGATAAAATTCTGCATATAGACGGTAATAGGATTACCATGAACAACCACATTAGCTTTACCGTTGGAGACATTTATCATCAGGAATTTAAAAGTTTTATTTCCGAAAGGTTAATTATCAGTAGCCGTAAGAAATGACGGCTACTGAAATTGTTCCCGCTAATAGAAGACGCCGGAGCTGATGGTACTGGTAACTGATGTTGTTGTTGGCTCGGAATGGGTGGTGCCTGATTGCATATCTTTATTATAGTTTTTTTTGAATACAAACAGGGTGCGTTTGTTAAGTTTTTTAGTTTTCATAATTTTTTTTTTTCGAAAACTAGCGGCGGCCGCACCCTATAACTTTAGTTGTTACATGAATGGTAGTAATCTCATGATGGATAGATTAAAACAGACGCCCAACACGGTCTACAGATGGGTTTATAGCCATCGGGTACATTTGATCGCCTGGGCCTCTTTTATCTTTTGGGAATCCATTATTGTTGGGCTGATATCAGGGGTTTTCGGAAAACTCGGTAATTATGTAATCCATTATATCATAAACATCTGTCTGTTTTATTTCCATGTTTGGTTACTCGAAAAAGCAACACGTTCATCAAGGCATGCAATATTTAAAATCCCTTTGTCTGTTATTTTGGAACTTGCTTTATATGTTGGTTTTGTTTTTTACCTCGATGTCTTTTTAAGAAAATATACCAATTTCATCTCCGTTGCACCACCACCGGCAGAAACACGTTTACTGACGCTGTTATGGAGATCTTCTTTTTTTCTGCTTTTTTCTACAGGTTACTATTTTTTAAAGCAGTTTATAAGTGAGCGGACGGAAAGATACCGCATTGAGAAACAGCGTTTCCAGATGCTCCTTGAGAAAGAGAAGACGGAGAAGGAACTCGCCATGTCAAAAAATGCCTTTATGAAAGCACAGATTAACCCACATCTGCTTTTTAATACATTTGAATTTGTGCACCAAAAATTAAATACTTACGCTCCGGAGGATGCCAAAGTAATGCTCTACCTTTCTGATATGATGCGTTTTGCGGCCAATACACAGCATAATGAAGGATTTGTGCATCTGACTGAAGAAATTTCACAGTGTGAAAACCTGATTGCTCTGCACCAGATCACCCAGGGTGCAATTTATATTGAACTGGCCAGCGCACCTGATCTTGATGAAATTAAACTAATCCCACTGGTTTTGCTCACCATTCTCGAAAATATGTTTAAACATGGAAACCTTCATGATATAGAAAATAAAGCAACAATAGCGGTTTACACTTTTGATGGAAAACTGCACATCGAAAGCCGTAATTTACCGAGGTTGATCAAAAGCAAGGTAGGCTTTGGCTCAGGAATGGATAACATCCGCAACCGGTTAAAATATGCTTACCATCAAAATGCCGAAATGGTTGCCGGAATTGACGAAGATGGTTTTTATACTTTAAATATCAGCATTTCTTTAAACGCACTAAGTAAAGCGCCTAAAACTGAAAAAACTGGACACACTATCCCAGCTGATTAAGTGTATTTCGGGTAAAAAGCTCTTAATACGTTTAAAGGGCAAACCAGCGTGACTGATAAAATAGAAATTGCCGGGAAGAAAACCCAATCTTTCCAACCTTGCGCCGGAGCTGCTTACAATCTTCATCGGAATCCTGATTGTAAGCTTTAAAATTGGTAAGTAATTATTTTTTATTGCGGTTTTGCAGGCATTCCTCGAACATTTTTTTGAACGACACGAAATTTACAAACGATTCATATATTACCATGCCATCGGAATCTGAACTGGCGATAACTTCTTCAATCACTTCCTGCCATCTTAATTTAAGCTCCACCGGTAAATGCTGGTGCTGATGCCTTTAGTAAATACTCCCACTCTTGTATTATTTCCTCAACTAATACTGCCTGATAGCTGCTTCTACCTCCCCTTTTTAGCGGGCGATTTCCAGGTGTAAAAATGTAAGACTAATGATCGACTATGATAAGTTCCGCCCAAAAAACTTTAAACTGTTCAACCCATTAAACGGCGTATATTTTTTAATTATGAAGTAACCCTTAAGAAAATTGATTTTTATCACATAAAAAAGAACAAAGTTGCCCTAAAAACGTAATATTAAACATACAAAAACAACAGTTTAATAAAATATACTTGTATTTTTGTGATATGAAAACTGCCAAGTCAATAACGATAGCTTTTCTTATAATCACCTCATTTTCTGGGTCATCTCGTGATGTTTTTGCTCAAGACAAGCTAGTAACCCCGCCATCTGAGATCCTGGGGCAAATAGAAAAAATAAATGGGAATGATATGATTGACAGGCTGGCAAATCAGCGGGTTGCATTTAATAAAAACCGTTTGAAGAATGTAATCCCAAAGGCAGAATACCTGATTAACAGAAATAACCTAACCCTTATTAGTTTTAACGGCTTAGATTATTATGTTAAAAACAATAGGGTAATAGGCATTAGGGGATTAAATCTTTCAGATTCCGTTTTAGACCAAATTACGGCAAAACTTGTTCTTTTAGATAGTATCCAATTCGAGCAAAGTGAGCGTCTGAACAATGAATACACCATGCGAAATACTGATGTTAAAAAGATCTGGTACATCAACCGCCAGTTTATGCTCACGCTTAAAATGTTATCGAGTACGGTGAGAGACATCGCTGCGTTTACCAAAAATGAAAACCCATCATTAACCGTTGAATTGAACGTAACTAAAATGCGTTCACCAAACGTCAATAAAGCAGCAACAAACCAAGATATGCAATCACTGGTATCATTATTGAAATAATACCATATTTATTAACAAGAGGCAGCTAAATCATCAATTTGTTTTCTTTTCTAAATATACTTCAGCAATTTGAGCAGAAAGATATTTGAAAGCAAGTGGCATTTCGGTTGCCGCATTTTTGATGTTGCCTTCTATAAAAATAAAACCTTTATAATTTATTTTGTGCAAGGCATTTAAATAAGGTTTAAAATCATCGCCCATTACACCTGGCAATGATCTGTTTTCTTTTTCCGCAACTTCCGAAAATTCTATCAATTTACCAGCCTCAACAATTTCATTTGGAGATTCCCCTTCCCGCATCATATGAAAAATATCTGCATTAAGTCTGAAATTCGGATGGTCAACCTTCCTTACGATCTCTGCTGCCGACCTTAAAGAGGTGATGAAATTCGTTTCGGTGGTTTCAAGGTTTTCCAACAAAATCGTAACCTTATATTCCCCTGCTATTCGTGCTAGTTTTTTACATAAACCAACAAAACCAGATTTCGCCTTAATAATATCATAACCCTCAGGAATACTCCTTACACCTGAGCTACCTAAAACAATAAACCTTACCCCAGCCTGTCCAGCCCTTGAAAGAACAGTTTCGGCATATGCCAAAACCTTTTCTTCATTTACTTCAGGTCCGGCAATCTTCATACCTGACGGAAAGAAAAGATTACAGCTTATTACCTTACATTTTGCTGCTTTGATTTTTTTTAGAATGGCATCGAACTGTTTATCTGTCAATGCGGGCGAAAGCAGTTTAGGAACCGATTCGCCAATCATTTTAAAACCTGAAGCATAGGCTAAACTATCTTGTGCTAAACCAGATACAATGCCTAAAGCCGGATAAGCCGGTTTATCCGAAATAAAACCAGAAAATAGGGTATAAATCAGGCAAATAAAAAAAGCTGGATAACTGTATTTTTTGCTTCTCATGCGATTTGGGATATTGGGTTAGAAAAATCATATCTCAAGATTTCTGTCTTAATGAAGTAAATCACCAGGAGGAGTATTTTGAGCATTCCTTGTTAAAGATAAGATTAAATCTGACCATTGCTGAATTCCGTAGTGGCAAATTATTTCCAGCAGCTAAAATGAAAACTTCTTCATACTTCTCTTCTCTGTTTAAAATCATCAGGAAATTAAACAGATTTCCCTCATAAAACTGTCCGCTGTTGCACAGCTACTGTTCGGAAATGAACAGCACCAGAACGGTAAGAAGCAAAAAAACCGCTTTTAAAGCACTCAATGACACATTTATATTTTGGCACCAGCTTGGTTAAGCATGCCATAGAATAAACCGGGCAAACTACCAGACATTAAGGGACACTAATCTGAACTAGAAATTTAACATTTAATGCATAAAACAAATGATGAAAACTTCAATCAAAACAATGATCGCCATGGTATGCGGAGCAATAACGTTAACGGTTGCCCACCCAGACAATTTAAGGGCAGCAGAAAAAAACAAAACGATACTCCATAAGATTCAAAACTTTAGAAAGATTGTAATAAAGGGCAACGTTGAAGTGATGTTGGTTCAGCAAACAACCGTTGGGATATCTTATGCAGCTGATAACGTAGGAAATGCGAAAGTTATCCAGCAGGGTGAAGCGCTACATATTACCAACTTTAATCCAGAAAAGTGTAAACTTGTTATTTATGTAAATGATATTTACCGCATTGAGGCGAATGAAAACGCAGTAGTAAAAACCGAAGTAAAGCTTAGCACCAGGTTTCTTCAGATTATCCTTAAGGACAACGCCTTAGCAGATATCAATACCAATAGTGAAGGATTATATACGCAAATACTGGATAACAGTACGTTGAAACTCAAAGGTAACACCGGTCATCATGCTTTGGTGATGGGTAAAGCCACTAATTTAACCATTGATGGTTTTGTTTCAGCTCAAACAGTTGTTAGGCGCGTGGAAACATCAGACGAAGAAATAGCTGCGCTGGTTCTTTAACTTAGGACAGTTATTATACCGATAAAAATCTGATATTAAATCAATTGACATGATTGATCTGATTTCAAATTCCCCGTGAAAATCCATAAAGAAAGACTGTATAGTAAATATCGAATTGTCATCCTGAGGGGTAATTTATTTTATAAAAATCAATATAAATGACGTAACTGATTTCTTATGCGATACAGCACAGTCTTGCCTCGGCTCACCGCCGCCGAAGGGCTCTTACTTTTTGGCATCAAAAAGTAACAAAAAATGCCGGCTGAAAATTTTTCTTTTAAAGCCAGTAATAGGGCTTGGGCAGTAGAATCCGAAAAATTTGTTAGGCCGGACTTAAGTAGAACGGAGACACAGTGCGAAGGCCTTTTTGGATGGAAAT
>NZ_CAJYOJ010000003.1 GCF_913776295.1 uncultured Pedobacter sp.
TTTTCTTTCAAAGCCAGTAATAGGGCTTGGTCGGTGGAGTCCGAAAAATTTGTTAGGCCGGACTTAAGTAGAACGGAGACCCAGTGCGAAGGCCTTGTTGGATGGAAATGCATATTTCATAAGTGACTAATTATCAATTAATTAAAAGTTAACGTCAATGGTAGCGCAGCGAAGAATCTGTTTACTATCAATACTTCAAATGACGTTAACCTAATGATCTAAGGTATTTTCAATACGCAAAATGTAACTGCAGAGCTATGTTGCAAAAGATTCTTCATTGCATTCAGAATGACAGCAAATCAATATTATTCTATCACAAAAACCTCCGCCAAGGGATTAAACAGGTAAACCCGTTTATCATCTAAACAAACACAACGGTAACGTTTTCTGATCCGTTCGCCTTTGGTAAAACGACGGCCATCTTTGATTTTAAAGGTGGCATTAATTGGCAGTTGCTCTACGTGCAAGGTTTCGGTGGTATTGCTATCGTATTTTTTTAAGGCCCGCGATAAATGTAAGTCAGAACAGCTTGAAGCGGCTGGGTTCGACATATAGTTGTCTATCGCCTGATGGATATCCTGAGGAAAAATATTCATATCAAAAAAAGGAACCATCATCCTTTGAAAGTTTTTCTTCCATTCGGTTCCGTGTGGTTTTACCTTGTTCTTAAAATCATTCCAGGTTAACAAATGGGCAAATTCGTGTACCGTGGTAACCAGAAAAGCATAATGGTTGAGGTTAAAATTAACTGAAATACGATGGCCTTTACCACCGAAAGGGTGGCGGTAATCACCTAGTTTGGTAGAACGTGTTTTAGCGATTTTAAACTCGCATTGAAAATAATCAATCCATTTGGCAATTAGCGGTGCCGCTGGTTCAGGCATATACTGCGCTAAAACTTTAACTTTCTCCACGAATGCTAAGATAAATATTTTAAATTGTAACCAGAAAAGGCTTAAAGTTTAATGAAAACACAGATTTTATTCACATTTTTAACCACCGAGTGCATTGAGCTTGCACAGAGAAAAAGAGCGCATTTTGGGATAGATCGAATGAATCCTAAATGTATCATGATTTACATAAAATTTCAGCTAGAAGGTAGATTGAGTTTGCACAGAGAAAGTTAGTAACCATTCACTAGTCGCCTAATTCCATCTTTTAATCTTAGTACATTAAAATTCATTAAAAGGCCGAATCTATAACCACCCAATTTCATATACGTAAGGGTTTGTGCTAAATGAATATCCGTCAATCGTTCAATACTTTTCAATTCTAAAACCAATCTATCTTCTACCAGAATATCTATTCGATAACCACAATCCAATTTTATATCTTCAAAAACTAAAGGCATTATCTTTTCTTTCTCCACCCGAAAACCTGCATGATCAATTTTATAAAACAAACATTCCTTATAAGCATTTTCAAGTAAGCCTGGGCCAAGCGCCGTATGAACATCTATTGCCAGCCCAATAATGGTCCTTGTTAGTAAATCTTCTCCCATAACTTTGTGTCCTCTGTGCTTTAACTCTGTCTACTCGGTGGTAAAATGAACTCGCGCCTTTTGCGGTAAAAGCATGTTACTCTTCCGAAGGAAACAATGACGCCAGCACCATTTTTATCTCGCCGAAAGAATAATCTTTACCTAAAAACTCTCTGATGGTCGCCATCGATTTTGTTTTCTGGCTTTCAACAGCATCCGTAATATTCCGGATTTTATTAGCCTTTACCAGCTTTGTAACATCCAGTTGCTGCGTAGAAACATAGTAGGCTAAATGCCCCTCGATGGTTCCCAGTGATAAACCCCGCTCTTTTGCAATTTCATCTAATGTTTTACCGGCGTTATACCATTCAAAACTGATCAGTTTGGTATCAGGCTTTGGCTCTTTCTTTTTCTTCTCCGTTGCAGTTCTTACTTTTAGTGCCATACCTTTGAGGGTGATTGCCTTCTTCAATTTTGCTTCCCTCTCAACGGTGTTTAAAAGTGCATCGGTATCAGCTTTACTAAACTCTTTTCCATCAATAATCGCTTCGAGCAATGCCCTACTTTTATGAATTTTCTTTAACTGTTCATAAATCAAAATCTCCAGTTCAAGCAATTCGGTCAGGTAAGTTTTAACCTGTTTTTCTTCTTTTATGGCTTCAATTTGTGCTAAAAATTTATCCGATACCTCTCTAATTAACGGACTGAAATATTTTACCGCAGCCTGTACCCGCTTGGATACATTGAACAAAGTATGTTCGGTTTGCTGGGCGAACAAATTTTTAAGCTGATTGATAAAAGTATCGGCGGTGGCTGTAATTTTCTGGAAATCCTTATACAGCTCCATTGTCCAATCATCATAGCGTTGCTTGGTTGATTTAGCCTCACTTTTATCAAAAGTTTGCATGTGTTCTTTAAAATAATAGCGCACCAAATTCAGATCAAAAGCCGATAGCAGATAGGTCTTGATAAAATCATAACTTTCGGCACTAATCTGCTGGTTAAGCGCTTCAGCAGGCTGTTTGGTTTTAGAAAAATAATGGATGTTCTGGTCTTGCTGCAAACCACTTTCTCGCAGATGCGAGGTTAATACCAACCCCTTGAGTGACCTAAGGCGCGAAAGCGCCACATAAGCCTGCCCCGGCGCAAAAGCATCGCCGATATCGATAATGGCTTTATCAAAGGTTAAACCCTGACTTTTATGTACCGTAATGGCCCAGGCCAGCTTGATTGGATATTGCACAAAAGAACCGGCTACATTCTCTTCAATTTCATTAGTAGCCTCGTTGAGTTTATATTTTACGTTCTCCCAGGTATAAGGCGAAATCTGGATCACTGTATGATCTTCAGGCAATTCAATTTCGACCACATCTTTTTCGATGTGGTGCACCACACCTATTTTTCCATTGTAGTAACGTTTTTCGGCAGTCATATCGTTTTTAATAAACATAATCTGCGCACCAACTTTTAGTTCCAGACTTTTTTCGTTGGGATAAGCGTATTCGTTAAATTCGCCGGTTACCTTAGCTTCAAAAAAATATGATTTTGTTTTCAATTGGGTTAGTCTTTCCCTGTTAATGCTATCGGCCTTATGGTTATGAGTGGTTAAAGTGATGTAATTTTCATCAGCCGCAGGTTTAAAATCACGAATAAAATGCTTTTGCAATAATGCCGTGTCCTGTGGGGTAATCTGGTTGTTCCGCAGGTTATTCAACAGATCAATAAAAACAGCATCATCCTGGCGGTAAATTTTATCAAGCTCAATGTAAACCGGCGGATTATTCTGTAGTGCAAGTGCATCAAAAAAGTAAATACTTTTATAAAACCCGGCCATTACCCGCCATTCGTCGTTTTTAACCACGGGCGGCAACTGGTGCAAATCGCCAATAAACAAGAGCTGTACACCTCCGAACGGTACATTTTTACTTCTCCTGATATAGCGCAGTGCAAAATCAATGGCATCCAGCATATCAGCCCGCAGCATACTTACCTCATCAATCACCAACAGTTCCAGCTCCTGGATGAGGCGTCTTTTATTGCCCTGCATGTTTAAATGCTTGACCAGCGTACGAGGGGTATTAAAGTTAAAGGAGATTTGCTGATTGATGATATTTCCAGCCGCATCAGGGAAAAAAGCACCAAAAGGCAGCTGAAAAAGGGAATGTATAGTTACCCCGGCAGCGTTAATGGCCGCTATACCTGTTGGTGCGCAAATGATCGCCTTTTTATGCGTAAGCTGAATCAGTTTGCGTAAAAAGGTCGTTTTACCTGTTCCCGCTTTTCCTGTTAAAAAAACGTGTTTAGAGGTATAATTCACAAATTTAGCCGCGATCTCAGCGGGCATAGAAGTTTCTTCTAATGTAGGCATCTGCAATAAAATTTTAGTTTGCTAAATCAGGGAGGATAAATAAAGCTAAACATTTTAGCACAAAACTAAAGAATGATTAATGAGAAATTTTAATTTTAGGCTGATATTTTTTGGTCAGAATCTTTAATTAATCAATAATTTCTTAATTGTGGAACTCAAAAACCTGAATAGAATGACTACAGAATGAGCATAAACCTGACAGGAACGGCAGCCTCCGATTTCTCCAATCGGAGCTATAGTGGATGGCAGGGCTGTAACAACAAAAGAACCACTGCCACTGCTTTTCAATCTTAAAAATTGCAATCAGTTTTCAATTAAACAATTAACCACTTAAAACAGTTAACCAAATTCCCTATCTTTGCAGCCTGATGAAACAACAATATTCAAATCTTATCGCTGTTAAATTCCTTTAACAAGGTTTCATCATCTTTTATATCCAAAATTTTATTATGCTTAACCCTGAAATAGAAAAACGTAAAACCTTTGCCATTATTAGCCACCCCGATGCCGGTAAAACCACGCTGACAGAAAAGTTTCTGCTGTTTGGCGGTGCGATCAATACGGCTGGTGCGGTAAAAAGAAATAAGGCCAACCAGAGCAATACCTCCGATTTTATGGAGATTGAAAAGCAAAGGGGCATCTCTGTTGCCACCTCGGTAATGGGTTTCGAATACAGTGGTAAACGTATCAATATTCTGGATACACCTGGTCACAAAGACTTCGCCGAGGATACTTACCGTACGCTATCTGCTGTGGATAGTGTAATTTTGGTAGTCGACTGTGTAAAGGGTGTGGAGGAACAGACCGAGAAGCTCATGTCTGTTTGCCGCATGCGGAACACGCCTGTGATTATCTTCATCAACAAAATGGACCGGGAAGGTAAAGAGGCTTATGATTTATTGGATGAAATTGAAGAAAAATTGAACATCAGTTTATGCCCACTTTCATGGCCTATTGGGCAGGGACATACTTTTAAAGGCGTTTATAGCATTTATAACAAGCATTTAAATTTATTTAATTCTGATAAAACCAAAGTGACTGATTCGGTTATTGCCGTTAATGACCTAAACGATAACTCGCTGCTGGATTACCTGAAAGAAAGCGAGATCAATACTTTAAAAGATGATGTTGAACTGGTTGATGGTATTTACGGCAAAATTGATAAAGATTTATATACAGAAGGTTTAGTTGCACCTGTTTTTTTTGGCAGCGCGATTAACAATTTCGGGATTAAAGAGCTTTTAGACACCTTTATAGATATCGCACCAAGCCCTCGTCACCGTGAAGCCGAAGAACGCGATGTGTTGGTAGAAGAAAAAAACTTTAGCGGTTTTGTATTTAAAATTCACGCCAATTTAGATCCTAAACATCGCGATCGGATTGCCTTTTTGAGGATTTGCTCTGGTAAATTTGAGCGCAATAAATTCTATTACCACACGCGCCAGGACAAAAAACTGAAATTCTCTAATCCGATGGATTTTATGGCCAATGAGAAAAGTATTGTTGAAGAGGCCTGGCCAGGTGATGTGGTGGGTTTATACGATAGCGGAAACTTCAAAATTGGCGATACTTTAACGGAAGGTGAAAAACTGCAGTTTAAAGGAATTCCAAGCTTCTCTCCATCTATTTTTAAAGAGGTGGAAAACATGGACCCAATGCGTACCAAACAATTGGAAAAAGGTATTGAGCAGTTAACTGATGAAGGTGTGGCACAATTGTTCGTGATGCAGCCGGGCAACCGGAAAGTAATTGGTGCGGTGGGCGAGCTTCAGTTTGAGGTGATCAACTTCCGTTTAGAACATGAATATGGTGCAAAATGCCGTTTCCGCACATTAAGTTATACCCGTTCTAGCTGGGTAACTTCAGCAGACAAAAAGAAACTGGATGAGTTTGTAAAACGCAAACAACAACACATCGGCTTTGATAAAGAGGCAAACCCGGTTTACCTGTCGGATAGTGAGTACATGATTAATTTAACCAAACAGGATTATCCTGATATCGATTTCCATAAGACGAGCGAGTTTAAGAGTTAGTTTTTGATTCGGCGTCTGAGCAGACTTCTGTCTTTGCGAGAAGGCTTTTTCAGCCCACGAAGCAATCTTTACAGGAACAATCGTTAGCTTGAAAGATTGCTTCGTCGTTCCTCCTCGCAATGACGATTAGTGCTAATTATCATTCCCTACTCAAATCCCAGATTTTTAAACCGCTTAGCATACTTTTTCCATCTTTTGAGAATGCCGTAATCCCGGTTGCCTTTTCATCGGGAAAAATCATGGTCGAAATCACCTTTTCACCGTCATTACCAAAAACTTCAAGCGATGATTGATCAATCAGGATTTGCATTTTCACTTTACCACCAACAGGATTTATTCTGGCCGTTTGAATAATATTTTTCTCGTTTTTGATACCCGTTTCTGATCGCGAACAGTCGACGTAAAGTTCATTTTTGCCGGCCTGATAGCCTACTTCAATTTCTTTAATCACTTTTCCTTGCTCATCTTTTAATTGGGCCAGCTTAAAGCCCGCACTTTTAACATCATGCAGATCAAACTCTGCTTCAATCCAGTTTGCATTTGTGATTTCACCCAGTTTCATTTCGCCACCAACAACCAGATTCTGTTTGGAAATTATTCGGTTTCGTGCAAGTTTTTTAAGGTTACCCGCAATAACCGAACTCGGCTGTTGAAACAGTCTTACTCCATTCGGCGTAGTTTTTAAGGCTAAATCTCTTGGAATAGACATCTGTCCTTTCCAGGGAACGGTTTCTTTACCCCCTGGCTGCAACCAGCCCAAGAGGATGCGCTTATCATTTGGTGCGCTATTCCACGGAATAGCGGCATAAAACGAATCTCCATCATCAACCAGCAAAGTTAATTGCGCATCGTTATCATTTTTAAAAGTTTTGCCGTCAAAATCACCTACAAAATACTGCATGGTTGGACCTTTCGGCCCAAAGAGCGAAATCATGAGTACCCATTTGGTATTGTTCTTATCTCCATCAACCGCCAACGGAATGATAAAAGGGCATTCCCAACCGCTACCCTGATTGCCTTGTTTACCAAAATCGCTCAGCATCGTCCAGTCTGTCAGGTTTTTCGAACCATAAAACCGGACCTGATGTTCATCAACCATCGCCACCGTCATGATCCATTGTTTAGACGCTTCATGCCACCACACGTTTGGATCGCGGAAGTCTTTTTTATCCAAATCGATGATGGGATTTTTCGCATAATTGGTAAAAGTTAAACCACCATCGTTGCTGTAGGCCATATACTGCGATTCGTTACGTTGTTTAGGTAAATCAGCCGTGTAAAATGCGAGAATCGGTGCTCTACCCTTCCCTAAACCACTCACATTTTGTTTATCCAGAACTGCAGAACCAGAGAAAATCATGGTAGTGGTATCTTTTGTGATTTTCTCGTGAATGGCAACCGGAAGATGCTTCCAGTTGACCAGGTCTTTACTTTTTGCATGCCCCCAGCTCATATGTCCCCATTTATTTTCGAATGGATTGTACTGGTAATACAAATGATATTCGCCATTGAGATAAATTAATCCGTTAGGGTCATTAAGCCAGTTAGTTGGTGCTGTAAAATGGTAACTGGGTCGCCATTGCGGGGTAGCTTGCTGTGCAAATACGCCTAAAGAACAAGTCATCAGGATAGATAAGATATATTTGGTTCTGCTCATTTTGGTTATTAAGCCCTTAATGTACAAATAAGAACCCAAATAGTAAAACGTTTAACCCATTGTAATTCTTAAGTCTTCGTCTCTTGTTTTTCGTCAGTTATGTCATATTGTTTGTAGGTCTGTTCTAAACGGCGTTTGATCTTAGCAATCAGCAACCTTGGCGACCGCACTTTAACACACTCCCCAAAACCTAAGATTTCGCGCTCCAGTTCATAATTCAGCACAACATCAATCCTGATCGTAGTCGTACTGGCATTTTTATTTAACACCACCTGCGAAGTGTGTAAAGGTTTGGTCATGACATAAGGGGCATGGTCATTCGTAAATTCCAGAATCACTTTTTGTGGCCGGTCTCTTTCGCTTTTGGTTACCCCAATTAAATCATCATAATAACGATCGAAATCTACTCCTTCATACGCGACAAAAGTTTCATTTGGCAATTCCTGAAATTCAACAATACGATCCAAGGCCAGATTTAAGATTCCAGGCCGTTTTTTAGCCTTACAGATCAAAAACCACCGATTGCGATACTCTTTTAACAGGTATGGAAAATAAATGCCCTGCTGGGCCTGTTGTGCCTTGAATGATTTATATTCAATCAATAGTGAACGTTTATTTAGAACCGCCTGGTAAAGCGGCGGGATACATTCCAGCCCTTTCACCAGCTTATTGCTTTCCAACTGGATGTTGTTACCACTCTGTTTGGTCGATTTGTAAAGGTTGTTCTCTAAACGGGCAATCATATCGCTCATCTCGTCGAAGTAATTGAAGGCATTAAACTGCTTGAGTACGCCCACAATTTCTTTCATTTTATCTACATCGGCATGGTTAATGGGTGCTTTTGTAATGCTGAACCCAGGATCTTCGTAAGCGTAAAACCGTTTATCCTTAACTATAATAGGCGCATTGTAACCCAGCTTATCGCTTCGCATCAGCTGAATATCGGCCTGTATGGTCCGCTTACTTACTCCACTGGTAATGCCTTCCAACTCATAAAGGGTTTCGGCAACCTTTTCAATCAGATCATCAAGCGTCCATTTGCGAAAGCGGTTTCGCAAACAATCGTCGATGGTTTTGTAACGGATAAGGGCTAATTTATTGATGGCCATTTTGTCGGTTTTACGATCGAAGTTAAAAATCTGGCATTTAAGTCTCTGTTAAAGATAACTAAGTTTCATAAAACTACGCAATACAATTGCGCAATTGGGCGACAAAAACACAAATTCAATCGAAAATTAAATTTTATTAAACTAAAAATCAATCAGTTAAATAAAATTCATTTAAAAACTTCCAACTGCGCAATTCCTCCGCGCAGGGCTGGTGGCATCTTTGTCATGTCGCCAGTCGGTGATGAAGTTCTTTGAAAAATATTAATAATAAACAACTGATTTACAGCAAAAGTAAACTGTTTGAATAATACGCGCTCTCATGGGTACTACTCAATTTCCGAGTAGTACTTTATACGAAGCCCCCTGTTCCGGATCTGCGGAACAGGGTTAACGGCAGCATTTAAACAGTTTGAGTAAATCAGTACATAAAGAAATTCCGGTTAATAACCGGAATGGCAACACTACCCCAAAATGATCCCTGTTGACGGTTTCTGTATAGCCCCAAAGTATTTATGCAATAGCATGAAATATACTGGTCAGGATGGTGATAGTTTTGTCTGAACACGTTGTGTGCCGTGGGTTCGAATCCCACTTTCGGAGCAATCCGGAATAGCTCAGTTGGTTAGAGCAACAACCCCAAAGTGCAGGTTCGAATCCTGCTTCCAACTCAACCTTGGAATCGCATAAGGGTAGTGCAATGGATTTAGGTTCCATCTTAAAAGAAGAGATACTTCAAATTTCTCATGGATTAGCCTGTAAAACCACATTCTGCTTAACGGTTCTTTTATGTTCCTGAAAGGCAAATTTGCTTTTGCTTTGAAAATAAAACGATGAACGAACTGATTTAAAAGTCAGGTTATTTTAAACGTTAGAATCAATCCCCGGATTTCAGCTAACTGAAAAAATAATTTCACTCTTAAACACATCAGGATTCAATTTATTTCCGCAAAAACCAAATGAATGTGCTTTTACAAGGCTTTGTAAGCAAAACAATTAAATAATTATAAATCTTAACATCAAAAAAATGAAAAGAGTAACCATTAACACCAATGATGTTGGATTGGTGTTTAAAAGAGGAAAATTAAAAAGCGTACTGACATCAGGAACTTACTGGTTAGGTTTTGGAGAAGATATCAATTTGTACGACATGGGAAAAGACTATTTTTTCACCCTAGCAGAATTAGAAGTGCTGTTAACAAACACTGATTTTATTAACCTGGTGCATGTGGTAGATATAGCCGATAACGAGCTGGCACTGGTTTACCGAAACGGAAATTTCAAAAGTCTTTTAACTGCGGGCAAGCATGCCATCTGGAAAGGTTTGTCTGCATATCACTTTGTAAAAGTTAATATTAGTAACATCAACATTGATGAGACGATCGATAAAAATTTATTAGAGAAAGTACCATTGTTAAATTATATCAGGGCTTATAAGGTGGAGTCATTTGAAAAAGCCTTATTATTTATTGATGGCAAATTTGAAAAGGTGATGGAAGCCGGAAACTATGTTTACTGGAAAAATGCGATTAATATCCAGGTTTTAAAAACCGATATGAGACAATTGAACATGGAAATTATCGGCCAGGAAATCTTAACAAAGGATAAGGCACAATTGAGGGTAAACTTCAGTATTCAATATAAGGTTGATGACATCATAAAAGCATTATTGGAAAACAAAGATTTTGATAAACAATTGTACATTACCATGCAATTGGCCTTAAGAGAGTCGGTTGGTTTGATGACTTTTGATGAATTGATGGAAAGTAAGGAGAGAATTGCCAAACAAGTAATGGATTTAACCTTGGCTAAAGCAGCCGATTTGGGTGTAAAATTAACAAATTGTGGTGTTAAAGATATTATTTTGCCAGGCGATGTGAAAGAGATTATGAACCAGGTTTTAGTTGCCGAAAAAAAGGCACAAGCCAATATCATTACCAGAAGAGAAGAAACGGCCTCCACCAGAAGTCTACTGAACACCGCCAAATTAATGGAAGAAAATTCGATGTTGTATAAGCTGAAAGAGATGGAGTACGTGGAGAAGATCGCGGAAAAGATCAATAACATCAGTTTATCGGGCAGCGGCCAAATTGTGGATCAATTGAAGCAAATCTTTGTAAAATAAATTAAATTTAGAAGCCCCTGGCAGGTGAATGTTTCCTGCCAGGGATTAATGAGGAATAAAATGAAAAACACCATCATAAACAAGCTTGCAGAAATAGAAAAGGCAAATGGGATCAAGATATTATTTGCCTGCGAATCAGGTAGCCGGGGATGGGAATTTCCGTCACCAGACAGCGATTTTGATGTGCGTTTTATTTACGTACGCCAGATTAACCACTATCTCTCTATTTCAGAAAAGAGTGATCAATTGGGTTTTCCTATCAACGATGAACTTGATATTTACGGTTGGGATTTAAAGAAGGTACTGAAACTAATCCGAAAATCGAATACTACACCGTTTGAGTGGCTACAATCGCCTATTGTGTATGAAGAACAAGATCATTTCAGAAATGAATTATGGACATTGTGCCAGTCGTATTTTAATCAAAAAACAAATATTAACCACTATTTAGGAATAGCACATGGCGCATTGGAAACTGTTATAAATGGCGACGAAATCAAGATCAAAAAGCTGTTTTACATACTCCGTCCTTTGCTTTCTGCAAAGTGGTGTTTAGAGAAAAATGCGATTGCTCCAATGACCATTGGTCCACTTTTAAACTTAATGCCTGAGCACCTTCGAACATTGGTTAAAGATCTGATTATATTAAAATCTACTTCTGCTGAGGCATTTATAATCCAAATAGACCCAAAATTGCGCATATACATTGATGATGAATTTAAAAGTTGTGCTGAAAGAGCTAAAGCTCTGCCCAAACAGAGTTTTGATACAGAAATGCTTGATGCCTTCTTTAGAAGTACTATAAACCGTTATGACAATTAAAGATTTAAAGGATCAAAAACTGCTTTTATTTGAATGTTTAAGCGGCAGCAAGGCTTACGGATTGGATATGCCTCAATCAGATACTGACATTAAAGGGATATATTATATGCCGAAAGAAATGTTTTTTGGATTGAAGTATATTCCACAAATCAGCAATGAAAGTAATGATGAGGTTTATTATGAAATTGGTCGTTTTATAGAATTACTAATAAAGAATAATCCAAACATCCTGGAGATTTTAGCAACTCCTGAAGATTGCATTTTATATAAGCATCCAGTAATGGATAAATTAAATATTACGATGCCCTTATCCAAATTATGCAAAGATACCTTCGGCGGATATGCGTTAACGCAGATTAGAA
The DNA here is from genome assembly GCF_913776295.1 of uncultured Pedobacter sp. Taxonomy (GTDB): domain Bacteria; phylum Bacteroidota; class Bacteroidia; order Sphingobacteriales; family Sphingobacteriaceae; genus Pedobacter. Next base: position 11,954 of record NZ_CAJYOJ010000003.1, read on the forward strand.
AGGCGAAAGGATTAAACAAAAAAATATTAAACCCAATGCCTAAAACACGGAAAACAATATTGGATTTTTGTTTCATCACAGTAAACCATTCATCTGTAAGAGCAAAAACCTGGTTTGCAAAAAACAGTATTCCGCAAGCTAACTGTGGATTGTCAAAAATTCCCAATGCTAAGGATCTCTATGCCTTGTTTTATGATGAAGAGAAGAAGTTGAATTACAAAGGGATTGCCAACAAGGAAGCGGCAAATGACGTTTCTATCTCATCAATTCCCACAGGAGAACATGAAATTGCTTATTTCTTCTTCAATAAAGATAGCTATTCGTCTTACTGTAAGGAATATAATGAATATTGGGAATGGGTAGAAAAACGAAATGAGGATCGGTATCGTTTAAATAAAAACCACGGTAAGGATTATGATTCAAAAAACATGATGCATACCATTAGGCTATTACAAGTGGCACTTGAAATTGTTCGAGATGGAGAATTAAATGTTAAAAGGCCAAACCGTGAAGAGTTGCTCACGATCAAGAGAGGGGAGCTCGATTACGATGAAGTATTAAAAAAAGCAGAATTTCTAATGGAACAAATTGAACAAGAAACGATTAAAAGCAAGCTTATGGATAAACCAGATGCAAGCTTAATAGAATCTTTACTTGTTGAAATGAGATCAGAACTCTATGCTGATTAAAAAAACGAAAAATGAAAAACAACTTAACAGGTAACCACCTGATCGAAATAGGTTACTCCGAAGGAAAAATACTGGGTCTGGCCTTAGATACTTTGAAAACAAATTTTTTAGCCATTGAAGAAGAAGAATTGCTGGCTTTGTTTAAAAAAGTAAAAGATTATCCCGAAAGTTTTCTGGATGATCCGGTTTTAAAGCCATTGGCAACAGCCATGATTGAAGAAGCCAATGCGCCAAAAGACGAAACCATCGCCCTTGTAAATGATGCAAAACCCTATGCCATATTTGGCCCTGATTACATTGAAGAAGGCGCCAGGAACCAGATGGATATCGCCATGAAATTGCCGGTATCGGTTGCTGGTGCTTTAATGCCCGATGCACACCAGGGTTACGGCCTGCCAATCGGAGGTGTACTGGCTACCAAAAATGCCATTATTCCTTATGGAGTCGGTGTTGATATTGGTTGCCGAATGGCGCTGAGTATTTTTGATATCCCAGAGAAGCATTATTTTGGTAAGGATGCCATGTACAAACGCGAGTTGATTGCTTTTACAAAATTCGGAGCCGGGAGGGAGTTTAGAGGTCTGGAAAAAGCCGAACACGAAGTATTGGATAGCGAAGCTTTTACTTCAACTAACTTCCTTAAAAACCTGCATGGAAAAGCCTGGGCGCAATTAGGTACATCTGGCGGTGGTAACCATTTCGTAGAATGGGGGATTATTGATTTTGCCGAACGCGATGAGGTTTTAAATATCGATAAAGGTCGTTACGTGGCTTTATTAACCCACTCCGGTTCACGTGGCTTGGGCGCAACCATTGCCGGTCATTATACTAAACTGGCCAAAGAGATTTGTAAACTTCCAAAAGAGGCTGCAAACCTGGCTTATTTGGATCTGGATACCGCCGAAGGACAAGAATACTGGATTGCCATGAACTTAGCTGGCGATTATGCCTCTGCCTGTCATGAAGTAATCCATAAAAGGTTAACCAAAGCCATTGGTGCAAAAGTTTTAGCCAAGGTAGAAAACCACCATAATTTTGCCTGGAAAGAGTTGATCAATGGCGAGGAGGTAATTGTTCACCGTAAAGGTGCTACGCCCGCTGGAAAAGGGGTGATGGGGATTATCCCGGGAAGTATGACTGCCCCAGGATTTTTGGTGAGAGGGAAAGGCGAAACCAGCGCCATCAATTCGGCTTCGCATGGCGCGGGTAGACAAATGAGCAGAACGAAAGCGATTCAATCGATTACCAAATCGGATATGAAAGCGATTTTGAAAGATCATAATGTGACTTTAATTGGCGCAGGTATAGATGAAGCTCCAATGGCTTATAAAGACATCCATAAAGTAATGGCAGCACAAACTGAACTGGTTGACGTGATCGCTAAATTCGAACCTAAAATGGTCAGAATGGCTGATGATGGAAGCAGGGAGGATTAGTTTCGAGTTCGGAGCTGGGAGTTTGGAGTCCTTGGTCCTCAGTCGTCAGTCTAAAACCTAATAACCTCGTTGGTTTTCAAACCTTCGAGGTTTTTTATGTTGTTGGAATAAAAAATTAGAAAAACATGGGTTCTTGCGTATTGTCCCAAAAGAAAAGAACTTCTATTCGATCGGGTTTGACTTCATAAAATACAGAAGAAAGCTTTTTAATTAATCCTTGTCGGATGTTAGGATCAAATTCAGTTTGTTTATAAATGAACGGTGAATAGCCGATTAATTCTAGTGTTTTAATGGTATTCTTTTTAAAATCAGTTAATGCTTTTGCCCCTAATCTTTCATTTATCTAAGCACAGATTGACTCAAAAGTTTTTAATGCTGTTTCTGATATGACTACAGGCAGGGGTGCCATCAGATTGTAGAGATTTTATCTTTAAATTCTGCTAAAGAAAAACTTCTACCTGCTTTGATATCATCTTGTCCTTTTCTTATTCCTGACTCAACATGCTCAGGCAAGGCATCCTTCTTTTTAATTTCATAAGGAACATCCAAAGCTTTAAGAAATGCCTTTAAAGCCTTTTATTTTATCCGGGTGTACAAGGTAAGTTTCCATATCAATTTGATTTTAAACTAATATACAAATTTAAAGATTATTAACCTGAGTTTCTCGCTATTATTTGCAGCAAGTATCTACTTTTTATAGCTTCTAAGTTAGGAGTCGCGTCATGCTGATCCGATAGCAATCGGATTTATTTCAGCATCCTTTATCAAGCATAGACCCTGAAATATATTAGCTTAGGTTAGCTCAGTAAGGCTCGATTCAGGGTGACGACAGTTTCTTGAATATATCTTCTGAAAAGTTCAGATTCTTTTAATTAAACATTAGCGTTCTGAAGCGGATAAAATTTTAGGATACTTGTTAATTTTTTATCTTTCGCCTTTCCTGTAGGGTTTGACACATTTACCACGCTGATGTACTTAACTGGATCACCAATAGATTCAAAAATCAGTACTTCGGAATAATCAGTTGCATTTATTAATGAAGGCTGATCCTGTAAAACCGTAAAATTTCGCTGATTTAATGCTTCTAAAATTGTTTCTTTATTTTCTACCAGAGGAATGCGATGGCTAATTTTCCGCCTTTTCATCCAATCATCATTAATTTCAGAATAAGGATAAATAACCCGACCATTCAAAACACCATATACAGCCCCATCGATAATCACCAAAAATTCCCCCGCCCAAATGATCCATAATAATACACCGCTAACTGTGCCTGTACCCTGGATGCGGAATGTACCGATTTCGTTCAGGTTAATAATTTCCTGGGCGAGAATATGTGGGTGCGTAAAAAGGAAAACGAAATCCTGAGCCAAAAACTTTAAATCATTGCCATTCAGGTTAAAAGTAAAACCTTTCCTGCTATAAGCTATGGCATCAAACAATACCCATTGGATATAAAAGGCAAATAATCCACAAAAGATGGCAATAATGGTAACGATTTTTTTATTCCGGAGTTTTCCGATCTTAACACCAAGATCAATAAAAAATCCTAAACCCAGGCCTAGAAGCAAAGCGATAATGGCAATGAACCAAATATTGGGAATAAGCCTTCCGAGGATAATGTAGAAAACCGGAAGAATGAATGATGCCAATATGCCAATGGCAAGTGTAGTCAGAATAGCTGATGTCGAAGCGTAACCTTGAGGGGTGTATCTGGGTTCCATAAAAGCGTGAAATGAGATTTTTTATTTGAACACTCCACCATCTGATTTGTTTGATGAAGTGTTCAGATTCTCTATTTCAATTTGCTTAAAGCCAGTTTTATTCTAGGTAGCATATCTTTTATATCCTGTAAAGTACAAGCCCCTACTGATGCCCTGAACCAAGGCATACCTGGCTCATTTCCGAATGCAGAAAAAGGTACCAAAGCGGCCCCCGCCTCTTTGATCAAATAAAAGTTAACATCTGCACTATCTTTTAAAAGCTGACCATCTTCGGTCGTTTTACCGATGTAATCAATTTTGATCGTCAGGTAAATGGCACCCATCGGCTCCACTGCGTCTACATTAAAACCTTCAGCTTTTAAATCGTTGAAGCCTTTATAAAGCGCGTTTAAGCTGTCTTGTATCTGTGCTTTAAAACCGGTTAAGAATTTATCAACCTGCGGCTTATTGTTAAAATAGTCAGACATGGCAATCTGCTCTGCTTTTGGCGCCCAGGCACCCATGTGGCCTACCAGTGCTTTCATCCGGTTTACGATATCCTCCGGGCCAAATCCCCAGCCCACACGTACACCTGTTGCAGCAAGGCATTTAGAACTACCATCCACAAAAATGGTAAATGGTTTCATTTCCGGACGTAGTGAAACTGGATTTACATGTTCTTTATCAAAAGTTAAAAGCGAATAAATCTGATCGTACATCAGGTAAAGTGGTTTTTCATCAGCACCTCTGGTTGCATTTTCTTCCAAAACCGCATCACAAATCTCAGCCAAAGCATCAGCATCGAACATGGTACCTGTTGGATTTAAAGGCGAACATAATGCCAATAAAGTTGCACCTTTTAAATGCGGTTTTAACTGGGCTGCAGTTGGCATAAAATGATGGGCTGCATCGGTTTCAACTGCTATGGCATTTGCGGATGTTAAATGGCAATAATGGTTATTATTCCATGATGGCGCAGGAAAAACCACCGCATCACCCGGATCAATTAATGCCAGAAAAGTAGCGTAAATTAAAGGACGTGAGCCACCTGAAACCAAAATACTATTGGTATTGTATTCTAGTCCGAATCTGTCTTTCAACAATTCCGAAACCGTTTCCCGTAAAGGCAAAACACCATCAGCAGGCGGATAATTGGTTTGGTTGGCATTGTAGGCTTCCACAATCCCAGCTTTTAACTCAGTTGGTATTGGGTAAATATTCGAATCGAAATCGCCAATGGTCAGGTTAGCAATCGATGCGCCTTTGCGCTTCATTTCGTTAACTTCATTACCAATTTTTATAATCTCTGAGCCTATTAATGAGTTGGCTATTACTGAAACTTTCATTTATTTGTATATTGAATGCTGATAACCAGCACATTTATAATGCTTTAATTAATTTTAAATATCCTTTAAGCTTAGTCGTTTTCTTTGCTGCATTTCTTTAAGCTCTCTTAAGGCTTCAGCAATTTCAGCTGTTATATCGCTCGTTGGTTCTGATTTAACTTTTACACCAATATTGTTAAGCGGTTCTTTAACAAAACCTTTGTCCTTATTCTTAATTTCTATTGGCAAAGTCGTCATAATTACAAATTTATCAAGTTCTATCTAACCAAATCTGCTATTGCTTTATTCACCTTTTCAAAACCAAACTGTGCGAGTACAGCGTTCATGGTATCGGTAATCTGCTCGTTACACAGGTTGCCTATACTTCCCTCATGCGTATGGTGTATTTGGTTAGATGGTGCAAATGTACCATTTTCAATCTGCTCACCAACTATTTTGTAAGCTTCTCTAAAAGAAATACCCTTTAAGGCAAGTTCATTAACCACTTCAACACTAAACAGGTAATCGTACTTTTTATCCTTTAAAATATCATCCTTTATGGTGATGTTCTGGAACATAAAAGTGGCGATTTCCAGGCACTCATTAAGCGAAGTAATGGCTGGAAAAAGATTTTCCTTTAATAACTGTAAATCTCGGTGATAGCCAGATGGCAGATTGGTAATCATCATGGCAATTTCATTTGGCAAAGCCTGAATTTTATTGCAACGCGAACGGATGAGTTCGAAAACATCAGGATTTTTTTTATGTGGCATAATGCTCGAGCCTGTTGTCAATTCAGGTGGAAAACTGATGAAGCCAAAATTCTGGTTGATGAAGAGGCAAACATCCATGGCCATTTTTGCAAGCGTTGCGGCAACTGCGCTCATGGCCTGTGCCAGGATTCTTTCGGTTTTACCGCGTCCCATTTGTGCATAAACCACATTGTAGTTTAAGCTTTCAAAACCCAACAATTGGGTCGTTAACGTTCTGTTTAATGGGAATGATGAGCCATAACCTGCAGCAGAACCCAGTGGATTTTTATTGGTAATTTTCCAGGCGGCAAGCATCAGTTCCATATCCTCTGCAAGGCTTTCGGCATAGGCGCCAAACCACAAACCAAATGATGATGGCATGGCAATCTGCAGATGCGTATAACCTGGCAATAATTTATCTTTATGGGCATTGCTCAGCTCGATCAACTGATTAAACAAAGTAGCCGTCTGTTTAACCATATCTTCAATGCAGGCACGGAAAAATAGTTTTAAATCAACCAAAACCTGATCGTTACGTGAACGCCCGCTGTGGATTTTTTTGCCTGCTTCGCCAATGCGCTGGGTAAGCAACCACTCTACCTGCGAGTGTACGTCTTCAACCGTATCTTCGATGCTAAAATTACCGGCTTCAATCTCAGCGTAAATATTTTTAAGTTCCTGCTGAATGGTTTTTAATTCCTCTGCAGTAAGCAAATTAATGCTTTCCAACATTTCAGTATGCGCCAGTGACCCCAGCACGTCAAACTTTGCCATTTGCAGATCGAGTTCGCGGTCTTTACCTACGGTAAAATGTTCTACAAACTGATTAACATCAATATTTTTTTGCCAAATTTTCATTTTAATTTATTTAACCGCAAAGGGCGCCAGGCTTTTCGCAAAGCGCGCAAAGCTCTTCTATTTCTACTAAAGCGTTCACTGAGTTTCACAAAGCACACCAGGCATTCAAACATTCAAGTCAGGCACCCAAAGCTTAAGCCTTCAACCTTAAAACCCTCAACCTTGAACCACTGGTTTCAACATATTCACGTATCCTTCCACTCCTTCTGCTACTTCTCTAACATATATAAATTCATCGGCCATGTGCGAACGACCTGAAAAACCCGGTCCACATTTTACAGATGGAATATCCAATAAAGCCTGATCAGATGTAGTAGGCGAGCCGTAAGTTGTTTTGCCCAAAGCTACCCCAGCCTGCACAACCGGATGGTTTTTATCAATAGATGAAGGTTTTAAACGGATGGAGCGTGGTGTAACATCACAATCTACGTTTGCGCGGATAATTTCCAATACCTCTTCATTGGTGTAAGCATCTGTTACCCTTACATCAACCGTAAAAGTACAGTTAGCGGGTACTACATTATGCTGCGAACCGGCGTTAATGATCGTTACGGTCATTTTCAGCGGACCAAAAACTTCTGATACTTTGGGAAACTGATAATTTCTAAACCATTCAATATCTTTCAACGCTTTGTAAATCGCATTCTCCCCTTCTTCCCGGGCAGCATGCCCTGCTTTACCGTGCGATACACAATCCAACACCAGCAGGCCACGTTCAGCGATAGCTAAGTTCATTTCGGTAGGCTCACCTACAATACCAAATTCAAGTTCACCTAAATCAGGCAATACCAGTTCCAAGCCATTATTGCCCGAAATTTCTTCTTCAGCCGTAGCTGCCAAACAGATATTATATTTCAGGTTTTCCTGCTCGTAGTAGTACAAAAATGTTCCGATTAAAGAAACCAGACAACCACCAGCATCATTACTGCCCAAGCCAAAAAGTTTATCTCCTTCAATTGCTGCATCGTATGGATCGCGGGTATAACCTGAGTTCGGTTTAACCGTATCGTGGTGTGAGTTTAACAATAAAGTTGGCTTACTGGCATCAAAATGCTTGTTATAGGCCCAAACATTATTCATCTTACGCTGGGTCTTAACCCCTCTCTCTTCCAAAAACTGGGCTATTAAATTAGCAGTCCGGTCTTCTTCCTTACTGAAAGACTGGATGCGAATCAATTGCCTCAGCAGATCCAGACTTTCCTTTTGTATATTTTCTAGTAACATATAGTATCAAGTAGTTAACAGTAAGCATCAGGATAGCGTTAAACCCCTACACCTTCAACCTTACACCTTTAACCTTCTTTTGTGTACAAATTCCCCGCTTTCAAAGCCGAAAGTTTAATACCTTTTATCAACGACGAACTAAAACCATTATGTTCCATTTCATTTAAACCAGCAATGGTACAACCTTTCGGCGAAGTTACCTTATCTATTTCTGATTCCGGGTGTGTTCCATGTAATAAAAGTAAATCGGCTGCGCCTTTAGCCGTTTGAACAGCCATTTTCAACGCTTCATCAGCATGGAAACCAATTTCTACGCCACCTTGCGATGCAGCCCTGATCGCCCTCAAGAAAAAAGCGATACCGCAGGCACAAAGTGCTGTTGCAGAGGTCATCAGATCTTCATTAATTTTTACCACAGACCCAACAGTTTCGAACATTCTGGTTACCTCAGCAATATTTTCTACTGACGCATTATCGCTGGCCATACAAGTCATAGACTGGCCAATGGCAATTGCCGTATTTGGCATTACCCGTACCACTTCTACACCATCACCTAGTTTTTCCCTAACAGCCGCACAGCTCACCCCCGATATTACCGAAATAACCAAATGTTTAGCCTGGATAACCGAAGTTTGAATTTCTTCTAAAACCGTGTTTAACTGCTGGGGCAGAACAGCGAGGATGACAACGTCCGCATCAACAACCGCTTGTTTATTATCTTGGCTAACCTTAAAGCCGGCTTCAGCAAAAGATTTTAAATGGTCAGTATTTCTACGGGTAAGGGTAATGTCGGCAGCCTGGGCAAAATTGGCTTTAACCAATCCTTTCGCTAAAGATAAACCGATGTTTCCACTACCAATAATGGCTATTTTTTTCATTTGATTACAAAGATTTTGGTGACTTCACCGATTAATCAATTAATGTTTATTTGAAAAGCAGTTTCGGTAATACTATTAAGGTCAGTCCTGCTATCCACTTCAATCTTTTTAAGCATGACAGTTAATTACAGCTACAGCTAAAAAAGTATTTCCGTTTCTATCAGGTTTAGCTTGCAAAAGCAGTGGTTAATCGGTTTCTTTTCCTCTCTGAGCAATACATTGATGCAATGATTCAACCCTGTGCCTTCAACCTTAATACCTTCCGCCTTATTTCAGCATTTTGGTACCAAAAGTACCCGTTGCCAATTCAGCCAACTCATCGGCCTTTCCGATATATACTGCTGAAACACCTTTCTTGATGGCTTCAAAGGCATTATGTAATTTTGGGATCATTCCACCTGCTACCGTTCCATCAGCCTTTAATCCTTCAAATTCATCTGTTTTAACTTCTCTTACCACAGAGGCATCATCATTTACATCTTTTAGTACACCTTTTTTCTCAAAGCAATATACCAATCTTGTTTCATATAAAGCTGACAATGCCACTGCTACAGACGAAGCAATAGTATCAGCATTGGTGTTCAACAATTGGGTTTCGCCATCGTGTGTAATGGCACATAAAACTGGAACCAATCCTGCTTTCAACAGGTTGTCTAACGTGCTTGCTGATACAGAGTTTTCATCCAGATCACCAACAAAACCGTAATCAACGTCTTTAACAGGGCGTTTTTTCGCCTGAATAATATTTCCGTCAGCACCGGTTAAGCCAATGGCATTGCTACCTTTGGCCTGTAATTGGGCAACCATATTTTTGTTGATCAATCCGGCATAAACCATGGTTACAATGCGCAAGGTTTCGATATCCGTTATTCTTCTGCCCTCAACCATTTTAGCTTCAATGCCCAGCGATTCGCCCATTTCGGTTGCGATTTTTCCACCGCCGTGCACTAAAATTTTATCTCCTGGCAGTGCTGTAAAATCCAGTAAAAACCGGTGCAGGTTTTCTGAATGATCAATTACGTTTCCACCTATTTTTATGATCGTAAGTTGCTTCATCATGTATGTTCGCCGTGGCTCGTATATGCACTAACCACCCTAATTTTTTATTTTAATGATTTCGGTTCTTGAGGACACGAACCGAAGCTATAGAATTTACAACTCCTCCAGTACCGCTTTAATGACGGCTTGTGCGGCCCATAAGCGGTTTCCAGCTTCGTGGATTACCAATGAATTTGGACCATCCAAAATTTCTGATGATAATTCCAGATCTCGGCGAACCGGCAAACAGTGCATCACTTTTGCATCATTGGTGATTTTTAACTTTTCGTTATTCATCATCCAGCCATCCGGATAAGTTAATACCTTTCCGTATTCTTTGTAACTGCTCCAGTTTTTTACGTAAACATAATCAGCGCCAACCAGGGCATCTTCTATATTATATTGGATATTGGCACCCGGTGTAAAATCTTCTGCAAGTTCATATCCTTCTGGCTGAGCAATCGTGAAATCGATCATTCCCTCCGCCTGCGCTTTACACATCCACTCTGCAAATGAATTGGGAACAGCCTGTGGGAGTGCTTTAACATGAGGCGCCCATGCCAAAACTACTTTTGGTTTGCGGCCGTCAGGTTGTTTAGTCCAGGTTTCGTGAATGGTAATAATATCAGCAAAACTCTGCAAGGGATGGCGTGTTGCACTCTCTAAGCTCACTACCGGCACAGCACAGTATTTCACAAACTTATTGAAAAAATCCTCACTGTAATCTTCGTCCCGATTATTTAATTTCGGGAAACAACGCAGCCCAAGAATATCGCAATACTGCCCCATAACGGCAGCAGCCTCACGGATATGTTCTACAGTAGAACCATTCATCACTACGCCATCCTGCGTTTCCAAAGCCCAGCCTTCTTTATCCAGATTCATCACCATCACATTCATCCCTAAATTCAAGGCTGCTTTTTGCGTGCTTAAACGGGTACGTAAGCTAGGGTTCATGAAAACCAATCCAAGGGTTTTGTTCTTACCTAAATGCTGATGTGCATAAGGATTGGCTTTTAATGCCAATGCATCATTTACAAATTGTTTGATGCTCGGAACATCATGTACGGAAGTGAATAACTTCATGATTTAAGGTTAAAGGTTGAGGGTTGAAAGGCTGAAGATTTTTTGACAACCTTCCAACACTCAAAAATTTATAAAATGCGATTATCACCGCTTGATTTATATTAAAGTTTTTGGCTTTGCATTTACACCATTCGGCCTTTTGCCTTCCCGCCCTCTACCTATTTTACCAACTTTCCAAATGCCTGCAAAAACTCATCTGCATGCGCTTTGGTTAAATTTAATGCTGGCAGTAAACGGATCACATTGGGCTTTGCCTCGCCGGTAAAGATGAAATGCTTAAACAACAGCTCTTTTTTTACATGCGCCAGCTCTTCTGGTAATTCGATACCAATCATTAAACCACGGCCACGAACTTCTTTTACCTGTTCAAATTTCTTTAATTCGGCAATTAAATAATTCCCCACCTCTTCGGCGCTTTTCATTAGGTTATCCTGCTCCATCACCTCCAGCACAGCCAAAGCCGCAGCACAGGCCAGGTGGTTACCGCCAAAGGTTGTACCCAATTCGCCGTGCCAAGGTTTAAATTTAGGGGCTATAGCAATTCCGGCTACCGGAAATCCGTTGCCCATTCCTTTTGCCATGGTATATACGTCAGCTTCTACGCCGGCCCAATCGTGAGAGTAAAACAAACCTGTTCTGCCATAACCACATTGTACTGAATCGGCAATATAAACAGCATTGTACTCATCGCATAGTGAACGGATTTTTTGAAGGAAGCTTTTTGATGCTTCTTTAATTCCACCAACACCTTGTATACCTTCAATAATTACCGCACAGATTTCGTTACCCTGCGCTTTAAAAGTTTCTTCTAAAGCCACCTCGTTATTATGCGGCAAAAAGATCACATTTTCGGTCTGATTAACCGGTGCTACAATTTTAGGGTTATCGGTTACAGCAACCGCTAGAGAAGTACGTCCGTGGAAAGCGCCTGTAAACGCTATTACTTTTTTTCTGCCATTATAAAACGAGGCGAGTTTAAGCGCATTTTCATTTGCTTCTGCTCCTGAATTACATAAAAATAATTGGAAATCCTTTTTGCCCGATACTTCTCCCAGCTTTTCAGCCAGTTGCACCTGCAAAGGGATTTTAACAGAGTTGGAGTAAAAACCAACTTTGTTTAACTGATCGGTTAATCGGCTTACATAATGTGAGTTGGTATGGCCAATGGAAATTACAGCGTGTCCGCCGTATAAGTCTAAATATTGTTGTCCGTTAGCATCCCAAACATTGCTGCCGGCTGCTTTGGTAATTTCTATATCGTTAAGGGGGTAAACGTCGAATAGTTGCATATTTTGAGGTATAAGGTTTGAGGTATAGGGTTTGAGGTATAGGGTTTAAGGTTTTTTCCCTCCACTTCTCAAAAATTTTAAAAATGAAATTAGCATTGCCCTAACTTCGTTAATTAATTGACTCACTTTCAGATAATCATCTTCACTTATATACTTTAATTCTGAAGCACATAAACAACAATAATCTATCTCATTGGCAGAACCTAAAGCATTATCAAGAAAATGTGCAAAATCTTTATCTGTAAATCTTCCACATCCTTCAACAATATTCAAGGGTATAGATAATGAAGCTCGGGTAAGTTGTGAGGTTAATTCAAATCGCTCTTCTTTTGGAAATTGAGTCGCAAAATTCTTTTTGATGAACATATTCAACTCATGTGCTTTTTTCCAAACATCAAGTTTTTTATAATCTCTCATGCTTTTACCTTATGCCTTAAACCTTAAACCCTTTACCTTAATTAGAAATTTGCTGCTTTAAGCTTCAGGCCGGCATCTTCCTTTAGTCCAAACATCAGGTTCATATTCTGAACCGCTTGTCCGCTGGCACCTTTTAACAGGTTGTCAATGATGCTGATGATAAATAATTTATTTCCATGTTTTTCTACATGCACCAGCGCTTTATTGGTATTTACCACCTGTTTTAAATCAATATTTCGCCGGCTTACATGGGTAAAAGGGTGATCGCTGTAATAATCTTCGTAAATAGTTTGAGCTTCCTCTAAGGTTAAATCACTTTCCAGGTACATTGCGGCTAAAATACCCCGGGTAAAATCACCGCGTTGCGGGATAAAATTTAACCCCGCCGCTCCTAAAAGGGAACCAGCCTGACGAAGGCTCTCGCCGATTTCATTCAGATGCTGGTGTTCAAATGCTTTATAAATAGAGAGGTTATTGTTTCTCCAGCTAAAATGAGAAGTGGTAGCTAAACTCTGTCCTGCGCCCGTAGATCCTGTTGTGGCATTGATATGAACGTCATTCTGGATCAATCCCTTTGCCGCTAATGGCAATAAACCCAATTGGATACAGGTTGCAAAACATCCCGGATTAGCAATATTGCCTGCCGATTTAATTTTATCGCGGTTTAGTTCGGGAAGACCATAAACGAAAGTACGGTTTAAGAGTTTCGCATTTTGAGCCAGCCTGAAATCCTGCGATAAATCAATAATTTTAATGTTATCGTTAATAGGATTAGCAGCTAAAAATTTCTTTGCATCGCCATGGCCAACACAAAGAAAAAGTACAGCTCCCTCTAAATCTCCCCCGGTTGGCGAGCATTCAAAAAGCTTATCGAAATCTACACTATCCGTAAATCTTAAATCGGTATCACCAATTAAATCCGTATGCACATCCGAAATCAGATTTCCGGAATTGCTGGTGCTATTTACGAAAGCAATTTCAACATTTGGGTGGTTAACCAGGATGCGCAACATTTCTCCGCCAGTGTAACCTGCACCACCAATAATTCCTGCTTTAATCATTTTTTTTAAGGTTTAGGATATAGGGTTTAAAGTGTAGGGATTAGGCAACCTTACGCCTTTTCACCCTAAACCTTAAACCTCGAGGCTATGCCTCATGATTTACTTTATGCCAGATCATTACCTGGTTACCGAAGATTTTAGAGAAACCTTTTACATCTTCACCGCTCCAGGCGTTATTCATTTCGCCGTAGCTACCAAATTTATTGCTCATCAAATCGTGGTCAGATTCGATACCGATGATCTGGAAGCGGTAGGGCAATAACTCTACAAACACCTTTCCGCTCACAAATTTCTGCGTATCGGCTAAGAATGCTTCAATATTCCGCATAATGGGATCATGGAACTGACCTTCATGCAACCAGTTGCCATAGAAAGAAGACAGTTGTTCTTTCCAGCTTAACTGCCATTTGGTTAACGTATGTTTTTCTAAAGTGTGGTGTGCTTTGATAATAATTACCGGACCCGCAGCCTCGAAACCCACGCGGCCTTTAATACCAATAATGGTATCGCCCACATGGATATCTCTACCAATGCCGAAAGGTTGCGCTATGGCCTGCAATTTCTGGATGGCTTTTACCGGCGCTAATTTTTCACCATCAAGCGCTACCAGTTCACCTTTCTCAAACGTCAGTTCAATTTTACGAGATCCGCTTTCTGAAACCTGGGTTGGCCATGCACTTTCTGGTAAGGTTTCATTGGAAGTTAACGTTTCTTTACCGCCCACAGACGTACCCCATAGACCTTTATTGATCGAATATCTCGCTTTTTCGGCACTATATTCAACACCATGACCAGCTAAATATTCAATTTCTGCTTCGCGCGATAATTTAAGATCACGGATTGGCGTAATGATTTCAACATCTGGAATAAGGATATTAAAAATCATATCGAAACGAACCTGGTCGTTACCTGCGCCTGTACTGCCATGTGCTACATAATCAGCACCAATTTTCTTTACATAGTTGGCAATTGCCGTGGCCTGACTTACCCTTTCTGCACTCACCGAAAGTGGATAAGTTGCATTTTTTAATACGTTGCCAAAAATCAGGTATTTAATACAATCATCATAATAGCCTTCTGTTTCATCTACCACCGCATGCGATTTTACCCCCAAAGCATAAGCTCTTTTCTCAATTTCCTGTAACTCCTCATCAGAAAAACCACCGGTATTTACAATCACCGAGTGAACTTCCAATCCACGGTCTTTCGCCAGATAAATACAACAAAATGAGGTATCTAAGCCTCCGCTAAATGCTAAAACAACTTTTTTCATGCTATTTAAATAAAAGGGTAAATAAAAATAAAAGGGCTTTTAAGCCGGTTTTCGGCTTTTGTTTAACAACCAAACGTTGTTTGATGCGCATAAAGCGCTCGTATAATTTGGGTTTTTTCTGCAGTTCTTCGGCAAACTGCTTGGCTACTTCGTGTTTTTTTTCAGCGGGATCGTAGAGCATGGCGGTGCACATGCAGTTTTTACGTTCCTTCATTTTTAAAATTTCGAAGTTTACGCAGCTCTGGCAGCCTTTCCAAAATTCTTCATCCTGGGTAAGTTCGCTGTAGGTTACAGGTTCGTAGCCCAGGTCTGAGTTTATTTTCATCACGGCCAAACCTGTTGTTAAACCAAATATTTTTGCCTTTGGATACAACCTTCTTGACAGGCCGAAAATTTCATTTTTAATGGCTTTAGCCAATCCGGCCTTACGGTATTTCGGACTTACGACCAAGCCACTGTTGGCTACAAATTGTCCGTGACTCCAGGTTTCGATATAGCAAAATCCTGCCCATGAGCCATCGTTGTGGAAAGCAATAACCGATTTGCCCTCCTGCATCTTGTTAGAGATGTATTCTGGAGAACGCTTTGCGATACCTGTACCACGTGCTTTCGCAGATTCAGCCATCTCGGTTACAATTTCTTCTGCAAATACACGATGTTCAGGAAGTGCGACCTGCACTATAAATTCGTTAATATCCATTCGTTTTCTAACGAAAAATTATAAGTATTCTTGTTAATTGGGTTTTTAGAGAGGATCAATTCCTCGTGATGTTTAGTTTGAGTACTAAATACGTGGAGTGAAATTTTGCCGGCTTGTGGGATAAAAAAATACGGATTGAAAATGATTAATAAACAAACCTCTTCCCGACACGGCGTGTGCGGTAGAAACTGAAAGTTTATGTAAAATTGGTTTAATCATTTCTTGCGTATTAAAACGGCTTTAACTCTATTGAGGTGCAAAGGTTTAAATAAAAATCGAGTTACGCAATAATATTGTATTTTTTTTATGTTAAGCTTTCTATTTTATTGGATTATTTTGACTGAAACAAACACTTATACAGCTACAAAAAATTCTGTTCTCAACGTCTTCAGGTGACCGTTTTGATGACCAGCTCAATTTTTGTTAAAATAGACACAAATCTTTAACAATGCTTAACATCATTTAACATCTCCAGATAGGGTTTAAATGCAATATTTACCAACCTGTAGCGAATACTGCTGAATGATCGTTTTATGGGTACTCCGTAATTATTAAATCAAATTTTAACCGTATGAATAATTTTAAACTTTTTCATTTCAAACCAATCGTTTTAGTTGTGCTGATTGCTTTTACAACGCTAACTTCATGTAAAAAAACCGAGACCGTCGATCCTACCATATCTTATTTAAGGGTGATTAACGCGTCACCGTCTTTGGCAACTTATAACGCTTACTTTAATGGCAATATGGTTAATCCGGCAGCTTTACCATTTGGAGGTGCTGTTAGCTATCTTTCATATGCCGCTGGCACTTACAGTTTAAAATTTACAACAGCCAGCAGTGCAGAGAGCTTATTAACCAAAAATATCACCTTGAATGCAAGTACCTATTACTCTACTTATTTAATTAATAAACCTGGTGCATTAGATGTTTATACCATTAGTGACGATCTAGCTATCCCATCAACAGATAAAGCCTACATCCGTTTTATCAACTTATCGCCTGATGCCCCAGCACTAGACCTGGCCAAAACCAGCGCTACTGCTTCGTTAGTGACCAATAAAGCCTTTAAAACTGCAAGTGCCTTCATTGCGGTAGATGCAGGAACTTATACACTAGACGCGAAAGAAACTTCGTCTGGAGCTATTAAAGCTACTTCGGAGAGTACCAGCTTTACAGCAGGTTATCACTATGATATTATTTGTGGTGGTTTGACAACACCTTCAAATGATACAGAACGTGCATTGAGTTTGCAGGTTATAATGATCAAATAGGAAAATCTGCGTTACCAGTTCATAAAAAAGGCAATTTTCGATATGAAAATTGCCTTTTAAGTTGTAGTAAAAATTATCACTGTATCTTGATTAAGAAAGTATATGCTAGATCCTTCAACAGGCTCAGAATGACTTCCAGATTTATTCCACAGCTGCTATTTTTTATTTTCTGGTTACATCAGTAAATTTTACCTGAATGACATAAGTACCTTCTAATTTAAGTCTCCAAGACCATCTTGGGTTTACAGAGAAACCTGGTGATGTTGGAAATCCATCTATTGATTTTATAAAGGTACTCGGTATTCTGTAATACATTAGGAAACCCCAGTCGGTAGTTGGTGTAACATATTTTGTTAAAGGGAACGGTGCTAGCTCAAAATCGCAAATCATAGCGGTATCAGTTTGAATAACCGGGTTGAATTTAGCATAATTTTCAAAAACCGGACGGTCACCCCTTTGTATTATTTCTTTTGCTTTAGGATTAAAGACATTTCCGTTTTTATCCACCATTTTCAGTATCGCTCTTGCACCTAAAGGTGAAATTTTTGTACAGGTAATGATTGGGTTTTTCATTGGCGTTACTGCACCTGTAACATCATTAAAGCCGTTAGCTACATTATCAGTAATCTCAAACAGGTCATCTATTGTGGGCTCCACCACATTAATTGTCGCGAGTTTAGGGAATATCTTTGTACCAGTACCATTAGTCATTTCTACATCATATACATATCTTCCCAATGGCAAGAAACCGGACGCTCTGTTAAAGGTAAGCTGTCCGCTTAATTCATTAAACTCCATTGGCTTCTTTTTAACTACCTCCCTTTTCTTATTCAGCAAGTCAAGCGTTACGTCTGTTTCCGGATCAAAATTGGCACCGGTTTTAAAGACAGTAATTTCATATTCCTTCGAAAATTCTGCAGGTGCAGGAGAACCGTCTTCTTTTCTCAAATTCAGTAATTTATAGGTAAAAGGCGGTGTAGAACCATCCGCATTGATTCTATCTGATTGAAAAAGAGGTAAACCTCTTTTTGCATAAATGTTATTGTCTTTATATCGAATGGCATCACTTAGAAAACCATTCTGTATTTTTTTACAGGCCACTACACTTAACAAGAGTAATAATCCTAAAATGTATTTTATTTTCATAATTGTGATTAAATTAATTGCCCAACGATTGTGCATTAAAAAACAACCTGTGGTATCCACTTAATACATGAACTACACCATTGGTTGTGACGATTCCAGATGTTTGGCAATCCACAGCCTTGTCTTTCTGTGAATCGGGAATGGTACTTTGATCCGTCTCCTGATCATCACGGGTTCCGATTACTTTGGTATACGTTACATAATCCACATAATTAAGATACTGTGTATATTCATAAGAACGTCTCAATTTGATCAGGTACTGAACATTTGGAATAGCCCCCAATAAACTGTTATAAAGCTTACCGCTAACGGTCATCTGGTCTCTGTTGATCTTGCCCGCAAATAAATAAGTCTTTAATGAATCGTTCAGCTCCTGTGATGGAATATCTTTGATCCCAAAATCAAAATTTTCCTTCCCAAGTTGGAGAGATTTCTGATATTTCTTGGCTTTTACATACTCCGCTATGCCATAATTTGTAGTTGCAAAAAGGGTTACATTACCATTTACTACATCCTTTAAGCCAGCCCGGTCTATCACTTTCACTAAGGAATCGAAATTGCGGTTAGACTTTAAGTAATCGTAAGTACTTAAATTCACATTGGGATCACTAGGGCCGCCATCCCTTTTATAATCATTTTTTTTACAAGCCGTTAGCGCCAGTAATAATAATGAAAGATATACTAATATATTATTTTTCATATTTTTAATCTCTTAATAAAAACAACTTATACTTTACCCAACCAATATGGTGTTTGTTTCAATAACGGATTGTTTCTAAACAACGCAGGGTCTACAGGCCAATAAAACCCTTCTCTTCTAAACCTGCTTTCCGTAAGCCAATCTACGATAAGGCCGTATCTTCTGGTTCTAAGCAAATCATAAAACAAATGCCCTTCCAGGTACATTTCTTTCCCACGCTCATAAGCATATTCATCCATTACCTGATCTACGGAGCTTCCAGAAGGAATCAATACCGGATCTGGGTCATTTCTTTTCCTGAAATCATTAATAATACTGATGGCTGTTGCTGCATCTTTTTTGTAAAGTGCAATCTCCGCCTTAAGTAGTTTCAAATCACCCAGTCTGAAAATGATAATGTTATTGCTCAGGTAAGGGTCTAATTTTTGCCCAGGATTTCTATACGTTACATTACTGTACTTTACACTCATTGGTTTATCTGGGTTGGCAAGGTCAAAGCCCTTTTTATAACGGATATCAGTAGTTGTTTCGAAATGATTATTAAGATATAAAAGCGTGGTATAAAAACGTGGGTTGTTTCCGTAACCTTTGATATAATTCTCATTTAAAAAATAAGAACCTATAGAACTATTGGAACCTTCCAATGTATTCTCGCTAATGTTGATTTCAAATATTCCCTCAGAAGAACGACCAATGAAGGTATTTTTATAATTGGCAGTATCGGTTAAAGCATATCCTCCTTTGGCAATTAGGGTATTTATGGTCGTATCAGCACTATTCACGTCAGTCAAATTTGGTGCATCCACTGAAACATCCAACATCGTTGCTCTCCAAAGATACAAATGTGCTAAAAGGGCATATACTGAGCCTTTATTTGCCGTAACTTTGGCGTCGCCGGTATTGGTATAATTCCAGCTTAACAGATTAATGGCTTTTTTACAATCATTTTCAATCAATTTCATCACCTCCGATTTTGAACTTCTTGGCAATTGAGGTGCATTGATTGGATCGTCGTAGGCTTCTGTAACCAGCGGTACATCGCCCCATACCCTTACCATCATAAAGTAACTTAATGCGCGAAGAAAATAGGCCTGGCCAATTACTGAATTCCGGAATTGTGTAGGATCGTCTTCGCCAGACAATTGTGTATCGCTCATCGCATTAACTTTCTTCAAAATCAGATTAGACATGGCAATGCTTTTATAATATAAAGTATAATTTGCCAGCGTATTCAGATTGTATTGAAAGGTAAAATCTCCACCCTGAATTCCTTCTAAACCGTCTCCGGAATATTGGATGGTAAAATAGTTTTTGGCAATCGCATCACCATACATAAAATAACGATTGTTTTTGTTGGTAATCGCACTACGCATCATGGCATAATTACCAGCGATGGCACTTCTTACATCCTTGGACGATTGCCAGAAGGTTTGCTCATAAGGTGCGTCTTTAGGTTCTTCATATAACAATTTTTTACAGGAACTTACGGTAACTGCTATGCCCAAAGCGATAAGAACACCGATTTTTGTGATTATATTTTTCATTTATTGACGATATTAAAATTGAACTTGTACACCTAGAGTATATTTTCTTGGAATAGGATATCCCGTTCCATTATATTCTCCATATCCGTTAACAGCTTCTGCATCTGGTAATTTTTTTGATTGCTGGAACATATATACGTTATCAACAACGGCGTATAATTTCAGCTGACTTAAGCCTAATTTTCTTACGGCTTTAGGACTAAAATCATAACTAAAATTGATACTTCTGATCCTTGCATAACCACCTTTTTCTAGGAAAAAAGATTGTGCAGCTGTATAATAATATCGATAGGATCCCAAATCGAGTTTTGCATATTCGGCTTGATCTCCAGGGTTTCTCCAGATGTTCAGGCGACTTAGATCCGGTGAAGAAACACTGGCAAAATTATATACGGCATTAGCATCAGTTGAGTTCGTAAAACGATCTGAATCAAATAGGTTGAGTACATCACGTTTAAGTGTAAAGTTTACAAAAACACTTAAGCTAAAGTTTTTGTAAGAAAAGTTATTAGTCCAGCCACCGGTAAAACGTGGGTTAGGATCACCAATTGGAGCCTTATCCGGATTGATACCATCATTAAAAATATCTATAAAATAATCTCCATCCAAATCTGCCAGATAAAAATCACCTGCACTAAATGTTCCATTACTATTTCGATATCTTTCTCCAGTGTAAGGATTCTGGGGAATATCTGCTGAAGTAGAAAATACGCCTTTTGTACGGTATAAATAAAAAGCATTTAGTGGACTACCTACAGAAAGCACGTGGTTTTTATCAAAACGATCTCCGCTCAAAATAATATCACGGCCACCATTCGGCAGACTCATGACCTGATTTTTATTGTAAGAGATATTAAAAGAGCTATTCCACTTAAATTCCTTACGGATTGGATTAGCAGTTAGAACCAACTCCAAACCTGAATTACGAACGGCAAATGCATTGGTAAAGGCATTGTCATAGCCTGATGTAACCGGCAAATCAACATTAAAAAGTTTTTCTCTTACTTCTTTGTTATACACATCGAATGAAATGGCATATCTACCATTATCGATTTCCAGATCGGTACCAATATTCCATTGGATCGATTTCTCCCAGCTTAAGTCTTTTTGTGCCACACCATTTCTGAAGTTAGGTGTAATTGCGGTTACACCATTATATGAGGTTGCTCCAGAATTCCCACTAAAATAACCATTGTTAACCTGATAGGTATTATATTGCACATAAGCATTTCTTTTATCCTCATTTCCTGTCACGCCATAACTTCCTCTTATTTTTATGAGTGTAAAAGGATTATTAGATAGGTTTTTCATAAAGTTCTCTTCTGAAAGAAGCCATCCTGCTGAAATGGAAGGGAATACGCCATATTTGTTATTTTCACCAAAACCAGATGAACCGTCCGTTCTGATTGTTCCCGATAAAAGATACTTGCTATCATAGTCATAATTGAAGCGGCCGTAATATGCGATTAGGCCATGGGCAATGTAATTTGAATAGGCAAAAATATTCTGTTGTTTAAACCCTGTAACCGTTTGAATATTGTCTGAAGCACCTCCATAGCCAGATGCCTGGGTAGATTGAAACAAACTATACTCGATATCCTGACCCGCTACTGCACTAAAAGAATGTTTTTTAATGGAACCATTATAAGCCAGATAGTTTGATGTTCTTAAGCCTATAGCGCTAGAAGAGAAACTGGAAGAGCTGTTGCCAAAACCATTGTTTAACAAATTGCTCATGCTCACATCCCTGCGCGTATTATCATTAGTATAGGAAGATTGAGAATTTAAGGTAAAATGTTTATTAAATTCATAAGCCAGGTTGAGGTTAGCTCCAAACTGGTTCGACACATTTCTATTTAAATTTTCACCATCTTTACTTACAAAATAATCCAGTTTTTCGGGAGATATATTAAATAACGAAGAGGGCAGATTCCCTGAACCAACTTTTGTAGGCTTAGATGGATCGTTTGGATCTTCATTACCTCTACCTCTGCTAGAACTTGAATAATAAAATATGGGGTTGATCATTAATTTTTTATTCATCGCCCTTGAGGTAAGGTTTAAGCGTGTGGTATAACGTTTAAAGCCTGTTCCTTTTACAATACCATCTTCGTCATAATAACCTCCGCTGAAACGATAAACCGTTCCATTATCAGTACCACCACTGATACTGAGGTTATTATCATTGATTTTACCTGTCTGATAAAATAAATCCTGCCAATCGGTATGGCCATTGAATGCCGGATTTAAGCTGTCGGTAAGGATGTAAGGCAGTTGTACCCGCTGATCGTAACTCAGCTGTCTTTGAAGTACCTCCATTTTTTGTCTACGCTCGGTAGTACCCATGGTTGCCTGCCTTAAGTTAGGGCGTTGCACCATACCGTAATAAGAGTTAAAGCTTACTCTTGTATCGCCACCTGTACCTTTTTTCGTTGTAATTAAAATCACGCCGTTAGCAGCTCGTGAACCATAAATGGCCGCTGCTGAAGCATCTTTTAATACATCAATAGATTCGATATCACTCGGATTAAGGCCGGCCATGTAGTTGGTTCCTGTACCTGTTCCTGGTGGCACAAGATCATCAGATGATTGAGGAACACCATCTACTACATAAAGTGGCGATCTAATGACATTAAACTGATCATAACCTGTACTACCTGTTGAGTTACCCCTTACAGATACTGTTGGTGCCACACCTGGCTGGCCAGTAAAGTTTTGAACGTTTACACCAGATAAACGCCCCTGTAACAACTGATCAAAACTTGCTGCAGGTAAATTGGCCAGTTCTTTACCGGAAATACTGGAAATTGCTGCCGTCGTTTTCTTTCTGGTAATTTTCTGATAACCGATAGTAACCACTTCACTGAGTGTATTATTATCCTCTTCCAAAGAGAAATTTAATGTACCATTGGCCGAAACCGCTTTCTCTACCGAGCGATAGCCTACAATTCTGGCGGTAACAATTGCACCCTCTTTTTGAACAGTTAGGGAGAATTTTCCCTCAGCATTGGTGGCCGTACCATTTTTGGTACCCTTTTCAATAATCGAAACGCCGGGGATTGGTTTTTTGTCCTGATCTACAACTGTTCCCTTAATGGTTTTCTGGGCGAAGGCCAGCCAAGGGATAAGTAGAAAAAACAATGTTGCTTTTAAAATTTTTACATAGCAATGTTTTGTAGAAGTTTTTTCCATTGATGTCTAGTTAGTTTAGTTTATTAATATTTTAAAAGTATCAACATTTTTACCTGGTGGTTAACAACTTTTTAGCTAAATAAAACCATATTTTAACATAAAAATTTAACATTAATTAACATTTACTGTTAGCGCATCACACTTTTACGATCAATAATCTGCCTCTATGTGCCGTTAATGGCTATTTACAATAAAATAAGTCTTATTTTAATCCTTTTCCAGAATACATTTCGCTAATTAATTAGCAATCAGATTTTGACAACTGAGATATAAAAAATGTCTCAATGGAATCCGCTAAAACGATAAACTAATCTTTTAGTACATCCATTCTTTTTTGCTGCAAAAAGCAACTGAATACTTATGGACTTATCCAATTTAGAATAATTCAAAATAATTTGGATTATATAATTTTCTGATGTTATTTTGCGACTGTTTAGATTTAATCCAAATAAATATCAAAATGTTAAAGATCAAATTTTACAGTTTTACCTTACTATTTATTTTTATCAATATACTGTGCTTTGCTCAGCAACCTGTAACGATCAGGGGTACGGTTACCACTTCTGATGGGAAACCTGCAGCTTATATTACTGTAGGTTTGAAAGGGAAAGGCATTGGAAATATGACCAATGATAAAGGTATCTTCGAAATACAAAGAGTTAAACCCGGTTCGTATATCTTACGCGTATCAGGCGTTGGCATCCAGAGCATAGAAAAATCAGTTACCATTACTGCAGGAGAAAACAAAACAGTTGATTTCGTGATCAGCCAGAACTCAAATCAACTCAATGAAGTGAATATCAATAAAGGCAAAGCCAATAAATATAGCGCTCAAAAAAGCGATTACGTAGCTAAAATGCCGATCAGCAATCTGGAAAATCCTCAGGTTTATACCACGATTACCAAAGAAACATTTAATGATCAATTATTATTTTCGGTTGATGATGCTACCCGTAACGCAGTTGGTATTCAAAAAATGTGGGAATCAACCGGACGTGGCGGCGATGGTGGTGCATATTATGCATCAAGAGGCTTTATTGTACAATCGAAATTAAGAAACGGAATTGCAGGTAATGTAACCAGCCGTAATGATGCAGCCAATATAGAAAGTGTTGAAGTAATTAAAGGCCCGTCAGCCACTTTATTTGGCAGCACCCTAACTTCTTATGGAGGTTTAATTAACCGCATCACTAAAAAACCTTTCGAAGGTTTGGGCGGTGAAGTAACTTATTCGGCAGGTAGTTATGATTTAAACAGGCTAAGTACCGATTTTAATTTCCCTGTTGATAAAACTAACCATATTTATGCCCGTATCAACGCATCTTATAACTATAAAGGCTCTTTTCAGCAAAATGTATTTGATAGGGGTTTCTTTGTGGCACCAAGCTTGGCCTATAAAGTAAACGATAAGCTGGATTTTACTTTTGATGCTGAAATCGCAAATGGTAGTAACACCTTAAAACCGTTTGTTTTCTTCTATTTTCCGGTAAAAGACCTTGGTTTTGATCGGGCTGATCAGGCTGGTATACCTTACGACAAATCGTTTACAGGTGACGTGATGAAACAAAAATATAACAGCACCACTTTCTTTGGACAGGCAAATTATAAATTTAACGACAACTGGTCATCACATACCAGCTTTTCATCCAGCTATAGTTTTTCTAATGGCCGCGGAACTTACCTGTTCTTAGTTCCAAACAACTATCCGCCATTAGGCAACCCAACTGCTGCACCAAGCGCCGACCTCATTTCAAGGGCAGATCAATCAACTGATAACAGTAAACTTTACAACTACGAAATTCAACAAAATTTTAACGGCACTTTTAACCTGGGTTCAATAAAAAACAGAGTGGTATTGGGCCTTGATTATTTACGTCAAAACTCCGATCAATTGTTTTATGGAATCGATAGTTTCGATTTGACCAATAAAAACGGTACTGGCAGCAATTATAATAATTTCACAGAGTTCAATCTGGCAACCATTTATGCAGCAAATACCTATTCCAAATATCCCATTAATTTTAAATCGAACACTTATAGTGCCTGTGCTTCTGATGTGATTAACCTAACCGACAGGTTAATTGCTTTGGCGGCCATTAGGGTAGACCGTTTTGACAATAAAGGTAATTCTGACCGTGCAGGCTCGGCGCCAAAAGGGGCTTATAAACAGACCGTTTTCTCTCCGAAATTTGGTTTGGTATTTCAGCCTATTAAAGATCAGTTATCATTGTTTGCCAATTATCAAAATGGATTTAACAATCTTAACGGTATAGATTATAAAGGCGAAGCATTTAAGCCAGAGCAAGCCAATCAGATAGAAGGCGGTGTTAAAAGTAATCTGTTTAATGGTAAATTAACCGGATCGGTATCTTATTATTATATCAAAGTGAAAGATATTGTGAGGGGTTATAATGGCGATCCCGCTAATCCAAATGCACAGATCCAGGATGGCAACAAAATCAGCAAAGGTATTGAAGCTGAAGTTATAGCGAATCCTTTAAATGGTTTAAACATTATTGCTGGTTTTGCTTATAACGATAACCGCTTAGAAAATGCATCTCCGGATGTTGAAGGAAGACGTGATGCCTATTCAGCTTCTCCGTATTCGGCAAACTTATGGATCAGTTACAAATTTGCTGCAGGTTCGTTAAAGGGTGTTGGTTTTGGGGCCGGTGGTAATTATGCCAGCGATAACAAAATTGTAAACAGTGTAAGCCAGGGCGTATTTATCTTACCTGCTTACGAGGTTTTTAATGCATCCGTATTTTACGATCATCCAAGGTTCAGGATCGGAGCAAAAGTTGACAACTTTACCAATCAGAAATACTGGACTGGTTATAGTACCATGAATCCCCAGGATTTGAGAACCTTTACCGGTAGCGTAACTTATAAATTTTAATAAAATAAGCAGGAGCATCTGGATCAGATCAGCTGCTCCTGTTTTCAAAACCCGGAAACATGAAAACCAAAATCTCATTACTGGCATTATTCATTGCCTTTAGTATCTCGAATGTATTTGCTCATGCCTTATGGATAGAAACCGCCTCAACTGGCAAAAAAGGACAGCAACAGGAAGTAAAAGTATTCTTTGGGGAATATGAAAGCAATGAAACTGATTCTGTGGCGAAGTGGTTTAGTAACCTGAAAGATTTTAAACTGGTTTTAACGGCGCCTGACGGCACCACTAAAGTGCTAACGGCTTTGCCCGATGTACTTTTTTATAAAGCGAGCTTTGTACCAGACCAGGAAGGCCATTATAAGATTTCTATTGTACACGAAGTAGCTGCCGTTTATGAAAAAGCAAAAATAGAATACTACGCCTTTGCCGATGTTACTGTTGGTACATCAAAAATTAACAACGCTTTTCCGTCGGAAGCCGCTTTAACCATCAGGCCTGCTAAACACGGTTTAAAAGTTGGCGACCTGGCTGTTCATGAGGTGATTTATCATAAAAAACCTTTTGCAAACCAGAAATTAACGGTTGTGGGTCCGGATAAGAAAGGCCAACCCGCCAAAACCGATGTACAGGGCAAATTTATCTTTAAACCTGTTGCGAAAGGAAATTACTTTCTTGAGGCCTTTACCGAAGATAAAACACCCGGCAAACTAAACGGACAGGATTACGAAAAAACCTGGCATTTGGTAACCTATACTACCGAAGTTAAATAACCGGACAGTTCAAAACCTTTCAACCAATTGACAGCCGAACCCGCCAATTGGTTCTTTTATTAAATAAAGCCTGATGTCGACAACAAAACCTATACAGAAAAAAACAAAGAAATCGCGGATCAGAAGAATCAGTGACTGGCTGCACTTGTGGTTGGGTATAATATCCGGTATTGTGGTTTTTCATTTGGGCATTACCGGCTGTATTTTTGCCTTTCAGAAAGAAATTACCGAGTTTATCCATAGAAAAGAGCTTTTTGTTGAGGTACCGGCCAATAAAAAAACAATTCCTTTAAGTACGCTAAAGGCGATAGCCGAAAAAGCTTTGGGCGAAAAAAAGAAGATAACTTTCATATCGAGCTACACCCGGGCCAACCGCGCCTGGGAGTTTGGCACTTACAAGCCTGGTAATCCTAAAGCTTTCTGGTATTTCGACGCGATAGATTATTATGATATCGTACGCATCAACCCCTACACCGGCAAGGTTATGTGGGTTTCCGATTATAAATACGAATTCTTCAGCATCATTAAAATGTTGCACTGGAGTTTTCTGATCAATCATCCCATCGGACAACAGATTATCGGTTGGAGCACCCTTATTTTTGTTTTTCTTTTGATCTCGGGTATCGTGATGTGGTGGCCTAAAAACCTTAAAAAATCAAACTTCGATAAAAGTTTCAAAATTAAATGGAAAGCCAAATTTAAACGCATCAACTATGATATGCACAACGTACTTGGCTTTTATGTAATGATTATTTGCCTGATGCTGGCACTGACCGGTTTGGTATGGGCTTTCAAATGGTTTCAGGCCACCGTATATGTGGTGGCATCGGGAAGTACCAGCCCCCCAAAAGCCATAATAGCCAAATCAGATTCGACCCAGGCCATTAAAGCCATTCCTTTTGATGTGGCCTTCGAAACCGCGCAAAGGGTGTTCAAAAATGCCGAACGCATCGGGATGTCGCCAGCCGAAGGAGGTTCAGCAAGCATTTATGCAACGGGTTATAGAGGCGAAGAAACGTTTTGGAATTTCGATGTTCTGGTATTTGATCAGTATACCGGAAAATTGCTTGCCCGTAAAAACCAAAGCGATAAAAATGCAGGTGAGGCAGTTATCGGCATGAATTATGACATTCATGTGGGTGCTATTTTAGGACTTCCCGGAAAAATAATGGCATTTTTTGCCAGTTTGATTGCTGCAAGTCTACCTATCACCGGATTTATCATTTGGTGGGGCAAAAAGAAAAAGAAGAAAAATACCGCAGCTGCGTAAAAATTGCCGCAACCTCATTAATCCATATGACACTGAATTCGTTTCGTCCGGTAAGACCCTGAAATAAATTCAGGGTGACGATCAGCCTTCCCCGGTTTTATTTACTAAATTCCGGCATGAAAAGATTCGGTTTCTTCATATTTAGATGTTAGTCGAGATTGTAATCTCGACTTTATGGATCCTGGATTTATAATCCACGTAAATAATTTATCTCTGTCCGGATTACAAATCCAAACCAACGACAATCATCAATCACTATGATGTTGAATTCATTCAATACAGTAAGACAACCGAATTAATTTAGGGTGACGATCACCCTTTCCAGGTTTTATTTTTGTAAATTCCGGCATGAAAAAATTTGGTTTCTTCATCCTCTTGTTTTGTACGCTCAACAGTTTTGCGCAAGATTCCACATATACCAGGGAAATCATGAATACCCTTGCTTCGAAAGCATTCTGGGGAAGAGGTTATACCAAACATGGGATGAAAAAGGCGGCAAGTTATCTTACTGATGCCTATCAAAAAATCGGCTTATTGCCAATGGGTACAGCATATAAACAGACCTTTAATTTTCCTGTGAACACTTTCCCAGGGAAAATGATGGTAACCATCAACGGCAAAAAACTCGTTCCCGGTAAAGATTTCATAATCAATAACGAAAGTCCGGGCATTAAACAAAAAGCCAGGTTAAAACAAATTGATAGTCTTAATTATCAGGCTACGTCTTCATTAATTATTTCACTAAAAGATAAACTTACCTGGTCTGTAGCAACCGAAATTGGAGACTTAACCACCATACAGCTTAATAAAAAGAGCTTTACGGCCATCCCAAAAGAAATCAGTGCTGATATTGAAAACGAGTTTATCCCCAATTTTCAGGCAGCCAATATTTGTGGTTGGGTTAAAGGAACTACATATCCTGATTCATTGTTAATTATTACCGCACATTACGATCATTTGGGTGGTATGGGTGCCGATACCTATTTCCCGGGTGCAAATGATAATGCAGCTGGGGTGGCTACCCTGTTAAGTTTAGCCAAATATTATGCCGCCAA
The DNA here is from genome assembly GCF_913776295.1 of uncultured Pedobacter sp. Lineage (GTDB taxonomy): Bacteria > Bacteroidota > Bacteroidia > Sphingobacteriales > Sphingobacteriaceae > Pedobacter. Next base: position 41,532 of record NZ_CAJYOJ010000003.1, read on the forward strand.
TCCCCAGCCCTACTCCATTGGTTTTATCTGTTTTGCAGCCGAAGAAGCAGGATTATTAGGATCAGCATATTTTGTAGAAAATCCATTGGTTCCTTTAAGTAAAATTAAATTCCTCCTCAACCTCGATCTGGTTGGAACAGGTGAAGCCGGAATGACAGTGGTGAATGCTTCTGTATACCCAAAAGCCTTCGCGCAGCTTAATGAAATTAATAATGAACATCATTATATTTCCAAAATCAATCCGAGGGGCAAAGCAGCCAATAGTGATCATTATTTTTTTACCGAAAAAGGTGTTCCTGCATTCTTCATTTACACTCAGGGCGGCCCAACTGCCTATCACGATATATATGACAAACCGGAAACCTTGCCGCTTACCAAATACAAAGATCTGTTTAAACTAATTGTTGGTTTTAATCGAAAACTGATGGAATAACTACGTTTTTTAGGACGAAAACCATAAACCGCTATGCAAACACTTTAGTCTGCATCCTCAGTTTCCTAATCTCCTTTTCGCCGATTGGGATAATATAACAAACAGTTGGGATAATTAAATTTAACATTGAGGCCTGCATACTCATCTTTGAATCAAACAAAAACGAAACAAAGTTATGAGAACCTTACAAAAATTTATTCTTGCATTATCACTGCTTGTGGCATTTACCATTAAATTGAATGCCCAGAATAAAATCGAAATTGTTATCGTGGGCTCTGCCCACGACAATTCTAAATCGACTATAAATTTTCAGTCTGTCATTGATAAACTTAAAAACTTTAAGCCAGATATGGTTTTTGGAGAATACCTGCCTAAGGACGATTATGCTAAACTTGAGGAAAGTAATTGGGCAAAAGAATTGTTTAAAAAAAATCATGCCTATCTGGAAAAATTAAATCCGGAATCTCCAAAAAATATTGGTGTAGAAATTAAAAGAGATCTGAAAGCACTTGCAAAATTTGCGTACTATCATAAAACGAGAATGAATTTAGCCGTTAACTATGCTAAAAACTGGGATAGAGGCAATACTGATTATCAAATCTTTGTGCTAGAGAATTATATGAAACAGAGTTTTGGCAAAGAAGAATTAGCCACCTATAATAAGATGTTTGGCGGTACAGATTCATTGAAAAAGATAGGTTTTTACAGACCAGGTAGCGAATACAGCAAAATTTATTTTCCCCTTATTTACCAATTGAAACAAGATCGGATTTATAATATGGATTGCCAGACCTATGACAGGCCCTGGAGTGAAGCCTGGCATAAGACAGATTCCTTATACAAAATTCTGACAGACAAAGCTAAAACTGATAGCACCTCTCAGGAAGCCGCTACTGTTAAAGCCATAGAAAAATACTGGTCTTATGATAAGGATGAAGCAAAGGTATTTAATGCTGACCCCTATGCAGGCATGAATACGGTAAAATATGGCATTTTAGATGAAGCCTGGAACTTTTATGGTGGATCTCACTTTTACGGATATGCCGGTTTCCCAACTGAAACAGTAAAGGAAATGATTGCACAATGGACCTTGAGAAACGAAGGCATGTGTAAAAATATTATTGAGCAGGCAAAAGCGCAAAAAGCAAAAAGGGTTGTAGTCGGCGTTGGTGCATCGCACCGGAAATGGATGGAGGAAATTTTGGCTAAAAACCCAGCTGTAAAAATTATTAACTATAATGACCTCCACTAAATTTTACACCCTCCGCGGTCTGTGTCCCTACAGACCGCTATAGGCATAAGTTCTTATCAGTACAGTACAGACCGTGGAAATAAAAAAAGTTAACCCTTTAAGGTTAGTTTCACCAGATACTGGTCTTCACCATCATCAAAAATCAGTTCAGCATCCCATCCTGTTTCTTTCGCAATCTGTTTAATGGTTTCTTCATCGATATAAATCCAGTTAAACCAATTGCCTTTTTCTCCTTTATATTCATATTGGTAAGATACCTCACCATAGTACTGATTTTGCGGTTTGGGTAGATCTTCATATAAGTAAGCAATATCAGATGAATCGAAAATAACCTGTCCACCGGTGTTGATCAGGTCTTTTAACTTAATCAGAAAATTCCGGAAACCGGGCAGAGTTCCTGTCAAACCGATACCGTTCATCAGCATGATGATGGTATCGAATTTCTCCTGATAATTAAAAATATCCTGTACGAATGCTTTTTTTACTCCACGGTCTTTCATAATATTCACCGCGGCTTCCGAAATATCAATAGCGGTAACATCGATATTAAAGGCTTGTAGCAGTAATGCATGACTGCCCACACCAGCACCGATATCCAATACCTTGCCAGTACACATATGCAAAGCCTGAAGCTCTAAAACCGGCATATCTTCATCATCACGAAAGAAAAATTCCAGCGGCATTTCTTCTGGTTCTCCGTAAGAATTGTGCAACCAGAGCGTATCTGCCTCGCCCGTTCTGTAAATATCTGTTAGCGCTTTTCCAAAAACATCCATAACGCAAAGATATAGAAAATGGAAGATGTATAAATGAATGACGGAAAGGGTAAGATGGGAGATGGAAAGGTAAATTTTATGCGAAGGCAATAGACATAACTTTGGTCGGGATTTAAAATTCATGTTGGTCGGGATTTAAAATCCGTTCTAAGCGCCAAGGATTTACAATCCCGGCAGAAACAGATTAAAAAAAGGTCCGGACGTTAAATCCAGACCAACAATTTTCAGATCAACTTTATTCCAACTCATACACCTGATGGTATTCGGGTATGGCTACATGTTTGAAACCCCGGTCTTTTAATTTCGTAGCAAAATTTTGTTGTACTTCGTACTCTCCATGGATCAGAAACAACTGTTTTACCTTCGCTGGATCCTGGCCTGATAAAAAATGTAATAAATCTTCATAATCGCCATGTGCACTCATTGATTTTATAGATTGTACTTCGGCTTTAACTTCATATTCATCTCGAAAAATTTCAACAACTTTGTTTCCTGCGATCAATTTTCCACCAAGCGAGTTCGGCTCACAATAACCCACCATTAAAATGGTATTTTTCTGGTTACTGATATTATTCCTGATATGATGTTTTACCCGGCCTGCCTCTGCCATGCCTGATGCGGAAATAATTACACAGGGCCTCGGATCATCATTTAAGGCAATTGATTCTTCTACACTTTCGATAAAACGTAAACCTTTAAAACCAAAAATATCATGATCTACCTTTAGGATTTCTTTAACCCCATTATTGTATACTTCGGGATGGTTCCTGAGAATTTCGGTTGCTTTGGATGACAAAGGACTATCTACATAATAGGGAACATCAGGCAATTTACCTTTCAGCTCTAAGCCATTTAAAGCATAAAGGAGTTCCTGTGTACGGCCAACGGCAAAAGCAGGAATAATTACCTTTCCTTTTTTGCGGTTACAGGTATTATTAATGACCTCCAAAAGCATATCTTCGATCGGATCAAGGTCTTTATGCAGCGAATCGCCATAGGTTGATTCCATCAGGATATAATCAGCCTGATCAAATTGTTGCGGACTTTTTAATAACAGATCGCCATAACGGCCAACATCGCCAGAAAATGTAATTCGTGTAGATTCCCCCTCTTCTGTAATGGTAAGATGAACAGCAGCACTACCTAAAATGTGACCTGCATCGGTAAATTTCAAACGAATTCCCTCTTCAATCTCAAAATCCTCCTCATACTCCACAATTTTCATTTGGCCAACAGTTTTGGTCACGTCTTCCTCTGTATAAAGCGCTTCTTCCATTTCTTCGCCTTCACGCAGATTGCGGTTAGCATATTCAGCATCCTGCATCTGGATTTTTGCAGAATCCATCATTAAAATACGGGCGAGATCCATGGTGGCTGCGGTACAATAAATTGCTCCTTCAAATCCTTCAGCTACGAGTTTAGGCAGCAAACCACAATGATCTATATGTGCATGTGATAAAATGAGATACGTGACGTTTTTTGGATTAAAACCAAAATAATCATTTAGTTTATCGGTAACACGGCCCATCCCCTGGAACAAGCCGCAATCTAATAAAATCTGGGTGCCGTTTTTTAAGGTAATAAGGTGCTTACTTCCCGTAACCGTACGGGCAGCACCATGAAAAGCAATGTTCATCAAAATATTGGTTAGAGAAAATATATAGCTAAAAGTGCCGGATATTTCCGGCACTTTCAATTTGTTATGCGTTTATTTCTGCAACTTTATCTTTAACCTTGTCGGCAACACTTGTGGCTTTATCTGCCAAACCGGCTAATTTATCTTTTGAAGCGTCTAAAAGATCAGCAAAGAAATCTGATACTTTATTTTTCAGATCGCTGGTTGAATCTGATGACAATGCTAATGCGATGGTTGCACCTAATGCTGCTCCGGCTAATACGCCTACTATGATTTTTGTTTCTTTTTTCATGGTTTTAGTGATTTACTTATTAAACATATTTAACCCACAGGTGTTTTTATTTTTTTCATCTTACAAAAACCCATCCATAATGAAGCGAATATTTTTTATAGACTTAGACAATACCATTTATTTTACCAGGCAGAACGAAGAACAGTTGATGGGGGAATTATATCGCTTTTTAGAAAAGTTGGATTTAGGAATCAGTCGGGAAGATTTTCAGTTAGCCAAAAAGGAAATGTTGAGGACTCCTTTTCTGAAAGTAGCTAAAAAATATCATTTCAATGAGGATGTGATGCCAGAAGTGATTTCCTACCTCCAAAACAGATCTGTAACCCATCCGTTAAAACCAAGCGATGATTACCATTATATCAAAAACTTAACCGGCAGAAAATTTATTGTAACGGCGGGTTTCCCAAAACAACAGCGATCAAAGGTAAAAATGTTAGGCATTGCCGATGATTTTGAAGAAGTACGTGTGGTAGATGTTTCGATCTCCAATAAGAAAGAAACATTTGAAATGCTGATCGACCAGCATCAACTTAACAAAGATGATATTTTAATTATAGGCGATGATGCCGAATCGGAAATTAAATTTGGCCTGGAACTCGGGATAACCACTTTCTTGCTGGATCCCGAAAACCTGCACCCTAATGCTGAAAGCACCTTTAGAGGAAATGATTTAAGTAATTTGCGCATAGCGGCAGAGCAGTAATAAAATGAAGATCGTCATCTCGACTGGAACGCAGTGGAATGCCCGCCTGTGCGGACAGGCCTGCCCGTACAGGCGGGGAGAGATCTATCTTAATAGATTTAGCTTCGCTGAGCACTACGTGGTTCACTTCGTTGCACTTCACTCGAAATGACGTTAACTTTATTAGAATTACCGCATAAAAAAGTCCCGATTTTCATCGGGACTTTCCATTTTATCCTCTGCCACCTCTTGATGGTCTTCCACCTTCACCACCTCGTTCACCGCCGCCACCTCGTTGTTGTGGAGCCTCCATCCTTCTTTGTTCTTGTCGCTGTTGCATTTGCTGATTACGTTGCTGCTGCATTTGTGCATCTCGTTGAGCCCTTTCTTGCTGTTGTTGCTGAGCTTGTTGAGCCCGCTGCTGTTGCATTTGTTCATTACGCTGTTGCTGAATTTGTGCATCTCGCTGCGCTCTTTCCTGTTGTTGCTGCTGGGCTTGTTGCGCACGTTGCTGTTGCATTTGCTCATTACGTTGCTGTTGCATCTGTGCATCGCGTTGCGCTCTTTCCTGTTGCTGCTGCTGGGCCTGTTGTGCACGTTGCTGTTGCATCTGCTCATTACGTTGTGCCCTTTGCTGATCCATTTGCACACGTTGATCATCCTGACCTCTCTGCGGTTGCATATCACGTTGACCACGTTGTTGATCTATGCCCATGCGGTCTTGATTACGTTGTTGCCTCATCTGATCCCAACGTTGTTGGTCCTGACCACGATTTGCATTATCTTGTCTGTTTCCATTATCAATACCATTAGCACCGCCACGGCTAATACGTCCGTTTGCATCTCTGTTATAAGCCTCAGCCCTATTATCTGGCTGATTGTTATTATCCCGGCCTACATTTCGATTATCTCTTGACCCAAAGCGGTTGTCATTACTGCCTGGGGTATTTCCTCTTTGATCACGGTTGGTATAACCTTCGTTTCTTCCGCCTCTGCTAATGCCAGCATTGCCTTGCTCAAATCTCCTTGGCGCAGCATTACGGTTGTCTACTACTGCATTACGTTCAGGCCTTGGTCTGTAAATCGCTACCTCCCTGCCACCTATCCGGCTAGCACCAGGTCTGGAACTTTCGGCATAACGGTATACAGTCACATCCCTGTTGGTTGCGCGCCTGATATCTTCAACCCTTGGCCCCCCATAATAAGTTCTTCTGTTATATACATAAGTATTATTGATGATGGTGGTATTGCGTATATACACATTATTACGGCCGTAATCATATCTTGGGAAAGTATTGATATAAATATTTCGCTGAGGGATAAAGTTCCAGCAGAAAGCAGGCACCACATAACGGCGCCCAAAGCTCAGGTTAATGTTAATGCTTGGCGCCATAGGTGCCCATCCGTAATAACCATCGCCACTTCTCCAATCTACCCAGGCTGGGCCCCAATTGGTATCAGGTAACCAGATCCACTGGCGGTAACTGTTAATTACCCAACGGCCATAGTGAAAAGGTGCCCAGCCCCAGTCGTAATTGGAAACCCAGGTATTACCATACTCAGTCATGGCCCAGCGTCCGTTAGTATAATACGGGCGGAATTCACTTTGATCTACATCGGGGCGCCAAACATAGCCGTATTGCGGATCTTGTATCCACGTACCATAGGGCGAGAGCTCGTCGTAAAAAGTCTGTAGAGAAATGTTGCCGGTACTGTAACCATCAGACTGGTAATCGTTTTGGTAGTCTTGTGCCCTGACAAGGGTTGTGGTTCCGGCAAGGAGCGAAAATAGCCCCAGCACAAGTGCCGTAGATTTCAGTGTTTTCATTTGTGTGTTTATTTTAATAACCTAATGTGTGTGTATCAATTAGAGAACCAAAAATGCCAAAGGTTTAATATGCAAGCATAGTTTTTATGTTTTCTTTTCAAATATTGCCATCCAAGGTATATTTAACTAATATTTAACGTTTTACGCGGAGTTTAATTGTGCAGAAAAGAAGTCAGTTAAAAATAAAATTTGCTACACCTTTGCTTACAAAAGAGATTATATTGCCAGTTGCACAAGCTTTAGAACTTAAATTCTATTTATTGTGCGTATTTTTGTAGCATGCAAAAAGGCACCCTATACCTTATTCCCGTACCATTGGCTGAAGAGGTAGCACATAAAACATTTACCCCTTACCTGGTTAACACCATTAACCAGATTGAAACCTACATTGTAGAGAACAGTAAAACTGCACGTCGTTTTTTAAAAGAGGCGGGTTTAAAAATACCACAGAAAGATTTAATTGTACACGATTATGGTAAACACAACCGAACAGATTTAGGGCAGTTTTTTGTTGAACTTACTGCCGGAAAAGACGTTGGCTTGATGAGCGAAGCAGGTTGCCCTGGTATTGCCGATCCTGGAGCAGATATTGTTGCCGAAGCGCATAAACGCGGTATAAAGGTAGTGCCCTTGGTAGGGCCCAGCTCTATTTTACTGGCTTTAATGGCTTCAGGTTTTAATGGACAAAGTTTTGCTTTTTGGGGCTATTTACCGATTGATAAAGAACAACGAACAAAGCGTATTAAAGACCTGGATTTATCGGCCAGCCGTTATAAACAAACTCAGATTTTTATCGAAACACCTTTCCGCAATAACCAGCTTTTTGAAGAGGTACTGAAAAGTTGTAAACCGAACACGCAGGTTTGCGTAGCCAGTAACCTTACCGCAGCAGATGAATTTATTAAAACACAAAGTGTTTACAACTGGCGCAAAGAGGAGATAGACCTTCATAAAAAGCCGACTATATTTTTATTATATTAAACTGCAATTGATAATTATTTAGAAATCCTATTTTTTCAACGCCATTGACTAGACCAATTCGTCATGCTGAATTCATTCCAGCATCTTTTTAGCAGGAAAGACCCTGAAATAAATTTACACCGTAGCTTTCCGCTTCGCTACAGCTACCATTGACGTTATTTTGTTATCAATTGATAGTTAGACACTTGTGCACAATGCATTTCCGTCTAACAAGGCCTTCGCACTGTGCCCCCGTTCTACTTAAGTCCGGCCTAACAAATTTTTCGGATTCCACTGACCGAGCCCTATTACTGGCTTTGAAAGAAAAATT
>NZ_CAJYOJ010000004.1 GCF_913776295.1 uncultured Pedobacter sp.
TTTACATGCGGCAGGACTCTCCAAAAAAGAACCGTTCGGAACCGGAATGGAAGCTGTTTACCGGGTAATTGACCATTTGGGCTATGTACAGTTAGATACCAACTATGTGGTAGAACGGGCCCACCACCATGCCTTGTTTACACGGGTTCCGGATTATGAAACTGAATGGCTTACAGCCCTTTGCGATGATGGTGAGGTGTTTGAATATTTTACCTCCGATGCAGGATTTCTGCCTATGCACGATTTCCGCTTTTCGCTGCCGGTAAAAAAGGCTTTTGCAACGCAAGGTAGCCCCTTAACAAAAGTACAATCGGATTTGATGAAGCAGATTTTAGATCAGGTGGAGCGTGATGGGGCGGTGATGGTTGGCGACTTTGAAAACGACCGCATAGAAGCCAGTTCGGGTTGGTGGGATTGGCGACCAGCAAAGGTTGCGTTAGAAAAACTTTACCTGGAAGGCAAACTGATGATCAGCCGAAATAGCGCTTTCCAAAAAGTTTACCATCTGCCACTGGAGGTGGTACCACCTGATACCGACCAAACTATGCCGTCAGCTGAAGAATATGCCCGTTATGTGATCAAACGCACTCTTGGCGCACTCGGCATTTCATCGGTAAAGGAAATGGCCTGGCGTGCCCGCCGTGTAAAAGGGAATCTGGTAAAAAAAGAACTGGAAAAGATGCTTCAGGGGCAAGAAGTTAAAAAGGTGATGGTAGATGGTGTAAAAGGACCGCTATTCATGCTTTCGGACACCGAAGTTAATGTTAATATAGAAGAAGAGGTTTTCATTCTGTCACCTTTTGACATCCTGAATGTTTTCCGTTTCCGTTTAAAAGATTTTTTCGACTTTGATTATCAGATTGAGTGTTTTGTACCCGCTCCTAAACGAAAGTTCGGCTATTTCTCTTTACCGATTCTGGCCGGAGAAAGATTTATTGCCAGAATGGATGCAAAAGCCGACCGGAAAAAGAAAACACTGATCGTTCACAACCTCCATTTTGAGCCAATTGAAATTGATGAGATAACGATCGGTAAATTCGTCGATAATTTAAAGGAATTTATTTTGTTCAATAAGTGTAACGATGTGATCTTTAAAAAATCAAACCGTAACGATCTGCTTAAATGCATCAGTAAAGCATTTGCGGATGGATACTGAGTTTGAAAGATCCACATCTGGAAAAAACTAAACTCTTGTGATGTTAACGACCGTTTATTAAGAGATAGCCAACAATGTTTTTATTTTAAAAAAAGAATGTAGGTTAACTTCAGTAAAAAAAGGCTGTATCAGAAATGATTTTTGGATTTTTGGCAGCATAATATTTTGAAGGCCGTCATTCACGTGAAAACCTATCGAGTGGATATATCCTTCTAAGCCCTTATTTGTTCTTCAGCGCTAATTTCTAAGGCGATCGTCATGCTGAGCCATCGGATTTATTTTACAAATAGAAATATGGTTTTCAATCGCCTTGTAGCTACTTCGTGGACAACATCTTTCATGCTTTTAAATGCCGTTGATTAAGAAAAATTATTTTTGCACAAAAATATTGTTTTTCCGCTCTATGCCACGGGGCATGGTAGTTTTTCGCTGTCGTAGTTGTTTTAGCTGTGCTCAAGAATGCTACGCATTTTGGAGCGCCAAAGTACCCAAAGCGCTTCGTCAATCCACTAGGAGCCTTTCGCACAACCAAACTCACATCAAAAAAACAGCGGCACTTCGTTTTGTGTTCAATTTTCTTTAGCAATTAAATTAATACTACGAACACAAAACCACTGCGTTTAAGGTTTGGTAATGCTATTTTTTCTTTCCTACAACTGTTTTTTTGATAGCTCCGGCTCTTGGGATTGACGGCGTTCTTCGGTAAAACCTGTAATCTATCAAAGCAAGCTAGCAAAGCGTATAAAAAAAACCAAAAGATGTGTCTACATGATAAGTGAAAATTGGGAACCTTAAGGTGCTCACCGAAGCTAATCTTAATTCGATGGAACAGAAAATAAGTACCTTACTGCCAAATCATTAAGATGACCGACGACACCGCCAGATTTAATTCTTTTGCCAGCGCTAAATCTGTTATTTTGATACCGCCCAATAAACCCGTCAGAAGAATTTAAATACCTGGATAGCTTCTTACGGCGGATAGCATCCTACTTAAATTTGAGGTTTAGTGATAGGATATTGGAAACCAGACTTGTCGATCGCGAATAATGCCCATATCTCAACTCCAGCATATTAAGTCTTTGCCAGCCAAAAACACCTTTGGGTGGCGCAAAACGAATACCTGCACCATAAAAGTTGCTTGTTAGTGTAGAGAGATCATAATCACTGGTAAAATATTGTTCAGACGGAGCATGTTGCCCATAAGGTGCAAAATACTTCGTGCCCACCTGGTTATTATAACGGTAAAAAGGACTGATGGAAAAGAAAGAATTAATCTTAACCGGAATCTCTAGTTCAGCTGTATGCGCCCTGATGCCCCAGTTATCCATATAGTACCGGTAAAAAGTGCGGATTACAAAATGATCATCGAGAAAATAGTTCATCCTCAAGCCGATGGGCAGCTTATAACGTTTATCAGGTAAGGTTTCTGCCCGCAGCGAACCATCAGTAAAATAATTACGCTGGTATTTGGTCGCCAGCAATCCCTTCTGATAGGAAGGCTCTAAAATCAAAGCGGCCTGAAATTTTTGGTTAATGACCTGAGATAGAGAGAAAGACGCGCTGAACGAATTTCTTGGTGCCGTATCGTACTGTTCGTGTCCCTTACCTATATTACCCGTTCGCAGCTCAATTGGTAAAATCACTGTCCATTGATCGAGAAAGGCCTGCAGCTTAAAATCAAACTGTGTATTTTTATCTTTTGATAAACGGGTTAAATTAAAGGCTGCACCCATCGATTGGTAATCAAATTCAGTAGAATAAGATCCGGTGAAACCGAATGAATTACCGGTATCTTCATTAGAATGTGTCCAGTTCAATGATGGATAAATACGGGTATCTGCCGAAGAAGCGGAAGAAATAGTATTTGGATCAATTTTATCTGAAGAAGCCGATGTATAATGGTCGATACCTAGCTCAAAAAGAAAAGTATTTTTTTTGCCTCTTTTATTGAACCTGGACATTTGAAGATCAATCGTATTCGCAAAATCACTCAGTTTCTCGGTACCAATACCACCGGTTACCGCAGAATTATTGCCATTCTGATGATAATAAGCTGAAACCAGATTGATTTCATCTACCTTGAGCTTTCTCGACTGGTACTTGCTGCTATCTGCTTTTGCGGGTTCCGGTCTGCTTTGCGCATAAGTGCTTAATATACCGAAATACATAAAAAGCACGTGGAGATATATTTTTCTCATTTCCGATCAATTAATTACAGCCACAACCACCACCACTTTTACCACCGTTGGCACCCGAAGCACCTTCGCGGTAAAGCTGAAAACTTTGTTCAAATTTCTGCACCTTTCGGGCCGAAAGGGTCATATCGGCATCGTTTATCTTATTTTTCTGATAAGGTTTTACGCTACTACAGGCACTAAGCATGCTGATTAGTGAAACAGCGCTAACCGTTGCAAGGAAAATTCTGGAAATTTTCATCTATCTATGATTTATTTTATTGACGATAGTTTATGTTTTTTATGGTATCAATGAGCTCGCAAGCTCGGTTTAAAGGTGATGAAGCGATCATGATTTTAAATATTCATTCCACTGGGTTTTGGTAAAATCATGAAGGTTTCATATTATATCACATTAATATTTTTTGTGGTAAAAACCCGATCATCATCATCTATGACGATACACGCTACCTGTTTAATCTGGTTAATGAGTTCCAGCCCCACCTTTGCGCCCATCACCACAACAGGTGTAGCCAGGGCGTCGGCCAATTCAGCACTTGGACAAATGATGCTCACACTTTTTACGCCGCTTACCGGAAGTCCGGTTTTTGGATCGATGGTATGCGAATAGCGTTTCCCGTTTATGGTGACATATTTTTCATAACTACCCGAAGTGGCAATGGCCATATCACTAATTTTTAGTGCAGAAAAGGGCCTGTCGGTTTGTTCCGGATCAGCAATGCCAACCGTCCATGCATTCCCTCCTATTTGCGTACCCCATGTAATCAAATCGCCGGCAGCATTTACAATCCCGCTTTTAATACCCATCTGTTGCAATACTAATTTAGCCCTATCGGCTGCGTAGCCTTTTCCAATCCCACCAAAACCGATCCTCATGCCTTTATTTTTCAACAGCACCGTCGACTGCTTTTTATCGATGATCACATTTCGATAATCAATCAATCCGACAGATTTGAGCGCAGTTTCTTCATCGGGGAGGCTGGTCATGCCCTGATCAAAATTCCACAATCTTTTATCTATAGAACCATAGGTTATGTCGAAGGCGCCATCGGTAATTTCAGATATTTTGATCGATCGCTCAATCAGGCTGATCACTTCTTCATCAACCTTTACCGGACGCAAACCCGCGTTTGCATTGATCAGACTTGTCTGACTGAGGTCGCTAAATGTTGTAAGCAGATATTCTATCCGCTGCACTTCTTTTATGGCTGCATCTATTGCTGCATTTCCCTCCTGCTCATGTCCGGCAATTACCGTAAACTCAAAGCGGTTTCCCATGAGTTTAAGTATCCGGTTTACAGAAACAGATTTAGCCATCTCGATTAAATTATTTTTTTAACTGACCCAATTCAGATACAAAAGCCTCAGCACTTTCGTTAGGAAATCCATCCCAGGTTTTGAGTACCTTTCCATCTTCGTCAACAAGAAGCGTGTACGGAAACTTACCATCTTTATTGTAGATTTCTGCTAATGCTTCGTTAAGTTTCACCTGCTCTTTTGTTAGCTGGTTTTTCTTCTGCCGTGGAAAATCTGCCCTTACCAAAACCAGGTTTTTGGCGGCATACTGCTCAAAGCTTTCAGATTGGAGGATTTCTTTGCGCAGGCGGATACAGGGACCGCACCAGTCTGACCCTGAAAAATTAATCAGAATCTGTTTATGTTTATCTTTTGCTTGTTTTTGCGCTTCTGTAAAGTTTTCCATCCATACGGCAGGAATGGTAAAAAAACCCAATAGGGCAACCAAAAGTAATTTCATTATTTTTTCTTAATTAAAGTCAGCAATACGGGAAGATCATCCAAACATCTGGTCATAATAACCTCCTACAAGTAATAAATATAGCTCAAAAAATTGTGTAAAATTCTACCTGTAAAAATTTCTGATTTTATTATGCTATTAAATTTCCGTTACGAACAATATCAGCAGGTAAATCTTTAACAAAACTATTCATCAAGTCTGAAGACTTTCTGAAGTTTGGAGAGAAAACTGTTAAATCTCTGTTAAAACAAACCCAAAACATGCTGAATGCCTCTTTAGCCAATCCATCTCGCAATCAAAAAGGCTGCCCCGGCTGCAATAAGTCCGATGGCGGTAACTTTAAAGGCGCCCTTAACTGGTGGCTGACCGGTTAACCTGCTTTTAAAATAGCCAAATACAAACAAACATACGGTAGTGAGTAAAGCAGACAGCAGAAGCCCATCCTGTGGTTTAGTGGTGAAAAAATAAGCTGAAAGCGGCAGCATACCACCAATACAGTAAGATAAGCCTATGGTAACGGCACTATTTCTGGCCCTGTTGGCATCTGGTTTTTCAAGCCCGAGCTCGAATTTCATCATAAAATCTACCCATTGGTCTTTGCTTTTGCTCAATTGATCCACCAGTAGATCCTGTTCATAGTCGTCTAATCCATAAGCAGCAAAGATTTCCTTGACCTCCTTTTTTTCGATCTCCGGAACATTTTCAACTTCCAGGTATTCCCTTCTCAATTCGCTCTCATAATGCTCCTGCTCCGTTTTTCCAGACAGATAGCCGCCCAACCCCATGGCGATGCAACCTGCAATAATTTCGGCAATACCTGCAGTAATAATGATCGAATTGCTACTTACTGCAGCACTTAAACCTGCGGCCAGTGCAAAGGGTACAGTAAGCCCGTCACTCATCCCGATCACGATATCGGAAATAAATGCGGAACTTTTTAGATGTTCTTCTTTATGTGACTTTCTCATTTTTTCAAAAAATAATGCCTGTCATTTTGCGGTGTTGCTTAGCCGCCGTTAATCATATCCGAAACGATTCCTTTTCCATCCTTTCGTTCGGCCAGAAAAATGCCAGCCAAATGAAGAACAATAAAGCCAAGGATCAGGTACATGCAAAAACCATGGAATTCCTTTATACTGTGGTTAATATTTCTTGAAAGGCCGGTATAATCTTCGAAGGCCAGCAATAAGCCTGTAACTACCATAACCAACAACAAAAGATAAAAAATAAGATAAAGCCCTTTTACTACCAATTCGTGCTTTGCTGCCTCCCGTTCTTTTTTTAAGATAAAATAAGCCAGGTAAGCTTTTTTAATTTTTGGAGAAATTCTCCGGGTGGCAGGCAGAAAAAATTCAGCAATCAACCTGAATAAAAAAAGCGCAGCAAGGACATAGCCAAAATAGATGTGGATGCCCCAAACCTGGTCCTCAAGCCCGTGTATTACCACTCCGGCCTGCTTATCACTTACAGAGGCGCCCGCATTTACCAGCGCTGCCTTAACGACGGTACGTTGCGCATGATCAAAGAGCGTAGCGTTAATGAGTACCGTGAAGAGGGATCCGAAAAGCACCATAAAATTTACCCAATGCCAGAACCGCAGGGTAGCAGGATATTTCTTCCCGGTGTTGATCGCTCCGATTTCCTGATTAACAGGTTCGATAATAGCCATATTCACTTAATGTTTAAATGTAATAGTAAAAGTATGCAAGTCTTGATGATAGGTATAATGTAACAGGTAATGCTGGCGGTTACAGATCTGCTTCAGTATCGCAAGCCCCAGTCCTGTACCTTCAGAAGCATGATCTTTATAAAAACGATCGAATATTTTTTCAGGATCGAGCGCCGGATGATGGCTGGTATTGGCAAATATCATTTTCTCATGATCCAAACGGATTTCAATCTGTCCGCCATCATAATTATGCCGGATAACGTTACTAAATAGGTTATTGATTAATATCTCCAGAAGTTGCTGATTTGCATAAATGCTTACATCCGTTAGCGCAAATTCAACATGTATATTCCGGGCATGGATAAGCTCCTGAAAATAAACGCATTTTTCTTCGATAAGCGACTTCAGGTTTATTTTTTCTCTATCCTGGAGCAAATTATTGTCAATTTTCACCAAAAGCAGTAATGATTGATTAAGCTTTGTTAAGCGAGAGGTAGCTTTGTACAACTCACCAAGCGTTTCTCCGTGTTCTTTCCCCAAAACATTCGACTGGAGCATATTATCAAGTTTTGAGTTAATCACCGCAAGGGGTGTCATCATCTCATGTGAGGCATTCTCCGTAAACAGCTTAATCTCATTATAGTCGGATTTAACTTTACCCGAAAGCTCCACCAAAACCTTGTTCAGCTGACGGAATTCAGCAACGGGCATTTCTACGGGTTGGTAGGGCACTTCATGATTAATATTAAATGCCGTAATATTTTTCAGCAGCTGTTCAAAGGGTGTCCAGATTTTCTTGAGCAAAATCCGGTTCACCAGCAGCACTAAGGCAAAAAGCAGCATCACCGGGATGAGAATAATCAGGCAGATGTTCTGGATCTGTTCCTGGCGCTCAGTTTTTGAGGCAATTACCAAAATCTGATAGGGTTGCCCCAAAAGTTCTAGTTCTGTTTTCAGGTATCTTGCGGTCTCCTTATGATGCTTTACCGGGTTATAGAAAATGGTATCGGCATAGCTGCTGGAAGGATTGGCTTTTTTTATTTTTTTGTATTGAACAACCAGATCCTCAAACTCATGGGGCTGGTAAAAATTTCCTTCTGAAGCATATTCTTTTACTTCCATAATCTCTTCTACCAGATCATGATCAATCTGCTGATCGAGATAATAGCCCAGCAACCGATAAAAAAGAGAACCGATCAGCAACAGCCCGAAAAGGCTGATCGCCATCAATATGATATTATACTTGGTAAAAAGCTTCATATCTCCATAAATTTATATCCCACACCATATACAGATTGGAAATAATCGCCACTTCCGGCATCAGTCAGTTTTTTTCTGATGTTTTTAATATGGGTATAAATGAAATCAAAACTATCGGCCATATCCGAATCATCGCCCCAAATATGCTCTACAGCTGCCGATTTAGAAATTACTTTCCCTTTATTGGCAACAAAATAAAGCAGGAGGTCAAACTCTTTTTTGGTCAGGTAAACCAATTTACCTTTTACCAGAACCTCTTTGGCATCCAAATCAATGCGGATTTCCTTAAATTCAATGTGGCGTTCCCCATGCGCACTTTTCCGCCGTACGATTGCAAGTATCCGGGCATTAAGTTCAGAAAGATGGAAAGGCTTGGTGAGGTAATCATCTGCGCCTAAACGCAAACCTTCTATTTTTTGATCAATCGAATTTCTTGCCGAGAGAATAATTACGCCCTCTGTCCTGTTTAGTCTTTTTAAATAGTTTAATAATTGAAGTCCTTCCCCGTCAGGCAAACCAAGATCAAGCAGGATGCAATCATAATCATACAGTTCTAACCGTTCAAGTGCCTGCGCATAAGTTGAAGCCAGACTGCACTGGTTGCCTTCCGACATCAGGTATTGCGCAATACTTTGTTGCAAACCCGGTTCATCTTCAATAATCAGAATTTTCATGATCAACAAATATGGTATAAGATACTGAAGACATGTTGAAGTTTTGCATAAAAAATACAGCTGCTGTAAATTATCTGGCAGGTATTATCAAACCATGAAGCCATACAGTCCCTATTTTGCTAACAGGATGTTGGCCATGCAACATCCACAACTTATACCTGTCTTATATACAAATCCATTACAATAAAATGAAAAAAACAATTTTTGGCCGCTTGGCAGCGTTGGCCATTCTATCGCTGATTTGTATTCCAACCGTTTTTGCACAGCAGAACAAAAGTTTATCTTCTACAAAATCATATTTCCCGCAAGAAAGGACAAAAGTGTTATTTGTGGGGTCTTTTCATTTTCACTATCCCGGATTAGATGCGCATGTAACATCAAACGATGATAAAGTAGATGTTCTTTCACCAACCAGGCAAAAAGAACTTACTGATCTGGTAAACTATATCAAAAAATTCAGACCTACAAAAACTGCAATTGAGGCTTTACCTGAATGGAAAGCGACACAGAAATTAAACGCCTACAAAAAAGGAGCCTATCGGACGGAACGGGATGAACGCTATCAGCTTGGTATGCGGATTGCAACTGAACTGAAGCTCGATACCATTTATTCGATTGACGATCATTCAATGGTTTCGGAATTGAGCAAAATTGATCCGGAGTATTTTAAAGCTTTGTTTAAAGATTACGATTATAAAAGTGAAGACCCTTACTCCAAAATGTATGAGCGTTGGTATAAAGCTGAAGACAGTTTACGCGCTAAAACTTCCTTGCTAGTATACTTCAAACAGACAAACTCTAAACGCTATCACCAGCTTGGGCATGGTGCTTACCTGGTTGGCGATTTTAAGTTAGATGATAAAAGAGGTGCAGATGCCCTTGCCATAAACTGGTACAGCCGGAACCTGCGGATTTTTAGAAATCTTCAGGAGATCACCGAAAGTCCGAAAGACAGGATTCTGGTGATATTCGGCAACGGTCATGGTGCAATTCTCCGACAATTACTGGAGAGTTCGCCGGAATATGAGTTCATCGAATTCGACAGCCTTAAATAATACAAGTAAATTAATTTCTGAAAAGCCAAGGGTTTATACCAGTAAATAAATGGCTGTACCAATAACGAAACCAAGCAGCAAAATGGTGGCGAAAAAGATGGCCATCAACTTTTCAAAGGAATCTAAACTTTCCATAAAAAACAAAAAACGTATGGTATGTAAAAATCAGGTGAAAAATTAAGACAGCTTAGCTAAGGTCATGCCGAGAATGGCGCTGATGAATAAACAAATGAAAAATACATGTAAAATAATTGAAAGTAGCCTCTTAAAAGTTTCCATGCCCAAGAAACGAAATCTCAAGCATTTGGTTTTTGAAAATTTAAAAAAAATAACTGCCAATCCCTGTAAGCTGAGTTGATGAACAGTTAAATTGTTAAAAAAATAAAAGAGGCTGTATTAGAAATAATTTTGGAGATTCTCGGCAGAATAATATTTTAAAAGGTCGTCATTCCCGTGGAAACCTTTCGTGTGGACACATTTTTGTTAGCCATTATTTGTTCTTTAGCACGTATTTCTAAGGCAATCGTCATGCTGAATTTATTTCAGCATCTTCCTTGCTATTAATGCCAATGATTAGGAAAATTTTTTTCAACAAAAAGATTGTTTTTTCCGCTCTATGCCGCGGGGCATGGTACTTTGGAGCGCCAAAGTACCCAAAGCGCTTCGTCAATCCAGCAATGAGCCTTTTGCACAATTCCATGCGCATCAAAAAAACAGCGGCACTTCGTTTTGTGTTCAATCTTTTTTAAAAAATTAAATCATCGTCATGAACACAAAACCACTGCGTTTCAGGTTTGCTAGTGCAAGTTTATCTGGACTACTACTGTTTTTTTGATTTCCTGGCTCCTGGGATTGACAGCGTCCTTAGCTAAAACCCGTGCTTTATTAAAGTTGGTTAGCAAAATGCCCATACCATTCTCAAAAAAGATGTGTCCACACGATAGGTGAAAACGGGAACCACGAAGTGCCCAGCGAAGCTAATCTTAACACGATAAAACGACAAATAAGTAAGTCCCTACCAAATCATTAAGATGCCCAGTCAAGCTGAGCATGACGACACCGCCAAAGTCGATTCTTTTGCCAACTCTGAATCTGTTATTTTGTTACAGCCTCAATCTACGGATCTGCAGGCGTATTTTGAATATTTAAATTGCATGATTTGGAGTGGAAACCATTAATCGCACTCCAAAACTTTACTCACTAAGACTGAATAAACGCTAAAATATCTTTATTAATTGTTTCAGCTTCCGTAGTTGGCATACCATGGGGGAAACCAGGATAAGTAATCAGTTTTCCGTTTTTCAACAGTTTGGCCGATTTTACACCCGCATTTTGGTAAGGAACAATCTGATCATCTTCACCATGAAGCACCAAAACCGGGATATCAACGGCTTTTAAATCTTCATTAAAATCTGTTTCAGAAAAAGCTTTGATGCCCTCGTAATGCGCAACAATTCCGCCCATCATGCCCTGTCTCCACCAGTTTCTTTGCACACCTTCTTTTACAACTGCACCCTCCCGGTTATAGCCATAGAACGGAATGGTCAAATCAACATAAAACTGTTGTCTGTTGTTTAATGTCTGGTCTCTGATATCATCAAAAACAGACATAGGCACCCCATCCGGATTGCTTTCACTTTGAACCATAATCGGTGGAACAGCACTAATCAATACTGCTTTTTTTGCCCTGCCATTGGCGTATTTATGAACATAACGAATCACTTCGCCACCACCCGTAGAATGGCCGATGTGAACCACATCTTTCAAATCAAGAAATTCTACCAGCTCGGCCGCATCGGCCGCATATTGTTCAATCGTATGGCCATAAATATCCTGGCTGGAACGGCCGTGCCCTCTCCTATCGTGCGTAATTACACGGTAGCCTTTCTGTAAAAAGAAAATAACCTGTGCGTCCCAATCATCTGATGATAAAGGCCATCCGTGGTGGAACATTAAGGTTGGTCCCAGACCCTGATCTTTGTAAAAAATCTCTGTTCCGTCTTTTAATTTTAGTGTACTCATGGTTTTTAGTTTTTTGTTTATGGTTGATTATATATTAAGAAAATGTTTTCTGTTCTTATTATAAATCAAATGTAGTGTGGTAAACACAAATCAATCTTGACCTATGGTATCTTTCACCTTTATCTGGTAAATCATTGATGCTCATTTCTATTTGGCAAAAATTATTCTTCTTCGCCAATCAGTTGAAATAAATCCTCCGTAGAACTCGAGAAAAAACAACTATTTAACTATAAAAACTTTAAAAGACTCATCACCAGTTAAATATAAGGTTAAACCCTATCAAAATCAATAAATATTTCTTAAATGTTAACGCGGTTTTGATTACCTTAGCACTCAAATTACAAATCTCATTAATGCCTTCATTTCTTCAATTGGACAACACCCGCCTAAGCATTTTGCCCTTTACATTTGCTTTATTCTTTTTATTAGTATACGGAGTGGCCTGCAAGAAAGCCGAAGTAACTACCCCTACTCCTACTCCAACAGTTGTTGATGATCTTCCAAAAGCGAACAACATAACCGCTGTAAGCATCAATCAGATTACCTTTACAGTGTCTTATACCTTAGATTTCACCACCTCTGCCACTGGTGTTACCTATGCTGCTGATTCTATTTCGCTGGTAAAAAATGCCGGTACAGACGTACATAGTTTTGTTAATAAATTGTCCTATCTGGCAAAAATTGAGTTAAAGGCTTATCCTACCGAGAATAAAGTTTGGTATCGGGTATATTTTTTTAGCAGCAGTGGTACTAAGGTATATTCAAAAATTTATCGCCATGAATTCTCCCTTTGGCAAGTACAGAATAAATATATTGTTAACGGACTTGCCGTTGATAATAACCACCCGAAAGATGGACTGGTTACCTATGACCAAACTCCCTATACAGGTTTAGACAATTCATTAACAGTATCTATTTATATGCCGGGTTATAATTATGAGGGCTATAGGGCAAAGATTAACGGCA
This sequence comes from uncultured Pedobacter sp., assembly GCF_913776295.1. GTDB lineage: Bacteria > Bacteroidota > Bacteroidia > Sphingobacteriales > Sphingobacteriaceae > Pedobacter. The sequence goes on from NZ_CAJYOJ010000004.1 coordinate 12,754, forward strand.
TAAATGCACCGTTAGGCAAATTTGTAGACAGCTGGGGCGTTATTGAAATTAAAAAACTTGTGTTTGATGTACCTGAAAATATCCCGATAGGCAATGCCAAATTTGAACTATACAATTACAACAAGCTGGTATACAGTACCGATTTAGTGGTGGTAAATGGTGGTTTATTAAACAAGGTATGGCACCCTACAGGCAACAACCAGGGCGGCGATTATATTGTTCACAATAACGAACTTTACACTTATATTAATAGATGGGTAGGATCTGGTACCGAACAACCACAATTTCATAAATGGTCGCCAGCTACCAATACCTGGACCAAACTTCCTAACCCGCCAGAAACCCGGTATTCTGAATACAATGGCGGCCAAAGCATTAATGGACTCATTTATTTTTGTCCTAATGTAAAAGATTATGGCAGTACCTATCCCTTTTTGTACGAAGAATGGCTGTGGACATTTAATCCAGCTAGTAATGTATGGAAAAAAACCATTCTATCCAGTAACGGACCATCAAACCGAACAAAAATTGACGAACAATTTTTGGGTTGTTTTAGCCATGGCGGCAAATTATATTGTCTTTTAAGCTATAAATCTTTTGGCACTGATTATTATGAAATGCATGTTTATGATCCGTCAGCTAACAGTTGGAAGAAGTTTATGGATTTACCAAACGATAAAAACTCAATTACGGTTTACAAAACGGTTGTTAATAATGGCAAAGCTTATTTGCTGGTATCTAAACGGGTGAGCTCTTCATATTCGGGTAGGGTGACTAAAAATCAGTTCTTTGAAATGGATATGGATACCAAAACATTAATACCCCGGAACTGGATTACTGACCCAGGCAAAAGCTGGGTAATTGCTAACGACAATGAGTTTGCTGTTGCTGCCCCGAATCTGGCCAGTTACAGAGGAAAAATATATGTGTATGGCGGAGGGAATACCATTTTTAGTTCTATTTATTCTTCTGTTTTTGCTGTTTACGATCCTGATGCCAATAGCTGGAGCAGCGTAAGCAGCTATAGCTATTACTCAGGTTGGGTAAGCAATAATTATGGTTACTTCGGAACAATAGGCGACAAATTGTATGTTGGCTTTGGCTACGACAGGCAGCATATCGAGTCAGCTGCGCTATATAATATAGCTATTAAATAGGCTTAGGTTTCGGTTATGTATAAAACTTTTGATTCTTTCCTTTTAATAAAAGAAGATGGTACTTTAAACTAAATGAAAATGGTGTTTCATGTTTTAGGCCAGGAACCTCCGGTTGGAAATGGGCTATCATTCAAAATTACCAAATGGGGTTATCAAAACGTTTAGCAAGAGATTAGCTTGCATCAGGTACTTAGTGTTGATGTTCAGAAAGTATGCGCTTTGGCTTAGCTCACAATGTATTTCGAAGAAATCAACAATAGTAATGTCCTGTCAGACTTTGCTTCTTCATAGTTTTCTTTCAGCAATTTATTGATATGGGGATTATGGAGTCGGATTGCCGCCATTTGTAAAATCTGAAAAGAAGCCATTTCTACACTTTCGATGTTCTGGAGGTAGAATATAATCGAAAGGTCCTGAAGTTCTGCTTCTCCTTTTTGTTCGTTAATGGCTTCGAAGGCATCATCAATTAAGCCGGAGAGGCCATGAATACTACCTTTCGAAGGATCAGTATCGAGCAGGGTATAAATCAGTTGTAAGCGGGCAAGTTGCTTCTCCACATTTCCAACGGTATCGAAAATGGCATTGCGAAGATCTTTAAAACGGGCCTCTTCGGCCAGCAGCGGTAACTTATGGGTTAAATGTATTTTAGCGGCATAAATACGGTCGAGATGTTTAATAAAAAAAAGCTTTAACCTTTCAGAACCAAGGTTGATCCTTTCCCAGGCATTTGGCGGATTGGTTTGTTCGGACATAGTATTTTAAAATTGCCCTAAGTTAGCAGTTTCTTTACTTTATCCATCAGATAATCGATATTAAAAGGTTTTGCAATAAAATCATCTGCACCACAGCGCCGGGCCAGTGCATGTAAATTCGATTCTGCCGACACCAATAAAACCGGTTTATCGAATAGGTGCTTATTGGCTTTGATTTCTGTACAAATATCAACCCCACTTTTTGCATAACCGATAATGTTTACATCAAGTAATACCAGATCGGGTGCTGCAGCAATAATTTCTGCCAACGGAATTCCGGATTGATAAGTAACGGTCTCAATTTGCTCCTGGTTCAAAATCGTCTCGAAAAGCCATAAAAGTTCCTTATCATCATCAATAACCAATACTTTCTTATCCATATACCCAGATTAAAACATTTTAATTTACAGCAGTGCTGTAACATCAATTCCATAAATGTTATAGAACATTTTTTTAAACCGGCTGGTGGAGGAAAAACCTGCCATTCTACCTAAAGCAGCCGGGCTGTGTTCTTTTCCTTTCGAGATCATCTCCCACACCATGTGCATTTGTACCATGGTTATGAGTTTTTTTGGCGTCATCGAAACAATCCTATCAATATAACGGTAAACCTGGCGTTCGCTCATGGCCATTTCCGCACTCAAAAACTTTAAATTCAGGTTTGCCGTACCTGCATGTTTACGCACAAGCATTTCAAATTTTTCCATCCACTTATGGTCGGCAACCGCTAAGGTATCGTTCAGTCCCAACCACCTGAAATCAGGCACTTCAGGGTGGATTTCAGGATTGATAAAGGCAATTTCCTGCGAAAACCTGGCCTTTTGCTCTTCTCCCAAACGGTTGAGGATGGAAACAATGTGACTTTGTTCTTCTTCTTTTTTCTTGCTGGTGATATCTTTTGCAATCGAGAAAAAAACCTGGTCGCGCTCTATAAAAACAGATGACCAGGAAAGCCATACCGTTTTACCGTCTTTGGTCAGCAAGCGGTTATCATACTCGGCGAAATGTTGGCTATTTACCTGTGCAGTTCTCACATGAGAAGCCACCTCCCGATCATCGGGATGGATAAAATCATCTATAGGTGAATTAAACAGCTCTTCATCCGAGTAACCCAATAAATTTTGAACGGCAGGATTGATTTTCTTCAGCAATCCGTCTCCACCCACAATGCACAGCAGGTTTGGGTATTGTTCAAAATAATATTCGAGGTCAGCCTGGTTATTAACGTATTTATCTTTCATTTTACATGTTTCTGCATGATAAACAGGCATGTTCCCCGTTCATACCTTATGCATTTGCAACACATAGTTATAGCTATTGTTTCATAATTCAATGAGATATAAAATTTTGTCAGTTTTTGGTTTAATATGGCAGTTTTATTACTGGATTTTAGCCCAAATTATCACATCATTAATGCTTAACCGTGGTAATTAAGCTACATTTTGATAGAAATTTGTTGCAATGTGGGTAATCCATGCCCTATTTAGACTGAAAAACGATCAGCCAAAATTCTTCGGGTAATTTTTCAATTATTATTGGCGATTTGAAATTTTATTTCGATATTGCTGATGCAAACTGTTAAATAATATATTTTTTCATCAAACATCGGAGATCCAAAACAGCAATTAATTTTTAACAATATTCCTGGTCGAGTGGTAGCCCCACATTTCCTATATCTCTGAAAAGAGTTATTTGGCAGTTTGCAGCGACCAGGATACTTTTTAATTTTTAGGTTATGCAAACTGCCAAAAGTAAAAATCAACACACACAGCTCCCTGTTCAGGTTGCAGCTGTACCGGCCAACATTAATGTATTGCCTGCCATTTGCGCGGTAAAAGCCACCTTACATCACATTGATGGGCAGGTTTCAGAAATCACCATGACTTTGCCACGCTACAGCGGTTGGGCAGAATTTTTAGAAGATGGGCAAAATGCCGTTCGGGAATATGTTTATCAGCTCACCCGGCATTGGATCCAGATTAGCCATTTCTTTATCGAAACCGGAACCCTCAACCCCAATGGTACAATAGCCTCTTGTTTTTTGCCCCGCCGGTTCGATATCCCACTCGGCAAATTTTATAAACCAATGGTACCCGGCGCCTGGGTAACCGCCAATCAACACCCGCACCACCCCAAGTATAACCAAAAAGGATCAGGCAAAAGTTTAACAGAGTTAATGACTATTGCAAACCGCAGAAATGATGTTGTTTATCATCAAGTAGAACCTGATACCATCCTTTGCGGTGTTCCAATTGAAAGTCAATCTGCTTACTTTGAAAACGGGGATGTTCCTATCGGGTATTTTGAAAAGAATGGGATTGAGTATGTAGTGATTTACAGTTATGTTGTTGGGAAAGGGAGTTTTGAGTGATGAGGGAGTGAAATAAATTTAAGCCCTTGCAGAGATTGTGGGGGCTAACCTTTCCAATATCTTTAATAAGCATCAAGAAATCGTAGAAATAGCGCTGCTTTGTTAGTTAAATTTTGGTCTTAGCGGGAAGCTAAGACCAGGAGGATTATTTTATCCTTTTTTAGATAGCCTCTAAGATTAATTGCAAAATCTTTCTAGCAGGTATTTAGAATAAAACGGTGCAGTTACTATCATCAGCAATGAAAAAATAAAAAAGAAAAGACTGAATACAAACGAAGCTATGTTGCTATTAAATAATTTTGGTTTTTCATCAATAATACGCTCCATTCTTTTTGATTGATAATAAATTCGGTAATTGGCAATAATAATAGCTATTAAAACACCAATCATTGGCCATTTAGATATATTATAACAAAAAAGAAGGATTAATACGATATTCAGTAAACCATTAATGATGAAACTCTCCATTAAACTTAGACAAAAAATAACTGTTGAATGAGGTTGATCATCTGGAAGAGTCTTCGTATAAAATAGATAGTAGTAGTAATAAAGAATTTTCATTAAGGTTTCAATTTGTCAATCATTTCTTGCAATTTTTCATTATAGCGTGGGTATTCATCTCGTTCAACACCTAACAAATCCTGAATTACTGGTCTCACATTTTTTCTATACCCGGGATCACTCGCAATTTCCCTATCTGTCCGTAGAGTTAAGCACAGCGACTCTGCTGATTATGGTATAGTATTGAGTTTCTAAACCCAACTTGGTTTTCATCTCTATTCGTAATCTCATTACACTCAACCTAAGGCTCAAGACTACGGACAGACGGGGGCATGTGATAATGATCTCCATCATTTTTCCTAATGAAACCAAGCAAGTTATCCAACTCTCTTTCAGCTGAATCCCACCAATTTGTTGACCAAATTCTATGAAAAACGAAACCAAACTTTTCCAACTGTTCCTGTCGAAACAGGTCCCATGCATACGCTTCGGGACTGCTATGATATTTAGCTCCATCACACTCTATTGCGATCATAGGCTTGCCAGGAACTTTGGGCTTAATGACCATGTCTATTTTAAACCCTCCTATTTTGTATTGCTGCTCAATTCTATCTGGACCTATATGCTGAGCGAGGCGGTCAAATACCTCATCCTCAAAGACAGATTCAGAACCTATTCCTGGTTCTGAATGGTCATATTGTTTGTCTACACAAAATTCGCCCAATAAATTAAGGATATTTTCTCTCAATTCATGATTCTGATCACTAACTGCCTTGGCATAGGCAAGATAAGCATAAAGAACCGCTCTACCTTTGTTACCCTTCGCTTGGATTAATTGTGAATATTGTCCAACATACTCTTTGGGAAAAGAGTTGCAAATAATTAACTTATCTTTTGCTCTAGTTATAATTACATTTAGCATTCTATGGCCTTTTCCTTGAATTATGGGGCCGAAGCTTTGCGAAAATGTACCATTGACCTTTCTTCCGAATGTTGTAGATATGATGATAATATCACGTTCATCGCCTTGGATGTTCTCCAAATTCTTGACAAAAAAACTATCGCCTAACCTGCTAATCAAAAAATCAAATCTGGCAGACATCCTACGAGCTTCAGCAATTTCCTCAAGAATCAAGTTTCGTTGATAAATATTAAAAGTTGCTATTCCGACAGACGGAAACGTTCCATCTGAACGTTCAGAAATCTGCTCACCCAGAATTTTTACTATTGCTAAAGCTTCTTCTTTATTAATCTGATTATCGTATATACCATCCACCTGGATAAATTCAATTGGCGTATATTCTTTTGAAGCAGGAACCGGGATTAATCGCTTTCCGTAAAACGCATAGTTGCTGAAATCAATCAAAAACGGATGGCGTGACCTATAGTGCACTGTAAGATACGATTCTTTAAATCCTCTATCCACCGCAAATGCCAATAAGGATTCACTATCGGCCAGATTGATCTGTGAGCGCTGAAGGGAGTGCTCTGATTCAATATCATCATCGCTTTCATCTTCTCCTTCTAAAGGTTCTAATGACGCCCCACTACCCTCGAAATAAGATGATGGAGCCATTTGATGCTTATCTCCGGATACAATCTTCGCCTTTCCCCTGACCAGTGATGCATAGGTATCCTCAAGCCTCAACTGACTGGCCTCATCAAATATTACAATATCGAATATCCCCTCCTCTAAAGGGATGATAGAACTACAAACCGATGGATTTAACAAAACCACTGGAAAGAAATCAGTAAACAATTCAAACTCACTTTTTATGATTGTCCTCAGCGAGTTTCGTCTCATACCTTTTGACCCTTTTTTATTGAATAGACTATTAACTGCATTTCCGCGGGACTTAAAAAAACGCACACTGCCTAGCTGCTTATCTTTCCATTGGGCAACAATATTTTCGAGTTGTGCAGCGTTGAAATCTTCTTTCAGTTTTACAAACTGCTGTAATTCGTAATCATTTTTTGGCAAGTTCTGAGGTTCATGATAGGAAAGCACCCAAAACAAGTACCAACATTCAAAAGCTTTATCCCAATTTTTTTCGACATTCAGAGCGACCAAATCAACGGTTTTTTTCAAAGCAGGGCTTAGACCTTGATAAAAACTTCTCCAATCATAATACAAACGGAATAACGGTTGGAAAGTTATGAACGCAGTGGATGTTGTCAGCAGTTTTTCACAGCGCTCAATAGCACCAGCAAAACTATCATAGGATAGATTGAGCTCATGACAAACATTGATTTCGGCATTTGAAATATCCTCAAAATAGAGGTACAATTCATTATATGCCTGCGCTCTCGAATCCAAATATTGGCGGAATTCCCTGTACAAACCCAGGATGTTACCTAGCTTGTCGATAATATTCGGAATTCGATCAATCAGCATATTGACCTCATCTAAATGCTCGGCCTCCAGGATATGATCACGGTTTATCATATCTTGAACTAAATCGGTATATTTTTTTAACGCAGTTTTGGTTAGATCTTCGAAAGTCTGAAATCGCTCATGGAAATGTAGCTCTTTCATTTTGGACACATACTTTTCAATAGTCTCCGGCACGGTTGCTTTCCAGTCTTCCAATTTGTCTTTCAGTTCATGCAGATTACCCACAAATACAGAAAGATCGACCGCAACAATTTCGTCATTATAGCTATGGACAAGATAATTTTCCGTCAGGTGAGTTGTACGGATATGCTTAATCCTAGCGATAATATCACCTCTACCGATAGCGATATCCCTGTATTTTTTTAGGAAGAGGCCTAGAAACTTCGTCTTAAGCTTTTCGCCCGGCCCATTTGAAAACACAGACTGTCCGTGGATTGATACCAAACCATTCACAAACTGAAAATATTCGGACAGAGCGGTGCCCAAATTTTCACTGTATGTATTATAATGACTCGTTAAGTCATCCCGGTATTGCTGTTTGATTTTTTTTGACTGGGTGTGAAGTATCGCAAGTTCATCGATTAGGGCGTGAACGGCTTTCTCAATCCCAAACTCCGTTGAAATTTTTGCATTTAATTGTTCGCCGGCTAGAAATGGTAACAGAGGCTCGAATTCAGATTTTATTGCTTTTGGCAACACGTTCACAAAGTCCTGAATCCACTTATCGTATTGATCTGAAAGCTTATTAATGTGTGCATTTATTTTTGGAGCATTCGATGATACCTTGGCCGTAAACGCTTCCAGCCGAACTCGGGCTTCTCCTACCGTTGAACCTGCAAAAAGACGGTCGGCCAATATACTGAAAATTTCTTGGCTTTCTAAAGACTGACGATAAAGATTGCTTGCCTTAGAAAGCAGACTAATTAATGCGTTCAGCTCATTTTCATTCTTAATAAATTCAAAATCCTGTGCATCCAGAATTCCTTTCAAAGGAACATGGTTGAAATTTTTCCTAAGCGACAGATACCTTCCGACAATCATGTCCCAGGTCTGACCTCTAAGAATAGGTTTGGCCAATGCAACATGCTGAGCATTGATTATGCCCGTAAGCTCATTTAGTTGTTCACTAGCCAGGGAATATTTCGACTTAACACGGTCGACATACTGGTAAGCAGGCAACGAATTTTGTCTATCGCGTACCGAATCGACAATGGCCTCTCTATCATCGTTAACGTCGTCTATCACTGCAACCAGTGAGGCCATTTGTGGATTGGCTTTCTCTATATTGCGGCGAATGACGTCCAGTGCAGTCTTTTTCTCGCAAACGACTAAACATTTGAGTCCATTAGCCAACGCATTAGTTACTAATGCTGTCAGAGACTGGCTTTTACCGGTTCCTGGGGGACCCTGAATTATCTGGTTGGTATGATTTCCCAATGCTTCGATAATTGCCTGTTGAGCAGGATCGGTATTCACCGCACTAAAGGGAGAGTCAGATAAATTTTCCACTGTAAGGTTTTCAAACTGGAACTCCTCATGCCTTTCCAACAACCGTGCGATGTCTGTGATTATACTTTCTTTCTGGGCTCTAAATAAGCCAAAGACACCGCCAAAATGGATATAGGCCTTGTTATTAGCTATTGCATCGATTCCGGCCGCATCAGGAAGCCAGTCTACCGGCGTTTTAAATTTCTCTGTTAAAATAGCTTCGTAGTCGGAGATTGAGCCGGAATTCAGTGCATTCAATACCGCTCCACAGGCATCGATAAGCTCTTTTTCATCAATCACAGCATCTTCCAAAGCCTCCTCCGATAAACTGGGCAGAACAATATCGTCCTCACCCTTGATAAAAGATAACAATACTTCGTTGATCGAAACAGAGTGGATATCCGAATCTATGGTCTCGCCAGAGGGCTGAACTACCTTATTTCTCAGGAAAGACCATTCATTTACTTTATTGCGGGATTTAATGGCTTCCAAAGGCCAAACGAATAGTGGCGCTTTGATAATTTTGGTCGGATCTTTAACAGACCGTTTAATCAGTATTGGATATCCGAAACCCAATGTTTTGACACCATGCTCTTTATGATAATCATCATTTTCTATGATTATTGAATTCATTCGCTTAGCAATGAGGCCAAGGCGCTTTTGTTCATCCTGATTTAAAGTATTTAGATCTATGCTATCAAAGGTTACTTTAAACTCAAATGCTTGTTTAGCTAATAAAGTCTTTAAGAATTTTTCTGCTAAGTTATTTTCTATAAGATCGAACTGCTTTAAATCTAATCTGGTAGCAAACCTTCCAGGAAGGGCATTCAAATGGATTGATCGGGAACTACCACCTTTTAGTTTACTCTGCAAAGCCTGCAGAAATATTTTAGAGGACATATAAAAGCAATTAATCTAAACACCAAAAATTTGAGATTCATAAATGTACAGAAATTTTGGATATCTCGAAATGACACCGCATTTTCTACGCGGGGACGAAAAATATCCCTTACTAGCGCGAGTCTTAGTGCATCCAGGTTTAAGCAATGGACTGACTTGTGCCCTAATTAATCACAGATTAATCCTGACTAATTATTGGTAACTATTCACTTTTTTATTGGTCCGATTAAAGCCAGGTATGGCCAGCACTATAAAAAACAAAAGAGTTTGGTAAAACCAAACTCTTTGTACCCAGAAGCAGATTCGAACTGCCACGCCGTTGCCAGCGCCACCCCCTCAAGATGGTGCGTCTACCAATTTCGCCACCTGGGTTTATTTTATCATACTGTCACTCCCAATTTGATGGTACATCTACCATCCCGACAGCTATCCGCCCACCTGGGTTTGAAGTTTGCAAATATATAAATTAACCCTAGTGTGCTGCAACATTCATAAAATATTTTTTGAAGTAAAATTGCAGAAACCAGGTCCGAACATCGTAAACTTATCTCTGCATCCGGCAAATGGTAAACTTATTCCAGTATGGAACACTGCACTGAACATACATAATAGTTTAACCTTTCCAACGGACTTTCGCCGTACTTAAGTCGGAGTTTCGTCGGATTTATGACAATTGAATCCGAATTAAAGCCGATGAAATTTAAAAGTAAACACCTCTTATTTGTTTATTAATCAGCTATTTTCTATTTTGTAATACATAAATTAATACGTATCATGGGAAAAATAGAAAACGGAATTAACGGTGGCTTCACCGGCTCGGTGGGCGCCGTGACGGGCTATTACCTGAACGGGAAATGGGTGATCAGGAGCAAACGCAGAAAATCTATCAAAAACAAAACCGGTAGTGCTGATCAAAAGGCCTGCAGATCGCGTTTTACCATCATGCAGACCTTCTTAAGTCCTATTGTTGCTTTTATCCGCATCGGTTTTAACCTGGAGTCGAAAAAACGGATGATGACTGCCCATAATGTGGCGAAATCCTATAACATGCTGAATGCCCAAAACGCCGGCGGCGAAATCGACTATGCCGCTGTGCGTTTAACCTTTGGAAACCTCAGCGGTGCGGAGGGCATTAAGGTGGAACACGACGATGCGGGTGTACATTTCAGCTGGAGGGATAATTCAAATGGCTATCACAACAGAAAATATGATCAGGTCATGCTGATGGCTTATGATGTGGAAAACAAAATGGCTTTCTTCGAAACAAGCGGCGCCAGGCGATTTAAAGAAAGGGAAAGCCTGGAAATTCCGTCCCTTTATAAAGAAAAAACATTTCACACCTGGATGGCTTTTATTTCAGATGATAGAATGGAAATATCAATGAGTACCTATTGTGGCAGTTTCATTTTTTAATAGAACCGGAATTAATCGCTACATTCTACGATTTCAACACTCAAAAGATAGCCCATCATAAGCCAGCCTGATGTTCGATGGCAAGTCTTTTCCCACATCAGCATGTTTACCCAGATTATGGCTGATATGCGTTAAATAAGTGGTTTCTGCTCCAACCTTTTTGGCAAAGCTAATGGCTTCGCTTAAGGTAAAATGAGAAATGTGCGGTTCTCTCTGCAAAGCATTAATCACGAGGATCTTTGTGCCCTTTATTTTTTCAAAACTTTGTTCTGATATGGTTTTAGCATCCGTAATGTAAGTAAAGTCACCAATTCGATATCCGGTAATCGGCAATAAGTGGTGCATCACCTCGAAAGGTGTAATGGTACTTTCGCCAATTTTAAAATCTTGGCCATTAGTTACCGTATGGAGGTTAATCTGTGGTAATCCATGGTATTTGGTTTCAGCAAAAATGTAATAAAATTCCCTTTTTAGGGCCGTTTGCACCCTTTCGGTAGCATATACGTCTATTACCTTATGTAATAAATAATTAAAGGGACGGATATCATCTAAACCGGCAATGTGGTCTTTATGTTCGTGGGTAAATAAAACCGCATCCAGATCTTTCACCTTTTCGCGCAAAAGCTGGTAACGGAAATCAGGTCCACTATCTACTACAATGGTTTTATCAGCTGTTTCAATTAAAATAGATGTCCTTAAACGGTTATCGCGTTTATCGGTAGAACGACAAACGTCGCATTTACAAGCGATTACGGGAACGCCTTGAGAGGTACCGGTGCCTAAAAACGTGATCTTCAAATTGCAGCAGTAATAAAGGTGAATGGGCTATTAGGCCGCAATTTAAAGCTTTTTATTTAAATATCGCTCTAGATATGATCCCGATAAACGATTTTGGCAATTTATTCTCTTTACGCAAAGCTTATAACAAGCTGTTAAAACAATTCGGTTTGCTGCAGGGAGAGGTAAAACTGCCTTTGCTTCTCCTCCAGCAGGTTTTCCTCCACGGTGGTTTGTTTTACGAGTGTGACCAGCGCCGCAATTTTCCCTTCCAGATTAGAAAATTTATTGACTACGATGATTTTGTTATGCTCCAGCACACAGGAACCCGTTTTAAAATTCCCTTTCTCATAGCGGACTTTATAGCCCATGGCCAAAAGCAGGGCTTCTAATTTCTCTAAAGTATGGTTTGTTAGCGGCAATGACATTGAAAACAAACTTAGATAAATCTGCGCAGCATTCATAAATACGGGAGGAAAAATTTATCAACCAGTGCATTCATTTCCATCCTGAACAATGTTCTATCGATTATAATTACTACGCGGTCATTATGCTGAACTTGTCTTAAAAGTCAATAGCTACTTCGCCGTCAGCATCTTTCCTGCCGTTAACTTGTCTTAATTACTTAAAATAATTTTAGGTTAATATCAATTTCCGCTCTATGCCGCGGTGGCATGGTAGTTTTTCGCAGTTCTTGTTGTTTTTAGCGGTGCTCAAGAATGCTTCGCATTTTGTCGCGCCAAAGTACCCAAAGCGCTTTGTCAATCCAGCAATGAGCCTTTTACACAATCCCACACGCATCAAAAAAACAGCGGCACTTTGTTTAATCAGTTGTGTTTGCGTCCTTTTTGGCCTGATTGAGCCCTGCGGGATTTGTGTTCAATTCTTTCAAAGCTTTGAATCATTTCTGATGAACACAAAACCACTGCGTTTCAGGTTTGTTAGTGCCATTTTACCTGAACAGCAACTGTTTTTTGATTTCTCCGGCTCTTGGGATTGACAGCGTCCTTCGGTAAAACCTGTGTATTATTAAAGCGAGCTAGCATAGCGCCGAAACTACGCTCAAAAAGATCTCTCCCCGCCTGTACGGGCAGGTACTACGGAGATGACGATTCATGATAAACTTGTCATCAAAATCTTCTAAAATCATTGTTTCTTAAAAGGAACAAGCCACTTAAACCCGACAGCAGCGGCAGCGCCCGATTCTTCATCGGGCCTATAGCAAATGGCGGGACTGCAACAACCGAAGCATTACTGCAATTGCTTTTCAAAAAAAATGCTACCTGTTTACACGATTTAATTGTTGTCCATCAATAGCTACTTATCACTAAATAAAATACGACCCCCGATTTAGGTCCTGTAAACAAAAAAAGGTCCAGCTGTTTCCAACTGAACCTTTCAGGTTTCATCCCGCCTTGGCGGTAATTTCTATTATCTTAAATCTACCACTTCAACACCAGGGTATTTTTTTGCATCGAAAGCAAAAGTAGTTTCCGGTACATTCACATTTGGTGAAAAAGTTTTCACATTGTAAGTGTATTTATTTCCGTTTTTATCAAACAATACCACATTGGCAATTTGCTTAGCGGCTTTATCAATACTTAAACGTACTTTAAAAATCGATTTTTTAGCATCTACAGGAGTCAAATCAATCATTTGATAGGTTTTCGCACCCGCTTTTTGTTCTCCCGTATAAACGTATTTAAATCCTTTTTCGTAAACGGTGAAAATTTTGGCCGGATTAATGGCATCGCCACTGTTATCTACATTACTTACCTGCACCTCTTTATCTTTTTTCAGGTAAGTCCACTGGCTTTTGCCGTCACTAAACAATTCCTGATTGGTCATGGCTACTTTATACTTGTTAGAATTGGCTTTAACATATAAAGTACCTTGCTGGGTTTCTTTTACTTTAGCCTTCGGATTATCGAGCGTAAAGGTAAAGTCTGTTTTCACCACATTGTACGACTTGTATTTTTTACTCACCTCAGCTAAAATGGCTTTAGCTTTCGCATCAGTTTGAGCATAAGTTGAAGTTGTAAAAGCCACCACAACCATTAATGCCGAAATTAATTTCTTCATCTGTTCTTTTTTAAATTTTTCCTTTGAAACGTTAGAGTAGATTTTTCGCTATTGGTTTAATCTAATCTTTGTCATCCATACTATTCAAGAATTGTTCCAAAGAATATTCGTCGGGATATAAAACTTCACGTGCCTTACTTCCTTCAAAGGGGCCAACAATTCCGGCAGCCTCCAATTGGTCGATGATACGTCCAGCGCGATTGTAACCTAACTTCAGTTTGCGCTGAATTAACGAGGTTGAACCCTGCTGATGCATCACGATCAGCCTGGCTGCATCTTCAAAAAACTTATCGCGCTCATTGGGATCAAAATCGGCTTTGCTGCCCTCCCCTGCCTCATCAATATATTCTGGCAGTTGATAAGCATCTGCATAACCACGCTGGTTGCCAATATATTCAGAAATACGGTCTACTTCAGGTGTATCAACGAAAGCACACTGTAGCCTGATTAAGTCGCTGCCTGTAGATAAAAGCATATCTCCGCGGCCAATTAACTGATCAGCCCCCCCACTATCCAAAATGGTCCGCGAATCGATTTTCGACAATACCCTGAAGGCCAGCCTGGCCGGGAAGTTGGCCTTAATGGTACCGGTAATAATATTTACCGAAGGCCTTTGCGTAGCCAGCACCAGGTGGATCCCGATGGCACGGGCCAGCTGGGCCAAACGGGCAATTGGTGCCTCTACCTCTTTACCGGCGGTCATCATTAAATCGGCAAACTCATCTACCACCAGAACAATGAAAGGCAAAAAGCGGTGACCAAGATTCGGGTTAAGCTTGCGTTTAACAAACTTATCATTATACTCCTTTAAATTCCTTACCTGCGCATCTTTCAACAGGTCATAACGCTGATCCATCTCGATACAAAGCGAGTTTAGCGTGTTCACCACTTTTTTGGTATCGGTGATGATGGCGTCAGCCTCTCCCGGCAATTTGGCTAAAAAGTGTCTTTCAATCCTGTTGAATAAGGTTAACTCTACCTTTTTAGGGTCAACCAGTACGAATTTTAGTTGTGCAGGGTGTTTTTTAAATAACAGTGAAACCAGAATGGAGTTAATCCCCACCGATTTACCCTGACCGGTTGCCCCGGCTACCAATAAGTGGGGCATTTTAGCCAGATCCGCAATAAATACCTCATTACTGATGGTTTTACCTAAAGCAATGGGTAAATCCATGGTATTTTGTGCCCATTTTTCGGTATTTAGGATACTGCGCATCGGCACCATTTCAGGATGCTGGTTAGGTACTTCAATACCAATGGTACCTTTGCCCGGCATTGGTGCGATGATCCGGATCCCCAAAGCCGCTAAAGAAAGTGCAATGTCGTCTTCCAGGTTTTTGATTTTCGAAATCCGTACACCCGGGGCGGGAATAATTTCGTAAAGCGTAACCGTCGGACCGATGGTTGCCTTAATCTTATCAATTTCGATATTGTAATGATTAAGTGTTTCAACGATCTTATTCTTGTTGGCTTCCAGTTCTTCGGCATTTACCGAAATTTTATTGGTGCCATAATTTTCTAACAGATCAACAGTAGGGTATTTATAACCCGATAAATCCAGTTTTTCATCATAATTGCCGAACTGCTCAACCAAATCATCCGATTTTTTATCTTCTTCTGTTTTTTCGATCGTAAAGGCAGGTTCCTTTTCTACCTCAATTGGTGGTTCTACCGTTAAAGGCAATGATGAAGCGGCAGCAGTAGCCAATGGCAAATTAGTGGCTAGTGGAGACAATACCACCGGGGCTACATTTTCCTCTTCTTCTTCTTTTTCTTCATAACGGCTCGGCTGTAATACAACGTTTTGTTGTTTGCGTTCGTTAGCTACAGGCTTATCGCGCACCGGAAATTCAATAGGTGCTGAAGGTTCTTCGAAGGTTTTGTTTTTAACGGCCTGCTCCCTAATATCATTTACATAATCTGGTGTTTCATTATCCAGGTAAACTTCTTTCGCTTTACGTTCCGGAAATTTAAAATCGATATTATAGGCGATGATTAAAATGGTTAATCCGGCAAAAGCGATTAAGCCGGCAACACCTGCAGCACCAATTTGGGCACTTAACAATTTATTGCTCCAATAGCCAAATTCACCTTCTAAATAATGTGGTGATTCTGACCAGAAACCATGCGCAAAACCCAAGGTTAATGAAATAAATAGCAAAAAGAAAAAGCTATATCCTAATGTTTTAGAGATAGAAAGAATTTTGACCTTGAACAATAAACGGTAACCGATAATAAAAAAAGCCAAAACAAATAAGAACGATGCAATACCAAACCATTCGTAAATAAATTGGTGTGACAAGAGCGCACCAAACTTACCCAACCAGTTCTGAACAACAGGGGTGGTAACGCCTGCACCCTTTAACTCTTCTGCTGTTTTAAAAAGATTGCTCCAGCCGCCGTTGGCATCGATTACATAACTCTGGTCGTCCTGCCAGGTGAACAAATAAGAAGTAAAGGCAATTAAAAAATATAATGACAAGATTACAAAAAACAGACCTACAATTTTAACTGCACGGCCATCTGCTAAATCGAAGCTTGGCAAAAAGTCCATTTTTCCCTTTGGCTGCCTGCCTAATGATGATCTGCCGGGTGCACTTTCTGCACCTTTGTCCCTGAATGTATTGGCCTTAAACTGGTTACCCCTTACCGACATTTTCTATCCTAAATAATTTAATATTGAACAAACTTAGATAAAACTGCGCAGCATTAACGAAAGCCTGACAAAAAAAATAATCACATTTTATAAGCATTGCTTTTATACACTTTCTACCACGCCTCCTGTTATTAACAGCAATATATTTAGCTGGAGAGTTATACTTACCATTTTTAACGTGCTTAAATTAAATAAAAATTGTTCATCAGGCATTAAACCTTAAACAGAAAATCTGGTCTATTATTTTAACAACACACAAGTTGTAACGTTTTGTCAAATGAAACGGATTTTGTTTTAGGTTTTATCCCGTTTTGCCTGGATAGGTGAAACGGGATTTTTTTTTCGTAGACCTTTAAAGACTCTGCAGGTTTTAAGAACCTGCGGGATCCAATTTTGCTAATTTGCCGCATGCTACATATATTTAGGCAATAAAGTTTACAATTTCTTAATTTTCGTTAATTTAAAGCGATTTTTGAAACCATATTATGGATATAGCGCAACTCGAGGAACAAATTGAAGCCGGAAATTTCCAGGCAGTAAAAGGAATTTTGGTTGAAAACCCAAAATTGGCAAATGTGGATACTTCCCACCAAATTTCGCCACTTTTACTGGCTTGTTATTACAGAAAGAAAGAAATAGCCGATCTGATTGCCGAATTTGCAGATTATTTAACCTTATTTGAAGCCTGTGCAGCAGGCAAATTTGATGCAGCTACCTTATTGATTTTTCAAAACCCCGCCAGTATCAATGAATTTTCTAAAGACGGCTTCACACCCCTTGGTTTAGCCTGCTATTTCGAACACGAAGAATTGGCCCGTTTTCTGGTTTTAAAAGGTGCTGATGTTAACCTGGCTTCAAAAAATGGTTTTAATGTATTTCCCATCCACTCAGCAGTTGCGGCTAATAATTTCAACATCACCAAAATGCTTTTAGATGCAGGCGCTTATCCAAATGTTTGTCAGAAAGCCGGTGTAGCCCCTTTACACACCGCTGCACAATTGGGAAATATCGAATTGATTATTTTATTGCTGGAACACGGAGCAGAAGTTTCTTTACGCATGGAAGGCGGAAAACGACCGGCAGACTTAGCTGCAGAAAAAGGATTTAATGAAATTGCAGAAATTTTAAGAGACGATGACTAATTTACAGTTCACAGTTTATAGTTCGCAATTATCAGTTGATTTAAACTGAAAACTGCCAACCGAATACTGAAAACTGCCAACTGAAAACTGCCAGCCGGACTATTCCCAGATCCGCAGCCGCATCCTTTTCATATACGTCCTGATATCGAGTACAACAGCAGCCAGGAAATAGAATAATATCGGAAAACCTACCGCTAAAAAAGACGAGTAAATAAAAAACAGGCGCACTTTAGCCGTACTCATATCCAGCTTATTGGCCAAATAGGTAGAAACTCCAAAACTCTGCTGTTCAAAATAAGTTATAATTCTCTGGAACATGTTAAGCTTATTTTAAAATCTTATGCTCTTCACTAAATAGGAACGCTCCAAAACCGGAATCATTATTTGATCAGATATTCTAATTTAGGAAATTTAATTGGTTAAATGCAATACTAAAATTCAAATCATTTATTCCAGAATCAGTTTTTCAAAATCCTGTTTATCTTCATGTTTGATGAAAAGCGTTTGTTGTTCTTCCAGTCCCGAAAAATTTTTGATCAGTTCTGCCTTAAATTGATGGATATCAACATCACTTTTCAAAATAATCGTTAAGGCATCGGCATTGCCCCTTACCTCGATAATCTGATTAGGATATAGTTCTTTTAGCTCGTGTGGAAATTCCATAATACGGAAACAGATTACAGCGCATAATGTTTTGCCGGAAAGCAGAAACTGTTAAGCCTGTTTTAAAATTTTAATTCCAATACCACAGGACAGACATTTTTTCTTGTCGCAATAATGCTTTTTTAGCTGCAAAATTCCCTGAGAGGCAAATGCATTTTCCATCTTCACTCCCGCCCCGGTAAATTTACCGGTAATTGCATTTTCTTCAGCGGGCAAACTTTCTAACAGTTTTACCGCCCTACTGATAAAATATGGCGCCGCAGTATGTTTTCCGTAAGCAAATAAAAACAACGCTACGGTATTTAGCAGAATGTTGTCTACTGATGTTTTCCCGATCTGTGTATTTACCGAAGAAGTTACCTTTTTAAAATGATAATGCGTTTTCCAGTAATCGTTTACCGGTAGGTTTTCAAATAAGGTACGAAGCTCAGCCACCTGCTTGATGTCCATAATTTTTGAAAAAAGATGATTGGCCTTGGTAATTAATGCAGCAAATTGTGCCAAACGGATGGTTGGAAAATTTTGAGGGCGCATACGCATAAATTTCCACATGGAAACATCAATGGGCACAAGCTTATATTTCTTTTGGAGAAACTGAAATTCAGCTTTTAACTTTTGAGGATATTCTTCTTCAAAATGATCATTTAAAAAGCCTGCCGCACCAAAAACCAACGCTTCTATCTGATGTGAATTGTTTTTGTGCCTGGCATAAATGTGCTGCGGAACTGCTTTGGCAAAAAGTTCAAAGGGTAAAGCATTTATTTTGAATCCAAAATTACGCGCCATAAAACGGTAAAATGTCTCATCCCAATTTCCCTTTAATTCATTTAAGGTCTCGGTAACTGCACTGGTTTTCTGCTCAAAACGCTCAACCAAAGTTCTGGATAAAAAAGCCCCTACAATCAATTCATCTACCCTTCCTATCTGAGCAATGCAGGGAAAATCTGTTAAAGTAAGGAAGAGGTTTTCGTACTTTCTGATGAGATCGGCAGAAATGCGGTCTTTAAGTTCCAGAACCGGCAAAACGGTTCCATCCATCCTGCTTATTTCGGCATCATGTTGATAAACAACATGCAAAATCACATTTTCATATGCGGGATCAGCCTGATGGTTGTGTTTTAACCAATCAGAAGATTTTAAATGAATTTCTACATTTCCCGCCCAGGTGGTTTCACCTATCTTAATCTTCGCATGGTTAAAATCCGGACCTGCATTTCGGTTGAGCAATCCGGTATTGATAATTTCCAGGTTTTCTCCATCACAGGTCTGCAGTCCGTTATAATCAAACGACCTGAACTGCCATACATAATGAAGAAAGTCTTCCGGAAAATTCATCCTTGAAGATAATGAATTTATCTGGTATAACTAACTTATAAGTTTAAATTTTGAGCCTCTCTTTCCGTCACCCTGAACCGAACTTAGCAAGCTCACCGAAGTAATTTATTTCAGGGTCTTACAAGTAAAAGATGCTGAAACACCGGTCCGGGCGGAAGTTTAGCATGACGTTGAAGCGAAGTTGGCTTAATTAAATTAGTTCCGCCTTAACCAAAATCTGCTCCATTTCCTGTTGCAGTTTTAAAGCCTCTTCCCTGGCCTTTTCTGCAAAATCTTCACCCTGGCTGGCATAGATAATTCCCCTCGATGAATTGATTAATAAGCCACATTGCGAGTTTAATCCGTATTTACATACTTCATTTAAATCTCCACCCTGTGCCCCAACCCCTGGTACCAACAGAAAATGATCTGGTGCCAGTTTACGTACATCACCAAATGCCGCACCACGTGTAGCCCCAACTACATACATCATCTGCTCAGCTGTAGCCCAGGTTTGTGAAGTTTTGATCACTTTTTCGAAGAGCTTTTCTGCTCCAACTTCCTGCAATTGAAAATCGGCATGCCCCACATTCGAGGTTAAAGCCAATAGAATGACCCATTTATCTTTAAAAGTTAAAAACGGCGTTACCGAATCGCTCCCCATATATGGCGCAACCGTAACCGAATCGAAACTCATCTCAGAAGATGCTGCATTAAAAAATGTTTCGGCATACATGGCAGAAGTATTGCCGATATCGCCACGTTTAGCATCTGCAATGGAAAAAATGTCCTGTGGAATATATTTCCACGTTTCAGTTAAGGTTTCCCAGCCTTTTTTACCGTAACACTCATAAAAAGCAGTATTTGGTTTGTAAGCAACACACAAATCTTTCGTGGCATCAATAATCTGTTTATTAAATTCCAGGATCGGATTTTCGTACTTTAACAGGTGTTGTGGGATCTTATCTAGCGAAGAATCTAATCCAACACACAAAAAAGAACGTTTTTTTTGTATCTGCTCAAAGAGTTGCTGCTTGGTCATATATGTGCTTATTTGCTGCAAATATGAAGATTTTTAAGTTTTCCGAGCGACAAAATAATGCTCACATTAATTATTTTTATAAACATTTTAAACTTTTGCTTGCAGATTACGTTTCAAATACATACAATTGCACCATAATTTCTCAACCGTTTATCTGAATATCCCAGAAAAATTTATCAAGACTTGTTTTTTGTTACCATTTTTTAAAAGCAACTATTGCTTGTTATTCAGCTTGTAAACAATTATGAAACAATTTGAGCATTATCCCTAATGAACTCATTTAATGTTTTATAGCCTTAAGAATTTATGCACAATGAAAAGCCGGGCTTGCGCTAACACAAATATTTTTTAAGCCTGTGCCAATTTATAACAGAAAACATCCGTTATAAACAAATGAAAAATTTCTTGAAACATATATATTTAGAATGTTTAGTAAAACAGAATTAAATGATAAGCTCACAACAGAATTACGTGAGCTGGCAAAAAGCTATGGCATTGAAGGTGCCGACTCCCTAAGAAAAATCGACCTTGTTGAAGTACTTTTACACCAGCAGGAAATTATAAATGCTGCTAAATCTGGTTCAGATCCTTATAGCGAAACTGAACCTGTTACAGCTACACGTACACCTAAAACCAAAGCTGCAAAAGCACCAAAAGTTGCCGCAGCAGCAACAGCAGCTTCTTCGGTAATTAATGAAAAACCTGCTGCTACAGACGAAAAGCCGGTTAAAAAAAGAGCAAGATTAACCAAAACTGAAGCTGCAGCACCTGTTGAAAAAAGAAGAGAAACCGTTACTTTATTTGACGAGCCCCAGCGGGAAAAACAGCCCGACAGAACTACTGAAGAGGAAGAAAGTGTAAAACCAATTTCAGCTTTGATAGAAGAAAGTGCTGAAGTGCTTCCGGTGGCGCCAAAACAAAAACAAGAGCCTAAAGAAAAACAGGAAAAACCACAACGTGACGAAAACCGACAGCAAAAGCAACCAGGCGGCGGTAATCACCACAAAAACGAAAACAGTTACTCTAACCTGGATTTCGATAATGTGATTACCAATGAGGGCGTTTTGGAAATCATGCCCGATGGTTACGGTTTCCTGCGCTCGGCAGACTATAACTACTTGACTTCTCCTGATGATATTTATGTATCTCAGTCTCAGATCAAACTTTTTGGATTAAAAACCGGTGATACCGTAAAAGGCAGCATCCGCCCACCAAAAGAAGGCGAAAAATATTTCCCTTTGGTTCGCGTAGAAACCATTAATGGTAGAATCCCTGCTGAAGTTCGCGATCGCGTTCCTTTTGATTATTTAACACCACTTTTCCCGACCGAAAGATTAAACCTGTTTACGGATACTAACAACTATTCTACCCGTATTATGGATTTATTTACCCCGATTGGTAAAGGGCAGCGTGGTTTAATTGTGGCACAGCCTAAAACAGGTAAAACCAATTTACTGAAAGAAGTAGCCAATGCCATTGCTAAAAACCATCCGGAAGTTTATTTAATTATCTTATTGATTGATGAGCGCCCTGAAGAGGTTACTGATATGGCACGAAGTGTAAGGGCTGAGGTAATTGCCTCAACCTTTGATGAGCCAGCCGAACGTCATGTTAAAATTGCCAACATTGTTTTAGAGAAATCGAAACGTTTGGTAGAAAGCGGACATGATGTGGTGATCCTTTTAGATTCCATTACCCGTTTAGCCAGAGCATATAATACGACAGCACCTGCTTCAGGTAAAATATTATCAGGTGGTGTTGATGCAAATGCCCTGCATAAACCAAAACGTTTTTTTGGTGCGGCACGTAACATCGAAAACGGCGGTTCACTGACCATTTTAGCTACCGCCTTAACCGATACAGGTTCTAAAATGGACGAGGTCATTTTCGAAGAATTTAAAGGAACTGGTAACATGGAGCTTCAGTTAGACCGTAAGTTATCTAACAAACGTATTTTCCCTGCTATCGATATTACCGCATCAAGTACCCGTCGCGACGATTTATTGCATGACAGAGACACCTTACAGCGAGTTTGGATTTTACGTAACCACCTTGCTGATATGAATAGCCAGGAAGCAATGGAATTTGTTCAATCTCAGATAAAAGGAACAAAAAGCAACGAAGAGTTCTTAATTTCGATGAATAGCTAGTTTAAGGCTGAAAGGCAAAAGGTGTAAGGTTTAAGGTTCCTATTTGGATGCCTAAACCTTATACCTTAAACCTTAAACCCTATACCTCATGAAAAAGCATCTCCCTAATGCGATTACCTGTGCAAACCTTTTATCCGGTTGTATCGGAATCGTTTTTGCATTTAAAGGCCATTTAGAAACCGCAGCTTATTTCGTTATTTTATCCGGAATATTTGATTTTTTCGATGGTATGGTTGCCCGTTTGTTAAATGTGAAGTCGGCCATAGGAAAAGATCTCGATTCTTTGGCAGATATGGTTAGTTTTGGGTTCTTACCCGGGGTGATTATGTTTCACTTATTAAAAGCAAGCGATTATTCTTCAGAATACCTGCCCTACCTGGGTTTTATCATCACAGTTTTCTCTGCAATCAGATTGGCAAAATTCAACAACGATAGCCGGCAAACAGAAGATTTTATTGGCCTGAATACGCCAATGAATACCTTATTCATCTGTTCGCTGCCTTTTATTGCACAAGATTATCCACAGATTATTTCATCCAGCATTTTATTAATAGCCATTACAGCTATTACCAGCTTCTTACTGGTAAGTGAAATCAAAATATTCTCTTTAAAATTTAGCAATTTGAGCTGGGCGAAAAATAAAATCAAATTTATTTTCCTCATCCTTTCGGCCATATTGATTGCATTTCTACAATTTGCGGCGATACCTTTTGTACTGATACTGTATATTGCTTTATCTTTTCTACATTTTAAAGGAGCAACACCAGATCAGAAGATTTAGTCTTTCCAATACCTAAAGGGTTGGCTGAATGATTTAGCTATCTTCTTGACCAATTAAATTTTTTTAACCTCAAGCGGATCGCTTATATTTTTGCAGATCGACAACATGGTTTCTCCAAGCACAGGATGCAAAACATCAGGGGCAATCTCAGCCAAAGGTTCCATCACAAATTTTCTATGCTGCATATGCGGATGAGGCACCTGAAGTTTATCGGGAATGTTGATTACATGATCTCCAAAAAGGATAAGATCAATATCAATTAAACGCTCCCCCCATTTATCTTTCCTCACCCTCCCCAGCTCCTGCTCAATAGTTAATGCAAGATCCAAAACCTCCAAAGCACTTAAACGGGTTTGCAAAGCAACAGCCTGGTTTAAAAATGCAGGCTGGTCGGTTTTGCCCCAGGCAGCCGTTTCATAAAGGGATGAGATGGCCGAAACCTTCCCCACTTTATCATTCAGTAGGTAAATGGCTTTTTTCAGATTTGCCACTCTATCGCCTAAATTCCCACCTAGTAACAAATAAGCCGTCTGGTACTCTAAAGCTTGATTAAGCATCATGTATTTTTATATCTTTACAGCACAAAATTAAAATTTAAATGAGAGAATTCTTTAAGTATTTATTTGCCTCCATGTTGGGCTTTTTCTTATCAATCATAATCGTTTTTGTAATCTGCTTCATCGTTGTAGTGGGATTAGTATCTTCTATTGATACTGACAAAACCATTACGGTTTCTAACAACTCAGTACTATTTCTGAATTTAGATCAGGCCATTACGGAGCGCACACCCAAAAAAACATTTGGTAACCTTCCGATTGTTGGAGGCGACGAAAAAGATGCCATTGGCTTAAACGATTTTCTAAAAGCCTTGCAAAAAGCCAAAACAGATGATAATATCAAATGTATTTACCTGAACGTAAGTAGTCCGAATGCGGGTTTTGCTACTTTGCGTGAGGTTAGAAATGCACTGATCGATTTTAAAAAATCGCACAAAAAAATTATCGCCTACAGCGAGGTGTATACCCAGGGAGCTTACTATCTGGCTTCAGTAGCTGATAAAGTATATTTAAATCCTGAAGGCGCTCTGGAATTTAAAGGATTCAGCTCAGAACTTACTTTTTTTAAAGGCACATTAGAAAAAGTTGGTGTAGAAATGCAGGTGATTCGTGTTGGAAACTACAAAAGTGCAGTTGAGCCTTTTATTTTAGATAAAATGAGCGATTACAACCGTAAGCAGGTAACGGCTTATGTTGGTGGACTATATAACACATTCTTAAGTGATATTGCCGAAAGCAGAAATATCCAGAAAGACAGCCTGTACAGCATTGCCGATAACTATAAAGTACAACAACCACAGGATGCGGTAAACTTTAAAATGATCGATGCTTTAAAATATAAAGATCAGATTTTAGAGGAATTAAAAGGATTATCCGGCAGAACAAGGGGAGAAAATATCCGCTCGGTTTCCATTAATGATTATGCGAAGAATAATAGCGATACCGGAGAAGGTAAAGACAAAGTTGCGGTAATTTACGCCAATGGTGAAATTAATGGCGGCGAAGGTTCTGACAACCAAATCGGCTCGGAGCGCATTTCCAGGGCAATCAGGAAGGCACGTTTAGATGATGATATCAAAGCAGTTGTACTCCGCATCAACTCACCCGGAGGCAGTGCTTTAGCTTCTGACGTGATCTGGAGAGAGGTTGTATTGACCAGAAAAGAAAAACCGGTTATTGCCTCATTTGGCGATGTGGCTGCATCTGGTGGTTATTACATCGGTTGTGCTGCAGACAGCATTTTTGTACAGCCGAATACCATTACAGGCTCTATAGGGGTATTTGGCATTATCCCCAATTTCCAAAATCTAATGACCAACAAACTGGGAATTACATTTGATGGCGTTAAAACAGGTAAATATGCAGATATCATGGCCACTAACCGCCCTATGACTGCAGGTGAAAGGTTTATCATTCAAAATGAACTGAACAGAATTTATAGTGGTTTTGTTAGCAGGGTGGCCGACGGCAGAAAGAAAAGTAAAACCTATATCGATAGCATTGGCGGTGGCCATGTCTGGATTGGTACAGATGCCGTTCAAATTGGACTGGCTGATAGAATCGGAGGTTTTAAAGATGCCATTAAGGCCGCTGCCAAAAAAGCAAAACTAAAGAATTATAAGGTCGTAGAATATCCGGATGTAATAGACCCATGGAAATCGTTACTGGATGAAGGTACAGATAAAATTAAAACCTATTATACCAAACAGGAACTGGGTGATCATTATATGCTTTACCAACAGATGAAAAAAGTGATCGCAAGCTCCGGAATACAGGCACGAATGCCATTTGAAGCGGTAATTAAATAGAAAATTAGTAAGATGGACGATGTAAAATGGAAGACGGAACTACCCCCTATTCCATTTTACACTTTACTTTATCCTTAATTAATCAGTTTCCATTCCGGGTGCAAGGTCAGATAAGTTTGGTTAAGCGCAATATTTGCCGGATGTACCGTTAAGGCAATGCTTTTTCCTTTTAAAAACTCAAAACCAATCCCCTCTTTTTTCGCATCATAAATAACTACGGTATCTTTTTTTTCATTCAGATAAGCGTAAAGTTTGTTGATGCCCGGGAATTTTAGCTTAGTGTCCTCCAAACTAACTCCGGTAGCTAAACCATCCCTTGTTTTAAATTCATTTGAAGTGATTCTGATCTGCTTTACATCTTTCACCTGCATACTGGTATCTCTGTAAGAAGAATAAATAGCAACCTCATTCTTTCTATTATCCGTTGAATCGCTGCTGTACCAAATTCCCCAGGCTTTGCCCATGGCTGCATCGCTGAAATCAGGTCTTCCCAGTTTTGCGCTTACCTGCTGCATATCTTCGCCAAGACTTATCTCTCCTATTGAATGACCTGCGACAACCAGGAAACGATCATCAACAGCTTGTGAGGAAACAGAAGTAGTGCCTGTTAACGAATCTGCCTTATTTTTATCGGTTTTCTTTGCAGATTGACAGGCAAGGAAACTGATGCTTAGTCCTAAGAGGACAGTTTTTGTAAATTTCATGAGTGTAAAACAACGCTTTAATAAAATTGTGTTTAGAAACTGATCAGCATGATCAAAATTTGAGGCATTATTTCCTAATTTTACCCTTTATGGAAAATAAGACCATCGCCCGCACCTTACGCCTCTTATCGCAGCTCATGGAACTGCATGAAGAAAATCCTTTCAAGATAAAATCAGTGGCCAATGCTTACTTTAAGGTAGATAAACTGCCTTTTGCCTTAAAAGACAAACCCCTGGATGAACTGTATAAAATTGATGGTATAGGTAAAGGATTGGCTTCTAAAATCATAGAACTGCTGCAAACCGGAGAACTACAGGAGCTTAACGAAATACTTGCAAGAACACCAGAGGGTGTAGTAGAGATGCTAAGTATAAAAGGCATCGGACCGAAAAAAATATTTATCATCTGGCGTACTTTGGGAATCGAAAATATCGGCGAACTATATTATGCCTGTAATGAAAACCGATTGATTGAAGCCAAAGGTTTTGGCTTAAAAACCCAGGAGGAAATCAAAAATGCCATTGAATTTAAACTGGCTGCCAACGGCAGATTTTTATATGCACAGGTAGAAGGTTTTGCCAAAATTTTATTTACCCAGCTTGCAGACTGGACTGCAAAAATTGACCCTGCTGCACTTTTAGGCTTTGCAGGGCAGTACCGCCGTGCATGTGAGATAGTTGATGAACTTGAAATGGTGATCGGCAGTGAACATGTTGATGTACTTAAACAAAATTTACCTGCTTTTGAACAGCTTTCGCTTATTGAAGCAGAGCAATCCTACATCTGTACCACTGAGGCCGGACTTAGGATCAAAATCTATGCGGTAGAAAAGTCAGCCTTCTATTTAGAATGGTTTACTTTGACCGGAAATAAAGAACACGTTGAAAAAGTGCTGGCTTTAGCAGGCAGTGGTCCATTCGTAAATGAAGAAGAAATTTACAGCAAGGCTGGATTAGCTTTTATCGAGCCCGAGCTTCGTGAAGATTTGGATGAAATTGAACTGGCTAAAGCAAATAAACTCCCAACGCTGATCCAATATGAAGATTTAAAAGGCAGCTTGCATAACCACTCCACCTGGAGCGATGGTGTGCATACTTTAGAGCAGATGGCGGTTTACTGTAAAGAAAATTTAAATCTTCAGTATCTAGGAATTTGCGACCACTCTAAAACGGCTGTTTATGCCAAAGGATTAAACGAACAACGCGTTTTTGGGCAGCACCAGGAAATTGATGAACTGAATAAAAAACTGGCTCCATTTAAAATTTTCAAAGGCATTGAAAGCGATATTTTAAGTGATGGATCGCTTGATTATCCAGACGATATCCTTAAAACATTTGATTTTGTGGTAGCTTCTGTGCACAGTAACCTCCGCATGGACGAAGCCAAAGCAACGGCCCGTTTACTAAAAGCAATTGAAAACCCTTACACTACCATTTTAGGTCACCCAACTGGTCGGTTACTGTTAAGCAGGGCCGGCTACCCTATCGATTATAAAAAAATTATTGATGCCTGTGCGGCCAATAAGGTAGTGATTGAAATTAATGCCAATCCTTTACGCTTAGATTTAGACTGGCGCTGGCACCGTTATGCACTTGAAAAAGGTGTGTTATTATCGGTGAATCCTGATGCGCACCGCACAGAAGGTTTCCATGATATGCATTATGGTATTTTAGTGGCCCGCAAAGGTGGTTTAAGCCCCGCTAAATGTTTAAATGCTTTCACTTTAGAGGAAATTACTGCATATTTTGGTAGTAGGAAGGTTTAGGGTTTAGGGTTTAGGGTTTAGGGTTTAGGGTTTAGGGTTTAGGGTTTAGGGTTTAGGGTTTAGGGTTTAGGGTTTAGGGTGGAACAGAACTCAAGTAAGCTTGTTTAAACTATCTTCAAAAACATCGGTGAAATCTAATAATCGGTGTAATCAAACCATAAAAATCTTTTAATATCTTTGCCCCATGATCAGTGAAATTGCCAACCGCATATTTAATCAGGTTATTACAGACTACCATAAGTTTGATGATATTGACCATCCGGTTGAAAACCCTTACGATGCCGAAAGTTTAGAGCATCTTTTCTATATCAAAAACTGGATTGATACTGCTCAATGGCACATGGAAGATGTGGTGCGCAATCCGCAGATTGATCCTGTTGAAGGTTTAAGCTGGAAAAGACGGATTGATGCTCAAAACCAGGTACGTACCGATATGGTGGAGTTTATAGATGGTTATTTTTTAAATCTTTATCAAGGAATTACGGCTCTGCCGGATGCAAAAATCAATACCGAAAGTCCGGCATGGGCAATTGACAGGCTTTCTATACTAGCCCTGAAAATTTACCATATGAAGGAAGAGGCTGAACGCGAAAGCGCATCAGCCGGGCACCGTGCACAATGCCAAACCAAACTTAACGTATTGTTATCGCAACGTGAAGATCTTTCAACCAGTATTGATGAGTTACTGGCAGATATTGAGGCGGGCAAAAAGTACATGAAAGTGTATAAACAAATGAAAATGTACAACGATCCGAGTTTAAACCCGGTGTTGTACAACAAGGTATAGAAAAACAGAACGACCAAAGCCGAAAGCGAAATTCATGTCATCAACCCAAAAAATTATCGTATTACGTTTTTCGGCTATGGGGGATGTGGCCATGGTAGCTTCCGTATTACAAGAATTTTCGGAGCAGAACCCATCGGCTGAACTTATTATGGTCAGCCGGCCGGCTTTTAAGCCATTTTTTAACCATATTCCCAACCTCATCTTCCACCCTATCCAGCCAAAAACCATTCATAAGGGCATTAATGGATTATATAAACTTTATCAGGAACTCCGTAGCTATAAGCCCGATGCTATAGCCGATTTACATGATAATTTAAGAAGCAGGGTAATTTCTACTTTTTTTCGCTTAACCGGAACAACTATTAAAAGAATAGATAAGGGAAGAGGAGAAAAAAAAGCCTTGACGCAAACCGTTAATAAAGTTTTTAAACCTTTAAAGCAAACGGTAGAACGTTACGCCGATGTTTTCCGCGAATTGGGTTTTAGTATTAAACTCAGTCACCAGATCAGCAAATCTGCGCAAGCTTTACCTGAAAAGGCCAAAACCTGGTTTAGTGATCAGACCCCAAAAAAAATTGGTATATCTCCTTTTGCACAGCATATTTATAAAGTATATGCATTAGAAAAAATGGAAACGGTGATAGCCTCACTCAGCCAATTAGGGTACAATCTTTTTATATTTGGTGGTGGCGAAAGGGAACAGCATGTTGCCGAAAACTGGGCTAAGACATATCAAAACACCTATAATTTAATTGGAAACTTTAATTTAACAGAAGAGCTGGCCATTATCTCAAACTTGGATTTAATGTTAAGCATGGACTCATCTGGTATGCATATGGCATCGCTTGTTGGTATACCTGTGGTATCCATCTGGGGACCAACACATCCTTATGCAGGCTTTTTGGGATATGGACAACAAGAAAGCGATTGCATCCAGATTGATCATCCAACCAGGCCAAATTCTATTTATGGAAACAAACCCTGCCTTTGCGGTGTTGAAAATTGTATAGATTTAATCGAGCCGAAAACCATCGTTAACAAAATTAAAGAGAAACTAAATGGCTAAACAACTACTTCTCATCCGCCATGGTAAATCGGATTGGGGAAACATAAACTTAAGTGATTTCGATCGTCCGCTGAACAAACGTGGCAAGGAAAACGCACCAGAAATGGCAGAAAGATTGCTTAAACGCTGTTTTAAAATCGATCTGATGGTGAGCAGCCCCGCAAAAAGGGCCAAATCTACTGCCAAATACTTTGCTGAAGCTTATAATATTGATCACATCCAGTTCGAAGAATCTATTTATGAGGCCAATACCACAGCCTTACTTCATATGGTTAACCAGCTGAATAATGGTGCAGATCATGTAGTGATGTTTGGTCATAATCCTGGTTTTACCGATTTTGCGAATGAGTTATGCGATGCCGACATTTACAACATTCCAACTGCAGGTATGGTATTAATTTCTTTCCCCTTTGATTCATGGCAAATGGTAAGTAAAGGGACAGGAGAACTGGTGTTTTTTGATTACCCGAAAAATAGTGATGAGGTTTAAGTCTTGTTACCATTAAGTGATTAAGATCATTAAGGTAAGTAGATAGTTAATTAATTGCCACGGAAACACTGATTTGCACGGAAATTATCGTGGATTTGCATTTAACATGGCTTTAGCAACTATATAAATACTTAAACGGGCTTTAACCCATCGACGCTGAAAAGGCTTTTCCGACGAGCACAGTCCACAGTTTAATAAACCCGGTAGTAGCGGGCAGCTCCCGATCCTTCATTGAGACTGTAGCGGATAACGGGGCTGAATAAGCCAAGAACTATTGAACGAAAATCTACAAAAAAATCCAACTAAAATATCGCAATTTAGATAAGCATATTACGAATCAAATAATTTTAATTACCTTTGAATATAATATAAAAAACGAGAGTCCGGCAATAGACATTTCGGTGAATTCATAACCTAAACTCTTCTGGTTATTTCATAATTCGTATCGCCGGAGTATTTACCCATTAATTTATCTGTACATGAATTTTGACTATAATACTACGCGTAGCCATTTAATTTTATCTGAATATGGCCGTAACGTACAAAATATGGTGAAGTATATCTGCGAATTACCCACCATTGAAGAACGTAATAAATATGCCCAGGCCGTTATTGACCTAATGGGTTTTCTACAACCACATTTACGTGATGTCGCCGACTTTAAACATAAACTTTGGGATCACCTGCACATTATTTCTGGCTACCAGATTGATGTGGATAGCCCATATCCAAAGCCATTAATTGAAAATGCCTACATCAAACCGGAGCCCCTGGCCTATCCTCAACAAAGAATTACCTACAAACACTATGGTAAAACGGTAGAAAATCTGATTGAAAAAGCCATGCGTGAAGAAAATCCGGAAATTAAAAAGGCAATGGTGCAGAGCATCGCCAATTTTATGAAAATGGCCTATGTTACCTGGAATAAGGATAATGTGAGCGATGATACGATTATTAAAGATCTGAAATACCTTTCTGGCGGATTGTTATCACTTGATGAAGGTGTTAATCTGGCCAAGGTAGAATTCAGAACACAAAATCCTCGTCAAAGCAATAACAACAATAACCGGGGCAGAAACAATAATAATAACAACAACGGAAAAAACCGTCAAAATAACAACAACAATAATAATCGTCAACGTAACAACAACAATAAACCTAAATATTAAAGGAAAGGTAAAAGGCAGAAGGTAGACAGAAGGAAGGTTAAATGTACCCAATCTTAATACTTGATACTTAATACTTGATACTAATTACTACAAGAGATATGAACGCATTTGAAATAACAGGCGGAATTAAATTAAAAGGCGAAATCACTCCTCAAGGTGCCAAAAACGAAGCTTTACAGATTTTATCGGCGGTATTGCTTACCGAAAAGAAAGTAACCATCAGTAATATTCCAGATATTAAAGATGTAAATAAACTGATTGAACTACTTGGCGATTTGGGCGTTATTGTTGAACGCATGAATAAGGATACCTATTCGTTTGAAGCCAAAAACATCGATTTAAATTTCTTTGAATCTGATACTTTTAAAGCCAAAGGAGGTGGTTTACGCGGTTCAATTATGATTGTTGGACCATTATTGGCACGTTTTGGTAAGGCAGCAATCCCGAAACCAGGTGGCGATAAAATTGGTCGCAGAAGGTTGGATACCCACTTTATCGGTTTCGAAAAACTGGGTGCAAAGTTCGTTTACGACAGCAAAAAAGCTTTCTTTAATGTTGATGCTACCAATTTAAAAGGCGCTTACATTCTGTTAGATGAAGCCTCGGTAACCGGAACGGCAAACATTGTGATGGCCGCTGTTTTAGCCAAAGGTACTACTACCATTTACAATGCGGCCTGCGAACCCTACTTACAACAACTTTGTAAAATGCTGAACCGCATGGGTGCAAAAATTTCGGGCATTGGTTCTAATTTATTAACTATTGAAGGCGTAAAGGTTTTAGGCGGAACCGAGCACAGAATGTTGCCGGATATGATCGAAATTGGTTCTTTTATTGGTATGGCTGCGATGACAGAATCAGAAATTACCATTAAAGATGTTTGTTATGATGAACTTGGGGTAATACCGGAGGTCTTCAAAAAACTGGGGATCAAACTAGAGCGTCGTGGCGATGATATTTATGTCCCCTCGCAAAAACACTATGAAATCGATACGTTTATCGATGGTTCTATTTTAACCATTGCCGATTCACCATGGCCAGGCTTTACGCCTGACTTATTGAGCATTGTTTTGGTTGTAGCTACACAGGCAAAAGGAAACGTACTCATTCACCAGAAAATGTTCGAAAGCCGCTTATTCTTTGTGGATAAACTGATTGATATGGGCGCACAGATTATTCTTTGCGATCCGCACCGTGCTACGGTTAATGGTATTGATAAAAAATACAAACTTCGCGGAATCAGCATGACTTCTCCAGATATCAGAGCCGGGGTTTCCTTGTTAATTGCAGCTTTATCAGCAGAGGGTAAATCAACCATTTACAATATAGAACAGATTGAACGTGGTTACCAGGATATCGACACCCGTTTACGGGCATTAGGTGCGCAAATTAAACGTGTAAATGCGGATGCACCGAGCCATTAAAAACGTGAAAGGCAGAAGGTTTAAGGCTTAAGGTAGAACCCAAAGAGACAATAGCATAACGAGAAACGCCCCGGTAAAAATTTACCAGGGCGTTTTCTATGGTTAGCATATAAGGAGAATCGTCATGCTGAATTCATTTTACAAGTAGATATGATGTTTTCAATTGCCTTGTAGCTACTTCGTGGTCAGCATCTATCCTTTCTTAAGACCTTGAAATAAATCCGATGCCTATCGGATCAGGGTGACGACTTTGGAATACGCTAGCTAGTCGGGATTTGCAATCCCGTTTTTCAGGTGATAGCAGGAATTACATCATTGTCCAGTTCACATCTTACATGTTACATCTCACTACCCCGATATCGCGTTGATAATATCATACTGCGTGATAATCTCAATTTTACCCATTTCATCTTCCACTAAAACTGCCGAATTTTCTTTGTTAATTAAGGAAGAAATTTTATCAATAGAAGTATTCAGATCAACAAACGGGAAGGTAGCCGTCATAATTTCAGAGATCGGAGCTGACTTTAATCCCGGATTTTCCAATAAGGCACTTAAAATATCACTTTCGGCTACTTTACCCACAATCATCCCCTGCTGTGTTACCGGGATTTGAGAGATATTCATTGATTTAATGGTATTAATGGCCTCAAGCACCGTTTTTTGAGCGTCAAGGGTTACAATCTCTGCGCTTTCTTTTTTAGACAAGATTGATTTTGCGGTTAGTTTTTCATCCTGTAAAAATCCACGTTCACGTAACCAATCTTCATTGTACATTTTACCCATGTAACGGCTGCCATGGTCGTGAAAAATAACCACCACTACATCTTCCGGCTTGAGTTTATCTTTTAACTGAATTAAGCCACCAATGGCAGCACCGGCAGAGTTACCCACAAAAATACCCTCTTTACGTGCAATATCGCGGGTCATTAAAGCAGCATCTTTATCCGTCACTTTTTCAAATAAGTCAATCACATCAAAATTCACATTTGCCGGCAGAAAATCTTCGCCAATACCTTCGGTGATATAAGGATAAATTTCATCCTTATCAAAAATACCCGTCTCCTTGTATTTTTTGAAAACCGAACCATAGGTATCAATGCCCCAGACTTTAATGTCAGGATTTTTTTCTTTCAGATATTTCCCGGTTCCGGAAATGGTTCCACCTGTACCCACGCCTACCACCAGATGCGTAATTTTACCTTCTGTCTGCGCCCATATTTCCGGGCCAGTTTGTTCATAATGCGCCTGAGAGTTGGCTAAATTATCATACTGATTGGGTTTCCATGAATTTGGAACCTCGCGTTCTAAACGTGAAGAAACAGAATAATACGAACGGGGATCTTCAGGTTCAACGTTTGTAGGACAAACGATTACCTCAGCACCAAAAGCACGTAAAGCATCTACCTTCTCCTTCGATTGTTTATCCGTTGTGGTAAAAATACATTTATAACCTTTAATAATGGCGGCCATAGCAAGGCCCATACCGGTATTTCCGGATGTCCCTTCAATAATGGTTCCTCCCGGTTTTAGCTTACCACTTTTCTCCGCATCTTCGATCATTTTAACCGCCATACGGTCTTTAATGGAATTGCCGGGATTAGTAGTCTCTATTTTTGCCAGGATTGTTCCCGGAACTCCCTTTGTTATCGTATTTAATTTAACCAAAGGCGTATTGCCTATCGTTTCTAAAATATTATTGTACCACATGTTTACAAAATTAAGCAAAGGCATTAACTATTTTACAAACTATATTTTATTTAAAACATAATTTTAAAAAGTAAAAAATAAAAGAATTTAATTCTATAATCTATAATTATGATAGGCATTATAGATTGATTATTGGGTAAAATACCATTTCGGTTACAGGTACTTTGCCTATGTTAAGTATACCAAATTAAAATCTAGTTACGCATTGTTTCGTTTGAGATTTAAGCCAATTTATAAATTTTCCCCGGCAAAGACACAATTATGCCCTGCATCTCTAAGGTCAGAATCACAATGGCGAGTTTACTTTGCTGAATATTCAAATGATGGGAAAGCTCATCTATTGAAAGCTGACCATTTTGTAAAGCATCAATAACCCGTTGTTCATTAGGGGTAAGACTTAATTGTAAGGTAGTTTGTTGCGTATTGTGTTTAATCTTTATTTCATCATCCCAGCCCAGATAATAAATCAGGTCGTTAACATTGGTGATCAATCCCGCTCTGTTGGTTTTGATCAGGAAATTACATCCTTCCGAAAAAACGTCATTTGTTCGGCCAGGAAAAGCATATACATCTTTATTATAGGAATTTGCGATTTCTGCGGTAATTAAGGCACCTCCTTTTATTGATGCTTCAACTACAATTGTAGCATCTGCAATACCTGCAATAATGCGGTTTCTTTGCGGAAAATTGGGCCGGTCGGGATTGGTAAGGATGGGAAATTCGGTAAGCAGCCCCCCGTTCAAAACCATTTTCTGTGCAACCGTTTTATGGATTTTTGGATACATCCGGTCTAAGCCATGGCCAAGTACGCCAACGGTAGCGATCTGATTGGCCAGACATTCTTTGTGAGTGGTTACATCAATGCCATATGCGAGTCCGCTAACAATTAAAACATGGTATGGTGCTAAAACTTCGCACAACTCTTTGCAAAGATTTTTACCATAATTTGTTGCATTACGGGTTCCAACAACGCTGATGATACGAGGCTGGTTAAAATCAACGGTACCTTTTGCATAAAGCAATATGGGTGAATCGATACAATTCTTTAACCTTTTAGGATATTTTTCGTCTGAAAAAAACAATACCTCTATCCCATGTTTTTCCACAAAATCCAATTCCTGCCTGGCCCTGGTCAGCGCATCGGTACCGCGAATAGCTTCAATTGTTTTTTCTCCAACGCCCGGAATCTGCAGGAGCTGCTTTTTGCTTGCCGAAAATATATTTTCGGCACTTCCGCAGTAGGCCAGCAGGTTTTTGGCCGTTACCGGACCAATGGATTTAATAAAAGTTAAGGCAATTTTATGTAGCGTGCTCATCATCTAATAAGGTTAAATAAATTCGGGATGATTTATTTCCTTAAGGCAAGCTTAAAAATCGATATCAATTAAACTTTTTAATGGAATATGAATATTGTTTTTTAGCTGAATATATTTCTCTGTTACCGCCCAAACGGTAGTATCAACACGTTTCGGGCCGATGGTGGTATTAAAAGTAATGACGGCTTTTGATTTAAATTCATTACCTAATCTTTGTGCTTCATCAAGTTTGGTTTGCAGTTCCTGAGAATGATCTTCCTTCGCGTTGATAATATTTAAATAACTGATGTGTTCCTTTTCTACAATTTCTATCGGCATGGCTCTCTTTAACGATTAATGTTAAACAAGCTTATCAAATTTTTATAAAAAAAGCAATACCTATTTACTCAAAAATTGTAATTAATATATAAAAAGGGCCGGTTTTAAAATACAAAACCGGCCCTTTTAGTACAAAATATGCGTCAGTTATTTAAACTTCAGTTTTCTGGTTTCAACCATTCCTTTGAACTCGTGATCGAGTTTTTCGTTAGCTGTATCTGTCTGTTGTCTACCGATGCCGGAAGTACTGCTAATGAGGTTATCTTTAGCCAGTGCAGAGAAATTATTATTTGCAGAATAGTACAGCGCCTGAGCCAGCATTTTTTCTGATGGGTCACCAAAATCCCTGGTCAGGTCATCTGAAACA
Organism: uncultured Pedobacter sp.; assembly: GCF_913776295.1. Classification (GTDB taxonomy): domain Bacteria; phylum Bacteroidota; class Bacteroidia; order Sphingobacteriales; family Sphingobacteriaceae; genus Pedobacter. The sequence goes on from NZ_CAJYOJ010000004.1 coordinate 49,820, forward strand.
TCTTTGTCAACGGTCATGCCCGCAAAATAATCGCCCTGATCTAACTGATTTTTAGTTTGGAACTGCGGAATGTACAAATCATTTTTATCAATTCGGATCGAAAAGAAACCTACGGGTTTGCCATAAGTGGTTTTACCGATTAACTTCACATCTAATACCGGTTTTAAATTATTGATTAATAATTCGCTGGCAGAAGCGGTGCCACTGGTAACCAGGAAATAGACGCGTGTTAACCCATTTAAAGATCCACGTTTGGCAAAAACTTCCTGATTGCCCGCTGCTATGGTAGGCTTATAGGAATAATCGAAATAGGAATAAAGCCTGGTTACACCATCATTCCCCTTAGCGTAAAATTTCTGGTTCTGTAAGATAGTTGCATTACCATCCTGCATGGTTTTGGTCCAGTAAGTCGTGTACATCACTTTACCATTTTGCGCAGGGGGTGCAATTAAGTTGGTAAACAATTCGGAAGTAGCCACAGAGCCGCCACCGTTATACCTTAAATCTACCACCAGCTCGGTAACGCCATCTGTAGTAAATTTCGAAAAAGCAGCATCTAAAGCAGCAGTAGCATTGGTGGTAAAACTGTTAAATACAATATAGCCTACTTTTTTTGCGCCAACTGTATAAGTATTCGTAAATAAAACAGGGTTGATGTTGTAGCTGGCGCGGTTAATAACGATATCCTGTGTGCCGCCACCGGGTTTTACAAAGGTTAGTGAAATTGAAGGGTTATCGCCAAATATAGAAGCATTTAAGTTGGCAATATCGGCACTTGATCTTGAAGTACCACCTCCATTAACTTTAGTAAGCTGATAACCACGCTTTAGACCTTTTAAATCAGCAGGAGATCCTGGATAAACATATTTAACCCGCAAAAGGTCAGATCCATCGAAATTAGCAGAAAAACCATAATCTTCACCTGCCCCACTAAGCTGACTGGCTACCGATCCGTCATCAATAAAAGAATATTTATCTTTTCCGCCAGTACTCGGCAAAGCTTTAATTGCTGCAATAACTGCATTGTTTGAGCTATATTTCCTTGGATTAAAGGTATCGTAACCTGGCATGCCCACGTTCCAATAATATGTTTGCTGTGCATAAAGATAAATCGAATCTTTGGTTAATTCATCCCTTGTTCCTGATGCACCTTGCGGCACACTTTCTTTATCAGGAGTGTTACTCGATTTTTTACATGATGCGGTAAACCCAAGCACAATAATCAAAGCACAGAAAAATGTGTTCTGTGAAATAAATTTTTTAAGCATACTTATTTGTAAATTTCTAATGATACAATATACTGCAAATTAATTGATTTGGATTGTTGCTCATCAAATTTATTTGCACCAACAACTAACGCCTGGTTCACCAATAAATTGTTGTCATTTAATATGTTCTGAAAAATTTCTGCTTTAGGCTGTCCCAGCTCATCAACAAAGTACACGGTAAGATACTGCTCCAGTCCATTCCATTCGGTTTGCTTAATTTTATTAAGCTGTTGCTCAGGATTACCCGCCGTTACAATAATGATTTTTTTCCGGTCTACCACGAGGTTCTGCATAAATCCGAGCATGTTTTTATAAAGCAATAGCTTTAAAGGCAAACGGGCATTTTGGTGCAGCAAATTGAAATTGTACTCATATTTATGATCAATGCCAAACTGCGTCGCAGTTTTTTCAAAAAGCCTATCAGCACCACTCACCTCATATTCGCTACGCATAAACTCCAGAATGGGTTGCGCATTTTTTTGCTCGGTATACTCTATAAATTGGGCAAACAGATAATAAACCTGCAGTAAATAATCTTTCTCCGGAAATAGCACATCATCCAGCTCAAAAATTACCAGCTGCTTATCTTTAGCATATAGGCTTGCTTCCATATTAAATTATAAAAAGTTTTAGTTCATCATCGGCGATATTATACCCAAACACACCATTCAATTTTTCATCAGTTCTGACAAAAATTTCTTCCCCGCTGGCAAAAATGCATTCGCCTGACACAAAAACAGCAAAATTTTGATATGCAGTTGCTCCATTGGCCAGATAGCCGGCTATTAAACTCGCATCAGGCAATAAAACCTGAATGCCATATTCGCCAAAAAGTACAGCCGATTTAGCGATTGGTTCCACTTCAAATTGGTGGAGCGGGATAATGGAATCAATCCCCTCTGTTATGCAAAAATTTAATAGAATATGGGCGATGCTTTCTTTGTTGAGCTGTCCCAGCGATGAAAAAGCATAGTTTTCGGTAACCATTCCCGGAACATCCCCGTAATCAGCCAATAAAACAAAATGAGTAGGAAAAGCTTTCATCAGCTTTAATGCTTTTGCATGATTGCCACCTGTAATGAGTATTTTCAAAATTTAATGATTGAATGAATAAATAGTGAATGATTAAATGGATTTTCTATTTCTTAAAATCCACAGCCCTTTAATCTTAAACGATCAACCCGTCTTTCATCATTACCACCCTGTCACTGGTTTTGGCCAGGTGTTCATTGTGCGTAACAATTACAAAAGTCTGGTGGAAATTATCGCGCAAACTCACAAATAATTGATGCAAGCCCGCGGCATTTTCGGAGTCTAAATTCCCCGAAGGCTCATCAGCCAATATAATGGAAGGATTATTGATCAACGCCCTTGCTATGGACACGCGTTGCTGTTCACCGCCCGACAATTGGTTGGGTTTATGCTGTGCCCTATCTTTAAGTCCGAAAAGATCTAAAAGTTCAAGCGCTCTTGTTTCAGCCTGTTTTTTGCTGGTCTTGGCGATAAACGCAGGGATACAGATATTTTCGATGGCACTAAACTCTGGCAGTAAATGATGGAACTGAAACACAAAACCAATATTCTGATTTCGGAAATTACTCAACAGATCGCCATTCAGTTTATTGATAACCGTACCTTTTAATTCTACAGATCCTGCATCAGGCTTATCCAACGTACCTAAAATATGCAATAACGTACTTTTCCCGGCACCAGATGGTCCAATGATACTCACGATCTCCCCTTTCTGTACTTCAAAATTTACTCCTTTTAAAATGTGTAGATTTCCGTACGATTTTCTGATTCCAGTGGCTTTTAGCATGGTTCAAATTTAGTAAAATGGTTGGTTAGTTCAATAGTTTATTGGCCAATGGTTTATTGGTTCATAGTTGATGATTTATTAGTTCATATTTACTTTTTCCAATAGTTTAATCGTTTAATGACTCATGAATAATCGCCTAATAGCTGATTAGCTTACGCTTTAACTGACAATAGTTTATTGCTTATTGCACATTGATTATTAGACAATTATTAATAAATGTATCTCTTGAATATTCAGACTATCAACCATGAACGATGTGACCATTAACCAACTACTAACCTACCATTAACCAACAAAATTGAAAAAAGATTTGGAGGAGTAAATTTTATATTTAACTTTGAAAAACAAAGTACTTTTAAAATGAACACTCCAGAAGAACAGTTAAACACCTTAAAAGATATCAGAAATATGATGGATAGATCATCCAGATTTATTTCTTTGAGTGGTTTGTCGGGTATTTTTGCGGGTGCTACAGCCTTGGCAGGTGCTTACTTTGCAAACAACGAAATCAACAAATTCATCCAGAAAAGAGGTTATGGCTATGGAGTAGGCGGAGAATTGGACCTGGAATTTAACCTGATCAAACTCGGGATTTTTGTATTGGTAATTGCTTTAGCCGGGGGTGTTTTATTTACGTATAGAAAAAGTCAGAAAAATAAGCTTCCCATCTGGGATAAAACCTCTAAATCACTTTTGATCAACCTATTTATTCCTTTGTTTGCCGGAGGACTATTTATTATCGCCTTATTGATCAACCATCCGAACACCTATAGTATCATCGCGCCAAGCTGCCTGATTTTTTATGGGCTGGCACTGATTAACGCCAGTAAATTTACCTATAGTGATATCCGCTATTTAGGCTTTTGCGAGGTGATATTGGGCTTGGTCTGTATGTTTTATGTGGGATATGGATTAATTTTCTGGGCTTTAGGCTTCGGTGTACTACACATTGTTTATGGTCTTTTGATGTATTTTAAATATGAGAAAGGTCAGTAAGGATGAAAAACCCGATAGCAGATTTAAATAAAATATTCGATAGCCGGATCAGGCTGGGCGTGATGTCTATGCTGGTGGTGAACAAAGAAATTGGCTTTAACGACTTAAAACAAATGCTCGAGTTGACGGACGGCAATTTGGCTTCACATCTAAACACCTTAGAACAGGCCGAATTTATCAAGGTACATAAGGGCTTTATTGGTCGTAAAACCAATACTACCTACTCCATTACCGATTTGGGAAGGCAGGCATTTAAAGCACACTTAGATGCACTTGAAAAAATGATCAGGAAGCTATAAGCTATTTTTTTTAAGCATTTACTTTGAAATACAAAGCACTTTTAAAAAACATAAAGATGGAAGATATACGAGAACCTCAAATGAATTACGTAGGCAAAAGACTCGCTTACTATTCTGCGCTCATGGGAACATTGATATTCATAACCTACCTGATATCAGGATCTTTTCTCCTATTAGTCACCGGAGCTGTTTTTACGCTAAGTGCAGCACTTATAAATATTACGGTAGTGGCGTTAATCGTAATAGAATTTATCAATTACCGAAATCATTGGAAAAATTCCCTGACCACAATCGTCTGCATGCTCTTGAACATCCCGTTAGCCGCTAGCTACATGCTTATATTAACTTATTTCCATTCTTAAATCTTAAATTAAATGAAAAATAAATCGAACCTCTTACTATTATCGGTCCTACTGGGCGGCCTCTTGTTTACTTTTCTTTTTTGGGAAGAAAGACTCGCGTTTAATCTCCTTATTTACAGTATCTATTTGCTGGCCATCACCTTTATTAATCCGGATGTGATTAAAAGTACCAAACTAAAAATTTACGGCCTGGCACACCTGCTGGCAGCGGTTCTGGTGGTGATTAACAATTCTGATTTAGCTTTGGTAACTTACTACATCAGCCTGCTCTTATTTATTGGTTTTGGTCATCAACAGCAAATCCGGACCATTTTTACTGCTTTTTTAGCAGCCATTCTGCAGATTGTCACTGTGCCTTTTAATGCGATCAAACGATTAAGCCAGGTCAGTGTAGGCAAAGTGAGCCTTAACCCATTTTTTACCCTAATCAAATACATCTTTATACCAGTTATCATTGTAATCTTCTTTTCATGTCTTTATGCAGCCGCAAGTAACGTTTTTGCACATTATGCAGAAACCATCTTAACTAATATTGGCGACTTCCTGGATCATTTGTTTCACTTCTTTTTTAAAGACCTGAGTTTTGAGCGCATCATGCATGTAGGCCTTGGACTGTTATTAACAGGAGGTTTATTGCTCGCATTTTTGGATAAAAGTCTCGAAAAAGCGGAACTGAAATGCAAAGAACAATTGGTAAGGATGAGAAGACGTATCGGACAAAAAACGGTATGGTACAACATCGCAGAAACATTTACCGGCAACCTGTTAACCCGGAAAATGGCTTTAAAAACGGAATATATTGTGGGCATTATTTCTTTTGCCGCACTTAATCTGTTGTTACTGATGTTAAACACCATCGATATCACAACACTTTGGTTTGGCTATGAACCTTCGGGCAATTTTTCTGAAGAACTGCACCAAGGTACAAATTCATTGATCCTTAGCATTGTAATGGCCATGGCAGTAATACTCTATTATTTCAGGGGAAACTTAAATTTTTATCCCAAAAGTAAAACGTTGAGGGTATTGGCTTACGCCTGGATGGTCCAGAATTTTATCCTGGTCATATCCGTATTTATTCGCGATGCTTACTATATCGAATTTCATGGTTTGACTCATAAAAGAATCGGCGTATTGGTATTTGCCACCCTTTGCATCATTGGTTTGGCAACAGTTTATTTTAAAGTAGCCAAACAGAAAACCATCTTCTATCTTTTCAAAGTGAATGGAAATATCTGGTTTGCCCTGCTGTTGACATTTAGCTTTATTAACTGGGATGTTTTAATTGTGAAATACAACCTCAATCATGTTGACGCTATTGCTATTGATCCTTATTATCTGACTTCCTTATCAGAAAAGACACTGCCTTTGTTAGATAAAAACCGGTCAAAAATACATCCTTCAGTCCACAACGATTCAGAAATCGCCAAGGTATACCAGCCAGAAGCAGATTTAATGAGAAAACTGGATCAACGGATCGATTATTTTAAGGAAAGGTATGACCGAGAAAGTTGGTTATCATGGAATTTACAGGATTGGAATACAGCAGAATATTTTGGGCTTAAAAAATAAGAAAATGGAAAAGAATCGTAATCTGATGTATTATTTATTTGGCATCTTATTATTCGTGTGTTTTAAGTTAGCCTATATAACAATGGATGCTGAAAAGTTATCATTTATACTTAGTCCAACTGATTACTTCGTTTCAAAATCAACAAATTCCAATAGCAGATGGATTGAGCATTTAGGTTATTATCATCAGGATCTTAATATTACAATAGAGAAATCGTGTTCAGGCTTCAATTTTTTCTCTCTAAGTTTTTTAATTACTTATTGCCTATCCATTAGCTATTTGAAGCGTTTTAAATTAAAATGGATTACATTACCCGGTTCCCTGTTATTCAGCTGGATATTAACCATATTCGTTAATACTTCACGAATAAGCTCTTCCATTTTTATAGCTAACAGCATCAATATTCCAAAGCAGTATCAACCGCTTGTTCATCAAGCAGAAGGTACATTCATCTATCTATTCTTTTTGATATTAACCTACAAATTAATTAATCATTTACTAAAAACATACGCTGTTCATTATGAAAAACCTGCTTAATCCAAAATGGCTTATCGTAATTAGCATTATTCCATCAATAATACTGCTGCTGCTTTTCTACGGCCAATTCAGCATTATTAAAAGTTTGCTAAAAACAGAAACTGTAGAAATATGGTTAAATTTTTCATTAACAATAATGCTGTTGACCTGTGCACAGTTGGCTTATACCCTATTTAGCAGATACAAGAAGTACAACATATCTATATTTTATGCTTTTTTTAGCTTGTTGGCTTATACTATTTTTCTATATGCATATGCACAATATGCCGATATAATAATTCCGTTCTCAGTTCCGCAATGGATGATTAATGTGGATGTAATTTTATATCCGGGCACCTTTTTAATGCCCACTCTAATTCATTCACTTTTTATTTTGGTCGAGTTTTCGAGCCGGAAAAGCAGATCATCGTCAGCCTGGTTAAGTTTTATGTATGGAATCTCAATACCTATACTAGGATATGTATTTTTACAGATTGTACTTCCCTTATGGAAAAAACCGGAAAGCAGTTTTGATACAAATGTATTGATGATATTATTCATCATTGCCTCTGTACTATTCCTATTCTTTATTTGTCGTGGCATCTATATTATTACAAAATTAAATACTCTAAAATTTTCAAAATATATTGTTTTCATCAAAGTACTAATTGCCATTATTTTACCAATTGTCGGATTATTGATTAACAATGGGAGACTTAGACTTACAGGTAACTTGGGTGAATCTATATTTGGAAATTTTAGCAGCATTTGGTTCTATATCATTGCTATCATAAATGGGATATTGGTATGTTTGCCCAGCTTCAGAAACGTCCATATACGTTTGCTCCGATTTTTAGCGCTTGCGATCTGCTTTCCCTATACACTCTATTTTTTTCTTGTCTTTTTACCTTATTTACCTTTAGCGATAATTGCAATAATTGTTATTGGTGCAGGTTTTCTGATGTTGGCACCACTCTGTCTATTTGTTGTACAGATTAATGAATTACTTAAAGATTTTAATGCTTTGGCAAGAAATTACTCCCGCACAAGACTAACAGCCTACACAAGCATTGCTTTATTAACCATCCCAGTTTGTATTACTACCCTTTATTTACACGACAGGTACGTCTTGAACAAGGCGTTGGAGTATGTGTACAATCCAGATTATGCTAAAAAATATAACATTGATAAGCAATCCTTAGCCAGAACATTGTTGAGAATACGACAGCAAAAAGGAAGAAGTAATTCCTTATCGGAAGAGAAATCGCCATTTTTAACACCGTATTATAATTGGCTGGTATTTGATAATCTGGTTTTGTCCGAAAACAAGATTAATACTTTAATGGCCATTTTTTTAGGCGAAAGTGAGCAAGAGCAAGTTCCAGCCATTCAAACCACCAGTAAAGTAAAAATATCTAAAATTTCGAGTGTAACTAAATTTAATCAGGCACAACAGGCATGGATCAGCAACATTGATCTTGAACTTACAAACCCCGAACAAACAAATTTAGAAAGCTATGAAACAGCATTTATTTTACCTGAAGGTTGCTGGATCAGCAATTTCTATTTAAATATCGGCAATAGAAAGGAATATGGAATATTAGCCGAGAAAAAAGCAGCACTTTGGGTTTTCTCACAGATCAGAAACGAGAACCGCGATCCCGGTATTTTGTATTATTTAACCGGGAATAAAATTGCATTTAAAGTTTTTCCTTTTTCATCCCGACAAACCAGAAAAAGTGGAATAGAATTAATCCATAAAGTGCCAATAAATCTCAAAATAGATAACAAAATTATTTTACTTGGCGATAGCAACACACCTAGAAGTCATAAAATCGAATCCATCAATGGAACAGTTTACCTACCTGCTGCTGAGAAAGCAAAGTTAAAACTGATTAAAAGAAGACCAGAATACCATTTTATTATTGACGTTTCCAAAACTTGCGCAACAAGTAAAGCCGAATATGTTAAACGCATCAATAATTTTATAAGCAAAAATCAAATCGATCAACAGAACATCAGATTAAATTTTGTGAGCACTTTTAATGAGGAAATAGCCTATACAGCCGATTGGAAAGATAAACTCTACAGACAAAGTTTCGATGGTGGTTTTTATTTGGAAGGAGCGATCAAAAAAATCTTAGTGGAGAACTATACAGCCAACAGTAGTGCACATCCGATTATGGTGGTGGTAAGCAATACATTAGCGAAAAGCATATTACAGAATGATCTTGCCAATTTTAAAATAACATACCCAGAAAGTGATGATTTTTATGAGCTTGATCAATCGGGTAACTTGTATAGCCATTCGCTAGTGAATAAACCCGAACAGCGGTTGAATGCCGTGCAGGCAATAAATAACCCCGCAGTTTACTGTTGGCCTGATCCGCTGAAAACGAAAGCTTATCTGGCGAATGATGGACAGCCTTCCATCATTATCGATCGCTCTATAAAAGCAGTTAGCCAAAATGCTATTGATAAAAGGAATTGGCTATCTGGCTTGAACTTACATGGAATGTGGCTTAAAAGCCAGATAAATTGCGAGCAGTATAACCAATCACAACTCAATCTAATAAAACAGAGCATGCGAACAGGCTTTTTATCCAGATCAACATCCTACTTAGTTGTTGAGAATGAAGCGCAAAAACAGATGCTAAAGAAAAAACAAAATCAAATTTTATCGGGTAACAAAAACTTAGATCCTGATGAAGACACGCAAAGCATGGACGAACCAAACTTATATATCCTCATTACCATAATAATCATGTTTTTCTTATGTTATTCCAGAAATAAACTAAACTTTTCATCTAAAACAAACAGTAATTAAACCCACTTACAATTAACCTCTCCACTCTTCCAGCCTAAGCTGGAATTTTCCCCTGATGCAACTGCTTCAGAGGAATTAAAAACAATTAATCGTACATTAAAAATCATGAAAAATTTAAAGTCAACATTTGTTTCACCGTCAACACGTATTGCCATCATCGTTGGGATTACAGCGTTCATTCTAAGCATTCCGCTTATCGCTATGCAATTTACAAACGAAGTGGATTGGACGCTATCCGATTTTCTAACCGCAGGAATTTTATTGCTCAGCACAGGTTTTGCCACTGAACTGGTTATTAGAAACCTAAAAACCGGCACATTAAGAACAATAATTCTCCTTGTCATTTTGCTAATGCTATTCCTGATCTGGGCAGAGCTTGCCGTGGGCGTTTTCGGAACGCCGTTTGCAGGCAGTTAACTGCTGCCATTAACTATTTGGTTCCCGCAGATTTAGTGTGATTAACGCCCAGGATTTTTTTTGCATTTGGCTACAATAACATTGTTTTTAGCCTGATTGCAGCGCTAAGCCCGGATCCCGATTTTTACATCGGGTGAGGACTTATAGCGGAAAGCAGGGCCGCCGGCCGCCATTAGTAACCGGCCCCTCACTTTCAAATAAAAATATCTGCTAAATCAGCCCGATACCATAAATCAGCATCCATTACCGATACCTATTCCCTGTTTAACACAAAACGCTCATTTTATTAAAAAATCGGTAAATTCTATTTGTTTAAAGGCTGTGAAATTGTAGCTTTGGGCAAATTTTGTAGCAAATGAACCCAATGCTGTTAAAACCATTATTTTGATAGTAAAAGGCTCCATCTGACAGATAAAGAAAAAATATAAACAGATGAATATTCACGAATACCAGGGTAAACAAATATTAAAAAGTTTCGGTGTTAACGTTCAAGAAGGAATAGTTGCCGATACTCCTGAGCAAGCTGTTGAGGCCGCTAAGCAACTGAAAACCGATTACAACTCTGACTGGGTTGTGATTAAAGCGCAAATCCATGCTGGTGGTCGCGGTAAAGGTGGCGGTGTTAAATTGGCCAAAAACCTTGAAGAAGTTAAACAACGTGCTACCGACATCATCGGCATGCAATTGGTAACGCCTCAAACCGGACCGGAAGGTAAAAAAGTGAATAAAGTTTTGGTAGCCCAGGATGTGTATTATCCAGGCGCTTCTGAAACCAAAGAATTCTATATCTCTGTATTATTAGACCGTGCTAAAGGCCGTAACATCATCATGTACAGTACCGAAGGCGGTATGGATATCGAAGAAGTTGCAGAACACACACCACACTTAATATTCAAAGAAGAAATCGATCCTAAAGTTGGTTTACAGGGCTTTCAGGCACGCAAAATCGCCTTCAACTTAGGTGTTAGCGGTAATGCGTTTAAAGAAATGGTAAAATTCGTTACTGCTTTATACAAAGCTTACGAAGCAACCGATTCTTCCATGTTCGAAATTAACCCGGTATTAAAAACATCTGATGATAAAGTAATTGCAGTTGATGCCAAAGTGAATCTGGATGAAAACGGTTTGTTCCGTCACCCGGATTATGCGGCAATGCGCGATGAAACCGAAGAAGATCCAATGGAAGTTGAAGCAAGTGCAAGCAACCTGAACTTCGTTAACCTTGATGGTAACGTAGGTTGTATGGTTAACGGCGCAGGTTTGGCAATGGCTACCATGGATATCATTAAATTAGCTGGTGGTGAGCCTGCTAACTTCCTTGACGTAGGTGGAACAGCAAATGCACAAACGGTTAAAGCCGCTTTCAATATCATTTTGAAAGATCCTAACGTTAAAGCCATCCTGATCAACATTTTTGGTGGTATTGTACGTTGCGACCGCGTTGCTCAAGGGGTTATCGATGCATACAAAGAAATCGGAAATATCCCTGTGCCAATTATCTGCCGTTTGCAAGGTACAAATGCCGAAGAAGCTAAAAAATTAATCGACGAATCTGGCTTACAGGTTTATTCAGCAATTGCTTTAAAAGAAGCAGCTGATCTGGTAACTAAAGTTTTGGCTGAGCAAGCATAGTGAGCTTAAAGCAAAAAGACTAAAGCTTAAAGCAATATATATTTTGAAACCTTTCAGTTTAAACTGGAAGGTTTTTTTATTTCGCTCTATCACAGGAGTGTCTGCAGGACCGGTGTCGGATGCAAATAATTTACTTTTGTTTCGGTTCATGGTGAAACGAAACTCGACTCAGTTAATTTTATTTCAATTGACCAAATTGCTTTAGTTGGACAATATTTTTTTTTTGGAAAGCAAGGTTCTGTACATTTCGGCTCCGAAAGCCCTGCTATCCCTCCAAGTCCTCGCTCATGCTTCGCTCCGGGCTTTCCGTTTTATCAGGTTTATGTAACCAGGGCAGCTGGTTCTTGGGAATATTCAAACCTCGCAGGTTTTTTGAAACCTCCGAGGTTTACTCAGCGCGGAATTCCAGGATATCACCAGGCTGGCAATCCAAAACCGAACAGATAGCCTCCAACGTTTCTAAACGGATCGCCTTTGCCTTGCCTGTTTTTAGGATAGACAGATTGGACATCGTGATCCCCACCCGATCACTCAATTCAGTAAGCGACATTTTACGCCGGGCAAGCATCACATCTAAATTTATAATTATGGGCATTTTGAATCGGTAAAGTTAGAAATGTTTTCAACTAACCTAAATGGTTAAATCGTTTTCTTGTTTAAGTTTTCTCGTGTACACAATAAACTGGTAAGTTGCATTTGCCAGTATAATCAAGCCCATTGAATAAAGGCTGGAAAAGCCGTGTGTATGGTCATGTTTAAATGATCCACCAGTTAAATTACCAACATATTCATCCATCACCGTCATGCCTCCGATACTTATAGCCAAAAATAAAAACATCACGATTACCAATAACTGATAAATATTCTGTTCTTCAAGCCTATCAATATTAATCAGCCTATACCTGATGGCCAATAAAATGGCGCTACCTAAAATGAGAAAAAAAAACAACTCCTGAACCACCATCATCAAAAATTTGATTTTCAAGGGCAAGCGATTGCTTCAGGCTGGGCCTTAACTGTATCTTTCCTACTCCGCTATTGGTAAAATTAAACCCCTTAATATTTAGTTTGCTTACCGGTGCATTCCTGACCACATTAATAGTTAAACTACCTTTGTTGAAATCTATAACAGCATAAATAAAATGTGCAAAAACAGAAACCAAGGCATAAAAAATCAGGCTGTAAGCCGAGTTTCTCAGAATTTTTATTGCGTTGCTCATGGTTAAATCGTTAAATCGTTTTCTGCCTGAATTTCTATGCCACTGTTTACCAGCTGTACAATAACAAAAAGTATAATGGACATAAAAAACCATACATCAGCGCCGCCAAGATTTAATGATTGAAGATTGGGTGTCTCAATTCCGTGTGCCGCTAACCAAATGATATACTTATTGCCTGAATAGGTGAACAACCCTATCCCTAGCGCTAGAAAAGCTTCTTTTGAAATAAAATGCCTTAATTCTATACCGAAAGGCTGAGTAATACTGATTTTTTTCTGGGTAAAAACTTGTATAATCAAATAGAATATTATGGCTTTTAATACAGCTACAATAATAATTACTGTAGAGATAACAAGAAAATATCCCTGATCGAGTTTGTAGACACGAGCTAAATAATCTGCGCCATCCCAAAAATTGCGTACTCCATGCATATGTATACACAATGTAGTAACCATGTTTACCAACATTCCGCCTGCTTCAATACATAGTGCAGTAAAAATCACCCAGGAAAGCACCTGTAATACCTTGAAAATCAGCTTACTTTTTATTTTAATTTCCATAGTTATATTTCATTTTAAAAGGTTTGTGTTAAGATTTGACCTGTAAATGGTCGAGTCGTTTTTTCCTTTATTTTTTATTTCTTATCAGGATTGCCAAAACATAGAAAACCGCCATAGACAACAAAGAGGACGCATAAAATAGTTGAGGTGAAATGTCTTTCCAATATTAAATCCCATAGTATCTAAAAAAATTCAAGAAGTAGAAAACTGCATTGATACCTAACCATCTGACAAAAATTCTTAAGCTCAAAATCAGCTGGTCAATGGTAGATGCAGTTTTAGCTTTAAAAAAAAGAAATTTAAGAAACGTCATATTTATTCAATTAATTCCTCAACAAACATAAAAAAATATTTATTACAAATCAAAATAAATTTATTGAATTACAATAAATAAATATTATAAAGCAGCTATATCAGGATGTATCAAACAAAATAGATCGAAAACTTTCTTGGAATGATTTTTGTTATAAGTAAAAGCATAAAAAACATGTGCAAACGATAACATTTTCAGCATTTTATCCTTTCGGATTGCCATACAAATTTCGTAACTTTGCACACTTCAATAATTAAAGAGCACACAAAACGTATAAATGAGACAACTCAAGATAACGCAATCCATTACCAACCGTGAAAGTCAGTCATTAGACAAATATCTGCACGAAATTGGTAAAGTAGATTTAATAACAGCAGAAGAGGAAGTAATTTTAGCAAGAAAGATTCGTGAGGGTGATCAGGCTGCATTAGAGCGGTTAACCAAAACCAACTTACGTTTCGTTGTGTCTGTTGCAAAACAGTATCAAAATCAAGGTTTAACTTTAGGCGACTTAATTAACGAGGGCAACTTAGGTTTAATTAAAGCTGCAAAACGCTTTGATGAGACTAAAGGTTTCAAATTTATTTCTTATGCGGTTTGGTGGATCCGTCAATCTATTTTGCAAGCTATTGCCGAGCAAAGTCGTATCGTGCGTTTGCCGTTAAACCAGGTAGGTTCCCTAAGTAAAATCAGCAAAGCTTTTTCTAAGTTAGAGCAGGAATACGAACGTGAACCTTCTCCGGAAGAATTAGCAGATATTTTAGAAACTACGGTTGATAAGATTTCAGATACTTTAAGTAATTCAGGCCGCCACGTATCCATGGATGCTCCTTTTGTACAAGGTGAAGAGAATACTTTATTGGATGTATTGGAAAATCACGAGCCCAATACAGATAGCTCACTGATCAACGAATCTTTATCTGAAGAGATTAAACGTTCTTTATCTACTTTGACCGAAAGGGAAAGAGAAATTATCGTTTTATTCTTCGGTTTGGGTTCTAACCACCCACTTTCGTTAGAGGAGATTGGGGAGAAATTCAACTTAACACGTGAACGTGTTCGCCAGATTAAAGATAAGGCGCTGCAACGTTTACGTCATACGTCAAGAAGTAAAATATTAAAATCTTATTTAGGATAATAAATCAGATTCAAACAGATACAAAAAGACCGGTTAAAGCCGGTCTTTTTTTGTTTATTAGGTTTCTCCTTTATAATGGAAATATCGATTACAGACTACTAATCTTCTTATTGCAGTAACTAAATTTATCGTTATGATTTTATATCTTTAAATCATGTCGGTTGCTTTACTCAAAAAATCTATAATTATATACAGACCCATTTTTTTATGGAATATACTAATTAGTCTTTTAACTGCGGTATTCTTCCTTTTAAATGGATTCCGGCAACCTGGAATTTATTCTTTATCCATTTTCATCAAACTTATCGGCTGGTCATCTTCTATAGGCATATATTATATGTTTTACCAATCTACCGCCTACTTTTTCAAAAATCAAGGTATAGGACTTAAAAAAATCATTGCAAACTTAGTTTTATATGATTTAATCTTTTTAATCGTAATCTTACTTATATCATTCATATGCAGAGACTTTTTATCGACAGTGTTAATCAATCTTTTGCAGACAGGGCAGTATTAAGCAGCGTTTATCTCAATTGCAATATTGGAGAAGTAGTTGGCTTGCTGGGCAGAAATGGTTCGGGTAAATCTACGCTGCTAAAAATCATTTTTGGAAGTGTAAGAGCCAAATTTAAATACCTGAATATAAATAACAAGGTTTACAGCAAAGGCTATTTATCAAAAAACCTCTCCTACCTGCCGCAAGATAGGTTTATCCCGGATCAGATTAACGTTCTGCAGGCAATCAATCTTTTTTGCAAGAAACACTTCGCCGAATTGCATCAGATTGAATTTGTTGCTAAAAATTTAAAATCAAAGTTCTACGATTTATCAGGCGGCGAATGCAGATTTTTAGAATGCCTGCTCATGATTTATAGTGATGCAGATTATATACTACTAGACGAGCCATTTTCACAGCTCTCACCCTTGCTGGTTGAAGAAATTAAAAGCCATATCCAGCTATTTAAAGCCCATAAAGGCTTCATCATTACGGATCATTTTTACCAATCTATTTTAGATGTTTCTGATAGAATTGTACTGCTTCATAATGGCTGTAATTATAACATCAGGAATGAGGATGATTTGGTATTATACCAGTACTTACCTGAATTTACGCCTTAAATCTAAAGACTGGGTGATGCTGATTCGATAGCCGGCTATTGGATTGATCTCATCAGATTATCGTTTAATAACTGAAGTTAAAAAATCCTGAAACACCCGTCCGCCCGGCCGGGCGGAAGTTCAGGATGATTAACCAAAAATCAATGCGTGATCTGATCAGATAGCTACTCCCAGCCTCAAAATATACTAAAGCCCCTTAAACACCCGTGTGACCGGCCGGGCGGAAGTTTAGAGTGACGATCATTACAGGATAACGTTTTTGTATTTAAAACAACAGATGTTTAACCGTTAGTCCGTTATTGATCAATTGCTTTAATGAATCGATACCGATACGCAAATGCGTTTCCACATATCTTTCGGTTACGGTACTATCACTTTCTGCAGTTTTAACGCCTTCAGGAATCATCGGTTGATCGGAAACCAAAAGCAAAGCACCAGCAGGGATTTTATTCGCAAAGGCCGTGGTAAAAATAGTTGCCGTTTCCATGTCTACTGCCATTGCGCGTAAAGTTTTCAAATACTTTTTAAATTCTTTATCGTGTTCCCAAACCCTACGGTTGGTGGTATAACAGGTTCCTGTCCAATAATCCCGACCATGATCACGTATAGTTGTAGAAATGGCCTTCTGCAGGGCGAAGGCTGGCAAGGCCGGTACTTCTGCAGGCAGATAATCATTTGAGGTACCTTCTCCCCTAATAGCTGCAATAGGTAAAATTAAATCACCCAATTGGTTTTTCTTTTTTAAACCGCCGCATTTACCTAAAAACAATACAGCTTTAGGCTTAATGGCCGTTAGTAAGTCCATCATGGTAGCTGCCAGCGGGCTTCCCATACCAAAGTTGATAATCGTAATACCGTTTGCGGTGACACTTTGCATCGGCTTATCTAAACCCATAATCGGAGCATGATCGTTCCACTCCGAAAACATGCTTACATATTTACTGAAATTGGTCAGCAGGATATAATCGCCGAATTGATCTAACGGCCTGCCAGTATAACGTGGCAACCAGTTTTTAACAATTTCATCTTTTGACTTTAGGCCTGATTTAACCGGACTTTCTACTTCTTTTACTTTTTTCGATTTCTCAACAATTTCCTCGTCTTTTTTTACGTCTTTTTCTTCGTTCATAATAATTAGTTTAGCGCTATGCGCCATGCGCTAAGTGTAATACAAAAAATCCTCCAGCTTTCGCGAGAGGATTTGAACTTTATGCGGCCTGCAGCTTTTTAAAGTCGGCCTTTTCAAATTTCTCTATCGCGTAATCGAGATTGATGTGCAACTCCTTTACGTCAGCCTGTGTCGGTGTATCAAACATCGCATCCAGCATAATTGCTTCACAGATCGACCTTAAACCACGGGCCCCTAATTTATATTCCATTGCTTTATCCACAATAAAATCCAAAACTTCATCGTCAAAAACCAACTTCACATCTTCGTAAGCAAAAAGCTTCACATACTGTTTGATCAATGAGTTTTTAGGCGCTGTTAAAATATTCCTTAACGACGCTTTATCCAATGGATTTAAATGTGAAAGAACCGGTATACGACCAATTAATTCCGGAATTAACCCAAATGATTTTAAATCCTGAGGGGTAATATACTTATAAAGATTTTTAAGATCCAATACCATCTCATCTTTCTTTACTTTGTAACCTACTGCCTGTGTACGTAACCGGTTGGCAATTTTCCGTTCAATCCCATCAAATGCACCCCCACAGATAAAAAGAATATTATTGGTATTTACCGGGATCATTTTCTGATCGGGGTGCTTGCGTCCGCCCTGAGGTGGAACGTTTACGACCGTACCTTCCAGGATTTTCAGTAAGGCCTGTTGAACACCCTCGCCTGATACATCGCGTGTAATGGAAGGATTATCGCTTTTACGTGCTACCTTATCTACCTCATCGATGTACACGATACCGCGTTCGGCAGCAGTTACATCATAATCGGCAGCCTGCAGTAACCGGGTCAAAATACTTTCCACATCTTCACCAACATAACCTGCTTCAGTTAAAACCGTAGCATCGCAGATACAAAATGGTACATGCAAAATTTTAGCGATGGTTTTAGCCAACAAGGTCTTTCCTGTACCCGTTTCGCCCACCAGCATGATATTGGATTTCTCAATCTCAATCTCGTCTTTATCAACCTTTTGATTTAAACGCTTATAGTGGTTATAAACCGCAACAGAGAGTACCTTTTTTGCATCATCCTGACCAATAACATACTGATCCAGATGTTGTTTAATTTCAAGAGGCTTCAATAAGTTGATGGCCTCCTGAATATTTTTTGTGCCTTTAGTGCCTAATTCCTGTGCAAGCAACTGATTGGCCTGGGTAACACATTTATCGCAGATAAATGCATCCATGCCTTCAATCAACATTAATGTTTCATGCTTGCCAGAATGGCAGAATGAGCAACGAGATTCTTTATTTTGTTTCGCCATCTTTTTTTGCGTTTCTCGATAATACTTCATCAACCATACCAAATCCTTTAGCCTCTTCAGCTGTCATCCAGTAATCGCGGTCTGAAGCTTTCTCTACCCAATCATATGCCTGGCCAGAGTGCTCAGAAATAATATCGTATAATTCTTTTTTCAATTTCAGCATCTCTCTTAAGTTGATCTCCATATCAGATGCTACACCTTGCGCACCGCCTGATGGCTGGTGAATCATTACTCTGGAGTGCGGTAACGCAGCACGTTTACCTTTAGCACCCGCCACCAATAAAACAGCACCCATTGATGCCGCCATACCTGTACAGATGGTAGCTACATCCGGCTGAATATATTGCATGGTATCATAAATACCTAAGCCTGCATACACAGACCCGCCTGGAGAGTTAATGTAAATCTGAATATCCCTATCAGCATCTGTTGATTGTAAAAATAATAACTGAGCCTGAATGATATTTGCATTCTGATCATAAATTGCATCACCTAAAAAGATGATACGGTCCATCATTAACCTTGAAAAAACATCCATCTGAGCCACATTTAACTGACGCTCTTCAATAATGTATGGCGTCATGTTCTGAGGGTTCAGATTAGCCTGTGCAATAAATTTATCTACGTGTAAGCCGCCAATTCCCTGATGTTTAACGGCAAATTTTCTGAATTCTTGTGAGTCTATGTTCATGATTATAGAGTTTGGCGTTTTGCGGTGAGCGTTAAGCCTTCCAAAAACACTATTTATTTTAATAAATATTTCCTGAAGTTGGTTAATTTCCGTGCCAATTTATCTAATTCTTCCAGATAATCATTCAACTCTGTGTCAGAAATATATTTTCTCCGTTCTAAAACTACTAAAATATTTGTATTCTCAAACGTAGAACGATGTGCAATATTCAGATAATGAGCGAATTCCTTATTGGAAACCGAACCTGACCCCTCAGCGATATTATTGGATATGCTAAGAGCAGCCCCATTGAGCTGCTCTGCAAATCTGTATTTTTTATCAACTGACAATCGGTCAGCAATATCTAGTAATTTATCAGTTAACTCGATTGATAACTGCCAAACTTCAAGCGATTGAAATTTAAATTGTGCCATAACTAAATATAGCAATAGCACAATCATTTACAAAACAGCTTAGGCACTTTGCTAAACGCTTAGCGCCACACGCTAGCCGCTTTTACTTTTTCTCCACTAGCGCCACAAACTTATCATAATCAATATCTTTTTGCTCCAAAGTCACAACAGATTTGATTTGTTCGAAAGTTTTTAATGCTTTTACTTCTTCGAAAACACGGTTTGCATTTTCTTTTTCCTGTAAAAATTGAACAGCATATTGTGCCAATTGATCTTCAGGAAGCGGGCTTGGGCTATACATTCTGAATTGTGCATCCAATTTAGCTTTAGCTGCCTGAACTACATCCTCATATTTGATTTCAATACTGTTATCTTTGATAATCTTGTTTTCGATCAAAGTCCATTTCAGGTTTTTAGCGAAATCATCATAACCTTCAGCCAATTCTTCGTCTGTTAATTTTTCATTTGTGGCTTTTAACCAACGACGTAAAAATTCGTCAGGCAATTCAAAAGTGTGTTTAGCTAATAATGCTTCATAAATATCGTTAGATAATTTACGTTCTGCATCTTGTTTAAACATGCTTTCTACTTCTTCGGTAATTTTTGCCCTGAAACCAGCTTCGTCAGTTACCGTACCCTCACCAAATAATTTATCAAAAAACTCCTGGTTTAAGTCAGATTCCTCTAAACGATTAACATTTTTGACATGAAGTTTAAAGCTTCCTTGCAAAGCTCCGGCTTCTTCTTCAGTAATATTGAGAACTTTTGCAATTACAGCAGCCTCTTCAAATGCTTTTTGGATATCGATGGTTACTTCATCATCTTTCTTTAAACCAATGAGCGATTTAAGGATTTTTTTATCTTTGATCTGATCTAAACGAACACTTCCGGTACTGGTAATGCCGCCTTCAACAGTGGTACCATCTTCAGCTACCTGGGTTAATTCAGCGTAAAGTACGTCGCCATCAGCTGAAACTTCAGGATTGGTCATTTTACCGTAACTACGACGGATATTTTTGATCCGGCTTTCTAAAGTTTCCTGATCAGCTTTAATTACGTATTCGGTAAATTTATCTTTAGATGAAAGATTCACGTCAAAAGCAGGTGCTAAACCCAATTCATAATCAAACTCGAAATCATCTGTATTATCCCATTTAAATTCGCGTTCATCATCCATTTTAGGAAGTGGTTGACCTAAAATCTCTAATTTTTGCTCAGCGATATAGTTAGATAAGGTATCATTCAACAAGTTGTTCACCTCTTCTACTAAGATACTTTTGCCATACATTTTTTTAATGTGGGCAGCAGGAACCATTCCTTTACGGAAACCAGGTAATTGTGCTTTTTTAGCTTGATCTTTAATGGCTTTCTCTACCTTTCCAGTGTAATCAGCAGGTGCGATCTTGATTTTTACAACAGCATTTAAGTTGCCGGTTTTTTCCTGTGTAATATTCATTTTTTCTGAGATATAGTACGATGTACAGTTAGACGGGAGATATGAGATATGAGATTTTAGAAAAAACCATATATCGCCATAACCGGCACAGTACATCAATTTTTATTAATCAATGTTTTTAAAAACAAAACCGTTCCGATGTAAACATCGGAACGGCCTTTATCTTGTTGTGCGGAAGAAGGGACTCGAACCCCCACGCCGTGAAGCGCCAGATCCTAAGTCTGGTGCGGCTACCAATTACGCCACTTCCGCAGTTAGGATGTTATAAGGACTGCAAAGATAGAAACAAGATTGAATAATCAAAAGGCATCACCCATATTTTAGTGCATATTCTTTAAAATAAATGCTAACTCATTAATTTTTAGAGAGAAAATTTTATAACCAGAAGTCTTTTTTAAGAGTATGAATCTGCTTCAACAAGCCTTGTCCTTTTGTTTATGATATTTTCAGCATGTGAAGACAACAGCGTATAGGAAAATTATAAAGGTTGGTGCCACATCAACTTTTTGTCTAGAATGAGAATATGAAAAAATACCAAACG
Source organism: uncultured Pedobacter sp. (assembly GCF_913776295.1). Taxonomy (GTDB): domain Bacteria; phylum Bacteroidota; class Bacteroidia; order Sphingobacteriales; family Sphingobacteriaceae; genus Pedobacter. The sequence goes on from NZ_CAJYOJ010000004.1 coordinate 71,406, forward strand.
TTCCTACGGAACGAAACGCCAATTGGCAATTGGCTACCGAGGAGTCGTCGCAAGGGGACGGTCTTTTTCTAAAGGTTGGTGCCACATCAACTTTTTATCTGGAATGAGAATATGAAAAAATATCAAACTTTCCTACGGAACGAAACGCCAATTGGCAATTGGCTACCGAGGAATCGTCCCGAGGGGACGGTCTTTTTCTAAAGGTTGATGCCACATCAACTTTTTGTCTGGAATGAGAATATCAAAACATACCATACGTTCCCACGGAACAAAACGCCAATTGGCTACCGGGGAATCGTCCCGAGGGGATGGCATGCAAAACTTTCAATTTAAAGGTTGGCGTCTTGCTGACCTAGTTTAAATGCATGAAACCAGAGGTTTAGTGCCCTCACCGATCTCCATTTCATGTTTCTTTCACTCCCGGTCATGCATGGTAATTGTTTATAAAAATTTGTTTCAGCCGATGGTAACGGGCAGATAAGATCAATGATCAGATTTGCAAACCAGGTCATCATCATCAATCCTTAACGTCATAAAAAAACCGTCCTGGGTTATCAGAACGGTTTATATATCGTGCGGAAGAAGGGACTCGAACCCCCACGCCGTGAAGCGCCAGATCCTAAGTCTGGTGCGGCTACCAATTACGCCACTTCCGCAGATAGGATGTTTTAAGGATTGCAAAGATAGAAACTTAATTGAATAATCAAATTTTTATCACTTATAAAAATTTATTCACATTGCCTGAGAGACCTTAAAAAAAACACAACTTGCTAATCAAGTCACATTTTCAAATTATCTATAATTTCACCAGTGTTACATCAACCAGTTCCGGTCCACCGTCAATAGGATAACCCTCCACTTTTTTCCCTTTAACCGTAACCTTTTTATCCAAATAAGTATCCAGGTTTACGGTTGCACTTTTTAAAGCGTAAGTTTTATTACCGGCTTTTAATAAATGTGTACCATATTGAAAAGTACTCATTCCCAGTTTTTGAATAGTTCCGCTAGCAGTAACCGAGGTGGTATCTTTTGTATCTTTGATGGAGCTACAGCCTGAAATTACCGCAATAAACAGGGCTAATCCTAATATTTTCTTCATGATGACTTAAACGGTAAAATTTAATTTTATGCTACAATTTAGAAAATTAAAACGCTATGCACCATCAAGTTGTTTTTGGAATTCGAAAAAATACTGAACAGCTTTAACCAGCCTGCTACCATACCAACTGAACATTTCCCCATCAACCAACATCACTTTAGCATCGGGAATGCCTGCCTGGATTTCTTCGATGTGTCTTTCGTTAAAAGGATAAGGCTCTGATGAAAGCAGGATAAGTTCGCAGTTCGAAATTTTCAGCTCCTCCAGTGTTATTTCCGGGTAGCGTTCCTGAGCGATAATGTTGGCCATCCCGTTGGTTGTCAAAACATCATCAATAAAAGTATTTTTTCCAGCGGCCATATAAGGTTTTCGCCAGATGAGATAGGCTACCTTCTTATCAATTTGATTTTGAAGCGCAAGTGTTTTCAGGTCATTAAATCCAGCTGATATCAGGTGATTGAGGTAGCTGGCTTCCGGCTGTCGGTTTACCAGCTCCCCGATCTGCGCTATGGTCTTCATGGCATCATCTAAGGTTAAGATATCACTCATCCATACCGGAAAATATTCGGCCAGTTCTTCTATATCATTCTGTGTATTTTCCTCTTTATTGCCAATAATGAGATCGGGATTTAAATCTTTAATCAGATCGATGTTTAGTTTTTTGGTACCTCCCACCTTCGTCCGTTCTGCAAACTTCTCTATCGGATGGATACAAAATTTGGTTAATCCGATAATTTCTGTATCGAGGCCAAGATCAAACAACAGCTCGGTTTGCGAAGGCACTACAGAAACAATCCGTTTGGGCGGAAAATTAATGGCAACCTCCCGACCCATCTGATCGGTAAACGTTTTTTGCATAGTACAAAGGTAATTAACCCCAGTTAAAAAGGGTTACTACCGGTGGAAATATCTAAGCTTTAACCGCCAAATCTTCTTTTACCACGCCATCGGCAATATGTAATATCCGGTTTCCATACTGCGCGTTCCTTTCTGAATGGGTAACCTGAATAATGGTAATCCCCTCCTCTTCATTCAGCTTTTTAAACAGCGTCATGATTTCTTCTGCCTGCGCCGATTGCAGATTACCTGTTGGCTCATCAGCCAGAATAATAGAGGGTTGTGCAGCCAAGGCCCTGGCAATGCCCACTAACTGTTGCTGACCTCCGGATAACTGATTGGGAAACAAATCCTTTTTAGCCACGATATTAAAACGGTCAAGCAAATCAGCTATCCTGCTGGCTCGCTCGGCGCTGCCTATCTTCTTGTATAATAGAGGGGCTTCAATATTTTCGTACACGGTCATTTCGTCAATTAAATGGTAAGCCTGAAATACAAAACCGATATGGTTTCGGTAAAGCTCAATTCGTTTACGTTCATTTAAACTGGTTACATCTTCGCCCATAAAGTAATAATTACCATAAGTGGGCTCTTCTAACATGCCTATAATGTTAAGCAAGGTAGATTTTCCGGCACCGGATGGCCCCATGATGGAAACAAATTCGCCTTGATTTATGGTAGTGGTGACCAGGCGTAATACATAATTTTTAACGCCTTTGCTGGCGTAGTACTTTTCGATATTGGTAAGTTGTATCATATTTTTTAAGGTTGAGGGTTAAAAGGTTAAAGGTTTGAAGGTTTTGGACAATTTCGCCTTCTACCTAAAAAACTTCTGCCTTCTCGCCGTTATTCATATTTAAGTGCATTCACCGGATCAGTCACAGCGGCCTTTCTTGCCTGTATACTCACCGTAAGGATGGCTATAATTACAGAAATTAATGTAGCAGCAGCAAAAGGCATAAAGGGTACGTCTATGCGGTAAGCAAAGCCTTCGAGCCATTGTTTTATAATGATGTAGGCGATAGGCCAGCTCACTAGGTTGGCCACGATAACCAGAATTAAAAACGATTTGTTAAGCAAACTTATAATCTGGATATTTGATGCACCGAGCACTTTCCTTACTGCAATCTCCTTGGTCTTCCGCTTAGTCACAAATGTAGAAAGCGCAAATAAACCAAGCAATGAAAGGGAAACAGAAACCAGGCTGAACAGGATAATCATGTTCATAAACCGCCTGTTTTCTTCCAGGCTTTTTGAAAAAGCATCATCCATAGAATAGTACTCTATCGGAAAGTTCGGATACAGCATTCTCCACTCCTTTTCAATTTTGCCGATGATCTCTTTAGGTCGCGCCGTATTGAAACGAACCAGTAAATTGTTTGTATTTGAAGTACCTCCAAGTCTGGTTACCTTATAAACCGTTGGCAAAACTGCTTTATCAAAGCCTTCGTTATGATAGTTTTTAATAATGCCAACCACCTGAAAAACATTGTTCTTCCCTTCCCAATCAGTTTTTTGATAGGTCTGCCCGATTAAATTTTTTCCGAATAAATTTGCCGCTGCTTCGTTTAAAACTACAGTATTAACCGTATCGCTTTTATATTCCCGGGAAAAAATCCGGCCTTGCAATACTTTCACACCAAGCGCCGGCAGAGCGTCCATCGTAACGGTAACGGTATTTAACTTTATGGGTTTACCCTTGTATTTAATTTCTTCAGGCACATTAAAACTATTTCCCAACACCTGCGTAGTAGTTGCGACATATTGAATGCCGGGTATTTTCTTCAGCCTATCGGCAAATTTGTCTTCATAACTGGTTTTAATATTGATCAGATTTCCTCTTTCAAAGCCTAAATCCTTGCTACTCATAAACCGGGACTGCATTTCCATTACACCAATGGATATGATAAACGTCACCGAAATGACAAACTGAAAGATAACCAATACGTTACGAAGAACTACGCCTCGCAAACCGTTTTCGTAATTGCCTTTTAAAACAGCTACAGGATTATAATTAGATAAAACCCAGGCCGGGTATAAACCGGCAAGCAAGGTTACAAACACAAACAGTCCTACCAGCTGAGCAATCAGGACCAATAACCTGGCATTGTGCCAAAAACTTAAAGCCACATTAAACTGCTGGTTAAAAGCTGGCAAAACCATTTCAATTAAAACAATACAGAGAAAAAGCGAAATCAGGCTCTGCAACCCCGATTCAACCAAAAACTGAGTGGTCAATTGGCTTTTATAAGAACCCAGTACCTTTTTTACCCCTACTTCCTTGGCCCGCTGAACAGATTGTGCCGTGGCCAGATTGATAAAATTAATGATGGAAACCAGGAGTAAAAATGCCGATATGGCCATTACAGGTTTTAACTTTTCGAACCAGCTCAGGGTATACGGCGGATTGGAATGCACAGTTGCTAACGGGATGACTTTTAAGCCCGGCAACTTTTTAGGTTTTTGCATATCTTCATAATCCTCCTCCTGTCCTTTCAATAAGTTTTTCCTGAAATCGACATATAATTTCTGTAAAGTCTGGTTCAATACCAACGTATCGCTGGCTTTATTCAGTTTAATGAACATCAGGCAATAATTGTTATTGGTCGGTTCATCAGGGTCTTTATCTTTAGTTCCGGTTCTCATAATGGCACTAAAATGAACACTTTGTGGCGTTTTAGGCTCACTGATTATTCCGGTAACCGTTAATACATTGCCTTTATCGTCCCTCCAGCGGATAATTTTTATTGTTTTACCCAAAGCTTTTGTTGTGCCGAAAAGCTTTAAGGCAAGGCTTTCTTTTAAAACGATCGTGTTCTTGTTTTCAAGCGCTTTATCGGCACTGCCCTGAACAAACTGATAATCGAAAACCTTAAAAAAGCTGCTATCCGAATCTTTGATCTTATTCACCATAACCGGATCGGCGTTGTCTGTTTTAACCGAATAACCACTGCCAAAACTCCAGTCGTTATCTACTTTAGTCACTGCAACTGCCTGTGGCAATTTCGTCCTGATCAAATTTGCGATGCGGCTATTTGAAACCTCATTCCAGTGTTCCTTATTATCAGGGGTAAAAAAATCATGTTTTTCTCTGATTTGATAAACATTTTTTAATTCGGGAGACCATTTATCGTAACTCTCTTCATGATTAATATATAAAATCATAAGCACAAAAGCAGTTAAACCAAGTGCCAGTCCGACGATATTGATAGCGGCATATACCTTGTTTTTCCAAAGGTTTCGTAAAGCGATTTTAAGGTTAAGTTTAAACATCTTTTTAAGGTTTAGGGTATGGCGTTTAGCGATGAGCGGGAAAATTACGCTGTACGCTAAGCGCTTACCGCAGGTTATTATTCATATTTAAGTGCATCAATGGTATTTGCCGAGGCCGCTTTATATGAGCGAACACTAACCGTAACCAGTGTAATTGCCATTGATATGGCCATAGCCAATGTAAATGGCCAGATACTGATATCAATTCGATAGGCAAAACCGGCTAACCATTTCGAAACAAAAAGGTAAGCCACGGGCCATGCCACAATGTTGGCAACGAAGACCATAACAAGGAAAGACCCATTCAGCATTTTTACGAGCTCAAGCGTTGAAGCTCCAAGAACTTTGCGGATAGCAACTTCTTTGGTCCTTTGTGTGGCCACAAATGAAATTAATCCGAATAAACCGATAAATGAAATGAAAATAATCACACCGGCAAATATTTTAAACAACACCCCCATAATCTGTTCGCTTTCATAATAACCGTTAATAGTTTCATTTACAAAAGCTGAATCAAAAACCCCATTAGGAAAAGTACTGTTCCATATTTCATCAATCTCTTTCATTGTAGCAGCAATTTGTTTGCTGTCTATTTTAACCGCCACATTCCAATACTCATTTTTTCCGGGAAAAATGGCAATTGCCGAAATCTGCTCGCGTAATGATTGGTCGTTAAAATCTTTTACCACACCCACAATCGGCACGGTATTTCCGCTCGTAACAATCACTTTTCCAATAGCCTCCTGAGGATTAGTAATTGACATTTTCTTTAAAAAGGTTTCGTTAACCACACAGCCATTTGCGGTATCACTCTTACGATATAATTTTCCGGCAATTAATTTTAAATCAAAAACCTTGAAGAAATTTTCATCTGCCCGAATATTCCTTAATTCGAAATCTTTGTTTTTGACACCATTATAGGTAAAATCGCTGGAGTTAATATTACTGGATAATGGCGGCGACTGGCAAAAACTGATGTTGTTAACACCCGAAAGTTTGCTTATCCGCTCTTTAAAAGTGTTGTATTTGATTTTACTTATACTGTCATTAGGGATACCAACCATAGCTACAGCACTGGGATTGAATCCCAGCGATTTTTGCTGCACGTATTCCATCTGCCTGATCACTACCAAAGTTCCGACAATAAGTGTTACTGTAATTGCAAATTGAGCTACCACTAAAATTTTTCGAAGGCTTAACCCTCCCTTATTCAAGGCAATTTTATTTTTTATGGCCAGTGCAGGTTTAAAACCGGAAATAACAAGTGCCGGATAAAAGCCAGCAAGAAAAGAAATGAATATAACCAGTATGGCCATGAATGAAAAAATTGATGGATGACCAAAAAGGCTGAATTCGATCCTGCCCCTGAAAAGATGCTGCATGGTCGGTATGGCGAGTTCAGTAACTACACATGCAATAAGTAAGGCGGCTAAACTGACTACAAAAGTTTCGGTTAAGAACTGATAGATCAGTTGGCTGCGTTTGCTGCCCATTACTTTACGAACCCCAACCTCTTTTGATCGGGTTACTGATTGTGCAGTACTTAAATTAATGAAATTAATACAGGCAGTAATGATCAGGAACAAACCAATTATAGCCAGCCCGTAAATCTGGCTTCTGTTGATGGAACTGTTTGCAAAATTATCGTATTTATCGCTGAAATGAATAGCTCTTAATAACTGTAATTTATTTTCTTGATTACCGGCTATTTTATTAACAGGATAATATTTCTTATTAAAGTTGGCTATTGATTGTTGCAAATCTTCAGCTTTAAGACCTTCTTTTAGCAGCACATAACTACAAAAGGCGGAGTTGACTGAATCCCAGTTACTATTAAACCGACCTTTGTAGGTTTCGTAACTAATTACAATTTTTAAAGGGAAACTACTGTTCTGAGGCATATCCTGAATAATGCCAGCTACTTTCAGGGTAATTTTTTCGCCAAGCCTGATATTATTTCCAATCGCTTCTTTCACGCTACCAAAAAACTTTTTAGCATATTGGGCTGACAGCACCACAGTATTGGGTTCTGCCAGGGCCAGTTCCGGCGCACTGTAGATCCACCTAATATCACTTAAGACATTAAAAAAATCGGGTTGCGCATAATATACAGCCTCCTGACTTTTCATTTTCTCTTTTCCGCTGGCATCGTTTATCTGTAGAAAGGCATTTCTTTTTACAATTGAACCCACTTTTTCAAATCCTGCAATTTCATTCCTGGCGGCTGCAGCAAAAGGTACGGGTACTCCTGAAGAAAAATCTTCGTAGGCGCTATATTTCCAGTCGGTAACTACCCGATAAATCCGATCCTCATTTTTATAACCTTCATCGAAACTGAGCTGAAAACGGATAAAAATGAAAATCAGGATACAGCTTGCCATCCCTATAGATAAGCCAAGAATATTGATCAGCGTATAACCTTTGTTTTTCCAGAGGTTTCGCCAGGCGATTTTGAGGTTGAGTTTGAACATATGGTTTAAGGTTTAGGGTGTAGGGTTTAAGGTCTGGGCGCTTTTACCTTACGCCCTCAACCTCCAAACCTTCTGCCTCATTCGTATTTAAGTGCATCAACAGCATTGGCTTTGGCAACTTTAAACGTTTGCAGGCTAACTGTAATCAAAGCAATCAGTATCGATGTTAAAAGTGCCAGCAAAAAAGGCCATGGGTTTATCGAAATTTTATAATCATACTTTTCCAGCCATTTAGCCACGAGGATGTAAGCCACCGGAATGGCAATCAGATTGGCAATAACCACCAACTTCATAAAATCTTTGTTCAGCAGGATTAAAATATCGGAAAGGTTAGCACCTAATACCTTGCGGATGCTGATTTCTTTGCTGCGCTGTTCGGCCATATAAAGCGCCAGCCCTAATAAGCCAAGGCACGATATAAAAATAGCGAAGCCTCCAAAGATATTAGAAAGTACACTTAAAAGCTTTTCGCTTTTTATTTTTTCAGCCATGCCGTCGCTTACCAATCTTATTTCTATTGGATATGCCGGATTTAAACGTTGACTGACCTGTTTAATAGTTTCAAGCGACGCTGTTAACGACTGCCTGGTATTTAGCCTAAGCAACAGTGTCTCGCTTTTTTTCGCATTATAATAATAAACGGTTGGTGAAACTCTGGCTCCTAAAGATTCGTTAAAGAAATCCTGTACAACTCCGACCACTTTTAGCGGTGGATTACCAGCCCATGTAATAACGGTTCCAACAGGATTTTTCAATTTCATTACCTTTACAGCTTCCTGATTTAATAATAAAGAAGTCGCTGTATCTGCAGGAAATTGCGGTGCGAAGTCTCTTCCTGCAACAATTTTAATACCTGCTGTATTGGCAAAGTTAAAACCGGTACTTCTATAACTGATGATCGAAACATCATTTTTGGGTTTATCAGGCCATGAAATATCGCTTGTAATGTTTCCACTACGCGTAAATGAACTGGCATATTCTGTAGCTGATTCAATTGCACCAGCACGTTTAAGCTCGTCCTTGAAAACTTCCAGTTTACTTGGATTTGTTAACATACCTTCCAAATCTATTTGCGCAAGTGCAGCAACATCAAATCCAAGCGGTTTATCCCGCATGTACTGCATCTGCTTATAAATTACTATGGCAGATATAATCATGCAGATGGAAAGACTAAACTGTAATACCACCAATGTTTTGCGGATAGAAAATGAACCTGTTGAACCTTTAAAACCTTTAAGCACTTTTACCGGAATAAAAGAAGAAAGGTAAAATGCCGGGTAGCTTCCGGCAAGTAAGCCCGTAATCAATATCATTGACAGTAACAGTACCCAAAACGGGTAAGAACTGTAATCAATCTTAATGGAAATATTAAGCAGGTTATTAAAATAGGGCAAGGAAAGTTCGAGCGTAATGAAAGCAATGGCCATCGCTACAACTGACAATAATAACGATTCGATCATAAATTGTCCCATAATGGTATTTCGGGTGGACCCCAAAGCTTTCCGCACACCAACTTCCCTGGCCCTTTTTTCTGATTTTGCCGTAGAGAGGTTCATGTAATTGATGCAGGCAATAAGCAATACGCAAATGGCCAGAAAAACAAATAGACGCAATTGATCTATTTTACCTCCAGCCGATTTTCCGTTCTCAAAATGATCGTACAAATGGAATTTAGCCAAAGGAAAAAGAAAAAGCTGGTATGTCATTTCTTTCAGATCAGCTTCTTTATTCACGATAAAGTTTTTAATGGCTGTGTTAGTAGCGGTTAAATCGGCATTATCTTTTAGCTGGAATAAAGTTAAACAGGTGATAGCGCCCCATCCGTTTTCTCTCTCGCCCGGATTTTCCTGTTCATAAAATGTCCAGGGCTGTAAAACATCAAACTGAATGGTCTGGTTTTTAGGCAGGTCTTCAATTACTGCACTTACCTTCAAACTGATTTTATTGTCGTAAGTAATAAGCTGGCCCAGCGGATTTTGATTGCCAAACAACTTCTTAGCTGTAGAGGTATTGATCAATACATTATTCGGTTCGGCCAATGCTGTTTCTGGATTACCATAAATAAATTTCTGACCAAGGATTTGCAAGAAACTTGGATCCGCACTTAATGCTTCCAGTTTAAAATGATTCTGATCATGGCTGTAAAGCCTGGTGTTGCCAGGCATGGTGATGCGTGCAGCATTTTTAATACCCGGAAGTTCAATCATGGCAGCATTGGCCAACTTATTTGGCACCGCCATGGTTGTAGCTAACTTGCCGTTATATTTCAGGTTTAAAGTTGCGAAATAAACATCATCGGCATTTTTATATTGTTTATCGAAACTCCATTCGTAATTGACATACAGCAATAACATTAAGCAACAAGCCATACCAATAGCCAGGCCACCAACATTGATTAATGTAAAGCCTTTGTGTTTCCATAGGTTGCGTAAGGCGATTTTTAGATTTAATTTGAACATAAGGTTTAAGGTTTATGGCATAAGGTTTAGGGTCTGGCGCACCTTACGCCTCCGACCTTTCAACCTTCTGCCTTATTCGTATTTTAAAGCATCAACTGGGTTGGCTTTCGCCGTTTTATAAGCCTGAAAGCTTACCGTAACTAAAGCCATTAGCAAAGTACCAAAAGTAGCTACCGGCATAATCCACCAGCTAAATTCTGTGTGATATTCAAAATTATTCAGCCATTTCCCCATTATATAATAACTTACTGGAATGGCAATTACAATGGCTACAGCGATCATTTTAAGGAAAGACAGGGATAGTAACTGCATTAAATTGGCTACCGATGCACCTAAAACCTTTCGAACACCAAATTCTTTGGTACGTTGTTCTGCACTGTAGGCAACCAAACCAAATAAACCCAGGCAGGAAACGAAAATGGCCAGGCCACCAAATAAATTGGAAAGAATACCCAAGGTTTTTTCTGATTTATATTTTTCCTGATATAATGAATTTATAAAGGTAATTTCCGTTGGATATGCAGGATTAAAAGCCTTTGTAATCCTGCTGATGGTTTCGATGTTACGCTGGAGGTTATTTTTATTATTCAAACGCATGGTGATGGTGCCTGTTTGATACTGATTTAAAAAGATCACCTGAGGGTTATTGGATTTGTAAGGTGAATCCCAAACGTAATCATCAAAAACCCCGATGATGTTTACATTCGACCCGAAAATCGTTATTTTTTTCCCGATAGGATCCTGGTAACCGAATACCTTCACAGCCGAAGCACTCACCATAACCCCGCTGGAATCGGAAGCAAAGTTTTTTGAAAAATCGCGGCCTGCTATCAATTTAATGCCATTTGTTTTGATGAAATCGTAAGTGGTAGCCACCTGGTTAAACATCACTGTATTTTCTGGCTTCGTCATGCCATCCCATTTGACATCCATAAAGTTACGCCCATGGTGAGACAGGCTGACGGACGACTGATACATCGACGTTACCGCACCCGACCTCAACATTTCGGTTTTGAACAAGTCAAATTTATTTTTCAGTTCGCCATCCTGAGGAAGTTCGACAAGTGTATTCACGTCGAAACCAACCGGTTTATTCTTAATGTACTGAATCTGGCGGTAGATGACCAAAGTGGCAATAATTAAAATAATGGCGAAACAGAACTGCCCGACAACGAGTACCTGCCTCAGGCTTATGTCCGCAACCCCCCGGGATGAGATTTTCCTTCTTAAGGTTTGAATCGGATTAAACGCAGACAGATAAAACGCGGGATAGCTCCCTGCAATTAAGCCGGTTGCAAAAACAATTCCTAAAATACCAAGCCAACTTGCTGAATTAAAATACGATATGCCCAGATTAATGTTTAACAGCCTGTTGAACGCCGGCAGGCATATCTCCAGCAATGCAATGGCTATGATGACCGCCACAAAAGTCAGTACCATCGATTCTGTTAAAAACTGCATCACCAGCGAGGCGCGGTCTGCACCGATTGTTTTCTTTATTCCAACTTCTTTGGCGCGTTTCTCCGATTTAGCGGTCGCCAGGTTCATGAAGTTGATACAGGCGATTAATAATATTCCGAATGCCATTCCTACGAAAAGCCAGATTTGTTCGATATCACCCCCTGCCGGTTTGCCATTATCAAATTTACCATAAAGATGCAATTTGCTTGCCGGATATAAAAAATTTGGTTGCCATTGCCCGTCCTGATCTGTATTTGCCTTAACCAGTGCTTCAATTTTCTGATTCACCAGTTCGATATCTGCATCCGGCCGCAATGAAACCATCGTAACAAAACTATAATTGGTCCAGTTTAAATCTCTTGCATTATCATCTACAATTTCGTAAAACGACCAGGGCATTAAAAAATCGAAGCGGTTGGAACTGTTTTCAGGTAAATCTTTGATTACTCCGGTAATGTTCAGGTTTTCCTGATCCTGGTAACGAACCGATCTGTTCAGCACGTTGGTGGTTCCAAATAAAGTCCTGGCGGTACTTTCCGTCAAAACCACTGAACGCGGATGACTCAGCGCCGTTTTGGCATCCCCGGCTATAAAATGATAGTCATACATTTTCAGAATGCCCGGTTCTGCAAATTTCGACTCTTTTTTATAGCTGTTCTGTCCGTTAGCAATCAGGCTTTTTCTGCCATAATCCATTCGGGCAATGTATTTCACTTCAGGCAGTTCCTGTTTTAACAGCGGGCCCAATGCAGTTGTCGAACCATTAAATGTTCCTGCAATTTTACCACCATCGCCCGGCACGTTCGTCATGGCAACATATACATTGCGCCAGTTTTTCGCCTGCCTATCAAAGTTCCACTCATAGGTTACGTAAAGTAATAACATCAAACAAGCGGTCAAGCCAATAGCCAGGCCAATTACATTGATGAAAGAAGAGGTTTTGTTCTTCCACAGATTCCGTAATGCGATTTTTAAGTTGAGTTTGAACATATTTTGAGATTGAGGTTAAAAAGGTTGAGGGTTGAGGGATTTGGGCGTTTTAACCTTACGCCCTAAACCTTTAACCCTACACCTTATTCATATTTAAGCGCATCAATAGGATTGGCCTTTGCCACTTTTACCGACTGCAAACTGACCGTTAACACGGCAATTAAAACGGAGATAACGATGGCTAGCAAAAAGGGAATAAATGAGATAGCCACACGATAATCAAAAGCAGATAACCATTTATTGATGATGACATAAGCTAACGGAAAGGCAATCATATTGGCAATGGCCACCAGCTTTATAAAATCTTTATTTAACAATACCAGGATATTGCCGGTGCTGGCACCTAAAACCTTACGGATACTGATTTCCTTTTTGCGTTGCTCGGCCATAAAAAGCGCCAGCCCCAATAAACCTAAACAAGAAATAAAAATGGCGAAACCACCAAACCAGTTCGAAAGTGAACCCAGTAATTGTTCATTTTTAAATTTTCCTTCGAACGATTCATTTACAAATTTGCGGTTAACAGGATAATTCGGTTCCATTTGCTTTACCAGGTCATCAATTTTAGCCAAAGATGAACTGATGTTTTGATTAGGATTTAACCTTACTATTAGCACCCGCGCATCGCCATTTGTATTTGCTCTGAAAATCATCGGGGCTACTCGTTGATAAGCACTTTCTACCACAAAATCTTTTACTACACCAACTGTAGTTAATTTTTTGCCCCAAAAAGTAATTACCTTGCCAATCGGATTTTTCAATCCCATCATTTTCACCGCGGCTTCATTCAACAATACACTTGCCGTATCATTTGGAAATTTTACTGAAAACTCCCGACCACTCATCATTTTTGTGCCGATCGTTTCAACAAAATCATATCCTATTGCCCTATGGTTAAAAGAAATAGCCTCGTTCGGATTTTTACCTTCCCAATCTACAGCCGTAGTATTGTCTCCACCTTCAGTAAAATCGGTACTAAAAGTTGTAACGTTGCTTGCTGCTCCTGATGCCAGAAGCTGGGTTTTAAGCAATTCCAGTTTAACGACATCATTTATCTTGCCTACCACGGCTATTTGAATCAAATTAGACTTATCATAACCGATGGGTTTATTCTTAACATAATTGAGCTGCTGATAAATAACTGCTGTACACACAATTAAACCAGCGGCAAAAACAAATTGACCTACCACCAGTACTTTCCTCACTAAAGCCGATGAATCGGTTTTAAGGGTAAAGCCTTTTAACACTTTAATTGGTTCGAAAGAAGATAGATAAAGTGCCGGATAACTGCCGGCAATCAATCCGGTCAAAATCATTAATCCCAATAAGGTTAACCAAAACAGGGTATTATGATAATCGATTGTCAATTTAATATCCAGCAAAGTATTAAAGTATGGTAAACTAACTTCAATTAAAATAAAAGCTAAAACTGTAGCGATAAAAGTGAGAAGCAAGGATTCTAAGAAGAACTGATTGATCAAAGCTTTACGTGTGGACCCTATTGCTTTACGTACACCAACCTCTTTTGCCCTGCGCTCCGAGCGTGCAGTAGATAAATTCATAAAATTGACACAGGCAATCAACAAGATGCAAAAGGCCAGCAATAAGAATATCCTAAGCTGATCTATTTTTCCCCCTACCGATTTGCCATTCACAAAATCATCGTACAGGTGCCATTTGTTTAATGGATGTAGTAAAGCTACAGACGTGTTATCTTTCTGATTGCGTTTATAGATATCATGCATCAAATTATTTGCAGCGCTGAAAAAGTTGTTATCCTGTAACTGAACAAGGGTTAAACACATATTATTTCCCCAATTGTCCTTCTTCATCCAGGGTTCTCGTTGTTCGAACAACGCCCAGGGCATAATACACTCAAAAGCCAAACTGCTATTGGCAGGCACATCTTCTATTACGGCCTCAACCTTTAATACCTCCTGATTTTCAAGCTTTACCATTTTATTAACAGGATCTTCATTTCCAAATAACTTTTTTGCAAAAGATTTGGTAAGGATGATGGTATTCACATCTTGTAAAACCTGGGCCGGGTTACCTTCAAGAAATTTATAATCTAATATTTTAGTAAAATTTCGATCAGCAAATATGGCACTGCTATTTATTTTATTGTCGCCGACAGTAATTAACTGTTTTCTTGGATAAGTAGTGTGGGAGGCATACTTAACCCCAGGAATTTTTTCCTGTACTTCTTTGGCCATCACATTAGGTGTCCACGCCCAGCTAAAAGTTTTACCACTTGCTTTCATGTTTTGATAAACTACATAAGTTTTATCGTGATTGGAGAATTGTTTATCGTAACTCCATTCGTAAGCCACATAAAGCAATAAAACTATACAACTGGCCAGGCCGATGGCAAGTCCGCCGATATTGATCAGCGAGAAACCCTTGTTTTTCCAGAGGTTCCGTAAAGCTATTTTCAGGTTTAATTTGAACATATTTGTTAAGGTTGAAGGTTGGAAGGTTAAAAGGTTTGAGCGAATAAACTATACGCCTTCTACCTTTAAGCCTTTTACCTTGTGGTTGCCAATCCCGGATCTCCCCATCCGGGAAGATCACTGAGCGGCTATTATTAACTAAACTAAAATCTCTTTTAGGGTTGGAAGGCGGTAAGGCGGAAGGTTAAAGGCCGATACAATTCCACCTTCTACCTTAAAACCTTCAGCCTCTCTCCTTATATCAATTCTTCATTCCTGCTTTTATTTATTTTTTCGGATATCACATGTCCGTCTTTCAGGTTGATAATCCGGTTAGAGAAACTGGCATCGTGACTGGAGTGGGTAACCATTATAATGGTGGTTCCGGTCTCATTCAGCTCGCAGAGCAACTCCATTACCTCATTACCATGCGAACTATCCAGGTTTCCGGTAGGCTCATCGGCCAGAACCAATTTTGGTTTGGTAACCAGGGCCCTTGCTACGGCTACTCTTTGCTGCTGTCCGCCGGACAATTGTTGTGGAAAATGCCCGCTACGGTTTACGATATTCATCCGCTCAATAATTTCATTTACGAGTATCTTGCGCTCGCCAGCAGGAATTTTGTTATAAATTAACGGTAATTCAATATTTTCAAAAACGGTTAATTCATCAATCAAATTGAAATTCTGGAAAACAAATCCCATATTTTTCTTTCGGAAATTGGAACGTTCCCTGTCGTTTAAGGTTAAGAGCTCTGTGCCTATAAATTTGTAACTTCCGCTTTCGGGCTTGTCTAATAAACCCATTACATTTAACAAGGTAGATTTCCCACAGCCGGATGGCCCCATGATAGAAACAAACTCTCCTGCTGCAACATGAAGGTTAATGCCATTAAGCGCTGTAGTTTCTACTTCTTCCGTTTTGTAAACTTTTTCCAGATTTTCTATTTTTATCATAATTCTAGTATCAAGTATTTTGTATCAAGTACTTAGTAGCAAGTATCAAGACCTGATTATTTTATATTAACTTTAAACCCATTTTCTTAAAAACGCCAAACGCCAAACGCCAAACGCCAAACGCCAAATGCCAAACGCAAACCCTATTTGTTAATCTCCACCTGATCGTATTGGTTAAACTGATCGTAAGATGAAGTAATCACTTCGTCGCCTTTCTGCAAACCATCTAATATTTCATAGTATAGATAGTTTTTCCTCCCGATTTTAACATTTTTCTTGATCGCTTTTCCGTTGGTTACCACAAAAACCCATGAGCCGCCTGTACTTTGAAAAAACTGTCCCTGGGCAAGAAGTAATGATTTGCTATTATCAGACAAAGTTAATTTTGTTTGTAATGTCAATCCACGGCGTAAACCTTCGGGTGCTGAACCTTTAAAAACCATCTCTACCTGGAACTGACCGGATGTAACCTCGGGAATTACTTTGCTTACGGTTAAGTTATAGGTTTTACCGTTAAATTCACAGTTGGCCGTTTGTCCTTCTTTAACCCTGTTGATGTAATATTCATCAACTCCCGCCTGCAATTTGTAGCCTTGTAATACGTCGATCTTCCCAATCATTTCGTTGGCATTATAAGATTTACCGATTACCGGATCATAAGAAGAGAGCTTGCCGGAAACCGGAGCTTTAATGGTCATATTTTCGATGTTTTTACGGATCATCTCCAAACTTTCGTTCATTTGCCCCATCGATTGGTCTATTTGAGCCAGTTGCATTTTACGGCTTTGATTTTCCTGTTTTATAGCCTGGCGTACAATTTTTAATTTCCCCTGGTAGTATTCGTAATCCTGATTAGATTTATTAAACTCCTGTAGCGTGATTACCTTTTTGGCAAAAAGTGCACTATCTAATCGATATTGGCGGGTAGCCGTACGTAAATTATTCTCTACATCTAATACATCCTGATTCAAAATTCGTTGATTCTGCTCCAAATCTAATCTCGATTTACGCAATTGGTTAATCTGCTCAGTAGCGGCTGTTTGTTGTGAGGTGTAGCCCAACATGGCATTCGAATTTGCGATCCGCAACAATGGTGTACCTTTCACTACAGATGCCCCATTTTCAGTAAAAATCTCCGCAACCGTTCCACCTTCTGATGAACTTACAATAACCGAGGTTAAAGGAACCACACTGGCATTTAACAGCACTACATCTTCGAAATCGCCATATTCTACTCTACTGATGGTTAATTTGTCGGCATCGGCACTATAAACTTTTTTGAGGGATAGAGTATAGCCATAAATTACAACTGCTACAAAAGCAAGTATGCCGCCTATCATTAACAGGGTTTTAGTGCTAAATCTTTTCTTCTCTATTTTCTTATCCATGTGTTCGGTTGTAGGGTCTGGTTTCACTAGTAACCAAGCATGTGCCAAAACCTAAAAAACACATAACAAACTGATTATCAATTGTAAATTAAATATTCTATTTTTTATATGTCCGTTATCGAACAGTTGATGTGCGCGAGCGGACAGTTTTATTAAATTTGCCCATTCCCTTCATCAACTCATAGAAGGGTTGAGTAAACTGGAATAATAAATAAATAAGGCTAGATGATGTTAGACGCCACTGTTTTAATTATTGATGATGATGACGATATCCTGCTAAGCGCCCGTTTGTTTTTAAAACAACAGGTAAAGCAGGTAATTACCTGCAAATCTCCTAAAGAGATCAACGTTTTATTGAGCAAAAATGAGATTGATATCATCCTGTTGGATATGAATTACCAGAAAGGTGCCAGCGATGGCAGAGAAGGCCTTTACTGGTTAGAACATATTCTGTCGATTGATAAGGATTATGTGGTTATACTAATGACTGCTTTCGGGAATGTTGAGCTGGCAGTAAAAGCCATAAAAAAAGGAGCTACGGATTTTATTCTTAAACCCTGGGAAAACGAAAAGCTCTTTGCCACCCTGTCTGCTGCATCCAGGCTTCGGGAATCAACCAGAAAAGTAAAGAAACTGGAAAAAATCCACAACTCATTACACAAAGATATGACCCGCGGTTTCGAACACATTGTCGGAGCAGCAGAGGGCATCAGGCAACTTCAGAATACACTCCTTAAAGTGGCCCCAACCGACGCCAATGTATTAATTTTAGGTGAAAACGGAACCGGAAAACAGGTGTTCGCCTATGAAATCCATGGCAATTCGCATCGTAAAAATCAGGTATTTATGCATGTAGATTTAGGCTCTCTGAACGAGAATCTTTTTGAAAGCGAACTTTTTGGTTATGCCAAGGGGGCTTTTACCGATGCAAAAGAGGATAAACCCGGCCGCTTTGAACTGGCCGATGGTGGAACAATTTTTTTAGATGAGATTGGAAATTTAACATTACCGCTCCAGGCAAAATTATTAAGTGTTCTACAAAACCGCACGGTTACCCGCCTGGGCGAAAGCAAGGAACGTAAAGTAAATGTACGCCTCATTACAGCAACCAATATGCCCCTGAATGAGATGGTTGCCAAAAATACATTCCGGCAGGATTTACTCTTCCGTATTAACACCGTGGAACTTTTACTGCCACCACTAAGGCAACGTGGAAACGACATCATCTTACTGGCCAATCATTTTATGCAGGCATTCAGTTCTAAATACCATAAGGAAATAAGAGGCCTAAGCCCCGGGGCCGAGAGCATGTTACTGAAATACAAGTGGCCGGGCAATGTACGCGAATTACAACATGTGCTGGAAAGAGCGGTTATTATGAGCGATGGAACAGACATTACCGAAAATGATTTGCAGTTAAGTCCAAATCGATACGCACAGAACAATGCGCTGCCAGATGAAATGGCTTTGGAAGATATGGAGAAAATGATGGTGCAGAAAGCCATTGATAAACACAAAGGAAATATATCAAAAGCTGCGGCAGAACTAGGCTTAACTCGTGCGGCACTTTATAGAAGAATTGAAAAATTTGGAATCTGAGAAAGGCTTGAGGTATAAGGTGTAAGGCATAAGGTAGAAAAGACCATTATCAGCCCAAAACCTTAAACCTTAAACCCTAAACCTTAACTATGTTCTACCAACGCTTTACCTTTCGTTTAATATTCCGCCTGCTGATCATTAATCTGCTGGGCTACTTTTTGTTCTACCTGATTAAAAACACTGAACTCTGGTTTACCATCATAGGGGTTGCACTGATTTTATTGGGTACCATTATATCCCTTTACTACTATATCAATCAGATCCGGTCGGATATCAACCGTTTCATATTAGCCGTAAAAACCAGAGATCACACTTTAAACTTCAGAAACAAAACAACAAAAGGCAGTTTCCCCGAATTATACGAATCGTTTGGTGATATTTTACAAGTACATAAACAAATCCGATTGGAACAGGAAGCTATGTTTCAGCTCATCAAAACCATTTTAGAACAGGTTCCGGTTGGTGTAATTGTAATGAGCCATTCAGCAGCAGAAAAAGGGGATGAAATTGCGTTTTTCAATCAGGCCGCTTCTAACCTTTTAAGCGTACCGGCCTATAAATACTGGCACCGGTTAAAACAGCATCTTCCGGTATTCGGGGCAGAAATAGAGCAGATTTCTACAGGTGGAAAACGGTTTCTGGAACTCAAAATTCAGGACAAACTGATCCAGTTATCTACTGAGGTGATTCCTGTAAACCTTTATGGCAAAAACTACATCATCATCAGCTTCCAGAACATTAAAGACGAAATTGAGCAAAAAGAAACGGAAGCCTGGAACAGATTAGTGGGCGTTATTTCGCATGAAATTTTAAACTCCATCACGCCTATCAGTTCATTATCGGATACGATTAATAAAATGGTAACTGATAAAAAGGATTTGACAGAAGACGAGATGGACGACCTCAAAACAGCGCTGCATACCATCCAAAGGCGTTCATCCGGTTTATTGGATTTTGTAAAAGATTACCGCTTAATTGCCGAACTCCCTACACCAAATCTTCAACCGCACACCATTGGCGAAATATTGAAGCACATTAAAGTACTGATGCAGCCATTTGCGAAAGTTAAAAATGTGGTGCTGGATGTAGAACAGACCTCATCAAAAATCACCATTCAGCTGGATTTGAAATTAATAGAACAAGTATTGATTAACCTGATTACGAATAGTATTTATGCCGTCGAAGATAAGGATATGCCTTATATCAATGTAAACTACCGTTTAGAAAACACGAAACTATATATAGATGTTACCGATAACGGAAAAGGCATAGAAACTGATGATCTGGAAAAAATCTTTGTTCCATTTTATACCACCAGGAAAAACGGATCGGGCATAGGATTAACCATTAGCCGCAACATTATGAAGATGCATAGGGGAAGTATCGAAGTAATTTCTACTCCTCAAAGTGGTACAACTTTTTCACTGGTATTTAATTATGTTTAATCATCTGAATGTTTTTTTGACCTAAAAATTCAAACAAAACCATTTTGATATGCTTTTAAAGATATAGATACATTCAATACGAGCATGAAGACAGTTATAATATCGAATAGACTCCCCGTTAAAATCATTGAAGAGAACGAAGAATACACGTTTATCCCCAGCGAGGGCGGCCTTGCTACCGGCCTTGGTGATGTGTACAAATCGGGCAACTCCATCTGGATCGGATGGCCAGGAATTGAGGTTCCGGAAGAACGTCAGGAAGAAGTTACACAAAAACTCGCCGGGTTAAACCTCTATCCTGTTTTCCTTACCCAAAACGAAATTAATTTATACTACGAAGGTTTTTCAAATGAAGTATTATGGCCTGTATTTCATTATTTGGTTACCTATGCGCATTATGAACAAAGTTATTGGGATTGCTACCAATCCGTTAATGAGAAATTTGCAAAAAGTGCCATGCAGGTGTTGGGCAGAAAAGATAAAATCTGGATTCAAGACTATCAATTGCTCCTTCTACCTGGCATTTTGAGAGAAAAACTACCAAATGCTACCATCGGTTTTTTCCAGCATATCCCTTTCCCGTCCTACGAAATTTTCAGGTTAATCCCCTGGCGGGAAGAACTGTTAAACGGCTTAATCGGTGCTGATTTAATCGGTTTCCATACCTATGATGATGTACGGCATTTTATCAGCACCGCCACACGTTTACTTCCTGTAAATTCATCATCAAACGTACTCAATAGCCACGAAAGGCAAATTGTGGTAGAAGCTTTCCCTATGGGGATTGATTTTGATAAATATTCTGATCTACCGGCTACAGAAAAAGTTAAAGAAGAAATTGATTATTTCAGGACTGGAAAAGAAGCGATGAAAGTAATCCTTTCTATTGATCGGCTCGATTATAGCAAAGGTATACTCGAAAGGTTGAAGGCTATGGAATTACTCCTTCAGCACCATCCTGAATATATAGGCAAAATCGAACTTTTCATGATTGTGGTTCCTTCACGGGATACCGTACCGCAGTATAGTGAGTTGAGAGATCAGATTGACCAATTTGTTGGAAATTTAAATGCCAGGTACCGCTCCATGAACTGGATTCCGGTAAATTATTTTTACCGCTCTTTCCCTATTGAGGTGTTATCTGCGCTTTATTCAACTGCCGATATTTGCCTGGTAACACCTATGCGAGATGGAATGAACCTGGTAAGTAAAGAATATGTGGCCAGCCGGAACAACAATGATGGTGTGCTGATTTTAAGCGAAATGGCCGGCGCTTCCAAAGAATTAACGGATGCCGTAATTGTTAATCCGAATAATATGGGCGACATTATGGAAGCGATTGTAACTGCATTAAAAATGCCGCTGGAAGAACAACAGCAACGAATGAAAGCCATGCGGGCTATAGTAGAAAAATTTAACGTTAAACATTGGGTTAACAATTTTATTTTAAGATTAAACGAAGTGAAAGATTCTCAAAAATCGTTATTGACCAAACATGCAGTAAATTCCATTAACGAAGTAATTGCTGCTAAATATGCCACAACAACCGATAGGGTTCTATTTTTAGATTATGACGGCACCCTGGTAGACTTTACCGGAAATATCGATGATGCCTCGCCTGATGATGAACTTTATGATCTGATCGAAAACCTTACTATTGATCACACCAATAAAGTGGTGATCATCAGCGGAAGGCGACATGAAACATTGGAAGAGTGGTTTGGCCATTTAAAGGTAGATCTGATTGCTGAGCATGGTGCATGGCAAAAATCGTATGGAGATAAGTGGAACAGTCTGCCCCTGCTCACCGACCAATGGAAACAGGAAATAAAGACTTTATTGGAAACCTATACCGATCGTACTCCAGGATCGTTTATTGAAGAAAAAAGCTACTCATTAGTGTGGCACTACCGAAAAGCAGAAGAGGGATTAGGTGATTTAAGGGCGAATGAAATTGTGAGCCACATGAAAATCCTCGCTGCCGATAAAGGATTGCAATTAATGCCAGGCAATAAAGTAATCGAGTTTAAAAATATAGAAGTTAACAAAGGAAAAGCTGCTTTAAACTGGTTGTACGATAAAAACCCAGATTTTATTCTGGCGTTAGGCGATGACCATACCGATGAAGACATTTTCAAAGTATTGCCAGATGATGCTTTTACCATAAAAGTGGGCAATAACATTTCGGAAGCAAAATACTACCTCAATGATTTTAAAGAGGTAAGAAAACTACTTTGGAGTTTGGTAAAAGAAGAGTTTGTAGAGCGGGGTTAATAAATATATAGTCAATTAATACCATGATGCCAAGGTCTGTGTCCCCAGAGATCTTTCTTAAATAGCTTCGACAACTTTGATATGCGGTGTGCGTGTTAAAGTTGTCGAAGCTTAATCTATAATCTTACAAAAATATCGGCCTGTCCAGCTTAATGGCAATGCGGTAAGCTGCGTTCATTAAACCTACATGACTATAAGCTTGCGGGAAATTACCCCATTGGCTACCTGTTTTGGCATCAACATCTTCGCTAAATAACAGCAGGTGGTTGCAATATTTAATGATATTTTCAAACTCTTTTATGGCTTCGTCAGTACGGCCCACACAGGCTAAAGCTTCTACATACCAAAAAGCACAGATTAAAAAGGTGGTTTTGGGTTTACCGAAATCATCAGCATGTAAGTAACGATAGAACAGTCCGTCTTCAGTTTTCAGCTCTTTTTCCAAAGCAATTAAATGGTCCTTTGCCCGATCAGAGGCTGGATCAAGATAATTCATCATAATCAATTGTAGCGTGCTGGCATCTAAATGCGGGCTTCCCACTGCATTGGTATATACTTTTCTTTCCGGATCGTAGCAGGCTTCTATATGTGCTGAAGCCTTATCAATCAGTACTTTCGCGCGCCTTTCAAAATCTTCATTACCAATCGTTTTGGCCATTTTTAACGCGGCCTGTGCGCCTGCCCATTGAAAAAGGTTACTATAACAATGTACATTGGCAATGTTTCTGAATTCCCATATTCCCGCATCTTTTTCGTCAATGGTACGCTCAATTTTGGAGAGTACACTTTCAATCCACTTTACCGAATCGCCACGTTCCGAAAAAACAAAACGATGATCGGTATAAAGTGGCAACATAGAAATTAAAACCTGCCCGTAAATATCATTTTGAATATGTTCATAGGCCTGGTTTCCTATCCTGATCGGCTGTTCTCCTTTATATCCTTCCAAATGATCGAGGGTACGCTCCGTAATTTGTCTCTCGCCCGCAATACCGTACAAAGGTTGGTAACGTACATCTTCAGCACGAGAAATATCAGAAAGGTAATTAAAATACCGCTCCATTTCCTCAAAATGGCCGATATGGTTTAATGAGGTAAGTACATAGTGCGAATCGCGAAGCCAGCAATAACGGTAATCCCAGTTTCGTGTGCTGCCTGGCGATTCTGGCAAACTGGTTGTACTTGCGGCTATAATCGCACCTGTATCTTCATATTGATGGATTTTTAAAACGAGGGCAGATCGGATGACAAATGGCTGGTAAAAACCTGCTATCGATGAGTGTTTAATCCATAAACGCCAGTAAGAAATCGTTTCCCTTAAAAAGTTTTCTGCTGTACTAACTATGGGGGCTTCCAGGTTTTGTCCATAAGTCATCACCAGGTACTTAGGCTCATTTAGAACAAATGCTTTCTCGTCAAAAATATAAGTAAGCGATACATTGGTACTTAAGCGAATATTTTCATCGCAACCCAGATAGTCGATATGATTGCTGCCCCTGCTCGATTTCATTTTACCGTTTCCATAGTCACAAACCGGCTCACATTTAATGGTAATGCGAGGGTTGCCCTCCAAAGGTTCAATCTTTCTGATAAACATCAGCGGTTTAAAATAGCGATCGTATAGATGGAAGCGTGGTGCAAAATCGGTAATACGGTATTTCCCATCCTCAGCAGTAATCTCTGTCCTTAAAACATTGGTATTTTCGATGTAATATTGATGAGAGGTGAATTCACCCTGTGGCAAAATCGAAAATTCGCCGCCTTTCTTTTCGTCCAATAAACTCCCAAATACAAAAGGGCTGTCAAAGCGTGGCCAGCAAAGCCAGGATATATCGGTATTTTTATTTACATGAGCAATGAAAGCGCAATTTCCTATAATTCCTGTTTGATAAAGGTGCTGTTCGGTCATAAACTATTTTTTGTTTATCTACTAACAAGCTTATAGGGAAAATGTTGGGTAGAAAGGTTAAAAAAGACTTTTTAGATATCTGGCCTTTTCAGTTTTAAAAATTGAGATCTTTTGATTGGCGAAAAGTTCATTTTTTTTTTGGAAAGGTATGGTTTTACTTTGATGGCGGCCAGCACTCCTGCTATCGCTTCAGGTCCTCGCTCGTTCCTCGCTCCGGGCTTTTCGCTTTATCACCTGTCCGTTGCAGGGGGGTTATAAATAAAGGGGGCTGTAATCACAATCTATAACAGAAAAGACCCTACAGGTTTTTGAAACCTGCAGGGTCTGTAAAGAATCATCAACACATTCAAGGTGACAAGGTATTTAAATTACGGTACCGCTTGGCACCACTGCGCCTTTTTTAATCACTACTATACCATCTTTAACAGCGTAAAGCTCGAAATCGCCGTCTTCCAAATGGTCGCCGCCATTAATTTTAACGTCATTTCCAATCCGACAATTTTTATCAATGATGGCGTTATTGATAAAACAACGATCGCCTATCCCGATCAAAGAATTGCCTTTACTGTTTTCTTCCTCAATTTCTTCCAGAGTCTGATACCGATCGCTACCCATAATATAGGCATTGGTAATTACCGTATCTTTTCCAATTCTCGACCTGATCCCCAAAACAGCGTGTTCTACTTTTTTGGCCTGAATAATACAGCCTTCAGCAATAATAGTTTTATCTAAAGTAGTACCCGAAATTTTCGATGGAGGCAACATCCTTGCCCTGGTGAAAATAGCATGATTGCTATCAAACATGTTAAATTTAGGTATTTCATCCGTTAAGCCTAAATTGGCTTCGAAGAAAGATGAAATGTTACCAATATCAGTCCAATACCCTTCATATTGATAGCTTAGGACTCTACTCTCTGTAATGGCTCTTGGTAAAATTTCCTTACCAAAATCCTTTTCTTCTTCATTCTCATTTAAAATGTTGATCAGGTATTCACGGTTAAAAACATAGATACCCATCGATGCCAGAAAATTACGTCCCTCGCCTTGCATTTCTTCGCCGGTATCCGAAACCCAGTCCTCCAACCCGGTCTTAGGTTTTTCGATAAAAGAGGTAATCATGTTTTCCTCATCAGCTTTTAGAATACCAAAATCAGTTGCATCCTTCGCCGTTACCGGAATGGTGGCAATGGTAATTTCCGCGGCAGCTTCGATATGTTTTTCAATCATATCTTTAAAATCCATCTGGTAAAGCTGGTCGCCGGAAAGGATTAAAATATAATCAAATTCATGAGAAACGATGTGATGCATACACTGACGGACAGCATCTGCTGTACCCTGGAACCAACCAGAGTTTTGTACCGTTTGTTCGGCAGCCAAAATATCAACAAAAGCCGTACTGAAGTGACTAAAATGATAGGTGTTTTTAATGTGTTTGTTAAGGGACGCCGAATTAAACTGGGTTAACACAAACATGCGGTGAATACCCGAATTGAGACAGTTCGAGATCGGAATGTCTACCAAACGGTATTTACCAGCTATCGGAACTGCCGGTTTAGAACGTGTTTGTGTGAGTGGCGATAATCTAGAGCCCTGGCCACCGCCAAGGATAACGCCTAAAACTTTGTCAGTCATGCTTAAGCTTATTTTAAATTTTGGTATAATTCTATATAATTCAAGGCTGCCCTGTCCCACGAATGATCGATTTTCATCATGGTTTTTCTTACAGCTTTAAAGGCTTTTTTATCATTGTAAAATCCAACAGCCCGGTTAATGGAATGGGTAACATCCCAAATACTGGTTTGATCGTGGCAAATCCCGAAACCATTGTCGCCGATATCAATTACCGTATCTCTCAGGCCACCTACCCTCCGCACAATCGGAACCGTTCCGTATCGCAAGGCATATAGCTGGTTAAGGCCGCAAGGCTCCACTCTCGATGGCATGATCAGGAAGTCAGCACCGGCATACATCTGATGTGAAACCTGTTCGTTATAACCGATATAAACATTGTATCTGCCGCCAAAGAAATCCTTCAACTGGTTTAACCTTCCTTCCACCCAGCTATCTCCCGATCCTAATACCAAAATATTGATGTTATCGCCATGCTGTTGCAAGGCGGTATAAAAAATGTCAGGTAAAATATCGGCACCTTTCTCATCAACCAATCTTCCTATAAAAGTAAACAGAGGCTTAGATGAATCTAACTGAAAAACATCACAAAGTGCTTTTTTGTTTGCCAGTTTTCCAGCTTCAACCGTTTTTAACTGATAACCTTTGTTTAACATAGGGTCTGTTTCCGGATTCCAGACTTCATTATCAATTCCATTTAATATTCCAACTGATTTCCACCGCTCCTGCCTCAACAAACTTTCCAGTCCACGGGCATTGCCCATCATTTCTTCCAGGTAAGTTGGCGACACCGTAGTTACTTTCCAGGCGCATTTAATAGCCGACGCCAATGGGTTTATGGCATCATCCCAACCCAGTAAGCCACCCTTCCACAAATCAAATGCGGGTAAATAGTATAATTTATCCCAGCCAAACTGCCCCTGATATTGTGCATTATGAATGGTTAACACAGTTGGAACATTACTTATCGGCTTGTATTTTACGCAATTTGAAACCATAAACGGCGTTAAACCGGTATGGTGATCGTGACAATGAATTACATCCGGACGATGTTCCCATTGAACAATCCAATCAAGTGTAGCAATCTGAAATGCAATGAATCTTTCTGTATCGTCATGATATCCATATACATTCGGGCGGTCGGTTAAGCCTTGTATATGCACAATATATAAATCAAAACCAAGTTTATTGGTCTTTTCTTTTAATATACGATATTGAAAGTGGTTATTTCCGTAGTTTGCCCAGGCATCATAGGTAACCTCAAATTCACTTTCGCGGATAAATTTGGTATCGTAAGCAGGAACAACCACCTTGGCAATATGGCCTAGTTTATTTTGGTATTTAGGTAAGGCCCCTACTACATCGGCTAAACCACCAACTTTTGCAACAGGGTAACACTCGGCACTTATGTGTATAATTTCCATCAAATATTTGGTGTAGATAACCCAAGTAAGTTACTAATTGTTTTGAGTTTTGCAAATAATGAAAATTATATTTTTAGTTGATTGTTTTAGGATAAAAATCGTTGTATCGACTGAAACCACGTGGGATGGGGAGCTAATTCAGTTAATTACTAAGCTTTTTTTATTTGAAAGTGAATGTTCAGTTTTTGTGGCGGCCTCCAGCCCTGCTATTCGCTGCAAAGCCTCGCTTCGTGCCTCATCTTCGGATTTTCCGCTGCTATCAGGCTTATGAACAAAGTTGGTCCCTATCAGATGCCAAAAAATGGAATTTGTGCCGATCTTTTTTAATCTGCGGGAATAAATTGCTTATCATCTCCCGCTGATTTCGCAGATAAACGCAGAGATTTTTTTAAAACAGCTATTTACTTCAAAAAAAAACCTGAAACAAGTGCAAGGTGACGTCACGTATGATATCAAATCTTTGATATGAAATTCAGCACATAAAAAAACCGCTTAAATCATAAGCGGTTCTTAACAACAAAACAAATATATTTTTTGGTTTACGATAGTTAATATTCTTCAGCGAGAATTTCATAGAAATCTCGGATAGGCTGAAACTGTGGGTGTAATGATACTACATCACCAAAAACCAATAGAGCCGGCGCCGTTATTTTTTTATCTTCAACAATCTCTGCGATGGTATCAACAATACCTACCACGATTTTCTCCTCAGGTGTAGATCCGTTCTGAATTACCGCAACTGGCAACAGATTTTTATTTTCTGCCTGAAAAATTGCTGCAATCTCTTTTACCTTTTCAATTCCATTTAAAACAACAATCGTCGCTTTGGTTTTCGCAGCAATGTACAAATCTTCCGAAATATCGCCTTTCGAATTTGTTCCGGTTACTGCCCAGAAGCTTTCGCTCATGTCTTTATAAATCATGGGGATCTTCTGCAAACTTGGTGCACCTGTAGCACTCGAAATACCCGGAATAATTTCAGTGGGAATACTATATGATTCTGCCGCATCTATCTCTTCATATCCTTTTGCAAAGAAAAACGGATCGCCACTTTTCAAACGTACCACATGGCCATAGTTTAACGCATAATCGATGATGAGCTTATTCACTGCATCCTGAGAAAATGATTCATCATCAGAACGTTTGCCCACATAAACTTTCGGAATGCCATCTGGAGCATGACACAATAAAGCCTCGTTCACATTTGCATCGTACAAAACAACATCAGCTGTTTTTAATGCTTTAACCCCTTTTAAACTAAATAAATCCGGGTCACCTGGACCTGCACCTATTAAGGTAATTTTTGGTTCAATGTTCGCTTTTTCTACTTTATTCAAAATCATAACTGAAAGTTTATGCTCGTTATACGTTTGTTTAATTACACAAATATATAAAGTCTATAGAAATTGTAGTAATTTATTTTAAAATATTTTTCCCTGTCATTCTGAACGAAGTGAAGAATCTTTCTATAGTTCTCATCCAGATCTTTTAACTATCGCTTGAAATGATAGTCAAGCGGCACGGGGCTTAACAAGCAAAAAAGCTAGCTTTCCGTGTCTCTGTGGCACAAAAACTAAACAGGGTCTTAGCCAGACGCTAAGACTAGAATTTTTGGAATGAAAGATCCTTCGTTACGCTACTATTGACGTTATTTTGTTATCTTTTGATAGTTAGACACTTGTGCGCAATGCATTTCCGTCTTACAAGGCCTTCGCACTGTGCTCCCGTTCTACTCAAGTCCGGCCTAACAAATTTTTCGGATTCCAATAACCGAGCCCTATTACTGGTTTGAAAGAAAACGGCGTAGCCCTCATGAATGCAGCTGAAAACTATTAAAACGAATGAATAAATTTTCAGCCGGCATTTTATTAATGTTTGTCTATTGTTTTTTATCTGTATTAATGAGCTCGGCAATGCCTCGGTTTTGTTACTTTTTGATGCCAAA
>NZ_CAJYOJ010000005.1 GCF_913776295.1 uncultured Pedobacter sp.
AGCCAGTAATAGGGCTTGGTCGGTGGAGTCCGAAAAATTTGTTAGGCCGGACTTAAGTAGAACGGAGA
The DNA here is from genome assembly GCF_913776295.1 of uncultured Pedobacter sp. Lineage (GTDB taxonomy): Bacteria > Bacteroidota > Bacteroidia > Sphingobacteriales > Sphingobacteriaceae > Pedobacter. The sequence goes on from NZ_CAJYOJ010000005.1 coordinate 69, forward strand.
CCCAGTGCGAAGGCCTTGTTGGATGGAAATGCATATTTCATAAGTGACTAATTATCAAACAATTAAAAATTAACGTCAATGGTAGCGCAGCGAAGAACCTTTTACAATAGATCCTGGAATTACATTCAGCATGACTTATTATAATAACGATCCGTCAATTGCGAGAAAGCCTTTTTCAGCCAACAGCTAGCCCCGACTTTTCGGGGAAGCAATCTTTGTAGCAAGAATCATCAGCATGAAAGATTGCTTCGTCGTTCCTCCTCGCAATGACGACTTTTTTAATTGGGTCTGTCAATGATAGCACTACGAAGAATCTTTTACAATAGATCCTGGAATTACATTCAGGATGACAGACTATCATAACTATTTGATCGTTAAAGCCTTTTACACAAATCAACCGCACTTTTATACGCGTCTTCATGAAAACCATATTTGAAATAACTTCCGCAATAGTATATCGGCCCGGTTTCATTCAGCTTGTGCAAATGTTCCTGCGCCTGCATGGCCGGAACATCAAACAAGGGGTGATAGTAATCAATTTCTTTAATAACCTGATCTGGATTTAAGGTTTGAGTGGGATTGATGGAAACAAAGTAATTCCGCTTTTTAGAAACGCCCTGTAAACTGTTCATCCAATAAATAGTACTCGGCAACAATTTATCTCCATGCTTTTCTACCCGATAATTCCAGCTGCTCCATGCCAGTCTGGCTTCGGGCATCTGCTTTTCATCGGTATGCACAACAGCTTTGTTTAACTGGTATTTAAATTTGGAAAGCAGTTCGGATTCGAGTGCTGTTTTGTCTTTTACGATCTCAAAAGTCTGGTCGGCATGGCTGGCCATGATTACTTTGTCGAATTCGAATTTGTCACCCTTTTGGTTTTCCACTTCAACTTTACCATTGCCCAGCCGTTTAACTGAAACAATTTTACTATTGATCTTAATTCTGTCACGAAAAGGAGCAATTAGTTTTTCACGGTAAGCCTGACTGCCATTTTGCAATGTATACCACTGATGTTGGGTGTTTAAACCTAAAAATCCATGATTTTTAAAAAAACGGATCAAGGTAACTGCCGGAAAGTCCAGAATCTTTTCCATCGGTGCACTCCAAACGGCAGCACTCATGGGGATGAGATATTGCCAAAGCATCTCGTCGCTGTAGCCGAATGCTTTGAAGAATTGGCCGATTGAATAGTCCTGGTATTCAGGCTTATCCAAAATCTCTATACTTTGTTTGTTGAAACGGTTAATCTGCATCAACATTTTTAGATAAGAAATATTAAACAGGTTTTTCCGCTGGGCAAAGAGGTGGTTCAGGCTCGAACCACTGTATTCCAACTTTTTAGGCAAAAACTGCACACTGAAAGACATGTCGGTTTTCATTACCGGTGCATCAATCTCCGCAAACATTGCTGTCAGATTTGGATAAGTTTGATAGTTAAAAACCATAAAGCCACTATCCAGATAAATGGGTTTACCATCCTCCTCGAGCGTTATCGTATTGGTATGTCCACCGATATAATCTGCTTCTTCAAAAAGCGTAATATCATATTGATGCTGCAGTTTATGGGCGCAACCCATTCCTGCTATTCCTGAGCCAATAATGGCGAGTGTTTTCATTGTGATAGATTTGAGATATTAGATGTGGGATATGAGAATCGAGAGGGATAAACCTGATGTCTTTTCAAAATATTAGCATACCTTCCATTGGTTACCTCTACATTAAGTTCATGCTTGATTTATTTCAACAGCAAAAAACATCCTGAATCAATTTCAGGGTGAGGTAATGGTTAAACCTTTTCAAACAAATAATGGCATACCATCCATTCGTTTCCTTTATTGTAATTAAAAAGTTCTGCACACGACATGTAAAATAGCCTCCAATACACCCACCATTTCACTGCCTGATCTTTTCCATAAGTAGTTTCCAAAATGGGCATGATTTCTTTTTTGTGCTTATCCATATTGCTTAGCCAGGCTTCAGATGTTTTGCCGTAGTTTGTCCCATTTACCACCCAATGTTTATCAATTTTAAGGTCGTCGTTAAAGTAGAAGAACAAGTGGTTAGATGGCATAATCCCTCCGGTAAAAAAGTATTTGCTCATCCAGTCGGTTTCGTCAATCACTTCAAATTTGTACGCCAGGGTTTTATGCGTAAATATATGTACGAATAACTTCCCATCAGGTTTCATAAACGAAGCCACTTTGTTGAGCAAAAATTTATAGTTGCGCATGTGTTCAAACATCTCTACTGACACTACCCGATCAAATGTATCGGCGATGGTAAAGGTATTCATATCAGCAGTTAAAACCGTGAGATTCTGGATTCCGCGTTGCTTTGCGGTTTCATCAATAAAGATTTTTTGGGTAGCCGAGTTAGAGACTACTGTAAAAGTGCTTTCCGGATATTTGGCGGCCATATACAGCGAGAGCGACCCCCAGCCACAGCCCAGCTCCAGCACATTTTGTCCGTTCTGTAAATCGGCTCTTTTACAGGTTAAAGCCAGCATATCGTCTTCAGAAGTATCAATATCCTTCACGCCAGGTTTCCAATAGCCGCTGCTGTATTTTAAATTTTTGCCTAAGCAATACTGAAAAAATTCGGTAGGCAATTCATAGTGCTGTTCGTTGGCATCAGCTGTATGTACGGCAATGGGCGATTGTTTCAATTCCTCCACCAGGTCCATAAATTTTTCCTGCTGCAGTTCTTCACTTCCCAGCGTTTCGTCATCCAGGCGCTGTTTGCATAGTTTTCTGATCCCGATCCTCAAAGCCGTATCTGGGAGTTTGTCGTTTTCTAAAAGTTTATCGTACCACATTTTGAGGTTGGAAGGTTAAAGGTTGTAAGGTTGAAGGTTTACGTATAATAGAAATATATGATGTAAATTTTAGGTTAATGTACGATGTGAAACGGTTGATGGATTTAGAGGTTGCGTTTCCATCAACGCTGTCACATTTTACTTCTTCCATCCTTTTTCCACCAGGGAAAAAAGGCGCTCGTTGTTTCCTGGTATCTTTTATAAGCCACGGGTTTGCTTCTTAGGTTTTGCTCTTCATTGTTCGGAACACCGGTAACCCTGGTCAATAAATATAACATCAACACTGGGCTAATAATGGCTAAAACTCCCCAGGGCGAAGCCAATGCAAAAATGAAATAGCCCATCCAGGTTAACCACTCGAAAAAATAGTTCGGGTGACGGGTGTAATACCACAATCCGGTATCGCAAACTTTGCCTTTATTGAGGGGATCTTTTTTAAAGGCGGCGAGCTGTCTGTCGGCAATCATTTCTCCAAAAAAGGCGATTACCCAAACCAGTGCGCCTGCATATTCTAAAAATGAAATGCCCTGCGATTGATTGGCTGTGATAATAAAAAACGGAATAGCCAGAATCACATTTGAAATGGCCTGAAACTGAAAAAAAATAAAGAAATTGCGGTCGGCTTTATCACCCCACTCTTTACGCAACTGCACATACCTGCCCTCCTCTTCATCCAAATGACCAATAACACGTTGCCAAAGGTGAATCCCCAGGCGTAACTCGGCCAGTAGAAACATTCCGCAAATTAAAATCTTTCGGGGAAGATAACCATCAGATAAAAAAAATGTGATCATGGTAATTACCGGGAAATTTAGTGCCCAGAAAACATCAACCACCCCGGCGTTTTTAATTTTCTTTGCCCAAAACCAAACCATGGCCATAATAAAGCAGCATGCAATAAGCGAAATAAGTGCGATGAAAAGTAGATGTTTGTAATCCATAAAAGGTTTAAGGTTTAGGGCATAAGGTTTGAGGAAATGCATTCTACTTTAGGTTTTCACCCTCAGCCTTACACCTTTTGCCTTTTACCTTTTTACCAGCAATTCTTCAACACCTTCGCCATCTTTTAGTTTGAATAAATGCACTAAAACATAGGCCAGGGTTGCAATACTACCTAAACATACGAACAAAATGGCAATAGAGATTTTAAGAATAATGCTTTTTTCTTTATAAAACATCCAGAGTGTGATAATGAAGATGTTAGCATAAAAATCCCATAGGGTAGCACGCATCCAGGGTATACTGCCCAGAAAATTCCATTGTTCAAACAGGTTGCTTTCTAACGAAGTGCTGATTACTTTATAGCACATAAAAACCAACAGTGCAGCGAAAACAATTTTGAGGAGGTTGATCATAGGATAGTTTAAGTTTTTAAAACAGATGAAATATATACGGTAATATAGGTAAAAAAGATTTATGCCGCCCCCCGACTTTCTAAATTGCCCTTCTACTCCACTCAAGGAGACAAAGCGAGGGATAACTCCGTGCTTTCTGTGTTTCCGTGGTAAAAAACAAAGATTTCCTTCTTTTTAAAAAGCAAATTTCTGTTTTTATCGGTTGCTTCAGTCCTGCCATGTGCTTCAATATTTTTGCGGTAATGCAATGCTTTGTGCCAGGTAGCTGTTTCATAGCTTGCAGATGCTTCGTTCATCAGCATGACAGGGTATTTTGGGCTACTGCCAGCAAAAAGGATTTCCGCTGCTGTCAGGTTTAGTTAACACTGAACTGTGGAGGAAGAGAGTATTAGCGATCGGTGAACACACATCATACAAGAACAGACTTTCTATATTGCCCTTCTACTTTGCTCAGGGTGAGAAATCGAGGGATAACTCCGTGCTTTCTGTGTTTCCGTGGAAAAAAACAAAGATTCCCTTCTTTTTGAAAAGCAAATTTCTGTTTTTATCGGCTGCTTCAGTCCTGCCATGTGCTTCAATCTTTTTGCGGTAATGCAATGCTTTGTACCAGGTAGCTGTTTCATAGCTTGCAGATGCTTCGTTCCTCAGCATGACAGGGTATTTTAGGTTACTGCCAGCAAAAAGGATTTCCGCTGCTGTCAGGTTTAGTTAACCGAGAACAGTGAAAGTAGGGAAAGTTTAGTGGTCTGTGGGGACACAGACCATGGAGGCTTTTAAACCTTTCTGATTTTAATAATTTTCATCCAGTGCAATACTTTCATCACCGGATAGGTTGGATCAAATTCCCACCATTTGGTTGCAAAATTCGGGCTATTTGGTTTTTTGTGGTGGTTGTTCTGAAAAAGCTCGCCCATCAACAAAAAATCCCAGGGTAAAGAGTTTTTGCTATGGTCATCATTATCATGATTAGCATAACCATATTTATGTCCACACCAGTTTACTATAGCCCCGTGCAACGGGCCCATTAGAAAGTGGATTGGTAACAATAAATACATCCACCAGTAGTTGGCAAAAGCAATATAAAAGCCAATGTAAAATAGCCCACATGCAATTCTCCAGGCCCATGAATTTCCGATCTTATCAACCAGTGGCCACTCTGGATAATTACCTTGAAAAGCTGGTTCTGGCTGAATTTTAAATTTCAGATAATTCATGTACATATTCTTCGTCGCAATCATCATCCCGAAAACATCCTTAAAAAAATGCGGTGAATGCGGATCTTTTTCGGTATCACTATAGGCATGGTGCATCCTGTGCAGGATGGCATAAGCCCTCGGGTTTAAAAATGATGAACCTTGCGAAATCAGTAATATCAGATAGAAAAACCTTTCCCAAAAAACCTCCATTTTGAACATCTTGTGTGATGAGTAACGGTGAAGGAAAAAGGTTTGACTAAACAGGGATAAAAACCAATGGCAAAGAAAAAAAATGAAAATGATCATGTATAATGTGTATACTTTATAAACGTAGCTTTAAGATTTTTAGTTTTCGTTATGCATAAAAACTATATTGGCCCAAACGTTTAGAGAAACAGCATCCCGTTCCAGGTATAGAACAAGATACTGTTTTTATTATTTTATTATCTACCGAAATCGTCTTGTACGCGTACGATATCGCTTTCGTCTGATGGGTTTGAAGCATCGGTATGTTGCCAGATCTCAGCAACTACTCCCCAATCTTCTAAACCGATTAAACGGTGGCGTTCGCCTTGCTGTAATTTGATCTGATCTTTAGGTGCATATTTTTTAACTTCACCTTCTTCGTCAGTCTGACTCGTTTTAATACCAACTGTACCGGTAACCACCTGCCAGATTTCCGCTCTGCGGTGGTGATATTGCCACGACAGACGTGTATTTGGTGCAACGATTAAAATTTTCGGACTTAGTTTACCTCCAATTTTAAGGTCTTCAACATTTAATCCATCAAAATAAGTATCGGCAAATTGTTGCGCCTGTGCTTCATCTATTACAAAGAAACCACCCCACGGACGGGTTTCATCGCGGTTTACTACATTAAAACCTTCAATTTTTAACCGTTGCGCTACGCTTTCGAATATCTCTTTTTTGTCGTTTGTCATTGATAAAATATTAGTTTTTCTAAAGATTATTCAGGCTCACAGGCATTTATAAATTTCCTGTGTTGTTCTAAATTGCTGCAAAAGTAAGTCTTATAATTTAAAAAAGTCCTTTCGGGCATTTTTATTTTTTTTAACTCATCTTCTCATTCGCCAAATATTATTATGGTTGATCGCTCAACAAGCTCAGGATGGACAAGATATATAATCGAACGCTGTTAAATGATAGATTTTTTTGGGCTATGAGCGCAGACCGTATATAAAATAGAAAGCCTCATATTTCTATGAGGCCAATTATTTTGTTTTATTTGCATCCACAGAATAAAACTAAACCAAACAAACTAATGAGCTTATAAGACAAATGAGTTTGGGAATTGTTTTTACAAATCATAAATATTTTAATATTTATTATTATTCAACTGATAAGAATGAATAAATGCTATTCAGACAATGTGAGTGATAAAAGAATTTAAAGGAAAAATCCGTTATAAGCGTCGTCATTACGAGAAGGCCTTTTCAGCCGACGAAGCAACGACGATATACCTATTATCATAATATCTTATAAGGCCTTTCTGTAATTAGTCAAGCTCAGCAAAAGCTGAGCTTGACTTGACAAAATCTATAAAAAACTGGCTTCAAACAGCCTCTCGATTCTATTATTATTTAAGATCAAAACGATCTAAATTCATTACTTTATTCCAGGTAGCTACAAAGTCTTTCACAAATTTATCTTGTGCATCAGCACTTGCGTATACCTCTGCAATAGCCCTCAATTCAGCATTTGAACCAAATACCAGATCGGCACGGGTTGCGGTCCATTTTGGCTGACCGGTTACACGGCTGCTTCCGATATACAGTTCTTTATCTTCTGCGATGGCTTTCCATGCGGTTTCCATATCTAATAAGTTAACAAAGAAATCGTTGGTCAGCTGACCTGGTTTTGTAGTTAGCACACCGTTTTTGGAACCATCGAAATTTGTATCCAAGGCACGCAAACCACCTACCAATACCGTTAATTCAGGAGCGGTTAAAGTAAGCAACTGGGCTTTATCAATCAGGAATTCTTCTGTAGGAACCTGCGACTTAGATTTACGGTAGTTACGGAAACCATCGACTGCCGGCTCTAAATACCCGAATGATTCGATGTCGGTTTGGGCTTGTGAAGCATCCATACGGCCAGGTGTAAATGGTACCGTAACTGGATGTCCGGCATCAGCGGCCGCTTTTTCTACTGCAGCGGCACCTGCCAACACAATTAAATCAGCCAAGGAAACTTTTTTGCCATCAAACTGCGCGGCATTGAATTCATTTTGAATTCCTTCTAATACACCCAATACTTTTTGCAATTGCGACGGATTGTTAACGGCCCAGTCTTTTTGCGGTGCCAAACGGATCCTTGCACCATTGGCGCCACCGCGTTTATCAGAACCACGGAAGGTAGAGGCTGATGCCCATGCTGTAGAAACCAGTTCTGAAACACTTAGTCCGGAAGCCAGTACTTTTGCCTTTAATGCAGCTATATCGTTTTCATTGATTAATGCGTGGTCAACAGCAGGTATCGGATCTTGCCAAAGCAATTCTTCCTGTGGTACATCGGGACCGAGGTAGCGTGCCACTGGCCCCATATCACGATGGGTTAATTTAAACCATGCTCTTGCGAATGCATCCGCAAACTGATCTGGATTTTCTAAAAAACGTCTTGATATTTTTTCATAAGCCGGGTCGAATCTTAAAGCAAGATCGGTGGTGAGCATGGTTGGCAGGTGTTTTTTTGAGGCATCATACGCATCAGGAATAATCGCATCGGCATTTATGGCTTTCCACTGGTGAGCACCGGCCGGACTTTTGGTTAATTCCCATTCAAAACCAAAAAGGTTTTCGAAAAAATTGTTGCTCCATTGCGTAGGTGTTTTGGTCCAGGTTACTTCCAATCCGCTCGTAATCGTATCGGCACCTTTTCCAGAACCGTAACTGTTGTTCCATCCAAACCCCTGACTTTCAATATCAGCAGCTTCAGGCTCTTTGCCTACATGATCTGCGGAAGCAGCGCCATGGGTTTTACCAAAAGTATGTCCACCGGCAATTAAGGCCACTGTTTCTTCATCATCCATCGCCATGCGACCGAAGGTATCTCGGATATCTTTAGCGGCAAGAATGGGGTCTGGATTTCCATCCGGTCCCTCAGGGTTTACATATATCAAACCCATCTGCACGGCCGCAAGTGGTTTTTCTAAATTACGGGAGTGTACATCGCCATCGGCATCATCATCAGTAACCACCACACCATGTACTTTATCGGCACCATCAGAGCCGTGTCCATAACGAAGATCGCCACCTAACCAGGTAGTTTCTGAACCCCAATATACCGATTCGTCAGCTTCCCATACATCCTCACGGCCACCGGCAAAACCAAAGGTTTTAAAGCCCATCGATTCTAAGGCCATGTTACCAGTTAAGATCATTAAATCTGCCCAGGAAATTTTGCGCCCATATTTTTGTTTAATCGGCCAAAGTAGTCTGCGTGCCTTATCAAGGCTCACATTATCCGGCCAGCTATTTAGGGGTGCAAAACGTTGCAAACCGGCACCAGCGCCACCACGGCCATCGCCTACCCTATAGGTTCCGGCACTATGCCAGGCCATACGGATAAACAAACCACCATAGTGACCGAAATCTGCCGGCCACCAATCCTGCGAATCGGTCATCAGCGCATGGAGGTCTGCTTTTACTGCCGCCAGATCCAAACTATTAAAAGCTTCAGCATAATTAAATCCTTCGTCCATTGGGTTAGATAAGCTGGAATGCTGACGTAAAATACTCAGCTTTAATTGCTTTGGCCACCAATCGCCATTTCTGGTGCCACCGCCTGCTACATTACTCTTCATGCTGCCGTTATGGAACGGGCATTTGCTGATATCGTTCGATTCTTTTTCCATTATGTATAATATCTTGTTATTAAAAATTTAATCCGTTATAAAATATTAACCGATAACTAAAATTAGAGAATAGAAACAACTAATCACAATCATTTAATTCTATAATGAAATAGTTAGAATCTATTACGGCGAGAGATCAGCAGTTTAGATCATATCGAAGGGCTGAGATCATAAAATTTAACCTGATGTTAATCATTCCTTAAACAAAGGATAACACATTAATTGGTTAAATCCGGAAAGTATATTTAACTGGTTTGATCAGAATATCCCCAGAAATTTTTTTCTCTTTTTACCTTTCTGTTTTCTGGCTTTTTCTGCTTTTAATTGCTGTACCCCCCGCACTTTTGCATTTCGGATGCTGTCTTCTCTCGCTGTTTGCAGGGCTTGCCGGTATTGTTGATTTGCGATTTCAAATGGTGACCGGTATGGGGTTGCCGGCGGGGTGATGATAGTATTGTTTTCTGTTTTAGTTAAGCTGTAAACTAGAAAGGCAACAATGATGGTACATGCGGCAGTATAGCCTAAAAAAGCCTTCCTTGGTGCATGAATGTAATTTTCCTGATGGTACTGGCCGGTTGAACTATTGTATTTTATTCCGGCCTTCAAAGCCAGGGGTTTTAAGGTGGCCAGTTCTTTTTCAAGCTTTTCGTTTTTTTGCTGTATCTCACCATACAAGTCGGCATAACGAAGGATTTCATTGGGCATGGCGTTTTCTTTACGCGCAAGGCCTTTTGTCGCAGACAATAGCCCGGCAGTAACAGCTTTCTGCAGCTCCATTCCATTGGCATAGCGGTCAGCCGGATTTTTTTGCAGGCATCGCCCGATCAGCCCGATCAACCACTGCGGTACCTGCATTTCGGAATTCAGGATATCGTCCGGAAAGTTATTTTCCAGATTTCTTTTGCGCAATAACATGGCATCGGGAATTTCCTTTTCAAGATGTGATACCATAACCGTATTGCGGGCGGTATCGCCTCCCCCTTCGAGTGGAAAAGGAACCTGCCCGGCCAGGAGTTCATACAGGATGATACCGTAACTGTAGATATCCGTCTGTAACAGCATTTTTCCTTCATGCTGTTCGGGCGCCATAAACTCTACTGCCCCGGCATGGCGAATGCTTGTTCTGCGCTGCTCCTCGCTCATAATCGCCAGACCAAAATCCAATAACACGTAATTGCCGGTCTGTGTATTGTATTTCACATTATTGCTTTTAACATCGCCATGTTTCACCCCAAACTGATGGCAGTGTGCAAGTGCCGAAGCCAGTTGTTCAGCTACTTTTAACAGTTCTTTAACCGTAAAAACTTTTTGATGCGGAGGCAATAGCAGTTCGCTAAGTTCGGGGCCTTCGATGTATTCCATTTCTATATAAGGAAAAGCTCCGCTATCGGTAATCCCTGAACTGAGTATTTTAACCACGTTCGGGCTGGGATGTGTATTTACCTGCTGCAGCTTATTCACTTCACTGATAAAATTCCGGTAGTTTTTATCATTTTCATCTTCCACATAAATTGGTGTAGGAATGAGTTTGATGGCCGAATAAACCGGTCCCATGCGCATCCCTTTGTAAACAGATCCCTGCCCACCGGTTTTTAATGCGCCGAGGTTTTGCAGCCCTTCTGCAATTGTAAAAATTTTACTCATGGTGCTGCGGGTTAAAACTAAACTCCAACACAACCGATTCGCCTAAAATAATCTGATCTCCCTCGGCTAATTCCTGCCCGATCTGGGTAGCGTGAAGCTTTACGGTCTTTTCGGTCAGTGCTGAACGCAGTTTTACCTTATTGCGGGGAGGTATTCCACCTTCATCTGCGAAGATTAGGAATTTACCCAGGTTGGTATCCCATTCAATATGGGCGTGTTGTCTGCTGATGTACTTATTTCGTTCATCATCACTTTCTGATGGAAATGCAATATGGTTGGTGCGAAAATAACCTTCGTCAGACTGTGCCTTTTCATCTCTGCCAATATTGTATTTTCCACCGGCGGAAGTTATTTCATAACTTGGCTGTAAAGTTTTGCCGCTAAGCGCTTTCAGGTAGGCTTTAGCCTGTTGTTTAACAAAATGGGTTTTGGTTTTAACCAACAAGGCAACCGGCAACTGCTGCATTTCTACCGCATCGTCTGGAAAAGCTTCATCGAAAGCCACTGTGAGTGACCAGCCTGAGGGCAGATCCAGGGAATAATCATCACTAATCCGTTGTATTTCATTTTGTAATTGATCGAGATCCTCTGTAAATACCGCAGCTTCATACACATGGCGCTCTGCAGGGCCGCAGTGGATGAAAATCCCCAAACCTTTGATATTTGCGCCTTCCCCGCCTTCCGCCTTTTGTAACTCCTGTTTTACAAACTGTAATATGGCGTGCCTGATTCCCTTCACATCATCGGGATGTTCCCCACTTGCGCTTTTGAAGAGGTCGAATATCATTTTCATTTGTCTATTTGTTAGTGTTTTGCGAATGTTAAAAAATATTGGGTTCCACATCTGCACTGTTCCCAATTGGGTGGAACTCCACAATCCATGGATTTATGGTTTGCGTTAAAATGCCTCAGCGCTTCAATTAAGTTCTGTCACAGGTGCCTTGTTGTTATCATTGACCGAAGGCAAAATACTTTTGATATAACCACCCTCTTTTAAAAACGGGATTACATGCCTGCCGGCCAACCGCACAGCGTCTGATGATCCTTTGGTAGCCTCAATGCGTATACAAACTACAATATGGCCGTTTCCAGTTGCGGTCGGTGCAAAAAATACATACCAGCCATCATTAATCTGTTTTTTCTTCCAAATCCGCTCTGGCGTACCGGTTTTACCGGCTACGGCGAGTCCAAGCGTTTGCGCTTTTGCACTGCTCTGTTTGATCATGTACTCCTGCATCAGCCTGGCGTATTCCGGATTGTTTACCAATTTCGTACCAGTTTTTATCACCTGTGGCTGACCGCTTACTTTGAGTACGAACCTGTTTGCAATCATGTTTCCGTCATTTGCAATACCCGCAGCCATTCTTGCCACCGCCGCCGGGGTTGCAATAAGTGCGCCCTGCCCCCAGGCCATTCCGGAAATTCCTTTTGCCCTGGTTTTTCGGATATTTTTGGGATCATACTTCGGTTTGGTGTTAAATTCAGTCTTTCGCCAAAGTTGTTTCCATTTTTCTTCCTGTGCTGCGTTTTCGCCGGGCTTATTGTAATAATAGCCCCCGGCCCCATGCAGAAACATGCCTGTTTTTAAGTACAACTCACCCATGTTTTCCTGCAACTGCTCCTGGTTTGCCAGTTTGATGAAATAGACATTATTGGATTTAACTACTGCCCGTTCCAGATTAATCCATCCGGTTTCGTCAGGCTCGATACCTTTTGTACGGATACGTTCCCAGTAGGCCACCTGGTATTTTTTTTCGGCAGCGGCCATGCCCAGTTTATTGAAGGATGCCATGGCGGTAATCAGCTTTGCGGTAGAGCCTGGCTGAGTAAAATTGGTAAAACCAAGATCAGCGGTCGTTGTCCACCCCGAAAGCTGGTTCTGTTCTGCATTGGTCATGGTTAACCGTTCCCAATCATGTATGGGTGGCAGTGGATATACGGCTGAAGTGAGGACATCACCAGAACTTGCTTCCATGATCACCACAGAAACCCGATTATCCGATAGCGAAGTGTCGAGGGCAATTGACTTTTGAATCCTGGTCTGCAGGCCGGCATCCATGGTTAACTGTACATCGCGGTTTTTATTTTTAAAATCTTCCACCTCTTTGCTGCTGATTCCGGCCAGAAGTAGTGGAGAAAGGGCGGCATAATCTTTCTTCACCACCGTCATTTCCTTAACTCCCCGTGCGAGGAAACGGTTTTCGCTGTATCTTTTTGCCAGTACGGTAAAGCTTTTTACGGGTAATTTAAAGCCTCGAAGTTCGGCCGCATGTTCATAATCTGCAAAATAGCCGTTTACACTTCCGTTAAATATACCTGAATTTGCATCACCTGTCCAAAAGAACAATTGTTCTTCGAAAGGATAATACCGGTCTAAACGCTGATGTACCGCAGAGTCGAGATTATAATTTGGGATACCTGCACCGATGAGTTTAAAGTGTTGCGCCCTCACACTGTCGACATTACTGGTTGCCATTAAAACCCCCTTACGGTCGTGTATGGTTCCGGCTTTTAAACGGCTCATCAATATAGCAATACGGGGATTGTAACTAAACATTCTCGCGCCGCTGCGGTCTGCTACCAAGGCCGGCTGTACCACCCATTTCCGGTTGTTCAGCACATAGCCTGCTACATTTGCGCCCAATAACAGGATGCCCAAACAGGCCGCAATTAAGGCTGGCACCAGGTTTTTGTCTTGCGTTTTAGCGATGTATTGCATCTGTACTTCGCTGCCCCTGACAGCAGATACTGATAATAAAAATCCGGCAGCTAAAAAATTAAGTACAAGTGACGATCCCCCATAGCTTTGAAAAGGAAGGGATACCCCTGATAGCGGTAACGCTCCGGTAGAACCACCTGCAATGAGCAGAAACTGTACAAAGGTAGATACGCCGATCCCCGCACTTAAATAAAATAGAAATGGAGAACCCGTGCGCCTCCCGATAATAATAGATCGATGCAGGTACAACAGGAACAGCAGGAAGATGCACAATATTCCCGTTAATCCAAATTCTTCACCTATTGAAGGTAAAATCATATCAGTATGCGCTTCAGGAATGGTTTTGGCAAAGCCCTGCCCTACACCCTGTCCGGCTGCGCCACCGGTAGACATGGCCCACAAACCATTCGCTACCTGGTCGCCGCCATAAACCTCATTGTTCCAGGCATCCTGCCAGATTGCTTTACGATCTCCCAGGCGCTGAACCGGCCCGGGGAAAACGCGATCCAAATATGGAATCTGATCAATGGTTAAAAAAGCCGACATAATCACCAGCACCATGATGGCGGACTCACTGAGCTGCCTGCGCCCGAAAAACATCAGCACACCAACCAAAAGAAGGGTTACCCCTGTCGATATCCATATATTTTCAAAAACCCATGAAGCCAGTACATATAACAGGACAGCACCTGCCATGAACATAAAATCGCCCCGGGAGAATGAAAATAGTATAATAAAAGTGAAACAAACTACCATCGCCGGCCCTAAGTCTCCCAATATCAGAAATAACAGGAGGGTTAACAGTATGGCCAATAAGGCAAAGGAGAAGAAAGACCATCTTTTTTTCCAGCTCATATATTCACTGATCAGTTTCTCGTTTACGGCAAAAAATCCTGCAAGAAAAAAGATGATCAGATACTTTACCACTTCACTGGGCTGAAATCCAAACAGGTTTACCTTTACACCACTTCCTTCCGGCCCGGTTCCGAATAAGATCGTGAGTGCCAGCAATCCAATGGCGGCCAGGGCCCATGGCCAGCCATTTGCGGCTGACCGGATGTGCTTAAATATAAGCAGGCGATAAACCCAGGTATCGGTATTGAAACGACGTAGTTTGATGCACAGCATCAATGAGATTCCCCCAAAACCCATGAGCAGGTATAAGAGCGAATCTTTAGCTAAAAAACGGTCGCGCAGCGGATCCTGCAAACTCAGCAACATCAGGAATGAGATGCCCGTAAGCATCATCACCACCGGTAATATGACCTGATCGGCAGTGCTGAATTTCCATGAGAGGATGAGGTGAACGATTAAAAATCCGCCAATCAGGCTTCCACAAATGATCATAAACCACTTGTTGAATTCTTCAGGTGTTCTGATGATCAGCGATTTTTCTTTTTTGAGGATATTGAAGTCCCTGGTAGAAAAAAGCTTTATCGTATGTGGACGCTGTTCAAATGTGAAGGTGGTATTTTCATCAAGGTCTTGTACGCCCTTTGAGGCACCAAACTGAAAGCCTGGTTTTAATGGTAATATCTTGAAAGCATGATTATTTGGCAAGTTGGCAAAGGTAAATTTCCCTTCGCTACCAGTACGGGCATAGGCGGTGAGCTGTTGTAATTTCCGTTTACCGGCACTATCCAAAGTATAAACCTTTGTAATGCCATTTGCTTTTTCCGTTATATTTTTGATGGATGCTGTCGGCTCGTCATTGTAAATACTGTCTTGCGGCAAAATCATTTCCAAACGGACCAGCACGCCTTGCACTGCTGTTTTATTTTCTACGATTTTCCCACTTATACCATACTCCCCCATTCCGAGATTTACATTGGAAGCGTAAGGGCGGGGTTTACTTTGCTCCTGGTCGAATTTAAGCGAATCATCACCCGTATAACCAAGCAATGCCCGGGACGCCAGCACCCTTGCTTTAAACGATTTGCCCCCTTTTGCATAAGCCTCATCCGCAGATAAAAAGTACCTGCGTTTATTTACTTCGCCAATGTTGTCTAGCTCTCCTGCATTTGGCGCAGATGCAATGGTTTTTTCGATCAGATCAATATCTCGCTGATCTTCAAAATAGTAACCTTTTTTAAGTAGGTTTGCGATATGTCCAGCTGGTTTTTCGGCATTCAGGTTAACCATCGTACCGGCTTTTAAACGCGGCTCAACTTCTGCAAACCTGGGCTGAATGATCGTGTATAACTGATAGAAGAAGAGTGCGAGAACGGTTGCAGTTGCTAATATAAAAATCCGTTCCTTAATCCGGCTTACTTTTTCTGCTCCTTTATTCTGCTCCATTTTTTGAGTGTGCGGTTTTAATGGTGTTACCGTTTAGTGTACTAACCTTCATTAGTGCTGCATTTACCGGTTTCCGGTCGGGGAATTGGATGCTGTTTTGTATGGGAAGCAAACAATTGGTAAAAGTGACATTTTTGAGTGATAGTGCCTGGTCTGAAATAGCGATAGCAGTAGCGAAGCCTTTAAACTGCAGACTGTCTAGCTTCATCAGTTTCGATTGAGGTAGCATCGTTATGGCTGCACCTTTGTATCCGCTATCCGCTTGCAGCACAAGGCCATTTGCAATCACATAAAGGGTGTCTTTCCGCAGGCGTAGCGTATCGCTGATCAGAACCGGACTTTTAAAAACCGAATCGGATAATACCAGTGTGTCTCCCGGGGCATGGTCAAACGCATCTTGTAGCAACTTCTCCTGGCTGTTTCGTGCTTTCTGCTTTGGTAATGAATTAAGGGTAGAGACAGTATCTGTAGCCCGCTGGTTCTGCAGGTACAAAAATACAGTACTGCCAAGCAGGATGAGGCATAAAATAACCAGCGCAGTGAACCAATAATTTCTTTTGGGTGCTGTTTGAGATGGTTCTGAATTTTCAGGCAGCCTCATGGCTTCATTTCTTTCTGCTTTTGTTGCCGGATGCGGCTGTTGTGTATGGTCTGGTCTGGTGGGTTTTACCTGCTGAGGCGTTTTATTGTTCTGCAGCAGCACAACAGTGATATTGTCACGGCCGCCATTTTCATTGGCAAGCGCGATGAGGTTACCTGCTTTTTTAGCCAGTGTATCTCCTTGTAAGAGCAGGGTGGTCATATCCTGCCTGTTGACCATATCCGTTAGTCCATCACTGCATAATAAAAGAAGATCGCCCGGCAGGAAAGGTGATTGACCGGTTTCAATATAACTCTCATCGGTAGCAATCTGGTCGCTGAAACCGATCGCCTTATTGATTTCGTTGCGTTTTGGGTGCTGCATGGCGGCAGTCTCATCCAATCTTCCCGAATCTTCCAGAAAGCCTACAAATGAATGGTCCTTAGAAATTTTGATCAATGATCCATCCCTTAGCAAGTATAACCTGGTATCGCCAACGTGGGCATAATAAAATTGATTGTTTTCAATATCCGCTACTACTATAGTGGCCACACAGGCCATTTTCGAAAGGGTTGTTTCGGTTTGCTTTTTGGCAACGATCACTTCGTTTGCATTCCTGAACGCGCTAATCATCCGGGAGATTGGATCAGCTGGACGACCCGAAAATTGCGCCGAAATTTGTTCTGCTGCAATTGCGGCTGCTACCTCTCCGCCATGATAGCCACCTACGCCGTCTATTACAGCTGCCAAAATCAACTGATCGTTGGTAAGGGACTTAACAATAAAGCTGTCCTCGTTGTTGTCTCTGGATTTGCCGGCGTCTGTGAGGCCAAAAAAGTGTTTATCCATTTTTATTACGGGAGTTTTTAATGTCTTTGAAGTGAACGGTCATCAGCGCAACGACCAGTGATAACAATAAAATTGATAGCAGTTGCGACATAAGCTAGGATTTAAACAGGTTTATACCAATTATACCGTTAAGTAACATCCTGGAGTTAAGCGGCAAAGAAACCCATTGTGGTGAATTAATTTCGCTACGTTGTACCAAAACCTCGTTCAATGTGGTAAGTTCGCCGAAAGAGGCTAAGTAGAAATTACCGTCTGTTTTGTTGTAACGGATGTGTAAGTGTGGTGAATTGACCCATTCAGTGGCGATTTTGAAAATATTGGAATCTTCGCGTCCATCGTCATTTCCGGAAACAATAGTATCTTCAGTTTTAATCAGGAACTCGATTTTTTTGCCCGAAAACTGTTTGTCGGGTATAATGGCTTCCAGCCGGCCGATAACCGTCTGGTCTTTGGGAGGGGAAGTACTGCCCTCAATATATTCCAATCCCGCATCATATGGGATTTCCATATAGCCTTCGCTGTAGTAAGTAAAGCCTTTTAAAATATCATTGTTAATATCGAATGTTTGCGCAATACCGGTTTGTCGGGGAATAAAAGTTACCCGGAGATTTTCCGATTTCTGATTATTGTCTGGCAACAGCTTTCCGATAAACCCCTTATCGCCCCTTGCGTAATCAGGATGTGACACCAGCCGAAATACCCACTTTGAACCGGATGGTTCAACATTCTTTCCGGCTTGCCTGTGCTCTCTTAAAATTTCATAGAATTTTTTTACTGTTTCCTGTACAATTAAGCCTAAAATTCCCTGTTTATTATCTATAAATTCACGGTAATCTTCGGCGTTAAAGGTGATGATGAACTCATGATAAAAAACAATGCGATCTGCAAAAGATAATTCCCTGATGGACTCCCTGAATTTATCTACAATAAAACTGTAAATGGTTTCCGGAGTAAGTTGCGGGGATTTTTGGCCGCTGTTCTTTTTTTCATCGGTTAGAAACCAATCCTGAATACCGATACGCTGCCAGAAATTTGATTTTGTTTCCATATGTTAGGGCCAATTGTTCTTAAAAATTAAAATTCTATAGGACTTGATGAAGTATCGGGTTTAAGGTTTTCCGTACTATCGGCGGCTTTATCTCTGGCTTTTTTGATCTCTGCGTTGATTGCACTATCTACCATCCGCTTTGTTGCTGCAGCTTCAGCCAGTTTGCGCTGCCTCGCCAATCTATTTCGCTCTTGCGCTGTGGTATCAACTACCGACGGGATCGAATCTCTGGTTTGGACAGTTTGCTGTGTTTGTGATTTGCTTCCAAACTGAGAATAACCCAGAAAAGCGATCAATCCAATGATGGAGATGATCATGAGGATAAAAGCAAAATGAGGTAACAGAATACCGTTTTTTTCAGTTACCTGAGCGCTGCTTTCCAGTGCCAATACCTGTTTATGGAGTGCTTCGTTTTCCTTTTTAAGCAAATTAATGGCTTCATAATCTATGGGTAGCGCATTGCCTGATAAGCTTCCGTTGAGTACCGCTTCATGCAAGGCCATTCCATCGCTGTACCTGAGCACAGGATCTTTCTGCAGGCATTTTTCGATCAGTTTGAGGAGCCAATCCGGCACCTGCATTTCACGGGTTTTCTGTTCATCGGTCCAGTTATCGGGTAAGTTTGTCCTGCGCATGGAAATCACGTCAGGTATTTCACTTTCCATATGACTGATCATTACCGAATTACGTGCTGTATCACTATTCCCACTTAGGGGAAAAGGAACCTGGCCACCCAGCAATTCGTATAAGATGATCCCATAACTGTAAATATCAGTTTGTGGAAGCATTTTGCCTTCATTTTGTTCTGGCGCCATAAACTCCACCGCACCTGCATGCCGGATGCTGCTTCTACGCTGCTCCTCACTCATAATGGCAAGTCCAAAATCGAGCAGTACATAGTTCGCTGTGTGCAAATTATATTTAATGTTATTGCTCTTAACATCGCCATGTTTTACACCAAGTTTATGGCAGTGCTCAAGGGCAGCAGCAAGGTGTTGCGCAACTTTTATGACTTCGCTTAGCGTAAATATTTTTTGATGAGGGGGTTGAAGCAGCTCGCAAAGGTCAGGTCCCTCTATGTATTCCATTTCTATAAACGGGAAGGATCCGCTTTCGGTTATGCCGAAACTGAGCATTTTTACAACATTCGGACTGGGATTTTCATTTACCTTGAGCAACTTTGCAACCTCATTTTCAAAATTGCGGTAATTTTTATCATTGCGGTCCTCAGTGTATATTGGGGTAGGTATTAATTTCACTGCGGAGTAAATTGCACCGATGCGTTTCCCTTTATATACCGATCCCTGTCCGCCTGTTCGCAGCGCGCCTAAATTCTCCAGCCCTTCTGTAATTGTAAATACTTTACTCATATTTCTCCTAATAACAATTATAGCATTTTTTTGTTGCCAATAATATTTTTAGTGTGATCAGGTCTTATAAAGCCTTTCCTCTTTTGCCCGGGCAGATAAAATTTCTCCCGCTACCCGCCGCCTTCTGTCCAAAACACGAACAGGTCAAAATAATAATTGGTTTTGCTAAAATAAGTATGTGGTTTTCTATTTTCATTACGAAGCCATTATTGTGCCAGAACCGGGCAGGAAACACAACAAGGTCAATTGGTAAGGGGTAAAAATCGGTGGATTGTAAGTCTGTCTACTTATCTCTTAGATTAACATTGTATTGAAAATTAATATTTGTATTTCGCAGTTTTTAAATTAAAAATCAATAGTCTTCAATTATTCACTGAAATATATAAAACACATTATGCAAAAGAATTTTTTGGGAAAGAAAAAAGATGCAAAAAATCTTGAAAATTTCGCAACTAGTTTAGGTAGTTTTAATTGGCGCAGGAAAATCTATCTCCTTTCTAGGGATGAAGAATCCTTTAATACAATTAAAATTCCTGATACAAATTTGGATATGACTTTTAGCATATATTCCAGCTCCAGTATATGCCAGGCCGCCTTCAGTAAAAACACCTCTTGTAGAGTCAAAAACTTTGATGTTCGAATAACCAGTACTTAGAATATCTTCGTGATATTTTTGGGTGATTTCTTTATGCATAAATTCTATTGTAGCACAGTCCAACATCCTTAGTAAACGATCATTGTGTGGATCCACAGTCGCATTTAAGTTTTCTGGTAATTTTTTTCCAGCTTGTTGATATTGACTTTCCATCAGTTTATAATAGACAGAAATCGTCTTAATGAATTTGGCATCTAAGAAATCACAACATTGTCCAAGCTGTAAAATAGCGCCAACAACCGCAGCTTTTTTTATTTTACCCTGAGCTTCCTTTTGTTTAGCCCATTCTAAAGCTCTGTCGTAATTATTTTCCCAAAAGTATAACCCATGACCAAGCCAATCGTAACTTTCTTTACTAAATGAAATCGTATCTGGATCGTTTACTAATTGATTTGCTTTACTTTCATCACAGCCATGAAAGCCAATAATCATATTAGGCCTTTGATCATACATTAATGATAATGGTTAAACTGGTTCTTCCTCTAGTTCAGAGTAGGCACTCATCAACTTGCCTTTTTTTGTCAAAATACCAGCGTCGTTCAAAGATAAAATAGCTTCTGTCTTTGACATATTTTCAACTTCAGCAAGTTTTTTCTCTGCAAGCTCAATTAGTAGTAATATGTCTTTTTCGCTCATCTTATGGATATTGAAATCAAATATAAAAATATTTATTCGGTTTATAGTTGTTAAGGTAGATAAACCAATTATGTTTTTAACAAAAGAGGCTATCCTGGAACCGAACGCTTATTATCAAAAACCTGAAAATAGGCTAACATAAAAACCTCTATTTTAACAACTTAATAAAGTAAATCAATAAAATAGAGGTTTTTTGGGTGGAGCCGAAGGGAGTCGAACCCTTGTCCAGTTGTGAGATAAATTATACCTTCTACATGCTTATTTTTCAATTGATTTTCGGGAAATAAACGGGCTGAAAACCGACCTTATTTATAACCTTAGATACTTTGTCTCACTTTAAGTCGTATCTCCTTAAAGCCAACTTTGTTGTTTCGATGCCCCAGATTCTAACCCAACAAGGCAGCAGTTAGAGGGACAAAAGCTAAGCTAGTTCTAAACTAGGCAGCTAAGGCGTAAGTATTTTCGCCAACTAAAATTTGATCGTTCACTTTAAGTGCTCTCCGAACAACGCACTGCATGCTAACATAACTTTCGCCACCCCGTCAAATCCAAGAACGGCCCCGGTGAAAGTTTTTCTGGTACAAATACCAGACCACAAATATACGAAAAACTGTATAAAATCACAATTCATATTCTCAACCCGATAAAGCATATTCAGATCAACCTTAATTTGATCGTTACAAAATTGGAAAAACATTGTAATACACCTCCTCTATTAAAAAACAGTGCCAGTTTTTCTGTTTAGGAAGAAAACCTGGGAAAACCCACAACGACCAGCCTCTTTTTGTCTTTAAATTTTGGGCGTTCGTCGATTAGCTTCCCAGGCTGGTATAATGCTGCAATTTACGCTGAAACGTTTGCCTTAGCTACACGTCTTATGATCAGAACAATCAATAAAAACATTATAAAAAATTAAAACTTAAACGATATGAAAACTTTACTTAAAACATTATTCGCATCATCTTTAGCATTGGTATTATCAACTTCAGCTGTAGTATCAGTTCATGCAGCAGAAACCATCAAACCAGTTCATGCTTCAAAAGTATTAAGCTTCAAACGCATCAAGGTAAAAGGAAATGTAGAGCTGACCATTGTACAGGGAAAACGTACGGGCATTAGCTATGCAGATGAAAACAGCGGTGAAGTTAAGGTGATGCAAAGCGGAGATGGTTTAGAGATTACCGCGCTGGATAACAGCACCGCAAAACTGACCATTTATGTAAATGATCTTTACCGAATCCAGGCCATGGATCAGGCTAAAGTTAAAACACAAGGTAAAATCAATGCGAAATACCTGCAGGTTTTTCTAAGCGGAAATGCTTCTCTAGACTTAAATTCCCAAACTGAAGGGTTGTATACCGTGATTGAAGATCAGGCTGACTTAACCTTAAGCGGCTCAACCGGCGACCACATGCTGGTAATGGGCAAAGGACAAAAGCTAACGATGGACAAATTTCTTGCGGCGAATACCAAAACCAGCTTAAATACTGACAATGCGCTAGCATTGCTTAGCAAATAAAAAAAAAGATATATTTTTATTCGGGCGGTCTGTTTATGGACCGCCTTTTTTGTGTTACAGAAATTCAGACACTAGTCATAATTAATGAGTATCTGTTCCTTAGAGGAGTCGTCGAGCCTGTATCAGAAATGATTTTGGATATTTTTGACAGAATAATATTTTGATAGGTTGTCATTCCCGTGAAAACGGGAACCTTAATACGGTTGAACGGCAAATAAGTAAGTCCCTACCAAGTCATTAAGATGCCCATCCGATAGCTAGTTATCGGATGACGAACAAGCGGAGTATGACGACACCGCCAAATTGTAAGATTGTTAAACATTTCTGCTATAAAACTAAACAATTTGCGCAACGCTAAATGGACGCAGCGATTATCTTTAATAAATCTGCTTAAAGCTCTTATAAAGTGCAAGGCGCATTAAACAACTTAACCGACCAAATATGATCAAATCTAAATTTATGATAATGGCTTTGGGAGCGAGCCTGAGCTTTAGCATATGCCAGGCCCAAAACAATGCCGAAACAGTTAAAGAAGACTTTAAACCTGCTGTAACCAATCAGCCCGGACAGGAGTTTCCGCAAGTGAATTCGCAGGGCTATGCCAGGTTTCGGATTAAAGCACCACAGGCCGACAGTATCCGTGTAAGTCTTGGTTTGGGTGGCCAGGGAGGAACCAAACTCACCAAAACGGCTGATGGATTTTTTACCGGCACCACTGCCGGGGCAATGGATGAGGGTTTTCACTATTATCACTTAACCATTGACGGTGGTGTATTTAATGACCCTGGATCGATGAACTATTTTGGCTCCTCGCGCTGGGAAAGTGGAATTGAAATTCCGGCCAGGGACGAAGATTTTTACGCCAATAAAAATGTTGCCCACGGAAATGTGCAGCAAATACTTTTTCCATCGAAGAGTACCAACTCCTCACGCAGGGCATACGTTTACACTCCGCCAGGTTATGGCAAAGATAAACAACGCTTTCCGGTGCTGTATCTGCAACATGGATGGGGCGAAGATGAAACGGCCTGGACTAACCAGGGCCGGGCAAACCTGATCATGGACAACCTGATTGCAGAAGGAAAAATTAAGCCATTTATCATCGTGATGACTTATGGAATGACCAATGAAACCAAATGGGGACGTATGAAAGACTTTAAGATTGATGGCTTTCAAACCTTATTAACGGAAGAGCTGATTCCGTACATAGATACTCACTTTTCGACCGTAAAAACCTCCAATGGCCGTGCCATGGCCGGACTATCCATGGGTGGTATGGAAACACATACCATTACGCTTAATAAACCCGAACTGTTTGGCTCTTATGCATTATTGAGTGGCGGAACATTCAACCCTGCGGAATTGAGAGACAAACCAAAACCCCGATTGATTTTTATCAGCTGTGGAAGCAAGGAAAGGCCTGAAGGCGTAAAAAATGCTGTAGCGGCTTTAAAAGAAGCAGGCTACAATGCCGTTTCCTATGTTTCAGAAAATACCGGTCACGAATTCCAGACCTGGCGCCGGAGTTTGCGGGAACTTGCTCCGTTATTGTTTAAATAGATTATCAGGCCGACCTGTATTACAACTATCACTAGCAGCGTGCGCTTTAAGATTGCTTCGCACCTCCAATGACGATCTTTCTTAAAAAATCTCGCAATTTGAGGAGTTAGAATTTTCCCAATATATCGGAGTTTGATGACAGCTATTACAAGGTGCGTCATTTCGACCGCAGTGCCTGCCCGTACAGGCGGGGAGAAATCTTTGAACTATGTTAAAGAATTATTGCAATTCCAGTTCAAAGATTTCTCCATTTCGCTGCGCTTCAGTCGAAATGACGGCGAAGACTGAAAGACGAAATAAATGTATTTAATTTAAACAGGCGCTAATTATCAAACATGAAAGCTAAAAATATTATTTCCCTCTTTATTAGCTGTTTATTTAGTCAGTTTTGTTTAGCTCAAACTGAACAGCCACCTGATTTAAAATAATCAGACCGGATGAAAGCAAGCAGCCTGGCAAATTATTCCCGCAGGTAAACATGGAAGGCAATTAAGGGCAAGCCTATATTCCCCTCATACATCTAAATTCCGGTGGAGCTGGGTGGAAAAAATATGAGATGATCAAAAATGAGGCAGGGCTTTGAACAGGTAAATCTGATCCGCAGGACGAAGGGTTTTATTATCATCAGCTTAATATATTTGCAGAAGAGACCCAGAAATAAATTCAGGGTGACAAACAGACAATAAAAACATACAAAAAACATCTTCACAGCAGATTATTATCCGAATTCTGGCTATCAAAACAGATTGCTTCACGCTTACGCAAGGCCCCGTTCTTCAGTTCGCAATGACGAAATCAAGCCTAAATTGTCTTAAATAACTATTTTACAACCTCATTTTCTGTTGGCCCGAGGTAACTAGACGGCAATTTATCTTTATAGATGATTATTTTTTCCAAAACTACTGCCGGATCAACCATCCATATTTTTACGGTGTGCCTGCCTGGGTTTTTAAAGGAATGTGAAGAAGTAAGTGTTCTGGCATTATCTTTCACTGCGTTCGCCCAACTCGCGTCAGATCCTGAGGCACTAGGCTTTGCTATAATGGTCAGGATTTGAGGCGCCGCGCCATCTACAGAAATGCCAACTCTTAACCCTCCGGGCGAGAAATTTACCGTTGGTCCTACTACCAAATCAATGTTAACCTCACCGCTTTCAGCGAAGAAAACAGGATATTCTAAGGTGGGCGCACCAGGCTGATCAAGCGATGTGGCAGTAACCGGGAAAACCGACATGCCTGATGTTCCTCTTCCATAACCCGGTATCGCTTCCCAACTCACCCCGTTTCCAGACACTTTTTTACTTGCCTGGAAAGCCTCAAATGCAACTGGTGCACCTAAACTGGCAAAGGTTCCTTTTGCTTCTGCCAATTGTTTCGGTGTTGCCTTACTTGCTTTCACATTAATCACAACCTTAGTCGTGTCACCAGATATCTGGATTTTGCCCTCATGTTTTCCACTGCCTAGTTTTGTCCAGTCAACATCAACCCGTATGCGGTAATCATTTGTACCGGAAATGCTTTCTTTTTTCAATCGTATCCACCGATCAGCTTTTAGCTGGAAATTAACGGGTGCTGTCCCTTTTGCAAAAACTTCAAAATAAGACTGCGATTTATTTAAAGATTCAAAAGATGGAAGCGTAGGCGCCTGGATATTGGAGGTAGAAGGCCAACTGACAGATGAGCCATCTATAGCGACGCCAAAATCTGCTATTGAAGACACCTGGATCTCCTCTGTTTTGGGCATGATGTTTTGCTTTGGATCGTTCCAGCTGGTGTACCCAATCCTCACCTGATCCATCATGTGATTCCACTTACCGCCTGCCAGTTGATGGTTAAATTCATCGCTGAGTTGTTGATCCTGTTTAAAAAGATCGAGTGCAAGTTGACGTTGAAGATTGGTCGCCGTTCTTCCCTGCTTAAAATAAAGTCTGTTTTTACCAACAGCAATATATAAATCCGTAACTGTTTTCATCGCCTGGATGGGATAATATACCAATTGATAAAATGCATCTTTATAATGCCGAGGCAACTGCTCATTCACTTTCGCTGCCCTTTTGTTCAACCTACTCCATTCCATACTTACGCGCTGCGCCTCATTGAAATTCGTCTGACTAAAAGTTTCAGGACTCAATAGTTCAGGTTTACGCCTGGTGGTATATTTGGAATACAGGCGCACTAAATCTGCGATCTCTTTTGCCTGGCCAGTTCCAAATTCGCGTGTTGCCCAGTGCTGAAGAAAACCCGCCAGCTTTTCACGGCTCATCGCTTTGGGGCTCCAGGCCATCCTTAAAAAGAATTCTATTGGAATTTCCATCGGTTTAAGGTCGCCAACATTTACTACCCAAATCCGGTCGGCACCATATTGATAAGCCAGATTCATTTGCTCCCAAACTTTTGGCAGCGAAGTGGTATTTAACCACTTATAATTTCTAGGTGCACCTACATAATCAAAATGATAATATATCCCTGATCCTCCGCTCCGCTTGCGCTCCTGGGCGGTGGGCAAATGACGTAAGTTGCCCCAGTTATCATCAGCCCATAATAAGGTAATATCATCAGGAACTTTCATTCCGAAATCGTAATAATCTTTTACTTCTTTATATAAGGCCCAAAGCTGTGGAATCTTTTCTACAGGCTGGTCCATGTGTTCAGCAAGAATTTTACGCTGATCCTTAATAATATTTTCGAGCAACTTCACATTCGATGCCATATCGCCACCCTCAACCATCGGTTCGTCCCCATCTCCCCGCATCCCCATCGTAACCAGGCTTTCGTAGTTTTTATTTCTTTCGATACCCTCCTTCCAAAAGGCATTCAGGCCTTGAGGGTTGGTTGCGTAGTTCCAGGCACCAACGCCGTGTTTCTTCCATTCCTGTTGCGCGCGGATCATCGGCTCATGATGGGACGTACCCATTACAATACCGTATTCATCAGCTAAACGCGGATTTTCGGGATCATCTTCATTAAATGCATTACTCCACATGGCTGGCCACAAATAGTTGCCCCGCAGGCGAAGCAGCAGCTCAAACATATGCATATACATTTTACTGTTCATCCCGCCAAACTTCTCTTTGGCCCAACCTGTCATGGCAGGGGCCTCATCATTGATAAATATTCCCCGGTATTTCACCGCAGGTTCACCAGAATTGTATGTTCCCGAACGCGCAAATGCACTTT
Source organism: uncultured Pedobacter sp. (assembly GCF_913776295.1). Classification (GTDB taxonomy): domain Bacteria; phylum Bacteroidota; class Bacteroidia; order Sphingobacteriales; family Sphingobacteriaceae; genus Pedobacter. The sequence continues at coordinate 27,366 of NZ_CAJYOJ010000005.1, forward strand.
GTCGGGCTTTGGGCGGTACATCGGCCCACCAATACCATGGCGATACGCCTAATTGTTCTGATACTTCGTAGATGCCGTATATGGTTCCCCGTTTATCGCTCCCTGCAATAACCAATGCCTGATTGATGTCCGGAAACGGATTTTTGATAGTTGATATGGTAAAACTTTCCCATTTACCGGAAATGTCGGCACTGCTCAGCTTGCCTGATGAGACCAACTCATCAATGGGTTTGCTCTTACCAAGGGTTCCGATTATGATAACGGATTTGCCAGCAGGGCTAATGCTTTTTAATTCCGGCCTAAGGCCCGAAACGCGGAAAAAATCTTCTTTTAAATCACCGATTGCCCTTACAACACCTTTATAATCATGCTCATCATAAAAAATAGTAGTGGCATTCCCCTTGTCTATCAATAAAAAATCATCTTTGTTCCCTCTTTTTTCTTGAATAAATTGTTTGGCCAGACCTAAACTTGTCTGGGCTTTCGTGGAATAAACCCCGTAAAATAAAAGGATTAGAAGGATAAAGAAAACAGGGTTCGTTTTGAAAGAATTTAATGGCATTAGGCAATAATAATGAGTTCCTGGGTAATAGTAGTTAACGTGAGTGATGCGGCTTAATTTAGGCCGGCAAGCTCTGATTTTTAATCAGACACCTCCCGAATTGTTTCAGGGATTATTGATCATGATCTACATGTCGTGAGAAAAGCGGATGATTAAAAAACGAATGAGCGACATCGGTTGACGCCGCCCACCCAACTAAACCAAAGTATTTTTAATAACCAGGATTCTGATAAGCCTTTTTTTCATCTGCATTCATCTGCATTCCGTCTATTTGTGCCTGAGGAATAGGACGTAAATATAAGTTAGGCGTAATGGTACGGGTTACGGTTTGTGGCGTGTGATCGCCGTATGCAGTTCCTGCGATGGTATAGGTAGCTGCAAGCTCGCCCCATTTCTGGGTACGGATCAAATCGTACCTGCGGTAACCTTCAGCATAATATTCTCTTGAGCGTTCGGCCAAAATATAATTGATGTCTATTGTAGCCGGCGTGGCCGCAACCATCGCTGCACTATTATCTGCCACTTTAGCCACATTTCCATTGTTATCGAAACGCCATTTACCAGCTCTTGCACGAATTACATTAATGAGTTCACGCGCACTTTTGCCAGCTTTGGTTGTTGCTCCTTTTACCGCTGCCTCGGCTGCAACAAAATAAAGCTCAGAAAATTTAGCCACCGGAAACGGGCGTGTACTGCCTGCGTTTGGTTGTCCCAAACCCGTGCCATTGTCGGTACGATAAGGGCCTAATTTCCAGAGTCCCGGATAAACAATCCTACTGATTCCGCCCGGAGCAATCACATAATCAGCTCTTCCAGGCAGAATACCAGCGCCTACACCACTCACACCAGCACCTGTTGGGTAAGTAATGGTGGCATCATCTGTATTTAGAAAGCTCAGTATCGCATCTCCCGGTACTACAGATAACCCATTCGCGTTGACCAATGATGCCGGTGCACTAGAAGGTGGGTTGTAACCCTTAGGCCAGTTACCCCTGTAAACCGTGGTGAAAGTACCATCATATCTCGAATCGAGTGTTTTATCGGCGAAAGTATTTTTCAATACTTCAATGGTTGGCGCCATACGATTCCACGGACGGCCCAGGTGCTGCTCCGCCTCGCGTTGAACGGAACTAATACCTCCACTACGGATATTGGTGTAATTCCAGGTCATCATCCAGCCTGCAAAGTTATCCGGGGCGCCACCACTGCCAAACGTTAAGCTACCCCCATTAAATTTCTCGCTTGTTTGCGTATGGTCGGCATATAATAATGTTTCCTTGTTACGATCGTTCACGGCCCAGTTTACATCATAATATGTATCCATCAACCCAAATGTACCCGGGCTTTCTATCGCTGCAGTTGCAATATCGTAAGCCTGCTGAAAATAGTAACTGGCATCGTGCCCATCAGGATCGGTCCTTGCAGATGCAGGATAGGTTGGAATATTATTTGGATTCTGTAACCACCAGGCATAAGTTAAATAAGCTTTGGATAAAAACAGCTGCGCAGCAACTTTAGTTACCCCACCGGTAACCCTTCCTGTTGTTGGAAGGTCAGCAACAGCTTTTATCAGATCAGGAAATACGGCTTTTGTATACACAACCGGTACCGTATTCCGCACCGAAGTCCGAACCGGATTGGTGTTAAATCTCAGTTCGCCGGCACCCAGGTCGAGCGGAACTCCACCGAAGGTTTGTACCAGAAGAAAATAATCGAAGGCCCTGAAGAATCTGGCTTCGGCCACCAGGGCATTTGATATCCCTGCTGCACTGGCATTTTCGATGATACCACTGGCGTTGTTAATGTTAGGGAAGGCTTCGCTCCACAATATGCTGCTCGGAAAACTTGTTGATAAGATAGATCCTACGCCAGAGCAGTCCATATCTTTAAAGTTTCCGTCAGCATCTTTGCCCCAGGTGGCCTCGTCGGTACCGGTGATTAAAGAGTTGTAAAAATAAGCCTGACCGTAAATATTTCTCAAGTGGGCATACATAGCTGTTAACCCACCGTTTACGCCGGTAACGGTTTTAAAATAATCAGGTGTAAAGGTACTTCGTGGTTCTTCCTCCAAAATTTTGGAACAACCTGAAAAGATAACCATGAGTAACCAAATACCTGCGGCGGTTTTTAATTGTATATTTTTCATATCCTGTTTATACTAAAATGTTAAATTAAGACCTGCAACATAATTCCGGGTTGAAGGTGTGTTGGTACCAATAGTTAAAATCCTTCGCTGATAAGAGTTAACCGCCTGGTTTTCATCTCCGAATGAATTTGTTTCCGGATCCATACCCGACTCTCTGTGATAAGGAGAGAACATAACAAACGGATTTTGTACAGTCAGGTACATGCGCAGCCTTACATTCGAATTTTTAATCAGATCCCTATTGAAGTCGTAACCAAGAGAAATGGTTCTTATTTTGAGGAATGAGGCATCAAAATAGCCCAGCGTGCTTCCATATTTAGGATTATCGCCACTGGCAATACCCCCTGGTTTAGGGTACCTGGCATCTGTATTTTCAGGCGTCCAATAATCAACCTTAACATTGTTTCTGCGCCCTGTTAAAAGATTCAGATAACCTGATGATCCATACAGTGTGCTCACCAGTATTCCGCCGCTTTTGAAAAGTCCGACTACATTCAGGTCAAATCCCTTGTAGGCAACGCGTGTATTAAAACCGCCGGTAAATTTCGGATCAATATCGATAATCTGTCTGTCGGCAGCACCTATAGCCCTGGTTGGGACACCATTTGCGTTATAGTCTCCGGTATATTTAACTTTGATCATCCCTACGTTGCCACCTGGTTCAAGTACATTTAGATAAGGATCGCCTGCCTGCCACAATCCAATTTTTTCATAATCGTAAATGGCATTGATATTATGACCTACAAACCAGGCATTTCCTTCATCACGGGTTTGTCCGGAAGCCAGCGCAGTTAATTTGTTTCTGTTTGCCGTAATGTTGAAACCAACATCCCAGGTCCATCCGCCCTGATTTTCGAGGATCACCCCATTAACACTCAGCTCCCATCCTTTATTCTGGGTTTGACCAATGTTAGCCGTATAACTACCTACGCCAGCAGTTGAGGGTAAGGCTACGCTAAGTAATATATCTTTGGTTTTGGTATCATAGTATTCAAAAGTACCGGAGATGCGGTTTTTTAAAATGGAGAAATCCAAACCATAATTCCAGGTTTCAGAATATTCCCACCCTAATCCCGGACTTGGAAGCTGCGATACATAATATCCGGTTGCATAATTATTATCACCAAAATTATAGGGGCGGGTACTCAACAGTCCGAGTGTTTGATATGGAGCAACGGCCTGATTGGATGTTTGTCCGTAACCTACTCGTATTTTTAATTTATCAATGGCAGTAATATCTTTCATGAAAGACTCATTCATCATGTTCCATCCCACAGAAACTGCCGGATAGGTATGCCATTTGTGTCCTGGTGCCAGGCGCGATGAGGCATCAGACCGAAGGGTGGCGCTTAACAAGTACTTATTATCATACGAATACATAATCCTTCCCATGTAGGAGATAAGCCCGGTAAGACTATAGTTACCGTTGCCGATTGTGATCTCGCCATTTGCCTGCCCAAGATTATAAAACTGGAAAGCTTCAGCAGGGATATCCCTGGCAGTCATGGAAGAAGAATTGAATTTATTTTGTTCTGCAGAATATAAAGCAACCGCATTAAAAGTATGTTTTCCAAAACTCCGGTCGTAGGTCAGTAAATTCTCCAGCGTCCAGTGGTAAGTTTGCGAGTTGCTCACCCCAGCGGTAGAAGGTGTTGTGGCCGTAGTACTACCCACGCCAACACCAGTAAAATTACCATTATTGCTCTGGATAAAATCCAGTCCCAGGTTCGCACGGTATTTCAATCCTTCAACCCAGGGAATTTTAACTTCACCATAAAATGAATTGTAGGTAGCAAAACCACGTGTTTCATTCAACCATTTATCATGCAAATCCTTTACAATGCCATTGGTGTAAACAAAAGCTTCATCTTGTGGCATTCTCACAGTACGTTTTAAACTACCATCTGCATTATAGGGATTTGAAATAGGGGTATTGCTCAAATTGCCATAAATACCCACCTGATTGCCTTCACTGATGTTGTAATTATTATTGGTGGTAAAGCCAACACGAAAAAGCTTGCCGATCTGCTGATCAAGCGATGCTTTCATCGAGTATCGGGTGTATTGCTGTGTCGGGATTAAACTCTGGTTTTTATAATACCCACCACCAAAACTATAATTACTGGTTGCAGAACCACCAGTAACACCTAAATCATGACTGGTTACAATAGTACTTTTATTATAAAAGAGATCCTGCCAATCCGTATTAACATCATTAGATTCATCAACACCAAGCGTAGTAAATAGCCCTGCCGCTTTCCGTAATGCAACAAATTCAGGTCCGTTCATCATCGGATATTTTGCAAATAAGGTTTGCAGCCCTGTATAGGTATTGTAGGAGATTTTGGGGGGTGCACCAATCTGTCCTCTGTTTGTGGTTAATAAGATTACCCCATTGGCACCTCTGGAACCATAAATCGCTGTCGCAGATGCATCTTTTAAGATATCGATACTTTTAATATCGTTTGGATTAATATCGCCGATTGAGCCGGGAAATGGAATTCCATCCAACACCACCAGCGGCTCGTTACTTGCCGAAAGTGAACGCTGACCACGGATCAGGATCTGCATGGTTGCACCTGGTTTGGTTGATGTTTGCGAAATATTCACACCCGCCAAACGTCCCTGAATGGCCTGAGCAATATTGGGTGCCGGCACTTCCCTGATTTTTTCCCCGCCAATAGAAGCTACGGAACCCGTAACCGCTTCTTTGCGCTGAGTACCATAACCTACCACTACCACCTGGCCCAACTCTGCTGCGCTTGGCTGGAGAGTGACATTTATGGTGCTCTGACCTTTTACAGCAACTTCTTTATTGGTATAACCTACGTAAGAAAATACCAGAACCGGGTTCGCCCCGGCGGCTGTAATTGAAAAACTTCCATTGTCCTGCGTTGAGGTACTGGTGTTGGTCCCTTTTAAAACGACCCCTACACCTGGCAATGGGTTACCCTGTTCATCAACAACCTTACCTTTTACCGCAGTTTGTGCCTGTGCAATTAAAGCTGAAAGTATCAGTGTTGAGAGTAATATCACTTTGGGGAGATATCCGAAAAATTTCCATCGCGACGTTACACAAAATTGTAAAATTTCACTTCTCATAATAAATGGTTTATAATGGTTAAAGAATAAGAAAAGACAGCTCCACCGATCGGAAAATCAAAATGCACAATGTGAAAATCACACACTAAAAATAGACGATATCTTGCCTGGTCAATTCTTGCTTCTGCTATGATAAAGTTATCTACATTGTAAACCCGCTCCTGATTTGATTGTACATATTAAGAGAATAAATGTTCAAATAGAGAGGGCACTATTACGACCTTGTAAGACACAAAAATCAAATACAAAAGCAAATTATTTATAAGACAAAAATTTGCTAACGAAGTGAACCCTCCTGTTTAAGCATTGGAAAATCGAGTTAAAAACCGCCTTTAAACCTTAATAAAGCCATTTTTAACCCAAAAAAAGATCTGACTACACTTGTTTAAAAATCAGACTGAACGTTAATTAAGCGTGCCAAAATTCACAAAAATGGCTAATAAACAGTTATAAATGGCGAGAAAACAGGATAAAAATCTATATTATGCAATCGGTTGAATTTTTGTTTTTCTTAAAAAAATCAGAAGACAAATGTATCGGATAATTACTATTATCGGCCGATTTATTCTACAAGACAAATCAATATTTCAATGCTCTTTTAGCGACATCTTTCCTCACAACCGGAGATTTATAATTATAGATTTGTCCTCTTGAGAGATAATTATTTTATAAATATCAATGTAACTAACAGAATTATTCTAATTAACTGTAGGCTGGCTGGCTTCGTCATTTCGAGGAGGCTTTTTCAGCCGTGGAAGCCTGCCGGCAACAGACTGGCAATCTTACGATCGCTGTCAACCTGCGCATTAAGATTGCTTCGTCGTTCCTCCTCGCAATGACGACTTTTTCAGGGATGCTGTCCTTAGTTTCAAAGGCATTCCCATAGTTCGTCAAGCTCAATACAGGCTAAGCTCAATATTACAACTCAGAGTTGAAATTTGCACCTTATGGGGGAGAGATTTTGTACAGGGATAATAAAAAATCTGGCACAATTTCTATGCAGAAGTTTTCCGGTATGTATAGGTCATCTCTATTTATTCACTTCCGCTTCAAAAGGTGAAGCCGGCAAACCTGCCTTATTGTATAAATTAGCGCGATCGGGATTATCTGCCCACGCATAGCGAACAAAGGCTGGCTTTAAAACCATGGGACTTGAAAGTACAACGGTATCACCTACCAACCTGGCCTGGGCCCAATAGAACACCTTGTCCTCGCCCGCAAGTGCGAACCCCATCAGCTTGTCTGATCCTTTAATCATCAGCCCGGGCGAACTATGGTCAAAATTTATCGTCAATTCAGAGCCCTTTAACTGGTTTGATTTATAAATAGGCCCTGAATAGGTAATCTGCTGATCATGGTAAGCTAAATGTTCGGCCCATAGCGCCAAACGTTCACCCACGTCTTTTTTATCCAGCGGATGGATATCATTCCATTCGCCGGCGTCGATGGTGACGGCCATCCCGGTATTGGGCACGGCAAGTGCCTGTAGCTGGCTCTGCCTGAACTGCGCCCAATTACTTTCTTCTGGCAAATAGTTGGCTTCCATAAAATTAGGCAGCTGCGCATAAATAAATGGTAGTTCTCCCTGTTTCCATTTATTTCGCCAGTCTTTTATAAGTGCTGGCAACAACTGCCCATAAGCTTTCGGATCTCCGGTATTCGATTCTCCCTGGTACCAGACAAAACCCTTTATAGCAAATTTTACAGCGGGTGCAACCATGGTATTAAATAATCCTGTTGGCTCGTTCTGTGCAACTAAAGGCATTTCGGCCCCGGTGCGAAAACTCTGGTTTTGCTTTGGTTGCGCATAACCCACTTCAAAAGTCCATTCTCCACGTAAGTCGATTTTTTTCTCAGGCGTTAACAAAAAATAGTTTTTATCGGGTACAAAGCCGCCTTTGCCACTGTTGCTGATGACTTTAACGATCAGAATATTTTTTCCTGTTTTTAACAGTCCTGCCGGAACAACATACCTGCGGGGTGGATATTGATAGGTAGTATTGCCGATAAATTGACCATTGAGGAATACCGAATCTGCATCGATAATTCGCCCGATGTAAAGTTTGGCCTGCTTTCCGCTCATTTCTGCAGGGATTTGCAGTTCTTTTCTGAAATAAAGAATTCCGTTGATGTTCCGTATTCCCTGATCTGCCCAGTAACCTGGCATCCAAAATTTTCGCCAGCCGCTGGCATCAAAATTTGGATCAATCCATTTTACAGGACCTGAAAGTCCTTCATCAACTATAGGAGCTGATGTGGCCGGTCTGGCTAAGTTCGTCTCTTTAACTTTTTTCTGGTAGTTGGCCATAAAAACCGAATCCCTGAAATTGTTTATTTTTTTCAATTGTTCCGGATTCGTTAAAAATGCATCACGGCTCATCCAGGCCTCAATAGGAGTGCCTCCAACGCTGGAATTGATAATACCGATGGGAATGTTATATTTTTGAAAGAGTGTTTTGGCAAAAAAATAACTCGTCCCTCCAAAACTTAAAATATCCGCTCCTGTAGCTGTAACCCATTTGCCGGGCGGAAGATCGGTAGCTTCTCCAGATAGGTTTGCTTTAGTCGGAACAAAAAAGTTCCTGATCAGGGGGAAATGGTCCTTTTCAATCACCTGCGGATAAGCTTCTCTTAACCGTTCCATCGGTAAGGCCATATTAGACTGCCCCGAACAAAACCAAACATCTCCCAGCATGATATCATCCAGCGTAATGGTATTTTCACCTTTAATGATCATTTTAAAGGGGCCACCAGCTTTCATTTCACCCATTTTCACCGACCATGATCCCTGATCATCGGTAATAGCCTGATAACTTTTGCCTTTAAAACTGATGGTTATTTTTTCGTTTGCTGCTGCCCAGCCCCAGATCGTTAACGGGCTTTCGCGCTGGAGCACCATGTGGCTGGAAACCAATTGAGGTAAAGTAACTTTGGCAGAAACCGAAAAACGGAAAAGCAGTAAGCACGCTAATCCGCAAAAAACCAATTTTGTATTTATATTCTTCATCAATATCCAAAACTATTTAACCATTCCGTGCTTTGCTTAGCCATTTGGGTATAATGCCGCCATTAATGTTCAAAACTGTTTGTCCTGAGAGAAGTAGATCTGCATCATCTCTTTACCTGAACTGACTTAATTAACCTTGATATGGAAATAATCAAAATCCACATGCCCGCCAATTTGCTCCGTTGCATAATTGAAAAGGCCAAAGCGATAACCCATAAAGTGAGGTAAGGTGTACGACATTTTTAGTTTTTCGCCAATGGTATTCCATGATTTACCATCTAAGCTGTAAGCGAAAGAAGCCAGGTCATGGCGATCCTTAAAATCACAACTTACCTTTAAATAAATTTTTTGCTGTTTCAGTGGAATTCTGACGCTTTCTATGGGTTGACTATCATTCACTGTATTTACTACGATAAATAACCCTTCTTTTAAAGATTTAACGCCAATCCAGCCATACTTTTTCTGCAGCAGTAGCATTCCGGTGCAATCGCCAATCTTCATATTTTCGAGATCGATACTGGTTTCGGCTGAACTTGCCGGCCCTACCGTCCTTTGGGTAAGCGTGTTTCTGGCCGAAAGCACTGAAGTATCCGTCCTGGAAGTCTGGATTGTTAGGTAACCTTTTCTTTTGGTGAGCGACCAGTGCGCATGATCTGGATTATGGTTCCATTGCCATACTTTTTTAAGGCCATTCTCCTCTCCTTTTCCATCAAAATCGTCAGAATCTACAATACCAGGAATGAGGCTTTGATTTTTTGGCAGTTGAAGTGTATCCGGAACTTTTGAATTTATGCCCAGAACAGGCCATCCCTGTTCCCATTTAACAGGAACAAGATAAGGAATCCGGCCCACAGCGCCATAATCGCGAAAAAGGTACGAAAACCACCGTCCTTCAGGAGTACTGATCAATCCACCTTGTGCAACGCCTTTATCCTGTAGCCCTATTTTCCCTATATATGGCCCAGTCAGTTTATCGGCCCTGTGGATAATTACCGTACGCATGCTGTTTCTAGGCCAGGTGATGTTAAACAGATAATATTTGTCTTTTACCTTGAAAAGTTGCGAACCTTCGGCAGGCAAACCAGGGTTATCGCCAGCCACCTGGGTGGCATTTTCTATCAGCACCTGCGGGCTTGTACCGGCTTTTATCCCGGATAAATCGGCATTTAACTCTGCCAGCATAATTTTCCCTGCTCCATACACCATAAATACCCGGCCGTTTTCAAAAAACAGGGAATGATCGTGAAGTGCCGGACTAAAGTCAGACCTTTTCCAGGGGCCTTTTTCAATATCTGAAGTAGAGTAGATGTAGGTTTTATTGGTTGTACCGGAAAAAGTGCTCACATAAAACCGACCATCGTGATAGCGTAGGCTACTTGCCCATGAGCCTCTTCCATAATCATTTTTGCCATTATTTAAATTCAGCTGGTCATTATTGGCAAGCGTATCATAAACATAAGTGACCATTTTCCAGTTTACCAGATCGGTGGACTTCATAATCGGAAGACCAGGGTTCATGTGCATGGTTGTGCTACTCATGTAATAGGTGTTGCCTACCCTAATGATTGACGGATCGGGTACATCAGCAAAGATGATGGGATTGGTAGCGAGCTGGCTATGGGCTGTAAAAAACCATCCGTTTAATAGCAAGGTACAAAGATAAAACACTACGTTTTTCATAATTGGTAAATTGAATTTATTGAAGAAGCTGGATCATATAAAACATGTTGTTTTCTTTGGGCTGAACTCGATGAAGTATTTGAATATATAAAAGTATGCTCAAATAAGTCTTTCCTCAAGCTATTGAAAAAATGGTCGCCCCGACCGAAGCAACGCGGAGTGCCTGCCTGTACGGACAGACCCGCCTGTACGGGCGGGCATTCCGTTGCACTCCAGTCGAGGTGGCGATTTAACTTTTGAGTGATATACCTCAAAAGATATCGTCATTCCCAACTTGATTGGGAACGACGATTCTTAGGGGAGAGCTATATCCTTAATGCTTTTATATAAAAACTATGAATAGCAAAAGCTTATTTGCCTTTAAACGCTTCTGCAACACCTACATAAGCTGGTTTACGCACAAAACCTCCTGTCCACAACCCAATTGGCTCATCAGGTCTCCAAAAAGAACTGGCCGGACTATCCAATGGGCTCCAGATGGTGATGCCATAACGTTGAGCCGGTGGTATGATCTCAAAATATTTATCAATTACATATTTATACATATCTGCCTGCGCTTTGTATTCATCTAGTGTTACTGCAGCCGTTTTTTTATTCGAAACGCCGAGATCCAGTTCAGAAATCTTAATTAATTTGCCTGTAGCTGCCAACAATTTAAACATTTCAACTATTTTCGCTTTATCAGTTTCTGTACCCATGTGCATCTGCGTGCCAATGCCATCCACTTTGGCGCCTTTACTCTCTATATATTTCACATACTCAATCAGTCCCCTGCATTTATCAAGGCTACTTTCCAATCCATAATCATTTATGAAATGAATATCAGAGGCATTACCGTACTGGCGTGCCAGTTTAAAGGCAGTCACGGCGTAATCTTTACCCAGATAATCCTGCCAATAAAATTCATCGGCAGCTATATTTGTTTTTCCTACGCCCGTTTTCAACTGTGATGGATCCGGCCAGTCAGACATTGGCTCATTTACCACATCCCATGCTTTAACGCTGGTTTTACTCACGGCAAGCATTCCGGCAATCCATTTATCAAGTGCAGCTGTTAAGATAGTTTTTTTCTCATCGGCCGTTTTTTCGATTATTTTATCACCGCCATTTGGATTCACACGGTTAAGTGATATTTTATCCATAGAAATTTTGCCGGCATAGGCTCCAAAGCTAAAAACCAAACGGGTTCTATCACCTGCCGTGATGGTTTTTTCTAATTGTACAAGCTTCCAATCGGTTGAAATATTAAAAGAGCCAAAATCATCTGCTCCATAACTTTTGGTTTCTTGTGCCGCTACTGAGGCTGCTCCGGCAACACTACCCTTAACATAAAAGCTGAGTTTATAGGTTGAACCGCTTTTAAATGGAGTTGTAAAATCTGTTGCAGTCTGCGCTTCCCAGGAATTAACCGCTTTAGGATTAGACATATTAAGCGCATAGCCGGCACCACCATATCCATCACCTTTGGCCGAAACTTCCCTAACAGAACTATTTCCCCAGCCAAACCAGCCCGAAATGTTTCCCGATTCAAAGTCACTGTTACTAATGAGGTTATCCTCCAGTGCCGGTCCGTTGGTTCCTTTAATAACGGTTGGTGCGATTAAACTATTAAGGTATTTGGCATTTTGGTTGGCATGCCAGCAAAGCGTATGGCCGTAAACTTCCATACCTGAATTTTTAGCATTTTCCAATAATTTCTTCACATTATCAAAATCCATACTGCCGTTGTCTTTCACTATAGCGCCGTGTTTCATTTCATAACCGATTACAATCTGGTTAAAATTGCTGTTGGCCAGGCGATATAATACCCCCTTGTTATTGTATTCGCTAAGTGATGTGGCTACGCCAAATTTAAAATCGGGATTAGCCGACCAGTTGAAATAAGATTTCAAAGCTTTGTAAGCATCAATCTGTTCCTGTGCTGCTATGGATGCAGGTTTCTCAACAGAAAAATCAAGTGTTTCATGCTTTTTGCATGAAACAGATAAAACCGGAAGACCTATGATCAGGGCAATTTTATAAATATTTTTCATCTTGACTCACATTTTATTTTTTAACCGGATTAAAGGTTTCCATGGTTACGCCACGGTTGCGCATTACGAGTGTATCGGTAGTGGCTACAGACATGTCCGCAAGATCGATGTTATAATTCAGGTAAAGGGCATCCCGATCGGTATTTCCCCAGCTATTCTTTTCTCCACGTTTGATAAACTTGCCGCTTCCGGTTGCCGTAAAGCTATTGTCGGCAGCAGATACAGTACAGTTACCTGAATTATCGAAGGTAAGCAGCAATTTGCAGGTGATATTCCGGTTGTCTTTATCTTTGAATACCGCGTTAAATGTATTCGACTTTAAAGAGGTTGTTACTACCTGATTAACCTCATCGCTTTCCACATAGGTCATGTGCCTGCTAACCGTTTTGTTCAAACTGGTATTGCCGTTTTTACCGGTAACTACATCTTTACCGCGGCGCAGGTAATAGCCGTGCCAAGGGTTGATGTACTTGATGGCATACAGGGTATAATTCTTGGCTTCTAAAATTTTATCGGCATTTTGTACCGAAGTCATCCGCAGCGGAATAACGTAGGTATTTTTCAGCGCCAGCGGATCGGCAAAAAAATCATCGGTAAGTTGTACCTGAACACCACCTGTTATTTTACCTTTCGGAATAGTGATGGAGCCACCTTGAAGGCTATAGTAGTTTGCCGGCATGGCTACCACATTTGCGGCACCACCAAAAGTAAGATTGCTGGCCAGGGTATTATCTACTGCCACCCCAATACTTACATCGTTTTTAACTTCATATACACCGCCCGTTGTGGCCATGATTTCGCAACGGTACTGGTTGTCCAAAGAGGTATCATATAAATCCTCACCAAGGGTAATGGTACGAACAGGACTCTGGTATGCAAAATATACCGTTTGGGTGCCGTAATCAGGAAATTCCCACTCCTGATTTTTGCATGCTCCTAGAAACACGGCCATTGCCAGCAAAAATTGGATTTTCTTTTTCATTTTCTTTAAATTTTAATCCTGGTATTGATGAACTACCAGCCTGCGTTCTGGATAAGATTATTGTACTTTAAAATTTCACTATAAGGTACCGGACCGTAAATCATGTAAGGCTGATACACGCGGTTTTCTACATTGATCGGGGTAAACGTTGTTCCGGTAATGCTTGCTCCCTGGGCCACCTCGTTCAGGCTGGCATTCCATCTGCGTAAATCCCAGAATCGGAAACCTTCAAAACAGAGTTCCAGGCGACGCTCATTGCGGATCAGTTCTCTCATTTTTACCTGGTCTGACTTAATCGATTCCAGGTAAGGGTCGTTATTGTTAGTACCAACACCTGCTCTTCTGCGGATCGCCTTGATCACATCATAAGCTGAATAAGCATTGTTTCCACCATTTAATGGCCCCCAGGCTTCATTTGCAGCTTCAGCATAGGCAAGATAAATTTCTGTATACCGAATCCGTGGGTTGTAATGTTTCTGGTTGGTGGTTGATGATGGGTTCAGGTTTACATCCTGTCTAAGCAGCTTACGCATGTAATATCCGGTACGGGTAGAAGTTTCCACTTTATTCAACGCATCATTGGTAGGTCCGTTAAGCGTTGTATTAATCGTACTGCCAGCAGTTCCTGCCGTACCGCCATTCACCAGAATGTATAACTTCAACCTCGGATCACGGTTATCGTAAGGACTGGATGCAGAGAAACCACTATTGGCATCTGATATCGGATAGCCATTGGCCATTGGGAAAGCATTTACCAGATTTTGTGTCGGATTGATCCGGCCGCTGCCAAAAAGTGTCGGCGGGAAGTTATTTCTTTCTAGGTCATTACTATTGCCCACATCACTGCGCCATAAAATTTCAGAAGGATTTACTCCCGATGCCAACCCATCAATACCGGCATCTTTGTCATACCACTTGATGTCGTTCGCCGTCAGGTTTACCAACCCACCTCTTAAATTGATTACAGCGGCAGCATCATTTGCCGCTTTTTCCCATTTGGCAACCGTTGAGGGATTAAATGCAGGACTTGCAGCCAGCAATGACGCTTTCGCACGGATGGCTTTTGCAATGCGAGCCGTTACACGCCCTCTGAAATAATAACCGAAAACACGATTGTAGTTATCTTTTCCTACGCCCGAATATTTAGCAGGCACTTGCGCATCACTAGCAACATCCTCAAAATCAACAGGAAGCAATTGCTCCGCCATATCAAGATCGCGATAAATTTGCTCCATTGTCGCATCAAAAGTGGCTCTGGGTTTATTGAAATCGGCATCCTGCCCTTCTGGTTGCAATACCACCGGAATACCAAGCAGCTGGCCGTTATTGCCTTTACCGGCGTGTGCCTGCAACAGGTAATAATTAAACATGGCACGAAGCGCATACCCCTCTCCTTTCATCCGGTCGTTAAACATGCGGTTGATATTAGGCTCAACAGCCCATTTCACCTGGTCTGTTACCGAAAAAAACAGGTTAAGGTATTGGATGGCGGCACGCGAATTGGTCCACTGAGAAAGTGGGTTATTTATCGCCGTCCATTGCCCGGTAGCAATTTTCAGGTAAGCATTATTGCGGTCGTTGCTTACGGCATCATCAGTAGCTACATCATTAAACGACCAGCTATTGGTGGGTATACGGGCATAACCGTTAAGCAGTAAACCCTGTGCATAGGTTGCATTATTGTAAGTACTTTCCAGATCAAGATTATTCTCGATTTCAGGTTTTAACATATCCTTGCAGCCAACAGAGAAAAGCAGTGCTGCCAAACCGATCAGAAGTTGTATTTTTTTCATATCTATTTGTTATCAGGGTTAAAACAAAGCCTTTACACCAAGGTTATAAAACCGCGTTTGGGGTGAGGTATTGACGTTAAGTTCCAGTATTTCACGTTCTGGTGCGATGGTAAGCAGGTTCATGCCGCTGGCATAAATGCCTAATTCTCTTACAAATCCGTTGCGGAACAGATTTGCCGGGAACTGGTAAGATAGCTGCACTTTCGACAAATCGAAACGGTTCGTGCTGTACAGCCAGAAATCTGAAGAGCGGAAATTATTATCGCTGCTTGCTGTAGTTAACCGTGGATAGGTCGCCGTGGCCTGTGTTTCAGGAGTCCAGCGGTCTCTAACTACTATTGAATATTTGTCCTCGCCATCTACCCAGAAATAATTACTGTTTTTCATCGCTTTTGCACCATATCGGCCGGTACCCAATACAAACAGGCTTAAATTTTTCCATTTCGCTGTCAGGTTTACGCCTAAGGTCATTGGTGCGCCTAACCATCCGCCTTTACCCAGGTAAACTTCATCCCTGGTATCAATAATACCATCACCGTTCTGATCTTTGTATTTCAAATCTCCGGGTTTAACCTGACCGAAAGACTGGGCAGGCGAAGCGGCTATATCAGCAGTGCTGCTAAAAAAGCCCAAACTCTGTAATCCCCAAAGTGCATCAAGTGGTTTTCCTGCACGGTTCAGGTAATCAAACTGGTAAGATTCGGCACGTTTGGTGGCTTTGGTATCGTAATAAGTACCGGTTACTCCAAGGCTCCAATCTATTTCTCCCGTTTTTTTATTCACCCTGATACCAAAATCAAATCCTCTGCGCTGATCATTATCGTAATTTACGTAAGGGATATCAGAATATACCGGAAATCCTGTAGTAAGATAAGAAGGATATAATACACCTGGCTGCACCACATTGCCACGCGTTTGATTAAAAAATGCAGAAGCCGTAAAGTTGATCAGGTTTTTATAGAGCGATCCTTCCAGACCGATATTAATCTCTCTTCGTTGCGGAAACTTTAAATTAGGGTTATCGCCTCTTCTGCGGTCAAAAGTATGTACCAATCCGCCATCACGCCAGCTGTACCAGGCCGCATCGTTATAAGTAAAGTAGCCCTGGTAAAGGTTATAGTTGTTAATGTCGAGGTCGGTATTCAGGATTCCAGCAGAAGCCGTAACTTTCAACTGATCAACGATTTCAGAATTTTTAAGGAATGCTTCTTCACTAAGCCTCCATCCTAAAGACAGTGTTGGCGAGAATGCGCCACGGTTAGCTGTTGGTAATTTTGCCGAATAAACATACGCCCCGCTAAAATCGGCATAGTAGCGATGATCATAGTTATAACCTAGCTGTAAACCCAGGTTGGCGTTGTTTGTGGCATGATAAACCGAAGATTCGCTGATGTTAAAACCATAACCCAATAATGATCCGGTAACATTATGCTTTTGTTTAAAAGTACGTGCATAATTAAACTGACCTGAAAAAGAGATGGTTTGGCGATAGGCACTTCCGCTTACATTCTGTATGCCTGATCTGGCATCAATGCCATACTTTGTTAAACTCGAAATCTGGTCAATGCCTGCGTAATTGTTCCACGCCGCTTCGTAAACGGAATAAGTATTGTTATACGATTGATTAAAAGCGCTGGAATAATCAACGGCAAGCATGGTTTTAAAGCTTAATCCCTGCATCAGGCTGCTGAGGTCAAAATTTATCCCGGTATTAAACTGGAACTGACGGGATACATTACGGTTGTAGCCTCCTGCATAAATACTGGCGAAGCTATTCGTCTGGTCCAACTGGCTTCCACCCAAAAGATAGCTACCATTAATGATATTGTTGCTATTATTGGCCTGTGCCAGCGATGCCACATCACCAGGTTCAATCATACTGATGGGGATAAGCGGTGCAAAACGGTACGGACGAACCGTAGCTGCGCTGCCCCAATAATCGGTGTTTACCCCTTTACCGGTATAAAAACTCGCCGTAGCATCTACATTCAGCGAAATAATCTTGTTTAATTTTACATCAATATTTCCGCGTACATTAAAACGGTTGGCACCACTGTTTTTTACGGCTTCACCAAAATTTAACAATGAACCCATTGACCAATAACCGAGGTTGGTATAATAACGCGTGCGGTTGTTACCGCCTGAAATTTCTGCAGTCACATCATTTCGTCCGTAACTGTTTCTCAGATAATCCGAAGAATAATAATCTACGTTAGGATAGCGGTAAGGATTTGTTCCGGAGGCATAGTTGTATATGGTTTGCTGCGTGTAAAGATCTGGCAATCCGTCATTACGGCGCGCTTCATTATACAAAGTCATGTATTCTGCAGAACCCAGAAACTGGGGATAACCTTTAGGAACATTTAAACCTGTATTGGCCCTAACATTTACCCTCTGCTCGTAATTACCCCCTCTTTTGGTGGTAATATACAGTACGCCTTTGGCTGCACGGCTACCATATAGCGCTACTGCATTTACACCTTTGAGAATGGTAATCTGATCGATTTCCGTCGGCATAATGTTGTTGATGTCTCTCGGAATCCCGTCTACCAATACGAGGTAGCTGCCCATTCCCCAAATGTTACCATTAAAACCCGGTAAAAGGGCATCAAGGCCTTCAAGGCTGGAGGTGGTATAGTTTTTTTCCAGCATCTGGGAAAGATTTATGGCGGAAACATCGCCCAAAAGGTCGCGTTTGGCCACTTTCCTGAATGCAACCTGTACTGAATCTACCTGAGGCATCACAAATACGGTATCCTGCGGCAGGCGTTCTTCGTTTTTATTAACGGATTTATTGCTTTTATTGCTTTGCCTGGTGGTTTGCGCTGATCCTGCTGCAGGCAGCAAAAACGCAACGGCAAGGCACAAGGCTGATATTATCTTGATCTGTTTCATTTCATTCGTTTGAATTAGTTTACGCCCTTACCAGCCTGGATTTTGTTTAAAATCTGCATACATGTTCACATCGGCATTTTTAAGTGGAAGCCAATAATGTTTCTGACTAAATTTCCGCTCCAGAATAACCACTTCTTTAAGGTTAACTACCCGGTTTGCAGTAGGATCGGTAGTGCTGAAAGTTCCGCTACGGTCAAACTCAACCGATGTTTTTAAAGTGTATGGTTTCTCAATCAATAGTAACCAGCGGCGCAAATCGTTAAAGCGGTGGCCCTCAAATGATAACTCTACTGCTCGTTCTCTTCTTACTTCACCCAAGAATCCATCTACAGATGTCAGGAACTTTGCCGCCACATTAGCTACGCCAGCCCTCGTGCGGATCACGTTGATGGCATCAACAGCTGTTTTGGAAAAACCAGGATCTTTGCCGGTAGGCGAGTTATATCCCATCAGTGCAGCTTCAGCATACATCAGGTAGATATCAGCCAAACGCATGTAAGGAACATAAATATGAAGACTATTTCCATACGAATAACCATTATCATATTTATTGGCGGTAATCGGAATAAATTTACGCAAAACGTAACCCGTTCTGCTTCCGGTACTTACATCTCGATAACTTCCGCTGGTGTATAAATTGGCATACCTGTTTTTTTCATCGCTGGCACCCATAGCACCTTGCACAAATTTTACCCCGTCAAAAACGATGTCATTATAAAACCTCGGGTCTCTTCCTTTCCATGGATATTCCGGATTGTAACCTGATTCGCTGTCGGCCTTAGTAATATCAGCGATCGGCAAGCCATTGGCCATACCATAATAATCTACATAATTGGCGGTAGGCGTAAACTTAAGGTCACCTTCCGAAATCACTACCGGTGTATATTGCTTACTGGTTCCCCAGTTAGAATTATTTGCACTGAAAAACGGACCACGGAATATGGCTTCGGTACTTCCGGGTAAATCCCAGTTTTGCCCGCTGGTGTAAAAATTGCGGTAATAATTTTTAAATTCTACAAGCGCATACTGGGTGGTACCGCTTTCGGTAAGGGTAAGCAGTTCGGCAAATGCAGCTGCTGCTTTTTTACAGTATTCTGCATCGTAGCTCTTGCTTCCCGTCGATTCAAAATTCATCAGCGGACTACCGGCCCACAGGTAATTTTTACCGAGATAACCCAAAGCCATGATCTTATTGATCCGCAGGGAGTTTTTACCCAGGGTACGTTTACCCGCTGTGGTATTGTCCCAGTTAACAGGTAAAATATCTGCAGCAGCCCTGAAATCTGCAGCCGCTTTGTCTGCACATGCTTTATAGCTTAAGCGTGGAAGGGTAAGTTTCGAATCCGTAGGTAAAACAGTATCTATATAAGGTAAGCCTCCAAAATATTCCATCAGCCTGTGGTGAAACCAACCGCGGAAGAAAAGCAGTTGCCCTTTAATGAGGTTTCTTTCCTCATCTGTAGCATCTGTCATCTTATCCATATTGGCCAAACCCACATTTACTTTACTGATCCCATACCAGGCCGCTTTCCAAAGATCCTTGTTAAAACGGTCGTTATTTGTGCTAAAATTATTGCGGTTCATCCATCCTGATCCCCAGCCGTCAAATTCAGACTGCCATCCCCAGAAATTCCCATCGTCTATCTTATGGATGAAATGAAAATTTCCGGCGGTTGAGGTAATCTCATCTTCTCCCCAATTCCAGGAATTGGTCCAGTAGTTTGTGCTAAAATTTACGATACAGTTGTAGAGCTCTTCGGTATAACCCTGGAAATTATTGAAATTCTTAAAAGCCTCTTTCTCCGAAATAACAGTTTCATTGGCCTTATCGAGGTATTTTTCACACGAAGAAAGGGATACTGTTGACCAGATGATGGCACAACATACTAATGTTTTGATATATTTTTTCATGATTGTAGCATTAAAAAGTAATGTTTGCCCCAATGTTAAATCGCTTTACCGTTGGATATGCACCCTGCGATGCCCAACCGGTTCCCGCAAAATTAGATTCGCGGTCATCGGGCATTTTGGTCCAAACATACAGGTTGTTTCCATTTACATATACCCGCAGCGATTCCATACCGATACGCTTGATAAAGCTTTTGCTTTTTTCGAACGTGTACGCCAATTCTGCATTTTTTAACCTGATATAGGATCCATCGTACATGTACCGGTTGCCGGAAGTATAACCACTCGCTGTAGACAGCCACCTTGGTAGCGGCACATCGGCATTAGGGTTATCTTTGCTCCAGTAAGATCCCTCGTTATAAACCAAATGGTTCTGGCCGGCTAAACTGCTAAATACCACCTGACGGGTTACATTGTTTACACCATAAAGCTGAACAAACAGACTGAAACCTTTCCAGTCTACGCCAAATGTGGCGTTGTAGGTATTCTGAGGGTTTGATGGAAAGCCATAAGGAATATTATCTTTTGAATCGATAATACCATCGCCGTTATAATCGATAATATAATAATTGCCCGGTAATTTTTGCCCGTCGTTATTATCGTGAATAGTGCTACCATAAAGTTCATCCCAGGTATTGTAATTTCCGGCGCTCACATAAGAATAGGTCTGGCTGATTTGTTTGTTAGCCCTTTTCTGATATTCTGGTAACAATTGTGCGTCATCAGCTTCGATTACCTTATCCTTCGCATGTGTATAATTTACGTTGGCCCAAAGTCTCCAGTTCTGTCCTAATCTTTTGTTAAAGGCCAGCTCAAGCTCATAACCCTTGTTCTCTACAATACCGAGGTTGGCCACCGGCGCATCAACACCGAAATAAGAAGGGATGGCGCGGTTAGCACCGAGAATCAGGATATCAGTACGGCGGTCGCGGAAAAAGTCAGCCTTTCCGGTAAACATTCCTTTAAAGAAACTATAATCGATACCAAAATTGGTTTTCTTTACCTTTTCCCAATGCACATCCGGATTGCCAAGTGCCGATATTTTATACCAGGTGTACGGACTTAATTCAGAACCTTCACCGGTTACCCCCAGTTTGGTTTGTCCACCATAAGCCCATTGTGTAAGATAAAGCCAGCGGCCGCTAACATTATCATCACCAATGGCTCCGTATGAAGCACGCAATTTAAGCATGTCAACAAACTTCAGCGGTTTCATAAATTTTTCTTCACTCAACATCCAGCCCAATCCTCCTGATGAAAAGAATGCGAAACGGTTTTTCGTGCTGAATTTCTCAGAACCATTGTAGGCACCGTTATATTCGATCATGTATTTATTGGCATAATTGTAGGTGGTCCGGAAAACCCAGTCTTCACGGTAGTTTGGAATCTCACTTCCGGTTGCCACTTCATTCCGGTTGAAAAGCCCCATGGCCGTAATGTTGTGGTTGGTACCCAATTTCAATGCGTAATTAAGCTGGCCCTGATAGAATAACCGGCGTTGCGTAGACCAATCCTGTACGGTACCACCGTTGGTGGTCCAGTTGATTCCGTTCTGAAAATCGAAACGATTGGTTCCATCAAATGCCTGCTCATAGGTGGTCAATCCCGTTTTTGGATCGATCCATTTGCTTTGAATACCATTATACAAATCATTAATCCCCCTGTTTCCTTCTATAAAAGAGTTATCGAGGGCGATGGTACCTTTAAAATTTAAACCCTTTACGAGCGATCCCAGGTCCTGGTCGAGCGTAAAATCGGTTGTAATCCTGCTCGTAGTGGTATAACCTACCCCACTAACGGCCAGGTTCCGGGCAGAGTTTAAACCTTTTTGCACATTTGGTGCATAGTAACCCCATGTACCATCCGAATATTGCGGCATAAATACATCCGGAGCAGTAGAATAAGCAGAAATCCAGTAAGAATAGTCGCTGTTGGAATTGCCCCACGGACTTTTCTTCACACCTCTGGAACCTGACAAATTCACTTTAAAAAGTGTAGATTTAGTCAGTTGAAAATCAAGGTTACTCCTCACGTTTAACCTGTTAAATCCGTAGCCCGGCTCGTAACCACGATCGTTTTTAAAAGTACGGAACAAGTCGCCTTCGTACAGGTAATCGGCATTGGCAAAATATTTTACCTTAGCGGTTCCGCCGGAGATATTGAGGTTAACATTGTTGGACAGGGCATAATCTTTAAACAATACCTGGTCCCAGTTTACATTCGGATAGCGTTCTGATTCTGCTAAATTTGCCGGATAACGGTATTTATAGATTGTAGCCTGCGGCAGATAATCGGCCCAGCTTTCCAGCTTAAGGGAAAGTTCATTTTCTATGGCCTGGTTCTTAATGGTAAGGGCATCATAAGAATCGTATTTTCCCGGTAAACGTGACGGCGATTTGATTACATTATTGATGGTACCCCTGATAGAAGCCTGTCCCTCACGGCCACGTTTGGTAGTAATCAGGATTACGCCATTGGCTCCCCTTACCCCAAATACAGCAGTTGCAGAAGCATCTTTCAAAACGGATACCGTTTCTACCGAACCGATATCGACACTGTTCATCGGGCGTTCAATACCATCCACGAGGATCAGCGGACCGGTATTGTTCCAGGTGCTACGCCCGCGGATCAGTATCTGAGGATCTTCCTCGCCGGGCATTCCGGTACTTGCAGTGGTGATTACCCCTGGCACATTACCCGTTAACGCAGCACCTATACTCGATACTCCACCGGCACGTTCAAGCACCTTACCTGTAGTCTGTGCAATGGCGGCTACCACACTGGCTTTTTTCTGCGTACCGTAACCGATTACCACAACATCATTAAGGGCAGATTGATCTTCTGCAAGCACAATTTTAAGATTGTTTTTTCCCTTTGCAGAAACCTCCTTGGTTACCATACCCACGTAACCAATAACCAGAATGGATTGATCATTCGGTACATTAATCACAAACCGCCCGTCAGTATCTGTTTGGGTACGGATATTGGTACCTTTAACAGTAACTGTAGCGCCTATTATAGGAATTTGCTTATTATCGGAGATTACTCCGGTTACCTTTGTCTGCTGTGCAAAAGTAATTTTGATCATCAGCATCAAGGTTAGCATGGTTAAACAACATCTTTTAAAGAGTTGCCTTTTCGAGCCCAGGTTATCCCCAGCAAAATGCAATAGTATAATTCTTTTCATTTTTCGAAATCATTTATTGAGCATGATGGGTGAAATTGATGACGTCTGTTTGATATGCATTCCGGAACATTTCATTTCCGATAAGACGTTTCGAAAGGAAGTCGTTTTCCTAAATGGAATTTTAAGTAAATCTCTTAGCATTATTATTTGGTTAGTGTTTTTAAATAGAAGAAAAGTTTTTTTCTCCAATAATGATCAGCCTCGCGATGTGGTAAGGGCCAATTGATGAATTCAGGTTGAGCGGCTACACCTCACTACTCGCATGTAAATGAAAGTCGAAAAATGAGCGATTTGCTGATCTCAGCCTGCCAGGGAGATTTCCAGCTCACCTTTTTTCGATTTATACATCCGGCCAATGCTTAGCCATTAAAGCACTTGTTACCTATCGCTCAATGGAATTAAAAATCGGTAAACTGAAGTTTCAGATTGATGGTGATTTGACATTGCCCGCAGGTTTGTCCCTTTTTGCGGGACAAGATCGCTTAAGCCTTCCTCATAGAAGTTGATCAATTGATTAGTCATGGTTTATAAGTTTTATTTGGTTAAACCAAACATAGGACAAAAACGAATTTTAAGGTTAGAAGATTTGTACATAAATCTGATACAAATGTTCTATCACCACAAACAACTGAAATTCAGACAATTAAACACCTTTAAAGAAGCTTACCGCGATAATAACTGAGAAATTTTAGTTGGTAAAACGATTTCAACAACCTAAAACAATCGATTGCACAATGGTAAATAACAGCTAATTACCTGTATCAGATGCGTGATCTTGCTTACGGTACAGGTTTAAGTACTCTGAAGGTTGCATGCCGAATTTTGCTTTAAAAGATTTAGCGAAATAGTTTGGTGTGGCGAAGCCGACGAGGTAAGCAATCTGAGAAATATTCAGGTCGCTTTTTACCAGCAATGCCGCGGCCTTATCAAGCTTAACCGAGCGGATATACTCTACCGGCGAAAGCCCTGTTAATTCCAGCACTTTATGGTAGAGCGAGCCCCGGCTCATCCCTACATTTTTGCTTAAATCTTCTACAGATAATTGTGAATTATTGATGTTATCTTCAATGTACTTCAGAATATTCTTCAGTAACTTATCGCCATGAGATTCAACAAAAATCTCAGCGGTTTCCATCTTAATCTGTTTGGTATAAGTATTTTTAAGCGTACGGTTGAGGAGTAAAAGGTTTTTGATTTTAATATTGAGGATATCAATATTAAAAGGTTTGGTCAGATAATCATTCGCACCAATTTCCAGTCCCGTCAATTGTTCCTGTTCACCGGTAAGCGCGGTTAAGAGAATAACAGGGATATGTTTTGTTCGCTTATCTTCCTTTATTTTTTTACAGAGCTCAATACCCGTTACATTAGGCATACTGATATCGCTTACAATAAGTTCAGGATGGTTGGCCAGTGTTTTTTGCCAGCCCTCCTTGCCATCGGCTGCTTCTACAATACGGTAATGGGCCTTCAAATGCTCTTTCAGGTATTCCCTAAGGTCCTGATTATCCTCTACAATGAGAATGGTGTGGATTTCTGCATCCGTTTCATTTGTCGCTTTAGCTGAAACTTCTTCCTCAGTCTGTATTGGGGTTTCGGGAATTGAAAAATCAAGATTCAGCTTTTCGATATGGTCCTGCAGCGGTAAAGGCAGGGCAATCATAAAACGAGTACCTTTCCCAACTTTGCTTTCTAAATCGATGGTGCCACCCTGGATTTTAACGAACTCCCTGATGATGGAAAGACCGATCCCGCTTCCCTGATTAAGAATGGATACTTCGGTATCAGCCTGAAAAAAACGCTCGAATACTTTTTGCTGCTCTTCCTTGCTAATGCCAATCCCAGTATCGCTCACCGTAATCAGAACATGCTCTTCCTGCCCCTCACCCGGTGCTCTTTTTAAATCAACGGTGATGGTACCACCTGATGGCGTAAATTTAAAGGCATTAGAAAGAAGGTTGAATAAAATACGTTCCAGCTTGTCGTGGTCAAACGCCGTTGGATAGCTATCAAACTGGGTCTGAAAAGTAAGGCTTATCGATTTACGTTCGCTTAAATCATTGAAAGATTCAATTACATCGGCAATGAACGAAACCAGTTCGCCCGTGGCGTTATTGATTTTGAGCTCATTCTCTTCAATTTTCCGGAAATCGAGGATTTGGTTAACCAGATTGAGCAGGCGACGCGCATTACGTTTCACTATTTTAAGCGATGCACTTTTAGACTCTTCTCCCTGTTGCGAAAGCAGGTTCTCAACCGGCCCCAGGATAAGTGACAGCGGCGTGCGAAACTCGTGGCTTAAGTTGGTTAAAAATTTAATTTTCAGTGAATCGAGCTCATGCAAGCGCTCGGCCTCTTTTCTGTCCTGCAAAATCTGCTGCTCAATTTTTGTTTTTTCCTGCATGAGCGCAAACTTTCTTTCCAGGTTTTTAATACCGCGGTGGCGGATGTACAGTAAAGTACCGGCAATAGCAAGCAGGTAAAAAACATAAGCATATAGGGTTCTCCACCATGGCGGATGGACAATGATCTTTATTGAAGATTCAGTTGTATTCCAAACGCCATCATTGTTACTTGCCTGTACATGGAAAATATATTCGCCCGGATCGAGATTGGTATAAGAAACCGTTTTAACAGTGCCTGCATCAATCCATTCTTTATTAAAACCTTCGAGCTTATACCGATAACGGTTTTGTTCCGGAGCGGTGTAGTTTACACTGACAAAACTCAGTGAAAAATTCTGCTTGTAATCCAGGTCGATTTTTTTGGCAACAGAAATATGGTCGGTTATTGGCCCCTCCTCACTCGCCTCAATCACATTATTGGAAATTTTTAGCTCGGTAAAAAGTACAGCGGGAACATTTTTGTTTTTTCTGAATCCGGCCGGGTTGAAGTAATTCATCCCTTCTGCCCCACCAAAAAATATTTCGCCGTCTCTGCATTTTAAGGCTGCTCCCCTGATAAAACTATTGTTTTGCACCCCATTGTAGATGCCGTAATTGCTAAATTTTTGTGTCTTTGGATCGAAACGGCTGATCCCTTTGCTGGTAGTTACCCAAATATTATGGTCATCGTCTTCAACAATGGCATCAATAACGTCATTTGCCAAACCATTACGTTCGGTGAAATTGATGAACTTATTTGACCTTTTATCCAACAGGTTTAAGCCGCCACCAGCCGTACCGATCCAGATCCGCCCTTTTGAATCTTCCAGAAAAGCCTGTGCAATATCCCCTTTAAGCCCTGAGTTAAGTTCGTTATAATGTTTAATACGGGCCTTATCAGCGCTAATCATGGCTACACCAGAACCATGAGAACCTACCCAAATGTTCGCAAAACGGTCTTCTTTAATAAAACGGATGTAATTATTAAGTGGAAACTTGCGGTCTGCGGCCGACTGTACCTTATCAATATACCTAAATATAACCTTGTGATTAGCGTCCATCACATTAATCCCCCCTCCATTGGTACCTACCCATATCAGCCCGTTTTTATCCTGTGTAATGCAAAATACATCATCAGAATTAAGGCCAGAATCTGTGTTGGTTTTCCGGTAAGAGGCCGCTTTGGTCAGCGTTGAATCCAGCACGATTAAACCATAACCAAAAGTACCCAGATAAAGTTTCTTAGCTGAACTGACAAATAATGACATGAGGGTTAAACGCGGCGGCAAACCCAATTTCTCTAAATTAACTTTGTGGAACAGGCCGGTATTTCTGTTAAAGATACTCAGTCCTCCTCCTTCTGTTGCTACATATAACTCTGTACTGTTTTTTGGTGCAAACGACGTTACTACGGGCGCATTTAAACCATAAACATCAAAAACATTACTCTTAATGAGGTTAAAAAGATTGAGGTTACTATCAAACTTATTGATCCCCTCGCGGTATAAGCCTAACCAATATATCCCCTGTTTATCGATGTAAACATATTTTACGCTAGTGCCCCTCAGGCTGTAAGGGTTGCGTGGATTAGGCCGGTATACCCTAACTTTCTTAGTGCGAAGATCAAAAACATTAAGGCCATCTTCGGTGCCGAGCCACAACTGACCGTTTGGTGCTACCGCTATACTTTGAACATTGTTATCGCTCAGCGAATTGGGATCACCAGGGATGTGCAGGTAGTTATCAAAGCCCATACCATCTGGTTTGAGCATGCTTAAGCCTGAGTTAGTCCCCACCCAAATGTCGCCGTTGCCGTCTTCAGCTAAAGACTTAACCATGGTTCCTGTCAGTTGCACAGGTTGATCTGTTGAAGATCCGATCCGGATAAAAGATGAATTTTGGCGGTTAAAGAGAAATAATCCATCATCTGTTCCTACCCACATCCTGTGCCTGCTATCCTCCATCATCACATTGATCATGGTTGGCGGAAGTTTACCAAAATGAGCGGCTGCGATTGGAAATCTGGAGACTTTTTTCGTTTCCGGATCAAAAAGATCAAGTCCGGTAAAGGTTGCTACCCATATTTTCCCTAAATAATCACTGGTAATATACCTGATGAGGCTATGACTAAAACCTGCCGGGCCATTTGAGGCACGATAATTAATGAAAGAATTTTTTCTTCTGTTAAAAAGCGCCAGTGAACCTCCACTGGTACCAAACCAAAGGTTTCCCTTTCGGTCTTCATGAATAGCTTTTACCTCGTTAGCCTGAATACTGGTAGAATCGTTTGCCTGGTATTTATAGGTTGTAAAGTTTGTACCATCAAATTTATTTAACCCGTCTTCCGTTCCAAACCACATTAATCCATACCGATCTTTAAAAATAACAGTTACATTGTTAGATGATAAGCCATTTTTAGAAGTTAAGGCGGTGAAACGCAATTCGGGCTGTTGTGTTTTAGGCTGTGCCTTAACATCACCAGCATTTAAAAACAGGTAAATAAATAGAATTAATGCCGAATAAGCAGAACCCTTGAGCATAGTTTAATGATTTTGCTGTATTAATAAAATTTCAACTTCAGGCGTAGAAAAGCTAAATAATGCGCTAAAATCTGAGGAAGATTCAAAATTATCCTGATGCATGGTCTATTTGGTTTATTGGCGGTAAGATAAAAAAACTAATTTGGTTCATCACATCATTACCACTTCTATCATATTATTTTATTCATTATCAGCTTAAAAAACTTGATTTATTTTCTGAAATCAATCACCTTCCAATATGCTCTTTTTCTTTGCAGGTTTTGATCAAAAAGTAACGGATAGTTTTTTCTTCCGGGTACCGGATATTGATCGAGCCAGGTAGAACGATCGGAAAGATTCCAAAAAGTTACACTGCTGATATTCTTTTTAAATTCCCTGAAAATAGAAAAAACCCGGGCATATCTGTCAATCTGCTTTTTTTCGAGCGCTGCCGTGAGGCTGTCTTGCTCACCCGGTTTTTTTGCCCTTAAATTTTTCTCCCATGGATAGATGGACATATCAAGTTCTGTAATCTGGATCTGCAGGCCAAGAGATGCATACTGTTTTAAAGATTCTCTCAATTCAGTATCGCTGGGTTCGAAAATAGACCAGTGCCCCTGTAAACCTACGCCGTGAACAGGCACCTTGTTATCAACAAGTTTTTTCAACATTTTATATATCTTGGCTCTTTTTACAGGTCGTTCAGAATTATAGTCATTATAAAAAAGCAATGCACCAGGATCAGCCTCATGCGCATATTCGAAAGCCTTGGCAATAAATTCCTCTCCACAGATCTCGTTCCATAAGGATGGCCTTAAATATTGGTCATCTTCGTCGCCAATCACCTCATTCACTACATCCCAGGCATATACTTTTCCTTTATATCGCCCCACAATGGTTGTGATATGGTCTTTAAGCCTTTTCAGCAACAGTTCCTTATCTACCCTTCCTCCAGCACTTTTCTTAAAAATCCAGGAAGGCACCTGTTCATGCCAACATAACGTATGGCCCCTTATTTTAAGGCGGTGATCCTGTGCAAAATTAACCAGTGCGTCGGCTTCCTTCCAATTATAAAAATCCTCACGCGGATGAATGGGTTGCATTTTCATGGCGTTCTCCGGCGTTATGCTATTAAATTCCTTTAAAAGCAAAGTGCCTTGCTCGCCTTTGATGGTCTGGGGCGAAACCGCTACTCCGATATTAAAATAAGACTGATAATAATCTTTCAGGCCCAGGTTACTTTTTTTAACTTTAGTGTAACTGCCGCAACCGGAAAAAATTCCGAAGACAGCTATCGTAAAAACGGCAAAATAAAATTTGATTGTACGCATTTATATTTGGTTGAATGGCAAAGGCGATTTCTCAATCGTCATGGTCATGAAAAATCCAGTAAATTTAGACCTAAGCAAATGCTTCAGCAGTCATATTTGTTAAAACAATAAGAACAGATGTTCAAAAAAGCACCAAATCGCTAAAAATTGACCAAATTGATAAACCAATAAGCCTCCGGGCCAACGTGTCATAAATCAATTACATAACATTTGTTTCCAAAAATTGATGATACGAAGCCTGGTCAGCACGAAAAACATACGATTTTGCAACTTTATTGCCTTACCTAATCGAATATGAGAAAACCGACCATCATCACCTATCTGGCCGTTCCGCTACTTCTTGCCGGCTTTATGTTCAGTGCCTATCAAAATAAGGAGCTTAATACAAAGGGACTAAAAGACTACTACCAAAAATATTTTCCCATAGGTGTGGCGGTTACTCCCTGGGACCTGGGCGGTGATAAGCGAAATTTGATTCTAAGCCAGTTTAACAGCGTCACCGCTGAAAATGCGATGAAAATGGGGCCGATACACCCCACTGAAAATACCTATAACTGGAAAATGGCAGACTCTATCGCATCCTTTGCAAGGGTAAACGGACTAAAACTCCGTGGCCATTGTTTAGTATGGCATAACCAAACCCCACGCTGGCTATTTAAAAATGAAGATGGAAGTTCGGTATCCAAAGAAACTTTGCTAAAAAGAATTCAAACACACATCAATACTGTTGTAAGCAGGTATAAGAAAGATATTTACGCCTGGGATGTGGTTAACGAGGTTATAGCAGATGACTCTGCCTATTTCCGCAAATCGCCGCTATACCAGATCGCAGGCGAAGATTTTGTTGAGATGGCTTTCAGGTACGCCCACCAGGCCGATCCCGATGCCCAATTGTTTTACAACGACTATAATACAGAACAGCCATTAAAACGTGAAAAAATTTATAAAATGCTCAAAGGACTGTTGGCTAAAGGGGTTCCAATCCATGGTGTTGGATTACAGGGCCATTGGTCTGTAAATAATCCAAGTCGTTCTGAACTGGAAAAATCGATTGCTCTATTTTCCTCACTCGGACTTAAAATTCAGATCACAGAGTTAGACGTATCGGTTTATAGTGGCCATCAGGGCGGACGTTTAATCCAGGGCAATACAAGTAGCAGTACCGAACAGTTTACCACTGAAATGGAAGAAAAACAGCTCCAGCAATATAAAATGATTTTTGAAGTGCTGCGTAAATACAAAGCTAACATCACGGGCGTTACTTTCTGGAATTTATCAGATCAGTACAGCTGGCTGGATAACCGTGGCCGGAAAAACTATCCGTTATTGTTTGATCAGGAACTTAAGCCAAAAAAGGCCTATTTCGAGGTCACGAAATTTTAAATAATAAGCAAGAAAAACATCAATTCAACCCTGATAATCTGTAAAAACCGCTCTTTCTTTATCAGTTTCATTAATTTACTCAGGAAGCAAAATTTCCCTGATAAATAAAAACCTATAAGTCAATTCAACATGAAAAAACGAGTTAAAATATCATCTATACCCTATATTCTATTTGCCTTCCTTTTAATCATAACCAAATACGCTAAAGCTGATGACCATATTGCCAGCCACCGGCACCTTGCAGACCCGGCCACACTGGTTTATAACGGAAGAGTTTACCTGTATGCCTCAAACGATGATGACAACAGCGATGATAAGGACAGTGGCTATAAAATGAAATCGATTGTTTGTATTTCCAGCAGCGATATGAAAAACTGGACCGACCATGGTGTGGTATTTGAGGCACCACGTGATGTAACCTGGGCCACCAGAACCTGGGCACCTTCGGTTATTGCCAGAAACGGTAAAATTTACCTGTATTTTGGAAACGGTGGCTCAGGAATTGGCGTAGCTACCTCCTCCTCACCCATCGGCCCGTTTAAAGATCCATTGGGCAAAAAGTTAATTGATAATGAAACTCCCGGCGTACAACCTGCAAAAAACATGTGGTTGTTTGATCCGATGGCTTTTTTAGATGATGACGGACAGGCCTATTTATATTTTGGGGGAAATGGTGAAGACAATATGCGGGTGATTAAACTCAATGAAGATATGATCAGCGTGAACGGCCGGGCAAGTTCATTTCATGTACCCGCTTTTTTTGAAGCTTCCTGGATGCATAAACGAAATGGCAATTATTATTTTTCGTATTCGTCTAACCCCAGGGCCGAAATGAGGATTGATTATATGATGAGCAAAAACCCAACCACCGGATTTGTTTACAAAGGTGTTATTGGCGCACAGCCACCCAATAATAATAACAATAATCACCAGGGGATATTTGAGTTCAAAGGAAAATGGTACCATGCTTATCACAACAGAGTCGTAGCGATAAAAAAGGGAATTCCTCCCGTATACAAGCGTAATTTGGCTATTGAGGAGCTAAATTACAATCCAGATGGTTCGATTGTTCAGATCACTTATACTGAAAATGGTGTGAAGCAAATTGGTGCAGTAAATCCTTGTCAACGCAACGAAGCCGAAACCCTGCAAGACCAAAGTGGGATCACAACCAAAAATACTGCTGATGGCGGAATGCTCGTTTCGGGCATGAAAAGTAATAACTGGATCAAAATCCAGGGTGTAGACTTTGGTAAAAAAGGTCCAAAGCTTTTTAGTGCTGAATTAGGCGGCCTGTCACCAGGTACAAGTCTGGAAGTACGTGCAGGCAGTTTAGATGGAAAACAGATTGCAAAACTGGTTTCAACCGGTAAACAGGCAGCTGGCTTACAACTATACACCGGAAAAGCGGAACCGATTAAGGGAAAACAAGATCTTTACCTTGTGGTATCTGGCGATGACAAGGCTAACGGAATTGACATCGACTGGTGGCGTTTTGAGCAGCATTAAACTTTCAAAACACCTATCTTAATAACGGCAAAAAAGCTCGGTCCAGGCAGCTAATGATCAGATCAAATATATCAAAGCATGATTATAAAAGTAAAAATAGCATATATTAAAACGATAATTCTTGTTGCACTACTAACGCTAAACCATGCCAACATATTGAGAGCTGAAGATGGCCAGTCGCTATGGCTTCGGAGCCATTCTGCTTTAAAAGTGAATATCTCCAGCACCATCCGCTCCGCTACTGTAGATCTTGCTAAAGCTGAACTTAAAAATGGCTGGTTGGGTAATGAAAACATAACCGTTAAACTTAACCTGAGCAAAAATCCGTCGATAAAGGGTGATGGATTTCAATTGGAAGAAAACGTGATCAATGCTCGTACAGAACTGGGGTTATTATACGGTGCCTATGAATTGTTGAGGCGCCAGTACCTTAACCTGCCGCAACGGAATGTGATTTCAAATCCATCCTATTCCAGAAGAATCCTTAACCATTGGGACAATCTGGATGGCAGCATTGAAAGAGGTTATGCAGGAAGTTCTATATTTTGGGGCAATACCGCTAATGGATTAAATATTACTCTGCAGGACCGTGAAAAATGGAAAGCCTATGCCCGCGCAAATGCATCAATTGGCATTAACGGTGCAGTGTTAAACAATGTAAATGCCTCGGCAAAAATCCTGTCTCCGGCTTATCTGGAAAAAGTAAAAGCCATTGCAGAAAGTTTGCGCCCTTACGGCATAAAAACCTATTTGTCTGTCAATTTTTCATCACCTGTTCTGATCGGCAAATTAAAAAAAGCAGACCCCTTAGATCCTTTGGTGAAACAATGGTGGAAAGAAAAAGCAGCTGAAATTTATAAACTTATCCCCGATTTTGGAGGATTTCTGGTTAAAGCCAACAGCGAAGGACAACCCGGGCCTCAGGATTACGGAAGAACCCATGTGGATGGTGCGAACATGCTGGCCGACGCCCTGGCTCCTTTTAATGGCATCGTGATGTGGCGTGCCTTTGTTTACAACCCCTCACCGGAAGACAGGACCAAGCAGGCTTATAAAGAATTTTTACCGTTGGATGGAGCCTTCAAGAAAAATGTAATTTTACAGGTAAAAAACGGGCCGCTTGATTTTCAGCCCAGGGAACCTTTCAGCCCTTTATTTGGCGCCATGACAAAAACACCAGTGATGCCTGAATTTCAGATCACCCAGGAATACCTGGGCGCCTCCAGGCAACTTGTTTTCCTGTCTACCTTGTGGGAAGAATGTTTAAATAGCGACACCTATAAAAATGGAAAAGGCAGTACCGTAGCCGCCTGCACCGATGGCTCGCTAAGCAAAACGTATTTTACCGCCATTGCCGGCGTGGCCAATATTGGCAACGATGTAAACTGGACCGGACATACTTTTGCCCAGGCAAACTGGTATGCTTTCGGACGCCTGGCCTGGAATAATAAACTAGAAAGCAAAACGATTGCTGAGGAATGGTTGAAACAGACTTT
Organism: uncultured Pedobacter sp.; assembly: GCF_913776295.1. GTDB lineage: Bacteria > Bacteroidota > Bacteroidia > Sphingobacteriales > Sphingobacteriaceae > Pedobacter. The sequence continues at coordinate 61,283 of NZ_CAJYOJ010000005.1, forward strand.
TCTGGGTGATGAAGCGAAGAAAACCGACGCCAACTTTATCAAAACCACGCTAGAAATCATGCTGGAGAGCAGAGAAGCAGCGGTTGATTATATGATGCCACTGGGTTTACACCATATTTTTGCGGAAGGACATCATTACGGGCCGGCACCCTGGTTCTCGAATGATAAAATCCGCCCAGACTGGACCTCGGTTTATTACCACAAGGCCGACACATTGGGGATAGGCTTCGACAGGACCAGAAGCGGAAGTGATGCGGTTGATCAGTATCATGAGCCATTAAGCTCAACCTTTAATAACCTATCGACCTGCCCGGAAATGTACCTGCTGTGGTTTCACCATGTACCGTGGTCTTACCGTTTGAAAAATGGCAGGGATTTGTGGACAGAACTCTGCATCCGTTATGACCGTGGTGTTCAAAAAGTGAGGTCTTTTCAAAAAGACTGGGACAAAATAAAGGGATCAATAGATAGCGAACGTTTTGCAGAGGTGCAATCTAAACTCAGAACACAGAGCAGAGATGCACAAATCTGGAAAGATGCCTGTTTACTTTACTTTCAGCAGTTTAGCGGACGAGAAATTCCTTTTGAAATGGAGCGTCCCGTTCATGATCTGCAATCCTTGAAACAACTAACAAAAAGCCGGGATTATGAGTAGAAATACGATGTTGAATTGTGTCCATGAAAATTTATGTCACTCTTCGAGATTGTCATTTTGAGCGAAGTGCAACGCAATCGAGAACCACGTAAGTCTTCAGCGAAGCTAAATCTATTTTGATGGATTCACGAACCGGAAAGCTCAGCGATACGAAATCCATCCAAACCGTCACCCTGAGGGATAATTTATTTTATAAAAATCAATATAAATGACGTAACTAATTACTTATGCCATACAGCCCAGTCTTGCCTCGGCTTACCGCCGCCGAATGGCTCTTACTTTTTGGCATCAAAAAGTAA
>NZ_CAJYOJ010000006.1 GCF_913776295.1 uncultured Pedobacter sp.
TGATGCCAAAAAGTAAGAGCCCTTCGGCGGCGGTGAGCCGAGGCAAGACTGTGCTGTATGGCATAAGAAATCAGTTACGTCATTTATATTGATTTTTATACCATAAATTATTCCTCAGGATGACAATTTTATATTTATGATATAGCATCATCGAATTCATTTTAATATTATTTCTTTGTCTTAACCGCTATACCTTTAACCTTAGTTTTATTATCGCTCACAAAAGATTCCCAGCCCGAATAGGTTTTAGATTTACCACCTGCGGTAATTTTTTGAAAGGAATGGCAAACCGCAACAGCTAAGCCATCGGTAGCATCTAAAAACTCAGGTGTTTCCTTAAAGTTGAGTAAACGTTGCAACATCGCCGCTACCTGTTCTTTGGTGGCGTTTCCGCTGCCCGTAATGGATTGTTTAATCTTCCTTGGAGAATATTCTGTTACAGGTACATTTCTGGAAAGTGCGGCTGCAATGGCAATGCCCTGTGCACGGCCAAGTTTTAACAGTACCTGGATGTTTTTACCATAAAATGGAGCTTCTATGGCCAATACATCAGGTTTATACTGCTCCATCAAGACCACCGTTTTTTCGAATATGCGTTGAAGTTTAAGAAAAGGGTCGTCTAAATGAGTCATTTTAACCACGCCTAAACTAATCAGTTCCGTTTTATTACCCTTCTCCAGAATTACGCCATAACCCATTACCGCAGTGCCCGGATCGATGCCCATAATTACCCGTTCCTTTTTTTCGTTCAACATTACGGCAATATTAAGCATATTTGCAAATAAAAAATAGAATCTTGACAGGCAGGCAAAAAAAAATATTATCACTTTTTATCAAAGTTGCAATTGTAATATTTGCCTTTTGGTTTATTTATCATAAACTGGTTGCCAATAAAAATCTTCATGATTTCAGTACCCTGTTAAAGGGGATTCCTCGGTTGGAAATTATCATTGTAATCGGTGTGGTAGTCTTACTGATGTTTGTAAACTGGTTTTTAGAGGCAGGCAAATGGAAATACCTGATGAGCCACATTGAGCCTATTGGCTTTTACAGAGCCATAGAATCTGTTTTTTGTGGTTTAACATTGGCTATTTTTACACCCAACAGGTTAGGTGAGTATGGAGGCCGCGTATTTTTCCTCTCCCCGCGAAGAAGAATTGTAGGGATAGTGGCCATGAGTGTGGGCAGTATCGGTCAATTGGTATTAACCAATATTTTTGGGGCTATTGCAGCTTGCTTTTTCGTGTACCGCTTTATCCCTATTGATCGGGTACTGTTTATTGCCCTGGTTTTTTTTGCATTTATTTTTTGTCTTTTTTTTCTGATCTTTTATTTTAACATCCGCTGGTTAAACGGGATTTTATTATCCTTCAGATTCACCAGGAAATACAAGAAATTTTATAGCATTTTAGCCCGGTACAGAAAAAGAGAGTTATTCAAAATTATTACTTACTGTTTTGCCCGTTACCTGGTATTTAGCTCTCAGTATTTTATCTTATTTATATGGCTGGTGCCGGGACTGCATTATGGAGATATTATAATGATGACCTGCCTGCTGTTTTTGGTACAGTCGGCATTGCCTTCTCTTGATCTTTTTGATGTGGGTATCAGAAGTGTTACTGCGGTTGAGCTATTTAAACATGTAACCGATCAGCATGTAGCGGTTATTGCCTGTACTGCCAGTATTTGGCTCATTAATATTATAATTCCTGCTATCTTAGGCACTTATTTCGTTTTTAAACTCAATTTTTTTGGAAATTTTAAATCTAACTAGTTTCTTTTCTGCGGCGCTCACCTTAATTTACGGGTTGTTGGTGCTTAATTTTATAAAAGGATGGCATAATCTGATCTATTTTATACCACAAAAGTCTGATCCTCAAACCAAAGTTTCTATTATTGTGGCCGCAAGGGATGAGGAAGCAAACATCAATAAAACGATTGATGATCTGATTGCTCAGCAATATCCTAAAGCTTTAACGGAGATTATTATTATTGATGACCATTCTACGGATAGAACAGCAGAAATCGTGTTAAGTTATGCCAATCGTAATGTAAAACTGATTAAGTTAAACGAAGACCGGGCGTTAAATTCGTATAAGAAGAAAGCCATACAAACGGCTATCGGTACCTGCATTGGCGATCTGATTATTACTACAGATGCTGATTGCAGGATGGGTCCAAACTGGTTGGTTACGATTGTTAATCTGTATGAAGAGAAAAACTATAAAATGATATCTTCGCCCGTTGCTTATTTTCAGGAGAAGAGTTTCTTTGAGCGGTTACAATCTTTAGAATTTCTTTATTTGATTGGTTTGGGAGCTTCTACTATTGGGAATAAACAGCCATCAACCTGTAACGGTGCAAATCTGGCTTACGAAAAAACAAGCTTTTATGAAGTTGGCGGCTTTCAGGGGATTGATGATCTGGCATCAGGCGATGATGAGTTACTGTTGCATAAAATTGCAGCCAGATACCCGGATCAAATCGGTTTCCTGAAAAACAGGGAAGCGATTGTGTATACACATGCAAAAGAGACACTGGGTGCATTTATCCAGCAACGCAAACGCTGGGCTTCGAAAAGTACCCGTTATAAAAACAAGGCTATCATTGTATTGGGCGTGCTGATTTGGATTTTTAACCTTTCTATTCTCGCAAATTTGATCACCGGGCTTTTTGTTCCGGGCTTTTTAGCCATTACATTTTATCAATTGTTGTTTAAAATGGTTTTAGAAACACTATTTTTATGGGATGTAACGGGTTTTGCCAAAAGGCGAAACTTACTCATTTTAATACCTGTTTTAAATGTGCTTCATGTGATTTACATGGTGTACATCGGCATCGCCGGAAACAGTGGAAAATACAATTGGAAAGGCAGAATGGTTAGATAATGGATAACAGCCCATCAAAAAAAGTGTGGTTAAAGTTTAAACGGAATAAGCTGGCTTTCGCCGGGCTGATCTTTATCTTATTATTGATGCTGATGGGCATTTTGGGTTATCTGATTATGCCAGATGATTCTCCGGATGCGAATGTACAAACCCTCCAGTTAAACAAAAAGAAACCGGGTAGCAGCTTTACATTCTTAATCATCAGCCAAAATCCCAAAGTAGCAGAGGTTAACCTTTTGGAGCGAATGCTTTATGGACAAACACCTACATTTAAAAGTATTCCGATTACCTCATACAAGATAAAAGGAGATGCGGTTTTTGTGCAGGAGTACATTGGAGATGACGAAAAAGCGAAAGAAACCAGATACGAACTGAAAGATTTATGCCCAAGCTGTATTCTGCCTTCAAAAATCGGCACGGCAGAAGCGCGCTTTAAAGAAAATAATATCTATACACGTACTTACATTTTAGGAACTGATATTTACGGACGAGATTTATTAAGTCGATTAATTCTAGGTATCCGTGTGTCGTTATCGGTAGGTTTAATGGCCGTGCTGATTTCGCTTTTGATCGGGGTGAGTTTAGGTGCCATTGCCGGATATTTTGGGGGCAGGATAGATGCTACCATTAGCTGGTTTATGAATGTGGTTTGGTCGCTACCTTCATTATTGCTCGTTATTGCGATTTCATTTGCCCTGGGGAAGGGGTTCTGGCAGATATTTATCGCTGTAGGTTTATCAACCTGGGTAGATGTGGCCAGACTGGTGCGTGGGCAGGTGATGGCTTTAAAAGAAGTAGAATTTGTAGAAGCAGCAAGGGCCCTTGGTTTTAGTACAGCCAGAACCATTATCAGGCATATATTGCCCAATATCGCCGGACCTATTTTGGTTGTGGCTTCTTCTAACTTTGCATCGGCTATATTGCTGGAAACCGGGTTAAGCTTTTTGGGCTTCGGCGCACAGCCACCTATGCCAAGCTGGGGCAGTATGATTAAAGAACATTATGGCTATATCATTATGGATGCAGCATATCTGGCTGTTTTGCCTGGTTTGGCTATTATGTTTACCGTTTATGCCTTTAATGTTCTTGCAATAGGTTTACGGGATGCCTTTGATGTTAAAGGACAAAATGTAACGGTTTAATCATCATCTTAAAATATAGGCTGTATCATATTTGTAATTTACCTGGTCATTCACTCAAGCGAAAATCTTAAAACATAAGCATTAAGATTATCTTCGATGAACACGCCGTGGTTCCCATCTGATAGCCATCGGATCAAGTTGAGAATGAAGATCTATCAACGAATGTTGACTAATAAAATTTATCTGTGAATCCTTCTGATTTTATACCATAAATTATTCCCCAGGATGACTATAGCGCTATGATACAGTTTTTTAATTGCACGAACTTTGTTAAATCCAGTCTATTTCGCTTTTTTCTTATCAAATGAAAATCTTCGTGCTATACTGAAACCCCAACGGTATTGTCCTTTAAGCCAGGAGGTATTGGTATCAGTGATAAACTGTGATTCCTGAATGGCAGTAGCATTAGTAAAATTAAGATGGAAAATATGCCCACCGGTTTCAAATTCGAGTCCGGCACCGAGTGTTTTGTAGTATTTTGTGTCAAACGTGCTTTCGAGATAAGCCTCCTGATTTTTATCCCGGAATGGAATAGTATAATCTGCTACAAAAGCCATGCGTTTGGTAATTTTGATACGGCCGCCAACGGATAAGGCAAGCATATCGTTCTGATCGCCAAAAACGGTAAAATTGCGGTGTATATAGGATGGCATCATCAGCAATGATAAGTTTGAGTTAAACTTACGCGCAATTACAGCCTGTACTACATAGGTCAATCGGTCTTTGAATTCGTTAAATGCATTTGCGGCGGTAGGATCTGTTGAAGCTTTGGCCGCTGATACGGTGGTACTACCGAACAAAGTTACTGATACGGGTACTTTATCATCACTAGTTTGCTCCAGTAAGCGGTATTTTAAGTTTCCTTCATAAAGCTGTGTAACTACACCTGCTCCTTTAGCCCTTGCTAAACTTACCGAAAGCCTGTCGCTGATACCGTATTCAAAACCAATGCGGATATCTGTTGATTGATCCAGCCCAAAAAAGTTTTTGATACCACCTGCACGGCCTGCAATGTCGCCAAATCGGTGGTCTACCCTAAAATCAAGCTCATTTTTATAAATGGTTTCATTGGTTTGGATATTGATGAGTTTAGGTGCTTTAAAAGTAGCCTTTACAGTACTTTTTTCCGTCGGCAGCTGCAATGCGTTTTCAAGCGGATCCTGTGCGAACGCCAAAGTAGGCAGAAGGGTAACTGATAGATATAAAAGAGATTTTAGATGAAATTTCATAAGTTTTATTTTTTGGGTTGATAAACTGCGGTTACTTTTACCTGGATGGTTTCTGCAATCTGCTTAAAAACGATCGTTGGGACTTTGATAGCATGGTCGGCCAGTTTTACATTAAATGTAGAAGTAGCTTTCACCTCATCGGCAGTAATGACGAGCGATCCTTTTGTGGTATATGTTTTGGTAACGCCATGGATCTGCAGGTTGCCCTTAACGGTTACCGGATAAGTGCCAGGTTTTGAAAAATCGATCTGTTCTATAATTTTTCCTTTAAAATCAGAAGCAGGAAACTTATCACTTTCTATATAATTTTCGTTAAAATGTTCCTGCATCAGTTTTTTCTTAAACTGAAAAGAGGTATTGTTGATTTTGAAAATGATATCGTTGGTTTGGGTATTAAGGGCTGAAGCTCCTGTTGTGCTCTGGGCATCAATATCTTCTATAGGTGTTGAAGAAAAAAACGAGGAATTAACGCTTTTACTGACCAAAATCTGCGCCTTTATGCCTGTGCATACTATCAGGGCTATTAATGTGAAAAATAATTTTTGCATCTGTAAATGTGTTTAAGTACTCCAAAAATCGGCTTCATTTTGATGAGTTATTCTGGCATACCTTTATCAAACCATGCCTGTAAAAGTTCTCTTTCGCTTGCCGTTAAGGATCCTCCTTTGGGCATCGTTTTCGTAACCAATACACTATTGGCCACACGGCTATCATTTTTAATAGATGCTATGCCATTAAATAGCCAAACTGATTTGATTGCCCCGTTCGGACCGTGGCAGCTGTTACATTTGGTTTGGAAAAGTGCGCCGGCAAAATTACTATAGGTTACATTGGCTGTCGTTACCGGGGTTGGATCCGTTGGTGTTGCTGGTTTTAATTCTTCCGCTTGTTTTTTAGAACAGGCAAAAAGAAGGGCCGTAATTGCGGCTAACGAAAAGATTACATTTTGTTTTTTCATAGTTAATCGATTAGTAAAACTAGTGATGGATTCATTTTTCTATCCTGATGTTTGATTTTGGTACAATTGAAATATTAACCGTTACGTGGCTTTATCCAGAATGGTTGCCCGTAATAAAAAAATAAAAAAAGCCGTTCTGATTTTACATCAGAACGGCTTTTGGGGTAAGTTATTTAATTAAAAGCTTATCTCCAGGCCTTATACTGGTTAATTAAGCCATTAGTAGAACTATCGTGACTCGAAACTTCTTCGTTGCCTGCCAGTTCTGGAAGAATCTTTTTGGCCAGTTGTTTACCCAGTTCCACGCCCCATTGATCGAAACTAAAAATGTTCCATATAATACCCTGAACAAATATTTTGTGTTCGTAAATGGCTACTAAACTCCCTAATGTATAAGGAGTTATTTTCTTTAATAATATGGAGTTTGTCGGACGGTTTCCTTCGAAAACCTTAAATGGTGCGATTTTTTCAATTTCTGCATCAGATTTACCTTCTTTCTTTAACTCGGCAGTTACTTCTTCTGCGGTCTTGCCGTTCATTAGCGCTTCAGTTTGTGCAAAGAAATTCGATAATAAGATAGGGTGATGATCGCCCAGTGGATTTAAACTTTGTGCCGGTGCAATAAAGTCAGCGGGAATAATCCGGGTGCCTTGGTGAATTAATTGATAAAAAGCATGTTGGCCATTTGTCCCTGGCTCGCCCCAGATAATCGGTCCGGTTTCATAATCAACCTCATTACCGTTTCTATCCACATGTTTACCGTTACTTTCCATATCGCCTTGTTGAAAATATGCCGCAAAACGGTGCATATATTGGTCGTAAGGCAAGATCACCTGCGTTTCTGCATTATAGAAATTAATGTACCAAACGCCTAGTAAACCTAATATTACAGGAAGATTACTTTCAAACTCTGTAGTTTTGAAGTGGTTATCAATAGCATGGGCACCGGCTAGTAGTTGCTTAAAATTATCGAAACCTATACTTAACGAGATAGACAAGCCAATAGCGCTCCATAATGAGTATCGACCGCCCACCCAGTCCCAAAATTCGAACATGTTTTCGGTATCGATACCGAAAGCAGAAACGTCTTTAGCATTGGTAGATAATGCGGCGAAGTGTTTGGCAATATCGTTTTCTTTACCACCATTTTCTAAAAACCAGGTACGGGCAGAGTGCGCGTTCGTCATGGTTTCCTGTGTGGTAAAAGTTTTTGATGCTACCAGGAATAAAGTGGTTTCAGCATTCACGTTGGCTAAAGTTTCAGCAATGTGCGTACCGTCGATATTCGAAACGAAGTGAATATTTAAATGGTTTTTATAGTGTTTTAAAGCTTCGGTAACCATTACTGGGCCTAAGTCTGATCCGCCAATACCTATATTTACCACATCAGTAATGGCTTTACCGGTATAACCTTTCCATTCACCGCTGATGATGCTGTTGCTGAACTTCTCCATTTTAGCCAGTACAGCATTTACTTCTGGCATCACATCCTTTCCGTCAACTAAAATCGGGGTATTGCTCAAATTACGTAAAGCGATATGAAGTACTGAGCGGTCTTCGGTTTCATTGATCTTGTCTCCGTTGTACATCGACTTGATGGCCTCATCTAATTTACACTCACGTGCCAATTGAATCAATAACGCTAATGTTTCGTCGCTGATGCGGTTTTTGCTATAATCAAGCAGGATATCTTCGAAAAAAACAGAGAACTTATTGAAACGATCTGCATCTTCAGCAAAAAGATCTTTAATGTTCTTTTGATTAATATCTATAAAATGGTCGGCTAAATATTTGTAGGCCTCAGTTTCTGTAAAATTTATTTTAGGTAACATAATCTTTGTTTTTTGTAAAAGTAATAAAGCAAAAATTTAAAATGATCTTTTTAATGTGCTAAATCGATAAGAAATTTTTTTTAAAAGAAGAGCTTTCCAAGACTATCAATGACAGATTTAAAAGAATCGCCGTCATTTCGACTGAAGCGCAGCGAAATGGAGAAATCTTTTAACATAGTTCAAAGATTTCTCCCCGCCTGTACGGGCAGGCACTGCGGTCGAAGCGACGACCCCTCAATAGCTGTCATCGAGCCTCCTTTGTATTGGAGAACTCTAAAATCTACCATTAACGCAATGCACTATTCTACCGTGTGGACACAAATATTTTTAGTTTTGTAGATGTTATTATCAAATGGGTATAGAGATTGTTTTCCAGACAAGCGTTTAAATAGCCGTTGTGGCGAGGTTATAAATAATTTATTTACCAAAGGTGTCCATTCCATACGCCAACTGTCCGATAGCCTTTCACAGGCAAAAGGTTTTTATAGATTCCTGAAGAATGAGCGGGTTGAAGAAGATAGCATCATTTCCGATATATCCTCCCGTTGTGGAGTGAGTTGCAAGGGAAAAACAGTCTTATGCATCCAGGATAGTACAGAAATCAATATGTACAAACATAGAAACCGGTTGCAAAAAGATGGTAGTTTAGGTACTACCAATGCAAAATTCCAAGGTTTGGGCTATTTACTCCATCCATCCCTGGTTGTGGATGCCCAAAGCTGTGTTCCCTATGGCTTTTCCTATATCAAAATTTGGAATAGGCCCGAGGTTCGGGTCAATAAACATGTGCGTAAATACAGCACGCTTCCCATACAGGAAAAGGAGTCATATAAATGGATAGAGTCGTCCAAGAAGAGCAAAGAGGCTTTGAAAGAAGCTGAATCCATCATTATTGTACAGGATAGGGAAGGCGATATTTATGAACAGTTTTCCTGCATACCCGATGAAAGAACGGATTTGCTGGTTCGGGCAAGCACAAACCGTACCCTTACGGATAAAACAAAGCTTTTTGACGTGTTTGATGGTCACCCTGCCCAGGGCAGTTATCAGATTAAGGTTGAGGGCGATAAGAGAAAGAAGAGATCTACCCGAATAGCCGATATAGAAGTAAGGTATAAAGAGGTTGAGATCAAAAGGACCGGCACAAGTTCAAAAGAAAGCCCCGATACGGTTAAGCTATTCTATATCGAGGCAAAGGAGAAAGTATCAAAAGGCTGCAACAACCCTGTTTGTTGGAGGATCTTAACAACAATACCCTTAGAAAATATTGATATGGCGCTATGTTGTATAGAGTGGTACAGCTGGCGTTGGACTATAGAAGAAGTTTTTAGGATATTAAAAAAAGAAGGATTCAATATTGAGGCCAGCGAACTTGAATATGGTCAGAGTATTCGGAAATTAAGCCTTCTAATGTTGGATGTGATACTAAAGCTTTTTATGATGCAGCTCTCATATGCTGTTCCAGAGGAAGAAGGACTCTGTGCCGAAAGCTGCTTTTCCAAACAGGAACAGGAGTGCAGCGAAGATCTTATCAAAATATTGGAGGGAAAAACTGAGAAACAAAAAAATATATATAAAAAGCAGAGCCTTAAAAGACATGTTTGGACAATAGCCAGACTGGGGGGCTGGAAAGGCTATGCAAGCGAAAGACCGCCTGGAATAACAACATTATGGATTGGGCTACAAAAATTCGCTGAAATAAATATTGGATGGAGAATCAAAAATATCCCTGAAACTTAGCAAAAGATGTGTCCACACGGTAGAATGCACTATTGGGATATTCATTCTCGCGCATGCGGGAATCTTAAAATGCTTGAATTAGGATTATTCCAAGTTTCATTTTATTTAGGGGCATTCATGATCACGTCATTTCCAATCAAGTTGAGAATGACGTATTTTCAAGGGATGCTACCTAACAAATTTATCAGTAACCTCTGAAAATTCTTTAAGGTTTCCGCTTGATGTTAATTTCGTCTCTCCATAAAATTGTTTAGCTTAGAACACCTAAACTAAACTTCCCATTTATGAAAAAAATATACCTGATCGGCTTTTCTCTGTTGGCATTAAATACTTTTGCTCAAAAATCAGATTTAAGGCCATTGGTTTCGAAGAAAGCGGACGCCATAGCGCAAAAAGTAATTACCTGGAGACGTGATTTTCACGAACATCCTGAACTTGGGAATAATGAAGTAAGAACGGCTGGTATCATTGCAAAACATTTAGAATCCTTAGGTATACAGGTAAAGACTGGCGTAGCCAAAACCGGAGTGGTTGGTATATTAAAAGGCGGAAAACCCGGACCTGTTGTTGCACTGCGGGCTGATATGGATGGTTTGCCTGTTACCGAGCGGGTAGATGTTCCATTTGCCTCGAAAGTGAAAACACAGTATAATGGTCAGGAGGTTGGGGTAATGCATGCCTGCGGACATGATAGTCATGTGGCTATTTTAATGGGCGTGGCAGAAGTGTTGGCCGCTATACAAAAAGATATACCAGGCACGGTTAAATTTATTTTTCAGCCTGCTGAAGAAGGAGTGCCCAAGGGAGAGGAAGGCGGAGCAGCTTTAATGATTAAAGAAGGCGTACTCGAAAATCCTAAAGTGGATGTCATTTTCGGTCTGCATATCAATTCACAAACTGAGGTTGGGGATGTAACCTATCGCCCCGGTGGTACCATGGCCGCTGTAAACGATATGAAGATTACGGTTACCGGCAGGCAGGCCCATGGCGCATATCCCTGGAGCAGTATTGATCCTGTGGTGGTTTCTGCCCAGATTATCAATAACCTGCAAACCATTGTTAGCCGCAATTTAAATGTAACCGAGAATCCAGGAGTAGTTACCATCGGTGCCATTAACGGTGGTGTTCGTTCGAATATTATACCTGAAAAAGTAGAAATGCTGGGTACTGTTCGCAATTTCAGCAAAGAAGATGAAGCCATGTTTATTGAACGGATCAAAACCATCGCTACCAAAACTGCAGAGGCAGGGGGCGCAACTGCGGTAGTGAAAATTCCATACAGCAACCATTACCCGGTTACTTTCAATAATATTGCGCTTACCGAAAAAATGCTGCCCAGTATGCAGTTAACGGCAGGGAAAGAACATGTAAAGTTAAAACCGCCAGTTACCGGCGCAGAAGATTTTTCTTTCTTTCAGGAAAAAGTACCAGGCCTATTTGTTTTCTTAGGTGGTATGCCGAAAGGTCGAGATCCTTTAAAGGCGCCATCCCATCATACTCCCGATTTTTACCTTGATGAAAGTGGTTTCGTATTAGGAGTTAAATTACTTTCCAATCTTACGCTGGATTATATGACCATGAAGAGATAGGCATTAGTTCATTTGTTACATGCATGATCGATCAGGGAAAATCAACTAGTCCGTTAGCTGTCGGCCGATAGTTTTAATTGAAATCGCTATGTGCTATGCTCAAAGCGATTTCCTATCTTTGTTTCCATGACGAAAGAACAGATTCAGGATTTAAGAGACAGAGTAGCGTCTCTGAGGAGGTATCTTTGACGTTGATGAGCTACTTTACGCCATTCGCGAAGATGAAAAATTAACCATGGCGCCCGATTTCTGGGACGATCCGAAAAAAGCAGAAAAAATTCTGGCAGAAATAAGCTCAAAGAAGAAATGGACTGACGGCTTTAACCAAACCCATAATGCGGTTGAGGATGTAGCCGTGATGTTCGATTTTTTTCAATCCGGAGATGCTTCGGAAGCTGAAATGAAAGAACAGTTCGAAACCGGTAAACAAGCTGTAGAAGATCTGGAACTTAAAAATATGCTCCGAAGTAAAGAAGATCAGCTTTCTGCCGTCATGCAGATTACTGCCGGAGCCGGTGGTACCGAAAGTTGCGACTGGGCTTATATGCTGATGCGCATGTACCTGATGTGGGGCGAGAAAAATGGCTATAAAATCACTGAACAAGACAGTCAGGAAGGGGAGATTGCAGGTATTAAATCGGTAACCCTCCAGTTTGATGGCGATTTTTCTTACGGCTACCTCAAAGGTGAAAACGGTGTTCATCGCTTAGTGAGGATATCTCCTTTTGATTCGAATGCGAGGCGACATACTTCTTTTGCTTCCGTATATGTTTATCCTTTGGTTGATGATACCATTCAGATTGATATCAATCCCGCCGATATTGAATTTGAAACCTTCAGGGCTGGCGGTGCCGGTGGACAAAATGTAAACAAAGTTGAAACTGCAGTACGTTTATACCACAAACCATCTGGCATTATCATCAAAAATCAGGAATCGCGATCGCAGTTGCAGAATAAAGAAAATGCCATCCGTTTGCTGAAGTCGCAATTGTTCGAAATAGAAGAACGAAAGCGCAACGAAGCCATTGCTGCAGTAGAAGGATCGAAGAAAAAGATAGAGTGGGGCTCGCAGATCAGAAGTTATGTGCTGGATGACCGGCGGGTAAAAGACCATCGAACCAATTACCAGACCTCTAACCCCGATGCGGTTTTAAATGGCGATATCAACGACTTTTTAAAGGCCTATTTAATGGAATTTTAGTGTATGTATTCAATCACGGATAGGCAAAACATAGCGATATGAATATCATCATCGAAGACTTTAATGTAAAAAAAAGCTTGCTGGAGTCAAATCAGATAATCTGGAAGAAATTTAGCAAGAGACTTAAAGTTATTTCATTGATCTCTTTCTTGTTAGGGATTATTATGTACGGGTATTTGCATTACATTTTAAAAAATGAAGAGATAGATTTAACTGTGTTAATTTTGTGTTGGGTTGTTGCTTTAAGTACCTTTATCAGGCTTTTAAAGACAGAACGTATTTTTTGGAATAAATTTAAGGATACTACAGCCCTGGCATTTCCTTCGAACACGCGGAAGTTGATCATAACTGATGAAGGTATAGAAGGCATTACTGATAATTATCAATCTTTCGCAAAATGGAATATCCTGACTTCGTTCAAAGTTTATGATCAATACCTCAGTATAACAAATGTAATGATGCATACTCCGTTTTTTATTCCAATCCACTTAATGGCTGATGAGGAATATAAATCGCTATTGTTTTATCTTAGGTCGACTAAAAAAGAAATTAAATAGATATGAAATTTGTTTTAATCTCGGTACTACTCGCCATGTTAGTGATTGATCTGAAAGCACAAGAAATAATCCCATTGTATCATGGTGATATTCCAGGTGCAAAGCCTACGCCGGCAACTTATGTTGAACATACCGAAATGCGCAATAATGGCACGCTGAACGTGACTAAAGTATCAGTTCCAACGATGACGGTTTTCATCGCGCCAAAGGAAATCGCAACAGGTACGGCGGTAATTATTTGCCCGGGTGGTGGTTACAGTGCTTTGGCTTTTAGCCATGAAGGAACCGATGTAGCTAAACGCTTTAATGCCATTGGTGTTACTGCATTTGTATTGAAGTATCGTTTGCCGAGTGATGAAATTATGTTTGATAAAACCTATGGGCCATTGCAGGATGCTCAACAAGCCATTTATTTGGTTAGAAAGAATGCCAAAAAATATGGAATTAAGACCAATAGGATTGGGATTATGGGCTTCTCAGCGGGAGGGCATTTTGCTTCAACTTTAGTGGCCCATTATAACGATCTTAAGATTTCTAACCCTGAAAAGATAAATCTGAGGCCAAATTTTGCTGCATTAATTTATCCTGTAATCAGCTTCGAGGAATCAGTACATACCGGTACCATGAAAAATTTATTGGGACCAAATCCTGCCGATAGTTTGAAACATTATTTCTCAGCCAATGAAAATGTAAACAAAAAAACACCCCCTGTTTTCTTTGTACATGCCAAAGATGATAAGACTGTTCCCTATGAAAACAGTGTATTAATGAATGCGGCACTAAAGCAACATCATATTGATACCGATATTTACCTGTACGAAAAAGGTGGACATGGATTTGGCCTGATCAACAAAACTTCTGATGTAGATTGGTTTAACTTGTTGGCTAACTGGTTAAAAAAGGAGAAATTTTAATATCTTTGCAGGATATTTTAACCTCTTAACCGGAAATTCAATGCAAAAAATAATTAAATATGCGATGGTAGCCCTGGTTGCGATCATTGCAATGGCAGGCTGTAAAAAAGAAATTAATTGGAATGCCAGGCCCAATCCTAATGGGAATGGCTGCCAGCTGATGAATTCAAAGACTGACTTTAGCACATTGGGTGAGGTTGAAATCAGCTATAAATATGATGCGTCTGGTAAACTAATCAGTGCAACGAGTGATGGGGTAACCATGACTTATACTTATTCTACTACTAAAGTTACAGGTACGCTGGAAAATGGCGAAAAAACAGAACTCACCTTGACAAATGGCAGGGCTGTTTCCAGTTATATGTCTGATTTTTTTCCAGGGGTAAGTGCAACGAGAACCTATACTTATAATGCTGATGGTTATCTAACGGTTGTTAAAAGCTATTTAGGGAATGTTTTGAATTCAACTGCCGAACTTAGTTATACAGGTGGTAATTTGACACAAGAGAAAGTGACCTATGCCGAGGATGGGAGTGTAGAGACCATTACTTACGAATACGCTGCAGAGGTAGCAATAAACGCATACCAGATGGCCGATCCGCTTTCTGCCATTGTAGATTATATACCTGGGAGCTACTTTGGAAAAACATCAAAGAACGTACTCAAAAAAACTGTTACAACTTCCAATAAGCTGTCAAGTGTTGATACACAGGAATTCAATTATGTTTTTGATAATAAAGGGAATGCAACATCTATCGTGATCAAAAGCTATATCAATAACGGTGGAAGCGCAAATGATACATCCTTAACCAAAATAAGTTTAGTTTATAATTGTAAATAAGATTTGATAAATATAGAAATGGCTGATCGTGATTTGTGGTCGGGCTTTTTTGGGAATTTGATTTTGATATGAACAGGATCAATTCTTCAGTAATCCTTTATCATCTTGTATTGTTTTATCAATTACATCCAGTAAGCCATTGTGATAAGTATCATCTGTTAACTCCCAGAACATGATACCATTTAATTTCTGATCAATTACATATTTGGTTTTTAATGAAATGGATTTAGGATCATCAAAGGTTACCAGATATCGCGTTTTCGGGTTATAATAATATGGCGCTTTAGCTGTCTCATCCCAATAATAGGTATAGCCATTTTCGGATGAAAACTGTTTGCTGAAATCCTTATAGGAAACGCCCCTTAAAAATTTTGTTGGCTGATATAATCCTTGGTCCGCATCTATAATGTTTTCAAAAATACGGGCGTAAAATGCTGCACCTAATGCAATTTTTTGTGCAGGTACCCCTAAATCAATTAAAGCTTTTACCGCATAATCTGCTGATAAAGTTTGGGAAGGGGTAGAATATAAAGGTGAATGGTGTCCGCTTTGTGTTGCATATCCACTTACCAGATCGTAACTCATTACATTTACCCGGTTTACCAAAGGCATTACCTTATCCCATTCAAAGCAAGAGTCAATACAGTTTTTTGTGCCGCCTGCTGCAAAACTAATTTCTGCTTTTTTACCGAGTTTGTTTCTTAGTGCCTTCATTAATAATGTAAAGTTATGCTTATCATCAGGTGTATACCGGTGTCCGGGATAACCCAAAACAGCAGGGTATTCCCAGTCGATATCTATGCCGTCAGCCTTAAAAAAATCTAAAAGCGATTTGGTTGTTTTGGCAAAAGTTTTTCGTCCCTCATTTCTGCTAAATACCTCCGAACAAGTAGCACAACCACTCCAGCCACCCAAAGCAATCATCACCTTTAAATCAGGGTTACGTTTTTTCAGCGCTACCATTTTAGCAATCAAAGCCGAATCTTTGGCTAAAGCAATGTTTAAACTATCTCCTTTTAAATGTCCAAAACTGTAAATCAGATGACTTATTTTCTCAATCGGAAAACTATCAATAACCGACCCACCTTGACCAGTGTAGTAGGCGATAACATTTGGTTTAACTATTTTTTGAGCCTTCAGACCGCCCGCGAAAAGCATAAAAAACATCCAAAGGCAAATTCCAGGCAGACCACTGATATTTTTGAACACGGATTGGGAGATTTTATTGATTATTTTCTGTTAAAATACTTTGGAGTTCATTTAATTCAGCTACTTTTTCTGTCGCGCCGGCATTTTCATAAGCAGAAATCAGGTTTCTGATCACCCGGCGGATAATATCGGTGTTACTGCATGGTTTATAATATTCGGGCAGGGCCTCTAAGTTAAGCTGTCGCAAAAACTGGTCTACATCATGTTTGCCAAAAATGTTACCCCTGTTAAAAGCATTAATATAAAAAAGCACACCATACTCAGTACCTTCTTGCTTGCTATCATCAATATAGCCTAAAATAAAGTGCTGCGGCAAATTTATTCCATACACTGGCAGATCTAATTTTTGGGCCAGGGTAGAATAAATAATAGCCAAAGAGATCTGGTTCCCTTTTTTGCTTTCCAAAACCTGATTCAGGTAGGAGTTTTGCGGGTCGTGGTGGTTTTTGGTGTTGCCACCAAAGCCATACTGCTGATATAAAACATGATTGATCAGTTTTACTTTCTCAACAGAACTCATTTCGTATTGCAGACCCAGCCAGATCTCTCTTTTGATCTCCTCAATTTGGTTAATTACCTTTTGCTCGTCTAAATCAGGATATTGGTAACGGTTTATGATCAAAGCGCCCTGCAATAAATCGAAAGCACCACTTAAATACCAAAGGTTTAAATCTTCTTTAACGGTTTTAAACTGGATTTGATGGACAATGTTTTCAATGCGTTCCTGCATCAGTCCGTCAAAAGATTGTTCCCAGGCATTTTCTAAATAATGGATAACCTCACCACCATATTCGAGCAGTTTTTTCTCCACGTGCTGGTACACTTCCTCATCCGGATCGTCCAACAATTTAACTAAAGCACTTATCTCTGCGATATTTTCCATAAAACATACATACGTTTGCGGCGTTTAATTACTTTTGCAATATTATGTTATTTCAATTTATTACAGATTATCTTAAACACCGTTTAACAGCTAAGAGCCGGCACGGCACGCATTCGCCATTTGTGTATAAGCTCGCCGATGAGGTAATTTACGATTTTAGTGAGAAATCTGAATATAAAAATATAGAGAATCAGCGAAAAAAACTTTTTAATGACGATTCCATCATCACCGTTACCGACCTCGGTGCCGGTTCCCACCTCAATAAAAACCGAACGAAGAAAGTAAGTCAGATTGCCAAAAATGCATTAAAAAGCCCAAGGTTAGCCAAGCTTATTTATCGGCTGGCCAAAAACACCAAAGCAAAAAGTGCGATCGAATTAGGAACTTGTTTGGGTATTACAACTGCTTATTTGGCACAAACAAATGCCCAAACCCAGGTGATTACCATAGAGGGGTGCCCACAAACGGCGGAGGTGGCCAGAAAAAACTTTCAGGAGCTGAATTTAGAAAATATCGAACTTCATGTGGGTAATTTTGATTTAATTTTGCCCGATATTATTGCTCAGCAACCGAGCCTTGATTTTGTTTACATTGACGGGAACCACCGTAAAGATGCTACCTTGAATTATTTTAAGTGGTGCCTGCCAAAAGTTACCGAAAACTCGCTGCTAATTTTTGACGATATTTACTGGAGCAAAGGTATGAAAGAAGCCTGGACCGAAATTAAAAACCACTCTGATGTTACCGTAACCATCGATTTGTTTTGGATCGGTTTGGTTTATTTTAAAAAAGGGCAGGCCAAAGAGCATTTTAAACTTAAGTTTTAATCATCCATGCGGGAACCAAAACTTGCAGGTATTCAAAAACGATCGGCGTTATTTGTTTTGCTGATCAGCCTTTTCTCTGGCATTGCAGCCTACCTGCTTTCGTTGTTTTGTAAAATGGATACCCTTACCCATATCATGTTGGGGTGGGATATTTTTTGCCTCGTGCTCAATTCTCTGCATTGGTACATGTTTTTTCATACCTCTGCTGCCGAAACGCATTTAAAAGCCAAAATGCAGGATGAAACCCGTGGAGAAATTTTCGCTATCGTGGTGGTTTCTACCTTTGCCGGTCTACTTGCTGTAGTTTTACTGCTTATTAATAAAGATATTGAACCGCTTGATCTGGTTATTGCCATACTAGGCATGTTTTTATCATGGTTTTTAGTACATACCACCTTTACGATGCGTTATGCCCATTTGTATTATGGCGATAATAACAAAGAAGCATCTGAAAAGGGCGGTTCAGGATTGGAGTTTCCAGGAAATGATCAGCCTGATTTTGTGGATTTTGCCTACTTCTCTTTTGTATTAGGCATGACTTTCCAGGTTTCGGATGTGGAAATCTCTTCCCGTGAAATCAGAAGACTTTCCCTTTTACATAGTTTGATTGCTTTCATATTCAACACCGTTATAGTTGCATTAACGATTAATGCACTGGCGGGTTTAAGCAAATAATTCTTTTTGAAGGACTTAAGGAGTTTGATTTGGTCTTGGCAGATTCTTTAGTCGATAGCAGTTTTTTTGGAAATGAAGGGTTCGGTTCCTTTGGCGGGCATCCGTCCCGCTCTCCGTTCCTTCAGGTGAAGAACCGGAACCACTTCGATCAGGTTTATTTACAACGGTTAATTGCCGTTCGGTACATGCGGGGAGCAGTCTGTTCGGTGATAAACCTGACCGTAGCGAACACGATTGCAACGAAGTAAAGCGGATGGGGGGCTACGATAGCCAAAAACCACAAGCCGTTCGTTTTAAAATTAAAAAAGTGATGTTTAGGCTTAGGAAATGGACAGTTCGGTTCTTTTGGCGGGCTTCAGTCCCGCTCCCGTTCCTGCTCCGATGAAGAATCGGGAGCATCCACTCAGATCGGGTTTAGGTACCAAGGATAGATGCCTTTGGGCGAGATTTAAGGAGCAGCCCATTCGGTGCTAAGCCTAACAGTAGCGAACACGATTGCAACGGAGTAAAGCGGATGGCGGAGCTACAATAGCCAAGAGCTACAGGCATTCGTTTTCGATAAAATTTAAATTAAATTATCTGAATAACAATGTTTTATATGTTATAACTGTTTTTTTAGTAATATAACTTTATTTTTAGTTGTAAAACTGAAAAATAAGTTATAGATTTGGTTATGGAAGAATTGACCAAAGCAGAAGAGCGCATCAT
Organism: uncultured Pedobacter sp.; assembly: GCF_913776295.1. Taxonomy (GTDB): domain Bacteria; phylum Bacteroidota; class Bacteroidia; order Sphingobacteriales; family Sphingobacteriaceae; genus Pedobacter. The sequence goes on from NZ_CAJYOJ010000006.1 coordinate 19,194, forward strand.
GCAGGTTCTATGGAAACTGCAAAAGGCATTTGTGAAAGATATTATTGAGGAATTGGATGAAGAACCGAAACCGCCATACAATACCATTTCATCCATTGTGCGTTTGCTCGAAAAGAAAGGCTATCTAAACTATAAAGCTTATGGTAAAACCTATGAGTACTTTCCGGCCATTACCAAGGAGGAATATGCTAAAACCACTTTCTCAAAAGTGTTTTCTGGTTATTTTGATAATTCTCCAACCAGTTTGCTGTCATTTATGGTAAAAGAGGAAAAGCTAAGCGAAAAGGATATAGAAGAAATCAAAAAAATCATTAACCAAAATTCGATGTCATGATTTTAATCTATGTGTTAAAGGTATCGGCCTGTATGGCATTGTTCTTTGGGTTTTATATGTTGGCTTTAAGAAAGCTCACATTCTTTAAGATCAACCGTTTTTATCTGCTGACTACGCTTATTTTAAGTTTTATCATTCCTGCTTTGCAATTCGAATTTAAACGGGAGATAGCAATAGCCGAAATTGAGGCTCCAATTAATATACCTGAAATAGCACCCACTGATCAGGCACCTGTTCTGCTTAGTCAGCCCATTATGGCAGAGTACCAGCCAATGGTAACGCATAAACTCGATTGGATGATGGTGATATATTACTTTTATGGTTCCACAGTTTTATTTTTACTGTTAGTTTATCTTTGGCGTTTGTTCAGCTTGCTTAAGCATACTAATAGATACATAAAAAATGCCGATGGACTAAAGCTAATCATCAAAAGAGAAGGTTTCACCAATTGTTCCTTTTTTAACTATGTTTTTATAAATGATGCCGGTTTAAGTGTAAAGGATTTATCAGTTCTACTTAAACATGAGCAGGTACATGCCAGTCAATACCATTCAATAGATAAAATGATTTTAATGGTTTTTAAATCTTTTTTATGGTTTAATCCGATCGTTTACCTATATGACAAAGCTTTGGAGCAAGTGCATGAATATGAGGCAGATGCTATCACTTCTTTAAACTTTGGGAATGAGGCTTATGCCAATCTTTTATTAAAACTGGCCATAACAAAAAGTAATATGCCTCTGATACATAACTTCGTTAAAAGCCCAATTAAAGACCGGATCAAAATGTTGTTTAGTTTGAAATCTGAAAATAAGAAAAAAAATGCCTATTTCCTGGTTTTACCTATGACATTGATTCTATTGTGGACATTTGCCATAAAATTTGTTTATGCAGGTAAACAGATTTCTCCTGAAAATAAATTTCAGAAAGCTCAAAAAAGTTTTATCAAGCCTGGGCAAACATTATTAGATGATACTATTAATGTGGTAAAAGATTTAAGAGCAAGCTATGCAAAAAATATTAGAAAAGGTAGCGAAATGCTTGGTAAAAAACTTAATGTTAAGTTTCTTGGCTTTCGGAACTCAAAAAATGGAGTTTTAGGAGATATTAGCTACCATAATAAAATTTACTCCTTTGAGGCAATCATGAATTTAGGGAAGCTCTCTACTGTCAAAATCGGTGACAGTTTAAAAATAGAAGTTAATGGCTTTTCAGTGCCGGAATCCTATAATGAAGTGACATTGTGGACGAATAAAATTTCTACAGCCAAAGGACATGTACTTTATGAAAGATCATTAAATAATCAGCCATTTTTATATGGCATGAACGGACTTAGATTTACTTTTTCGAGAATAGCCGCAATTGATCGGGATGCAAATCATATCCAAAGAATTACATTAAAACATAATCATTATAGGATAATACTCGATGTTGCAGAAGAAAACTTTTCTGGTAGTAATATCCAAGTTGGTGATGAAATCAGTGTGGAATTTTCAGGTGAAAAGTTGATCGCGCCAGATACCTACTTTTCTAATCAGATAGTCGAACTACATTCGCGCCAAAATAGATACACCTTTAAAGCTAAAACGCGTTATGCTAAATATCACAGTAGTGCTGATGCTATCACTGGAGTAACAACTTCTTTAAAAAAAGTAGGTAGCCCTATTAAACCCAAAATCATCTCCTTTGGTAAGATGACCGGAGATGTCGATAAGAAAATCTCTTACATAGAGAATGCCGTTATTGATATTGTGAACAGCAGGTTAACAGCAAAGTTGGTAGAACTGGATCAGCTTAATCATAAAATGACAGCTAAAAATGCAGTATTAAGAGCTAATCAAGGGGGTTCATTAGCAGCATCAGTAATCGTTTTCGATCTAACCAATGGAAATTTTAATGCTGAGTCCCGTAGTGGGAAAGTAGAAAATCCAAAAAAGCGTGAGCTAGAGCATCAGTTAAAAAATGCCCTTTTAGCTCAACCAATTAATAAAGCCGACGCAAAAGTAGAATATCGTGCTAAAGATTCTGTAAAGATGAGCAAGGATAAAAGCATCGTTTATTTATTTGGAGACGCAATGGTTATTTATAATGGTATTAAAGTTAATGGTTCAAAAATAACTTATAATAAAAAGAATAACACATTTTTGGCTAATGGCGCCACTGTGTCTTCAGATAAAATTGATGGGTTAATTAAAGCGGACAGTATTTACCTCGATCTTAAAACTTCGAAAGCTACATTATTCGGTGAAAATTTTTAAACTTATCTGTCATTCATATTGATTTTATAAAATAAATTATCCCTTCAGGATGACATAGCAACGAGTGGTAAACAGTAAGTATTTTCCGTGCTTTCTGTGTTTCCGTGGCAATAAACCATATGTGAGGGTTAGTCGCTAAAAAATCCTTCGACTCCGTTCAGGATGAATACCAGGCTAAGGCCACTATGCCATCAACCCTTTTCCATCTTACTTCATTCATTCCCTAAAACGCTTCTGCTAAACTGATATAAAACCCTGCCTGGCGTTTTTCATTGGGCAATTTTTCGCCTATTCCATAATCAAGCCGTACGCTTAAACCTTTTGCCGGATCGAAAAAATAACGGCCGCCAAAGCCATAATTAGGCTTTAGTCCATCAGTATTAAACTGGCCATTGCTAAATACCTTACCCGTACCCGCAAAAGCTACAATACCGAAACGGTTCATAAAACGGTAGCGGATTTCAATCTGTGCTGCCATTAAATTCTCATCGCGATAACGGCCGCTGTAATAGCCCCGCATCATTTGGTCGTTACCCAATTGCTGCAACAAATAAAATGGTGTGCTGTTACTTTGTGTAGTATAATAAATGCCCTGTACGCCCAAAACTACTTTTGGTACTATACTGAAGAACCCGCGGAGATCGAGCTTAATCTGTGAGCCATTGAAATTTTCCCCGCCAAAAAAATCCGGCGCATATTGATAAGTAGCCCTACCGAAAAAACCTTTGGTAGGATAGTTGTTGCTATTGCGGGTATCATAACTTTGCGATGCACCAATCCAGGCTACAGAACCACCATCTCTATCCAAAATTTTTGGATTAGTGGAATAAATACCGCCTGGCTGCCTGTCTATAAAATGATGGTTTTCAAAACCCAATGAAACACCAGTGTAGGCCTTTGGTAAAGTATTCATTTCGGCATCAAAAAGTGTTTTAAAAATCCTTTGATCTAATTTGTTTTCGTCTGATTTTGTCGTGTAGTTGCCGATGCCATAAAAATTAAAGGGCTGATTTTTGAAACGGATATCGCCGATAAAATGGTATTTATTGCCTTTAGTCCACATATCGCCCTTCAGCATAAAATTAGCCGTCTTTTTGGTAGAGTAGGTGGTATTCAGTGCGAAATTGGAACTGCGGTTCAGCGTATCCTTACGGTCTACATAAAAGGAATAAATAGCCCCAACACCAAATTCGAATCCCGTTTCCTGACTATATCCAAAGGCAGGTAAAGGTAAAAAGCTGGCTTTGCGCGTAGTATCTTTTTCGTTGGAGAGCATCTTCCTGATCAGTTTCATTTGTGCAAAAGAATTGCCTGAAACAAGCGCAAGTAAGATAACTAGATAATATTTTTTCATTGCCGCAAATTACTCATTTTATTTACTTGATCGTGTACCTTTTATTGCTGAATGTAGAAACTCATACCCTGGCTATAAAAAAAGGAGCGGTTTTCAGTTCCGCTCCTTTACTTCCCAGTTTATTGTATTTACAGGTTTACTTTAATAAAATAAAGCCTGTTCCGGTCTACAGATTTCGTAGCAGGTAAAATCTTCTGCGCAAATCCACTGGCGTTATTATCTACTACGCCAAAATCATCATCATTGGAAATTACCAGGATGTTTCCTGGGAGTAATGCCAGCCCTTCTGCTTTATCGTGAGGATAGGATCCTGGTAAATCTTTAATCAGGTCTAATACCTGCGATTTGCTTACCGGCACAATTCCTGCATCACTCAGACCTTGTGCGTTTAATAATTGCTCAACAGTTTTTCCTCCATACAATTTACCATTGTCCGAATTGCTTGCATCTGAGATATCTGTAGCTTTGGTGATGTCAATTTTGAATACCCGTTTAAAGGCAGTAGTGGTATTGCTTGGATCGATGCCATATTTTCCATCGCGCTCCAAGGTTAAGAATGTGGTACTGTTTACAGCAACGATTTCGCTTACGCCGGTAAGTGAAGCATCTTCCATCAGGTAGGCATACTGTTTAGTTTCACCACTTGCTATATCAAAAGTCAGAATTCTGATCACCATAGAACCTGATACTGCTCCTTTAGAAGGATTATACATTGGCGATTGCATGATGCCTACGAGGGTTTTGCCATCGGGCGTTATGGTTAAGCCTTCCATGCCCCGGTTGGCTCGTCTTTTAGCAAAAACGGCCGGGATTTTACGGCCGCCGGTGCCGCTTCCGAAGGGATTGATTCTTTCCAGTGTTTTTCCGTTGGCATCAAAGTGTACCAGGTGAGGGCCATATTCATCACTTACCCAGTAAGAACCATCTGCTGCCCTAACTAATCCTTCTGAATCTAAGCCATCGGCACTCGGACTAATGGCATTGCCATTTAAATCAAAAGGAGTTTCTCCTGTTGAGCCCATCCCAGCCGGATTAGGTATTCCGTTTAATTTGTTTCCTGATGCATTTTTCAGTTCTATGGTTTGTTCGAGATATAGTTTACCATCCTTGAGTCTGAACTTACCAATCTGCGGGGCAAAATCGGGTTTGCCGATAATGATGGAGTTTGATGCCTGTCCACCCACATTGGCACCGCGGTCGGTAAGCATATAAAATACATTTGGATCTGTTGGATCAGCCGCTAAGGCCGAACCAAATCCTCCGTTATATACATTTACGTCGTTGGCTGTAGTAAACAGTACAGCCGGCGAATTGACTTCGGCCATGTTAGGATAATTAACTGTAGCGGAAATTTCTTCTCCTTTATTTTTTTTACAGGAAATGGCCGCAACCGCATATAACGCGGTGATAAAAAGTAATTTTTTATTCATTTGATTGGATTGGATGCGCGAAATTAGATGGAGCATGTTAATCCAGTATTAAATGAGGGTAAAGAAAATACGTAGCCTTTAAGTGGAATAGCTGCTGTCATTGCTTTCCAAAAAAGATGTGATCGCTTATCTGCAGTGAAAGCTCCTGAAACACCCGTCCGACCGGCCGGAAGTTCAGGATGACGATTGCGATGAGGATTTTGCATTTATACGCTGACATTACGCTCTTAATAAAATCTTTAAACTCTTTTCAGGATGACGATCGCCAGGATTTAATGCAAAGCCCGCCGCTACCTAAACCGGATTGGCGGGGAAAGCCCGCAGGTGAGGCACGAACCGCGTACTTGTACCAGAAAGCCGGGCTGACTTTAAAAATAGCTACTGTCATTGCTTTCCAAAAATAGATCCTTCGACTCCGCTACCATTGATAGATGCACTTTGCGGTCGTCATTCTCGTGTATGCGGGAATATCAAAGCGCTTGTATTAAGATTCCCAATCAAGTTGGGAATGACGATCTCTTGAGAGAGATACCTACAAAAAAATTATCTGTAAGCATATTGATTTTTATATAATAAGTTATCCCACAGGATGACGATCGCGATTGGCTTTTTGCATTTTTAGGTTGCCATTACTTTCTAAATGAAAGATCCTTCGTACCTACCATTGACGTTAATTTTTAATTATTTGATAATTAGTTACTTATGAAATATGTATTTCCATCCAACAAGGCCTTCGCACTGGGTCTCCGTTCTACTTAAGTCCGGCCTAACAAATTTTTCGGACTCCACCGACCAAGCCCTATTACTGGCTTTGAAAGAAAAATT
>NZ_CAJYOJ010000007.1 GCF_913776295.1 uncultured Pedobacter sp.
GTCCGAAAAATTTGTTAGGCCGGACTTAAGTAGAACGGAGACCCAGTGCGAAGGCCTTGTTGGATGGAAATGCATATTTCATAAGTATTTAACTATCAAATAATTACAAAATAACGTCAATGGTAGCCTGTCGAAAGACTTTTATGGGGTGTTTCGACAAGCTCAACATGACAGTTCTAGCAAGAAATATTTTTAGTAACTTCATCTTTCTAAAGATCTTTTATGGCAAGAGTACATAACTATTTTGTCTATATCTTGGAGTGCTCCGACAAAAGTTATTATGTTGGGGTAACAAATGATTTAGAGGCTAGACTTTCTCAGCATAATGATGGTGAAAATGCTTTTGCATATACTTTTTCAAGAAGGCCTGTCACTTTGAAGTACTATCAAAGATTTGATTAAATAGAAGACGCTATAAACTTCGAAAAACAGGTTAAAGGTTGGAGTAGAAAGAAAAAGGAAGCTTTATTTAAAGAAGATTGGAATGAAATTGTAAGATTATCAAAATATAAAAATAAATAACACGTTCGGTCTTCGACAGGCTCAGACTGACAACAATAAGATAACAAATGAAATTACTAGAAGGAAAAACAGCATTAATTACAGGTGCATCAAAAGGAATCGGTCGTAAAATAGCGGAGAAATTTGCAGAACAGGGTGCTAATGTAGCATTCACCTATTTATCATCAGTAGAAAAAGGTCAGGCTTTAGAGCAGGAATTGCAAACCTTTGGCACTAAAGTTAAAGGTTATCGTTCTGACGCGTCTAAATTTGATGAGGCTGAACAGCTGATCAATGATATCGTGGCGGAATTTGGGGGCATCGATGTTGTGGTAAATAACGCCGGTATTACCAAAGATGGTTTATTAATGCGCATGAGCGAAGAGAACTGGGATGACGTAATCAATGTGAATTTAAAATCGATCTTTAATGTAACTAAAGCCGCTTCAAAAGTGATGATGAAGGCACGCAAAGGTGTTTTTATTAACATGAGTTCGGTAGTAGGCGTTTCAGGTAATGCTGGCCAGGCTAATTATGCAGCTTCTAAGGCAGGTATTATCGGCTTTACCAAATCAGTTGCAAAAGAACTGGGATCAAGAAATATCCGCGCAAATGTGGTTGCTCCGGGTTTTATCCGTACCGAAATGACCGAGGTTTTAGATCCTAAAGTAGTTGAAGGCTGGGAAAAAGATATTCCGTTAAAACGTGCCGGCGAAACCGAAGATATTGCTAATGTTTGCGTGTTCCTGGCTTCAGATATGAGTGCTTACGTAACCGGACAAACTTTGTCAGTTTGCGGTGGAATGCTGTAAGAAAGGTTGAAGGCGTGAAGGCTTAAGGTGGACGGTTTTCTTTCCGGTTTTATATAATAAAAGAAGTCAAGTTTTAATGGCCAATGTGCGATGGAAAACTTGACTTCTTTGGTTACTTTACAAGGTATTGTCCTTTAACCTCAACAATATCCGGCTGGGTTTTATTCTGCTCAAAAGCTAAATAGCCAGGCTGCAAGGATTTCCAGAAGCTGGCCTGATCCGGAAACTTCTTCGTATATTTCTTTAAATTCCCATCCGTCATTCTGAAAGGATAGATGTTTACTGGAATCCTTTCCTGGCCTGCATTTCTGGCCTCAACGCCCAAAATATATACTTCTTTAATTTTTTCGTCCGTGATTGGAATACAACCCACCGTAACACAATCTCCATGGATGTAAATATCACTACCCGGTTTCCGGTCTTTTCCTGTACGGGCATCATCTACCATATTCGGATAATTTATACCCATTGATAAATAAAATTTACTCATCGGGTTAAAAACATCGATGTAGTAAAATCCCTCAGGAGTTTGTCCGTCACCTTCCATTACTTTTGGGCCTAAAGTACCTGAATGTGCACAGAAGTCGTAAGTGCGAAATAATTGATAACTGTTATCCGTATTTGCCTTTAGCCAAACTTCCAGCTTCCCTTCACTTTTATAGGCATTGATTATCATTGAAAATTGATCGCCAAAACCATCGGCCATGATAAATTTTCTTAATGTTTCCCATTTTTCGCTGTATGCCTTCTCTACTCTTTCAAATTTAATTTGAGCGGCTTTGAAATTATTTTGGGCATTTACCATAAAGCTTAGGAATAACAGAAATGTTAAAGCGATAAATTTCATTGTGATTGATTTGGTTAAAACTAACGAATTTATTCTTTTTTAACCGCAAAGATCGCTGAGATTTTCATACCGCCATGGCGCAAAGAACGCTAAGTTTAATTAACTATAGGATACACCTTGTCTTTGCGGTGCTTTGCGTAAATTCTTTGCATACTTCGCGGTTAAAATCTTGAAAATACCACCAAAATTATCATCTTTATGAATTATGAATATTTTTTTTTCAGGTGCTTCTGTTTTGTCTTTTCTGGGTTGCCTGGCCTTAGGCGTGCTGTATGCCTGGTTGCTTTACCGTGGTAACAAAAACCTGGATAAAAAGATTCAATATGCCTTAGTCGCGTTGCGGATTACAGTAGTGACTACGATTGCCTGGTTGATATTTGCACCACTCATTAAAACTTTAAACTATACTTTAGATAAACCTGTAATTATTATCGGACAGGATAACTCCCTATCAGCTGGTCAGATTAAAGCTGCCGGATTTGACCAAAAACGATACGAACAAAACCTAAAAAAGTTACGAGATGATTTGGCAGATAAATATGAAGTAAAGGTGCTTCGCTTCGGAGATCAGGTTGCGGATGGCTTCGACTTTAGAAATCAGGGAAAATTAACAGATGCCTCTGCATTTTTTCAGAAAATCAGAGATGAATATACCAACCGCAATGTTGGGGCAGTTGTTTTAGCGACTGATGGAATTTTTAACCATGGTGGTAACCCATTATACAGCGTTAATCAGATCAATGCCCCAATTTATACCATTGCCTTGGGTGACAGTGTTCCTAAACGCGATGTATTGATCTCGAATGTGAATTACAATAACATCGTATACCTGGATGATGATTTTACCATTGAGGTTCAGGTACAGGCTTTTCAAAGCAACGGAGAAAGTACTTCATTAATCCTTAACGAAAATGGTACCAGGATAGCGCAACAGAACATCTTAATTAATGGAGCTTCATTTATTAAAACCATCCCGGTAAAGATTCATGCCGGCAAAATTGGTTTGCAGAAGTACACGGTTCAATTAGGCGCTTTAAAAAATGAAATCACCACGCGTAATAACATTCAGACTTTTTATGTGGAAGTTATCGACGGCAGGCAGAAAGTACTGCTTGCTGCTGCTGCACCTCATCCCGATCTGGGCGTTTTAAAAGAGGCTATTTCGCTCAATAAACATTATGAGGTTAAACTTTCCCTTGCAGATGATTTAAATGCAACAGATCCATCTAAATTCGATTTAATTGTATTGTATCAGTTGCCCGATGTGCAGAACATTTCGTCGGCATTTATAAAGAAATTAACCGGCTTAAAAAAGCCGGCCTGGTACATTTTAGGTGCGCAGACTAACGTAAATGCTTTCAATCAGGTGCAAAATCAAGTCAACCTGAGTTCAGCCAATGGCGCCATTCAAGAAGTGTACGCTGATTTTGCCAATGGATTTAGCAGTTTTAATCTTAATGATGAGGATAAAAAGCAATTTTCATCTTTTGATCCTTTGCTGAGCCCTTTTGGAAGGTTAACGGTAAATGCAGGAGCAACTCCCGTGTTTAATCAACGCATTGGCAAAGTGAGTACGCAGCAACCATTGTTGTTTTTTGCAAATGAAAACGGTTTAAAAACGGGTTATTTAATTGGAGAGGGGCTATGGCGATGGAAACTTTCAGAGGCTGAAAATGAAGCTCCTCAATCTGTTTTAAACGATCTGATTTCAAAAACCGTTCAATACCTTTCGGTTAAAGATGATAAACGCAGGTTTAAAGTGTTTACTGCTAAAGCAGCTTATGATGAAAATGAAAGCATACAGTTTAACGCAACCCTTTACAATGACAGTTACCAGGCAGTTAACGACCCCGAGGTAAATCTGCAGGTTAAAAATGAAGCTGGCAAAGTGTTTAACTATATATTCTCTAAAACTGAAAATGGCTATCAGTTAGATGCCGGAACAATGCCTGCAGGTAATTATTCGTATGTTGCCAATACCGAGTTAGGGGGAAAGAAATTTACTGCTTCAGGAAGTTTTTATGTAAATGCGTTAATTGCAGAATACCAGCAAACAACGGCCAATCATCAGCTTTTAAATACGATGTCTAAACAAAGCAATGGTAAACTGTTTATGCCCGAAAACCTGCTTGAAATAGCTGATGAAATCCTAAAAAATGAAAATATCAAAACCATCAGTTACGAAGACCGTAAGTATGATGAGCTGATTAATATGAAGTGGTTGTTTGCTTTAATGATGATCTTGCTCGGAACCGAGTGGTTTTTAAGGAAAAGAAACGGAGAACTTTAAGTTGGGAGCTGGGTGTTGTGAGTTTAGAGACTTAGAACGCCGAACTATACCTGCTATCCATGGAAGGTGGTAATACCCGGCACCATTAACCATAAGGTAGTTGTGACACCACGGAAAGGAAAAGGAATAGGGAGCTTAAGTTTGGAGACTCAGAACTCCGAACTAAAAACTCCAAACTGAGTTAGTGCCATTCATCCCGGTAAACAAACTTCGGCATGTGCCATCCGAAACGGATAGATAGCAGCCTTAACGTTAAACCTACTATGGCAGCAAAAAGGGTTGCAAGCATTTCTGATCCATGAAAATGTTGTACACCGATATAAACCGCCCCCGTAACAATTGCTGCACTGGCATAAATCTCCTTGCGAAAAAGAAAGGGCACTTCATTACAAAGTACATCGCGGAGTACACCGCCTGCACAACCGGTAATCATCCCGCTAAAAAGTACAATTAAATAAGGCAGGTGTATCTGCTGCGCTACCTGACAGCCAATAATGGTGAAAACCACCAAACCTAAAGCATCAAGGTAAAGGAAAAGCTTTTTGAGTCTGGTCATCATTGAGGCAATAAATGCAGCAAACAAAGCAGCTGCCGCCGTAATCACCAAATATTCTGGATGTTCTACCCAACTCATGGGATAATGGCCAAACAATACATTCCGTACCGTTCCGCCACCTAAGGCCGTAACCCAGGCAATAATGCAAACACCAACCCAATCCATATCGCGTCTGCCTGCAGAAAGTGCGGCGGTCATGGCTTCAGCCGTTATGGCAATGATGTAGAGGATGTGAAGCATGGCTTGAGTTGAAACGTTACCTGTTACAATGTTGAAACCTTAGTCGTTTTAGGAATTTTTTTATGGCTTGATTGCTGGATTATTTACTGAAAACGGTAAACTGCAAACCGGAAACTGCCAACTGAAAACTAATCTTTCTTCTCTTCCTGTATAATCACGAAAACATCTTCATTGTCTTTCTTCATGAAGTATTTTTCGCGGGCAAATTTTTCAGCGGTATTTAAATTGGTGTTCAACTCGTTTAGATCCTTTTTAACCTGGGCTGTTTCTTTTTCGAAATATTCTTTTTCTTCCTGCAGTTTGTTGGCCTGGCTACGGTATTCATATTGCGACATCATATCATTCTTGTCGAAAAATAGCATCCACATCGCAAAAGCGACTGTTGCAAGAAAATATTTATTGCGGAAAAGATCTATTAAACGTTTCATATAGGATATGAGATTTTAGATGTGAGATTTGAGACAATCCAAATCCAACAAACAAATATAGTATTAAAATAAAAACATCCGAAGATTTAAAATCTCCGGATGTTTTACAAATCAGTTTTTCAACTTCTTAACACCTCTCTGCCTTACGGCATTTCTCCTCAAGGAGAGAAACAAGTCCCCTTTAGGGGATTTAGGGGCTATTTCTTCGCGTATTTGAATTTCGAACCGATAAAACGTGCGTTTTCACCCAATTCTTCTTCAATGCGTAGTAATTGATTGTATTTTGCAATCCTGTCTGAACGTGAAGCCGAACCGGTTTTAATCTGTCCGCAGTTTAAAGCAACAGCTAAATCGGCAATGGTAACGTCTTCTGTCTCTCCAGAACGGTGACTCATTACCGAAGTATAGCCACTGTTTTGAGCTAAAGTAACCGCATTAATGGTTTCAGTTAATGAACCGATCTGGTTTACTTTCACTAAGATTGAGTTAGCCGTATCTTCATCGATACCACGTTGTAAACGGGTAACGTTAGTTACAAATAAATCGTCGCCAACCAATTGAACGCGGTCACCAATTTTATCAGTTAAAGTTTTCCAGCCAGCCCAATCGTTTTCATCCATACCATCTTCAATAGAGATAATTGGATATTTAGCAGAAAGATCAGCTAAATATTGTGCCTGCTCTTCGCTTGAACGGATAGCGCCTTTATCGCCTTCAAATTTAGTATAATCGTATTTACCGTCTTTATAGAACTCAGATGATGCACAATCTAAAGCTAAACAGATCTGCATACCTGGTTGATAACCAGCAGTTTCAATGGCTTTTAATACGGTTTCAATGGCATCTTCTGTACCATCAAAAGTTGGCGCAAAACCACCTTCATCACCCACGGCAGTAGATAAACCTCTGTCGTGAAGAATTTTTTTCAAACTATGGAAAACTTCAGTTCCCCAACGTAAAGCCTCAGAGAAAGACGGTGCACCTACCGGCATAATCATAAACTCCTGGAACGCGATAGGCGCATCAGAGTGAGAACCGCCATTGATGATGTTCATCATCGGGATCGGTAATGTGTTTGCATTAACACCGCCTATGTAACGGTATAACGGCTGGCCGATTTCGTCAGCAGCAGCTTTTGCAACCGCTAAAGAAACACCCAAAATAGCATTAGCGCCTAAGTTACCTTTGTTTTCGGTACCATCAAGGTCTAACATAATTTTATCGATTGCGTTTTGTTCAAAAACATCAATACCTCTTAATGCATCAGCAATTTTGGTATTTACATTTTCTACTGCTTTCAAAACGCCTTTTCCTAAATATGTAGATTTATCTCCATCACGTAATTCAACAGCTTCATATTGCCCGGTAGATGCACCACTTGGTACTGCAGCACGGCCAAATGCACCTGCTTCTGTCGCAACTTCTACTTCTACTGTTGGATTTCCTCTTGAATCGAGGATTTGTCTTGCATGGACATTAACAATTATGCTCATTTTTATCTTAATTTTTGTTGATTTCTTAACCTGCTTAGTGTACAAAGTACAATTACTAAGCGCAACATCAAAGTTAGTATAATTTTTAAATAAATAAAGGGTTTTGAGGGTTAATGTTACGATAATTGGCTGAGTTAATAGATGCTTAATTTTAAGTTTATATCAGCGGCGAAACCGGTGTTAAGTTGCAGCCTAATAGGTACTGGTCCTGATATTGGTTTGAAAAGCAATTGCAGTATTACTTCGGGTGGGGTTGTTCCCGCTTTTCATTACAAGTCCTCTCCCGATGAAAAATCCTACCGTGTGGACACATCTTTTGCTAAGTTTCAGGGATATTTTTGATTCTCCATCCAATATTTATTTCAGCGAATTTTTGTAGCCCAATCCATAATGTTGTTATTCCAGGCGGTCTTTCGCTTG
>NZ_CAJYOJ010000008.1 GCF_913776295.1 uncultured Pedobacter sp.
TGAAAATTTTTCTTTCGAAGCCAGTGGGATGGCTTTGTCAGTGGAGCCCGAAAAATTTGTTAGGCCGGATTTAAGCGGAACGGAGATACGGTGCTACGGCCTAGCTACGCCGAAATGCATAGGTTCCTCAAGTCACTCATTAATAGACAATTGCAAAATAACGTCAATGGTAGCCTGTCGACGGACCTTCATTTAAATTTTTCTATTAGCTGGTGTCTCACGGACCAAAGACTAAATCATACATTTTTTGGAGTGCAGGGCCATTCGCGACGATCAAAGATCGTTCCCGCGCATCACTATACCCTTTCGCTGCGCTTCAGGAATGTCGCTTTTCCCGGAGCTAAAAACGCGGTTAGTGCTAATAACCAACCAATAAATTATGAAACGTTATTTTGTTTCCTGTAAAGACATTCGTTAAATAAACCTTATTGCAGCTGCTATCCTTTTTGGTGCACAAACGAAAATGTCCGCTACTGAGCCGTCACAAAAAGATAATAGCGAAAAGAAGGGCTGCCGGCACCGAAGCGCACTGCAGCACCTTTCCAAAAAAGGAAAAAAATATGCTTTTTTGGAGCGCAGGGCCATTCGCGGTGATTAAAGATTGTTCCCGTTCTCCGCTATATCCTTACGCTGCGCTTCAGGGATGCCGCTTCGCCCGGGGCTAAATGCACTGTTACTGCCAGTAGCAGAATGCAAAACGCTAAGCTGTTTGTTATACAGACCCTAGCTAAATAAACCTTATTGCAGCGGCTATCCTTTTTGGTGCACAAACGAAAATGTCCGCTACTGAGCCGTCACAAAAAGATAATAGCGAAAAGAAGGGCTGCCGGCACCGAAGCGCAATGCAGCACCTTTTCAAAAAAGAAACAATATATCTTATTTGGAGCGCAGTGTCATCAGTAACGATTACCGGTTGTTCCCGTTCTCCGCTATATCCTTACGCTGCGCTTCAGGGATGCCGCTTCGCCCGGGGTTAAATGCAATGTTAATGCTATGAACAAATTATTCTTATTCTACTGGTCGGTGTCTCACCGACCAATGGATGATATTGTATATTAAAAGATTCTTCACTACGTTCAGAATGACAGATAAGGGAATGGTTTAAAATGCTTATTTCTTCAACAGCGTATCGATCTCTGTATTAAATTCTTTCACAAATTCATCATAAAATTTACCAGTAGCGGGGCCGTTAAAACCGGTATGGATTTGGGCCACATTTCCTTTTTTATCGATGATTATTGTGGTTGGAAAAGATAAGAAAGAATCAAGTGCGGGCAGTGATTCAGATACCACTTGTTTATCGGCTGTGCCAGCCAAAACCTGATCGTATTCGATACCAAAGCGTTCACGGAAACGGGTCATTACTTTTTTGGCATATTCCGGCTCAGTTGAACGTTCGTAATGCAAGGCAATAACCTCTACGCCGCGGTTTTTATTCTTTTTATACCAGGGTGCGATAAAACCAGCCTCGTCGACACAATTAGGGCACCAGCTTCCGGTAATGGTTAAAATCACTACCTTGTTCTTGTATTTTTCATCTTTTAACGAAATCTTTTTACCGTTTATGTCAGGAAAACTGAAATCGAGTGTTTTGTATCCTTTTTTTAAGTAGGTTAATTGGTAAGGATCTGGCAGGGCCGCGTTTTTATTTTTGTTCCCGGTAAAAGGCTGACTTCCTCTTGCGCTTAAAATCTCACCTTTTAAAGTGCCGTCTGTCTGGAAAGTTCCTTTATAGTAGGCAGGAGAGGAGCCGATAAAACTAGAAAGTTGAAATTCGTTCCCTTCCACAACACCTTCGAGATAACGCGAATCGCCGGTAATACGCAGAAAAGTTCCCGTCAGTTTGTTTCCTGTTTGTTTAAATAAACCTACCGTTTTTTCTTCCTTGCCGTTTGGCGATGTGAAAATCACATCATAACTTCCGGAGTAGTCTGCCGAGGCAGGTTGATCCGTTTTAAAACGGTAATTTTCGCGCGCTGCATCAATAATTAATGGTTTTCCGCTTTTGTCCTGTTTGCGTAAAGTTCCTGTTAACCGGTCGCCTTCTATCGCAAAAGCCAGTTCGTTATCAAACTGATCCAGTTTAACAAAAACTGAGTCGGCCGTTTGTTTCACTACACCGCCTTCAAAACTTTCTTCTGCATTTCGGAAATACAATTTCTGCTGACCACTTTTATCACTGATCTCGAAATTGAAAGGAATGTCGAGTCCTTCCTTCACTTTTGCAACACCCCGCCACTTGCCCAGCGCAACGAATTTTTTCGTTTGTTTTTCTTTAACCTTTGCCTGTTGGTTATTGGCTAAAGCAGCCTGATCCTGAGCAAAGTTTATAAAGGTTGACATGGCCAGTGCAGCGGTCAACAAAGTTTTTATATTCATTGGGATAATATTAATCTACTAATTTAGTCGACAAATATACTGACGGATTTGCTAAAGAAAAAATATTTCAATAAAAATCTACAAAAACTATAGAATAAATGGAATTAATTATACCTTTGCCCCCGGTTACTTTTAATACTTATCAAGAAAGGCGGAGGGAATGGCCCTGTGAAGCCTTAGCAACCATCTATTTTTTAGAAATGGTGCTAATTCCATCCCGGATGAATCCGGGGTAGTTAAGTCAGTTGTTTGCGCAATCCTTATTTAAAATAGATGGGGCACTTCTGACTTAAGGGGTGCTTTTTTGTTGCCTCAGCACTTTCTTGCAAATGAATTATTGCATTAAACAAAATATTTAAATGGAAAAAGACAGACGAGCTACATCATTTTTTATAAACCTTTCAGAATACTTCCGAATGCGCCAGTCCTGTTAGGATGGTTCCGTTTTAACAGGCGTTTTTGATCTAACAATTCCCTTTATTTTTTAAAAAAGAAACATGGTTTTTAACCGTGGCGGAATTGTTTTGCCCAATTTTTATCCTTAATCTAATCATTAATTACACACACATGTTCACTAATTTTAAATCAATAGCTTTTATTTTGCTGCTTTTCATTACGCAGCAATTATTTGCCCAGAATGCCACCATTACCGGGACCGTAAAGTCGGAAGATGGGGAAACATTACCAGGTGTTTCTATTTTAATAAAAGAAACCAAACAAACCACTATTTCTGATGGTAAGGGTGCTTTTTCAATAAATGCCCCCGAGAAGAGCACATTGGTATTTTCGTACATTGGTTTCAAAAGCCGGGAAATACAGGTCAATAAAAATACCGGCCCGATTTCAGTTATTCTTCAATCGAGCGATAATGCACTTGATGAAGTAGTCGTTACCGCTTTAGGTATTTCCAGGGAGAAAAAATCGTTGGGCTATGCTGTTCAGGAACTGAAAGGAAACCGGGTGGCCGAAGCAAAGGAATCCAACCTGGTTAATGCACTAGCCGGCAAAATTGCCGGTGTGAGGGTAACTAATAGTCAGGGAAGCATGGGTTCATCTCGCGTGGTGATCAGGGGAGAAACCTCAATAGCCGGAAATAATCAGCCCTTATTTGTGGTTGATGGAATTCCGGTTGATAACTCACAGTTAAATTCTGCTGGTGCGAGAGATTACGCAAATGCCATTTCAGATATCAATGCAGAAGATATAGAATCAATCAGTGTTTTAAAAGGACCAAATGCAGCGGCGTTGTATGGCTCGAGGGCTGCGGCGGGTGTAATCTTAATTAAGACCAAAACAGGTAAATCTAAAAAAGGGTTGGGCATTGAGGTTAATTCCAATGCCGTGCTGGAAACTTTGCTTACCTTGCCGGTTTATCAAAATGCATTCGGACAGGGCTCAGAAGGTAAGTTCAGTTATGTGGATGGGGCTGGTAAAGGCCTAAATGATGGGGTAGATGAGAGCTGGGGACCAAAAATGGACGGCAGATTGATTCCGCAGTTTTTTTCAAAAGGCGTGGCGGTTCCATTTGTTGCCCATCCTGATAACGTCCGGGATTTCTTTCAAACGGGTTATTCTCTGAATAATGGTGTATCTGTTGCAGATGCGGGCGAAAAATATGATTACCGTATCTCGTACAATAATCTGAAACAAGTTGGTATTGTACCGAACTCCGGACAGGGCAAAAATTCATTTGTATTCAATACTTCACTAAAAATAACACCAAAACTGACTTTAACGGCCAATGCAAATTACAGCAAACTGAGTTCGGATAATCTGCCGGGTACAGGTGGTTCAAGATCAACCAGTACTATGTTGCAGTTTACCTGGTTTGGCCGTCAGGTAGATATTAACCAACTGAAGAACTATTTAGATGAAAACGGAAAAACCTTTAACTGGAACAATAGCTATTACAGTAATCCATATTGGGTAGCTTATGAAAATACCGTGTCGCAAAACCGAAACCGGATTATCGGAAGTTTGGCCCTTAATTATAAAATTATTGATGGATTAGATTTCAATTTCAGAACTGGAACGGATTACTACAATGACAGGCGTAAGGTTAGAATCGCCTATGGTACCAATGGAACACCTTTTGGTTCTTATACCGAAAGCGCCTTTACCGTAAACGAAAATAACACCGATGCAACGTTAAACTTCAATAAACAATTAAATGAAGATTTTAGCTTAGAATTATTGGGAGGTGGCAATATCCGCAGACAGTACATCGAGCAAAACGACCAAAGCGCACCAAAATTGGCCATTGCAGGGCTGTATACGCTTAAAAACTCCCGCGATCCGCTCATCTCATCAAACAATTTATCAAGATTGAAATCTTACAGTGTTTACGCATCCGCACAGATCGGTTTCAGAAATTACCTTTTTGCCAACATCACGGCGCGTAACGATTGGTCGTCTACTTTACCTGCGCAAAACAGGTCATATTTCTACCCGTCTTTTAACGGAAGTTTTGTAGCCAGCGAGGCTTTTGATATCAAAAGTGATGCCCTCAACTATTTGAAGATACGTGGGGGCTGGTCTAAAGTGGGTAAAGATGCAGATCCTTACCGCTTGATCAATACTTATGTTTTTAGTGCGCCTTTTTATGGCAATCCTCAGCTTAACACTGGCACTATAGACCTTAATCCTGACTTAAAACCTGAAACAACCTCTTCTACTGAACTCGGACTTGAAGCCGTTTTCTTAAATAAAAGATTACGTGTCGATTTAAGCGCATATAACACCAATAGTTACAACCAGATTTTAGCAGCAGATGTAAGCCAAAGTACTGGTTTCAGCTCAAAATTGCTTAATGCCGGTAAAATCAATAACAAAGGAATCGAAGCACAATTGGGCATAACCCCAATCAGAAAAGCCTTTACCTGGGATGTAGATTTCAATTTCGCAGCAAACAGAAGCAGGGTAATTGAGCTTGACGCCGAAAAACTATTAAAGAATTATGTAGTGGCCTCCAATTCGGCCCAGGTTATTGCAACAGTAGGACAGCCTTACGGATCGTTATTTGGTACCGCTTTTTTAAGAGATGGCAACGGAAACATCATTGTTAATGCTACGGGGGCACCGGCCACAAACCCAACCAAACAGGTATTGGGAAAATATACGCCAGATTGGATTGGTGGGGTTTACAATACTTTTACCTACAAGGCCATCAGTTTGGGCGTATTGGTTGATGCCAGTTTTGGTGGCTCTATCTATAATGGAACTTATGCTACAGGAACTTATACCGGTGTTTTGGCGTCTACACTTCCTGGAAGGGCAGCAGAATATGGAGGTATTTCCTACTATTATCCAGATAATAAAAAAGAGAATGGCACGGTAAAGGTAAACGGAACCGCCCCAGCAGGAGTTACGGTGTATGATGACGGGATTATTTTTGATGGCGTAACAGCCGATGGTAAACGCAACGAGAAGATATTGCCTGCTCAACAGTATTACAAATCATTCAGAAATATAGATGAAGCAAACATTTTCGATGCTTCCTACATAAAACTACGTGAGGTGAAATTAAGCTATAACCTGCCAGCAAAATGGCTGCGTCCGTTGAGTTTACAAGGGGTTTCGGTATCTCTTGTTGGACGGAACCTTTGGATCATCCACCGCAATACGGTCGATATCGATCCGGAAGTGGCCTTTAACACCGGTAATGGTCAGGGTTTGGAGAGTTTATCTAATCCAGCCACCCGCAGTTATGGTATCAACGTCAATGTTAAATTTTAAATATTCCGATTATGAAAAATAAAAAACTATATATACTGGCTATTTTGGCCATTGCTGTTACATCATGTAAAAAAGAGCTAAACGAGATCAATATCAACCCCAATGCACCGGAAGTTGCACAGCCGGATTATTTGCTTACCGGTACCACCAAAGCAACAGTAGATACCTATTGGGGTGTGACCAACAATATGAATTCGAGTTTGCTATTTGCACAGCACTGGGCTAAAGTACAATATACAGAAGAAGATCGGTTTATTTATTCAAACAGTAGTTTTACGGCATTATGGTCAACAGGTTACGCGCAGAGTATTGCTGGTTTCAATAAAATTATCGAACTGGGTGATGCGCAGGGAAACCCGAATTATAAAGGCGTTGCGCTTGTACTAAGATCATGGACGTTTTTATTGCTTACGGATGCTTATGGCGATATTCCATATACACAGGCAGGAAAAATCAAGCAGTTTGTTACGCCGGTTTACGATAAGCAAAAGGATGTTTACTATGGTATTTTAAGTGATTTAAAATTAGCACAGGCCGCTTTGGATCCTTCAGGAAAAGCGATTGCCGGAGACGTAATTTATAGTAATAATATCGCCTTGTGGAAAAAGTTTGCCAATTCGCTGAGGCTTCGCATCGCCTTGCGCATCGCAGATAAAGATCCTTCTAAAGCTAAACAGGTAATAGATGAAATACAGGCCGAAAGCGGTGCTTATATCAGCAGTAATTCGGAAAATGCTGTTTTAAAATATGATGTATCACCTCAGCAAAACCCCGTAGCGGCTTCATTTGAAACCAGAAATGATTACCGGATCAGTAAAACCATTGTTGATAAACTTACTTCTTTAAGTGATCCGAGGTTACCTGTTTATGCCAGTAAAACTGAAAATGCGCCAAACGGTTATGTCGGGATCCCCAATGGTTCAACGAACTCGGAGGCCAGTGCTATAGGCCTGGCAAATTCTTCTAAACCAGGTGCATACTTCTTAGATGCCAAGGCACCGGCTGTAATCTTTAATTATGCAGAATTACTTTTCGATAGGGCAGAGGCAGCTGCAAGAGGTTTTACGGCTGAAAATGCAGAAGATTTGTACATTCAGGCCATCAGGGCTTCTTTTAGCCAATATGGTTTAACCGGGAATACGGTAGATAATTATATTAATCAAGCAGCAGTAAAATATGATCCAGGCAACTATAAAAAATCAATCGGTGAGCAAAAATGGATCGCGTTATTTGGTCAGGGCTTAGAGGCCTGGGCAGAGCAGAGAAGATTAGATTATCCCCAGTTAACCGCATCAGTAAATACGGTATTGAACGGTAAAATTCCGGTGCGTTTTACCTATCCCGGAACCGAACAATCTTTAAACGGGGCGAATTATAAAAATGCGGTAAGCAGCCAGGGTGCAGACTTGTTAACCACCAAACTTTGGTTTGATGCTTTTTAATGCCGAGCTTCACCCTGAACGTGATGTCGGGTGTTGCCTCCTGACATTTGAACGTGATGTCAGGTGTTACCACCTGACACTAAAGCAAAAACGTCCTGATGTAAAATCGGGACGTCTTTGTTGATCAGAGAAATAAATATTTCGCCTCTTCAGGCTCCTTATTTTTCTCAGGTATTCATCTCGCTAAATCTTCAGCTGCGTTGCTCACCCTGCTTTTCAAGTCTTCGGTATAGCCTTTAGCTTTGTCGGCCCATTGTGGTGCACGATCCAATAATTCATCAACGATGGACTGTCCGGTGATCGGATCTTTCTTCGTGATATATTTTACCCCTGCATATACTGCAGCGCCAATAATGGCTGTTCTTAAAATTCCCATGTTCTTTTCCGTTTTTTTTAAATTAACATTTTGATGTTATTAAAAGTTTTCGCCAATGCTAAATAACTTTGGGAGATCAGTTATGGCTGAATAATTTCTGCTGATGAAGCACCGATTGATAAGTTACAAGGGAAAAAGGCGATCATCCTTAAATTTTTATCAATTATCTCCATTAAATTTATATATTTCGCACAAATTAACCGCGTATAAATCGATTTAACCAAATATTGCTAAATGAATAAGGAAAAGCTGTTCAATGAAATTAAAGATTTGAGCATCATTAATTCTTTCTCGAAACACGAACAGCTTGTGCAGGGAATTATCAATAGCCTTAATCATAAATTAATTACCAAAGGTGATATGTTGCCTTCGGTTAACGAAATGATGCGTGAAACCGGATTTGCAAAAGAAACCATTGGAAAAGCTTATAAAGAACTGATTAGCAGGGGTATCTTGGAGTCTAAAAACCGGATGGGCTACTTTGTAGCTACTGACGATACCGAACAGCACCTGAAAGTATGTTTACTGATTTACGCATTCGATACCTTTCAGGAAACTTTTTACCAAAATTTCCGCAATCATTTAGGCGATAATATCCAGGTTGATGTATATTTCCATCATAACAATTTCAATGTTTTCGAATCCATCATCAACAGCAATAAAGGCCAGTACGGTTTATATGTAATTGCGCCCATAGAAAGTAAGGAGGCTAAAGATGTACTCGAGCAGTTGCCAAAAGAAAAACTGTTGATCGTTGATCGTTATGTAAAACTGAAAGGTGAATACTCCTACATTGTTCAGGAATTTGAAAATGCTTCTTATAATGCATTTTTGGAACTGGCGCCGAGGATTAAGGAATTTTCAGAGTTTGTTTTCTTTTTCAAACCTTCATCTGCCGAACCCGGTGAAGTGTTGACTTCTTTTAAGCGCTTTATAAAAGAATTTAACATAAACGGGGTGATAAAAAATAGTTACGAGTCAGGAAGTATTGCCCCGGATAAAGTTTATTTTACCATACACAACCTCGAACTTTGGGAAATGTTGAAGGATACCAAGGTAAAGGGTTTAAAAGTTGGCAAAGACCTGGGGATTCTTTCGCATAACGATGATAATGTTAAAGAAATCATTTTTGACGGGATTACCACTTTTTCTATAGATTTTGCACACATGGGTCGCCTCGCGGCCGAATTTGTACTCACCCTGAAGCCAATTAAGCAGGTAATGGAGAATAAACTGATAAGAAGAAATTCACTTTAATACCATCACGTGGGGACCTTAGCCATTATCAGTTTTATTTTGTTCACGGTACTGGCTGCCATGATTTCTTACTTTAAAACCCGGAAAGCGCAGCGTTCAACCGTTAATGGCTTTTTCTTCGCCAACCGAACCAATGGTTTCATTATTATCGGTGCCTCCTTATTTTTCAGCAATATCAGCGCAAACCAGTTTATCGGCGAAAACGAATCTGTTTATATTAACAACATGTCGGTAATTGGCTGGGGAATTTCCTCCATTCTGGCTATGATTATTGTTTCAGAATTTTTTATTCCGATTTATTTTAAAACCGGTATCCGCACCATTCCAGATTTTTTGGAAAAACGTTACGATAAACAGACCAAAACATTGGTATCAGTCGTATTTCTTTTCAGTTATATCATTAACCTGTTGCCCTCGGTTCTTTATGGTGGTGCTGTAGCCTTTAGCAACCTGGTCGATCTATCCGGCTTTCACCTTTCTTATTGGGAAAGCATCTGGGTTTTCGTATGGATCATGGGATTAATAGGTTCTGTTTATACCATTGTGGGTGGTTTTAAGGCCATTACCATTTCTGACACGGTGTTGAGTGCCGGCATGTTGGTACTCATTATCGCGTTGCCGTATTACGGATTACGTTATCTGGGGCAAGGCGATTTTTTCAACGGACTTTCAACGGTATTGTCTACCAAAAAGGAACACCTCAATGCTATTGGTGGTAATAGTGATGCTGTTCCTTTCTCCACGCTATTTACCGGCATGCTCATTGTAAATCTTTACTATTGGGGAATGGAGCAGTATATTATCCAGCAGGTACTGGCGGCGAAAAGTTTAGCGGAAGGCCAGAAAGGTATTGCATTAACCTGTTTTGCGAAATTACTCTGCCCCTTGCTGATCAATATTCCCGGTCTGATTGCGGTTCATCTATACCCGGTTTTAACCAATACCAACCAGGTATTTCCCTTACTGATTAAAGATGTATTGCCACCAGTTTTAATGGGTTTATCAGCCTGTGTGCTTTTTGGTGCGGCCATTACCACCTTTAATGCGGGCCTCAATAGTTCAAGCACCTTGTTTTTGCTTAATTTATATAAGCCGTTTATGGAGAAAAAAGGCAGGCTGCTAACCGATAGAAGCTTGCTCCGGACAGGACGCCTGTTTCAGATTTCGGTATCATTGTTTGCCATGTTTTTTGCACCTTTCATTATTTTTTCGAAACATGGATTTTATGAGTACCTGCAAAAAATCAGTGCTATCTTTAGTCTGCCAATTTTTACCATCATTTTTATTGGTTTTATTACCAAAAGGATGCCACCTGTTGCCGCGAAAATCGGGATGATTTTCTTCATTTCCTGTTATGTAATGAGCGAATGGGTATTTTCTGTTCACCTGCATTATCTCCATACGCTGGCCATTATATTTATCATTACAGTTTTACTGATGTTGGGCATCTCCAAATTATTCCCAAATCAAAATACTTACCAATTGGTACTTGATCACAAGATTGAGATTATTCCGTGGCAGAATAGATACTATTACCATATTGTACTCATCTTTTTGATGGCACTTGTATTTTTAATTTTCTCTCCCTATCTACTAGCTTAGACTTGTAATTCAGTTGTTTAGATATTTTCATTATGCATTTGGAATGTTAGATATTTTGTTTTATAATTGCAGCTGAAAATAATAGGATAGTATAGGATAGTACAGTAAAAATTTAAAAGTTTTTTTAGATCTGTTGCTAAGAATAGAAATGAGCAGCATCAAGTCATTCCCGTATTTTATCTAGTTTTTCATTAACCAAATAATCCTAAAATATGAGAAATTTTACAAGTTATTGTGCAGCATTGCAAACCCTTCATTCGGAAGTAAGAGGATGGCCGGCAGGTTTACCGCATCTTATACAGGCTTAAGTCCTGTCAAGCCACATCTATCTACAATTTTTTAATTCATCATTTAAAAGCTAATTAGCAAATGAAGCAATTATTTTTATTATACGGGTGCCTTTCGGTGTCTGGAAGGGTAAAAAATGCATTGGCATTGACAGGGTCTCTGTTTGTATTTTTCCTGATTTTAATGCCTTTAAACGGTTATTCCCAGGTGGGAAAAAAAACCGTTACAGGTAAGGTTACGGATACGTTAGGGGTAGGGCTGCCCGGCGTAACCGTTGCCGTAGTAAACAAGGTTAACGTAGGTACGCAGACGGATAATAATGGAAAGTTTGTGCTTGATGTGGCTCCCGGCGAAATACTGAGGTTTTCTTACGTGGGCTACCGCGAACAGCGGGCAACCGTTGGTTCGGCTAACGTTATCAACATCAGGCTAACGGAAGAAAATATGCTTTCTGAAGAGGTGGTGATTACTGCTTTGGGACAAAAACAGCGTAAAGAAGCTTTAGTAGGTTCAGTTACCACGGTAAAGGTTGGTAACCTTAAAATACCTTCCAGCAATTTAACCAATGCACTTTCTGGTCAGATCGCAGGTGTAATCGGCTATCAGCGCAGCGGACAACCCGGACAGGATAACTCACAGTTCTTCATCCGTGGGGTAACAACTTTCGGTTATAAACAGGATCCCCTCATCCTGATCGATAATGTTGAATTAACGAGTTCTGATCTTGCACGTTTACAGGTTGATGATATCGAAAGTTTTTCGATCCTGAAAGATGCCAGTGCTACGGCGTTGTATGGTGCGAGGGGAGCAAATGGCGTTATTTTGGTCGCTACCAAATCCGGTAAAGAAGGTAAGGCGAAAATCAGTTTCCGCTTAGAGAATTCTTCTTCGCAATCTACCCAGAACCTGGAACTAGCTGATCCGATTACCTATATGAAACTTTTTAATGAAGCTTCCATCGGCAGGGGCATGGATCCTAAATTTACACCCAACCAGATTATTAATACACAGGCTACGATTAATAAAAGCCCCGGGTATAATGAATATGTCTACCCAGCCGTTGATTGGTTAGGCCTTTTATTCAAGAAGAGAACCAACACACAGCGCGCCAATTTGAGCGTAAGCGGAGGTGGTGGTGTAGCCAGATATTACATTGCAGGTTCTTACAACCTGGATAATGGTGTGCTTAATCAGGATGACCGGAACAATAACGATAATAACGTGAAATTCCGTAACTACCAGTTACGTTCCAACATTAACATTGATTTAGGAAAAACGACCGAACTGGTGGTGCGCTTATCTGGTAATTTTAGCGAATACAATGGCCCCTTGGCTACCGATGGCGGCTTTTCTACCGATCTTTATAATATTGCGGTGCACACCAGTCCGGTTTTATTCCCCGCTTATTTTCCTGCTGATGCTGCAAATCAAAATGCTCAGCATATTTTATTCGGAAACACAGGTGGTACGGGGGTAAACAGTATTTTATACAATAACCCTTATGCGGCATTGCTTCGTGGACATAAAAACTCAACGGAATCTCGCATGTCGGCACAATTGGAACTTAACCAGAAGCTCGATTTTTTTACCGAGGGTCTTTCGTTCAAATCGATTTTTAGTACCAATAGGTATTCTTATTTTGATTCGTCGATGGCTTACTCACCATTTTACTACAATGTTGGCTCATATGATAAAGCAAGCAACACTTATGTGTTAAACTGGTTAAACTCGTCGGTAACCAGCGGGGCACCCAACATCGCCCAGGAATACTTGAGCTATTACCCTGGCGATCCGAACATCAGCACTTTCCTTTACGGACAGGCCTCTGTGAATTACGACC
The DNA here is from genome assembly GCF_913776295.1 of uncultured Pedobacter sp. Lineage (GTDB taxonomy): Bacteria > Bacteroidota > Bacteroidia > Sphingobacteriales > Sphingobacteriaceae > Pedobacter. Next base: position 12,920 of record NZ_CAJYOJ010000008.1, read on the forward strand.
ATACTTTCGGACAGAATCATACCTTTAGCGGCGCACTGATTGGAACTGCTCAGCAAAACCTGTATAATAATGCCAAAGATCCTAAAACGAATACCCGGACTTTACAATATTCACTTCCCTACCGGAATTTAGGTTTGGCAGGACGTTTAACTTATTCATACAAAAGCCGTTACTTTCTGGAAACAAATTTCGGCTATAATGGATCGGAAAGGTTTTCAGAGAACCACCGCTTTGGTTTTTTTCCGACGATAGGTGCTGGGTGGATTGTTTCGAACGAAAAATTCTGGACAGGTGGAATAGCTAATGTAATTAACCGCTTAAAACTGAGGGGAAGTTTTGGCCTGGTAGGTAACGATGCCATCGGATCGCAACGCTTCTTCTATCAATCTGACGTAAACTTAAATGGTGGCGGTAACTATGCCCAATTTGGTTATAATGGCGGGGTTACGCGTCCCGGTGTATACATTAACAGTTACGAAAATACTGATATTACCTGGGAAACCTCGCGACAAACAAACCTGGCTCTGGAGGCTACGCTTTTCAAAAACATGAACATTATTGCTGAGGTATATAACAACGACCGTTATAATATTTATATGATCCGTAAAAATGTACCAAGTACATTGGGTTTAGAAGCTATTGATCCCAATACTGGCGCACCGGATATCGGTGCGAATATCGGCAAGGCCAGATCAAGAGGTGTTGACCTATCACTCGATTATAAGTTTAATGTAAATGCTTTTTCTTTCGCAGTACGTTCTAACTTAACTTTTGCCAAAAATAAATACATCAACTACGAAGAACCCCAATGGGCTGAAGCATACCGTTATACCACAGGGCAGCCGATCAGCAGAAATTACGGTTATATTGCCGAACGTTTATTTGTGGATGATAAGGAGGTACAAAATTCACCCACCCAGATTTTCTCAACTGGTGGCAAACCGCCAAGAGCCGGCGACATCAAATACCGCGACTTGAACAATGATGGTAAAATTGACGATGCTGATAAGGCCTACATCGGTTTTCCACAATCGCCTGAAATCGTTTATGGTTTTGGATTTAGTTCTTCATTTAAAGGTTTCGATCTTTCAGCATTTTTTACCGGGCAGAATAGAATGACTTTTTTTATCGATCCAACTAAAGTGAGTCCTTTTGTGCCGAGTAATCAACCATATATTTATGGCAATACACAATTTCTTAAAGACTTTTCCGAAAACCATTGGTCGCCTGAAAACCAAAACCTTTATGCGCTTTATCCAAGATTGGCGGTGAATGCTGCAGACCTCGAAAATAATGCGCAAACCAGTACCTGGTGGATGAGAAACGGCCGTTTATTGAGGTTAAAATCGGTTGAACTGGGTTATACACTTCCTCAGCGGATATCCAAAAAAATCAAGCTTAATTCTTGCCGCATTTATTTCAATGGCCTGAATCTGGTAACCTGGAGTCCGTTTAAAATGTGGGATCCTGAACAAGGCGGAAATGGATTTGCCTATCCAATCCAAAAAGTATTCAATGTTGGTCTTAATGTAACCTTATAATGAAAAAGATAAAAACATATTTTGCACTTGGTTGCATCATGATGGTGTTGTTCACTTTTGTATCCTGTAAAAAGTATCTTGATATCACACCTGATAACCTGGGAACCCTTGATTATGCATTTAGAAATAGAAATGAAGCAGAAAATTATTTATACTCCTGTTATGCTTACCTGCAGCGTATGAACGATGTAGCGTCAAATCCTGGTTTTACCACATCTTCAGAACTTATCTATTCCAATACGCTTGATAACTATCAGGGATTTAACCGTACAGGCTTCAACCTCCTTAGGGGGACACAGACTGCAGCTAACCCTGGGTTAAATGCATGGGATGGGAGTGAAGGCAGCTATAGCCTTTGGCGTTCAATCAGGATCTGTAATATCATGCTAGAAAATATTGATAAACCGATTGATTTGGGTGCTGCTGAAAAACAGCGTTGGATTGCGGAAACCAAATTTTTAAAAGCCTATTATCACTATGTACTTTTTAAAATGTACGGGCCTATACCGTTAATTAAAACCAATCTGGCCATTAATAGCAGCACGGATGAAGTGCGTGTGAAAAGAGCGCCGGTTGATGAAACGGTCGATTATATCGTTAACTTATTGGATGAAGCTATCCCTGGTTTACCCGCTGTGATCAGCAGTCAGGCAACAGAATTGGGCAGGGTAACAAGTGTTATTGCGCTTTCGGTTAAGGCTGATGTGCTTGCAACAGCCGCCAGTCCGCTTTTTAACGGCAATCCTGATTATGTAAGCTTCAAAGATAAAGACGGAATAAGTCTTTTCCCGGCAGCTTTTGATGCGCAAAAATGGAAAAAAGCTGCTGATGCAGCAAAAGCAGCCATTGCAGCTGCAGAAGGTCAGGGTATTAAATTATATACCTTCCAATCGCCAACCACGGTAGGGAAATTATCTGATTCGTTAAAAAGAGAACTGGATGTGCAGAACGCAGTTACTGAAAAATGGGAGTTGAATTCGGAGATTATCTGGGCTTCCAATCCGGAGTTTAATTACCAGGGTTTTGCCACACCGAGGCTTACCGCAAAATCGGCAGTAAACAATTTTTCTAATCCTTCTACTTTTTCTGCACCGATAAGCACCCAGGAACTTTTTTATACCGTAAATGGTGTGCCGATCAGCGAAGATAAAACCTGGGATTATGCTGGCAGGAATACGATTAAAGTGGGTGATAATGCCAGCCGTTATTATATTCAGCAGGGTTACGAAACCATTAAAGGGCATTTTGCACGCGAAACGCGTTTCTATGCAGATATCGCTTTTGATGGCGGGATCTGGTTTGGTAATGGAAGAAATAATCAGGACGATCCGGCCAATCCATTATACTATGTTTCGGCCAGGGGAAGCGGGCTTGCGGCACCGAGTGATAATATTAGGTTGAATATTACAGGTTATTGGCCAAAAAAACTGGTGAGTTATGCTTCAGTTTATGATGATGGCTTTCAGCCTTCTGCGTTCCGTTTACCATTGATCAGGTTGGCAGGTTTATATTTACTTTATGCTGAAGCATTAAACGAGGTAAGCGGGCCCAGTACAGAAGTATTTACCTATGTCGATAAGGTTAGGCAAAGAGCAGGTTTGCAGGGCGTACAGGCATCGTGGACAAACTTTTCAAAAAATCCGAATAAATTTAATAATAAAGACGGTTTAAGGCAGATTATTCACCAGGAAAGAAGGATCGAGTTATGTTTTGAAGGCCAAAGTGGTTGGGATTTAAGAAGATGGAAAGAACTTCAGGCAGTTTTGACCACCCCTATACAGGGTTGGAGCATTAATAATGCCGAGGCCATTAATTATTACCGTCCAACTACCCAGTTTATCCCTGTTTTTGGCTTAAAAGATTATTTATGGCCGATCAGAAGTTACGATCTGGTTGTAAATCCAAACTTAGTTCAAAACCCTTATTGGTAGTTTAAAATATTAAAGATATGAAACGTATTAAATATAGAATTTACCTGGCGCTTATCGTTTCCGTATTGGCCAGTATTGCGGCCTGTAAAAAAATGGAAACCTATAACGATCCGGCTTCGTCTGACATGACAAAGCCTGGGGTGGTTACCAATGTTAAAGTAGATAATTTTAATGGTGGTGCTTATATTACCTATTCATTGCCAAACTCAAAAAACCTGTTATATGTATTGGCGCAGTATAAAATAAACGGGGTAACCACCCGCGAAACCAAATCGAGTTATTATTCTGATTCGATTATGGTGGATGGTTTTGCCAAAAAGCAGGGTTACGATGTTACCTTATATGCCGTAAGCAGGGCAGAGGTTAAATCTGATCCTGTGGTGGTAAAAGTTAATCCGGATACCCCTCCATATTTACTGGCTAAACCGACTATTAACGCTGAAGCCGATTTTGGCGGCATCAAAATTACCGGTACAAATCCAGCTAAAAATAACCTGGGGATTATCCTTTTAGGTGTTGGCAATAATAATGTTTCAGATGTAATCGATCAGCATTATGGCAAAACGGAGGTAATCAACTATTCCGTGAGGGGCTACGCGCCGGTGGCGAAGAAAATCGGATTTTATGTAACTGATAATTTCGGAAACATCTCTGATACTACTTATGCAACTGTTACACCTTTCTTTGAAACCTTACTGGATAGAAATAAATTTTTCCAGTACAGGCTTCCTACAGATGGTGTGATTGCCTATGGCTGGGATCTTCCTTACTTATGGGATGGAAAAACTGATGGTAATTCAAACGGTTGGCATACCGCACCGGGTGGAGCAATGCCTGCGATTGCAACTTTTGGTTTGGGTGTAAGTGCAAAATTAAGCCGTTTTATTTTATGGGAAAGACCCGATGGCGGTGATAAGTTTGCTTATGGACATGGAAATCCGAAAGTATTTTCGGTATGGGGCTCTGATGCCGTTGCGCCGCGCGATGCACAGCTTCCGCTATCGGCACCCGAGGGTACTGTAATTGGCGACTGGATCAATATGGGCAATTATAACTATCCCAATCCACCCTCGGGCGCAACACCTGTAGCGCATACAACCGCCGATAACGATTTCGTAAAAGCCGGGGTAAGTTTCAACTTCCCGCTAACCAACCCAAAAGTGCGTTACATCCGCCTTTCGGTAAGCACAACCTGGTCTAACGGTACCTTTGCACATGCGATGGAAATGGCCTTTTATGGCGATCCGCGATAGTTAATGATAATATTAGAAGATTTCAGATATGAAAAGTATATATAAAATTAGCGGTCTGTTATTACTGCTGGCAATGGTAATCATAAGCTGTACCAAAGATGACATTGCCTTTAAAGAATATTTAAAAGATGGTGAGATTGTTTACCCGGGCCGTGTAGCCAATATCATCACTAAACCAGGCAATTTAAGAACAGGGTTGTGGTGGAATACGAGTCCTGATCCGAGTGTAACGAAATATGTAGTGTACTGGAATAATAATGCAGATTCGGTAGTTGTTAATGCCACTACGCATAATCCGCTTGATACCATGAAAGTAATTATTCCAAATTTAAAGGAATATACCTATACTTTTACCGTTTATTCCTATGATGGGCAGGGACACAAGTCAATTCCGATTGAAGCCAGAAATGTGAGGGTTTTTGGGCCATTATACCAATCAGGTTTATTAAACAGACCATATAATGCCACGAATCCTTATGTGGTGAATAGTAACGGATCAGTACAATTAAATTTTAATACGCCTGATACCATTAATATCAATACTGTGGTAAGATACACCAACACTTCAGGTACCAGCATTGATCAAATCCTTTTGCCGAAGGATAGCGCTATTACCCTTACCGACTATAAATCAGGAACCAGTATATTGTATAAATCATCGTATATCCCCGGTAAAGGTGCCTTAGACGTATTTCCTGTAACAGATTTTTCGACATTTCCTCAAATTTTCACTTACGTACTGTGCGACCGTTCTCTCTTTGCTGAAGTGCGTCTGCCTGGCGATGCACAGACCTACGAATCAGGGACCAGTATCAGCAAGTTATGGGATGGGAGCGTTGGCCCGCAGGGTTATCCAAATATTTTCCACAGTGCTGGCAATAGCGGTATGCCGCATGTAATTACCTTTGATTTGGGCAGGGTTTACAATAATTTATCCCGGATGGAGGAAACCGGACGCGATTGCTGTAATAACCCTGATCGTTTTGAGGTTTGGGGCATTGCCGATTTAACCAACGCCAGCACTACCTTAGCAGCAAGCAACAGCGGGTGGCCTGCAGAAGCTGCGAGCAAAGGCTGGACGCTTTTAAAAGATGTAACCAGGACCGACGATGGTAAAAATGCATTTACCACTGATCTGGATAACGGCGGTAAACCGATTCGTTATATTCGCATCAGGATCAAACATGTAACCACAGGAGATGGAAATTACAGTAATATGAGCGAAATCAGGTTCTGGAATAAACAGTAATTGTTAAAAAAATCGCCTCGAGTGAAGCATTTCGATCCAATGGTCGTCCGTGCGAGAAGGATTTTTTAGCCGACGAAGCAATCTATCTTACAGTAATCACAAAAAGAAAAGATTGCTTCGTTGTACCTCCGCGCAATGACGGGTTTTTTAATGAAGTATGTTTATGATAGCGGAAAAAGATTTGAGACTTTACTTCGGGCGTAGATCATTAATAAAGTACAACACACACAAATGAAAAATGAATTTTAAACAACTGACGGGTATTGCATTTTTTTTGCTTTTCATCAGTAAAAACGTTTTTGCCCAGCAAAAACCTTTGTTACTCTGGTACGATAAACCTGCTAAAATCTGGGAAGAAACCCTTCCGTTGGGCAATGGTAAACTAGGTATGACACCTGATGGTGGTATAACGAAGGAGAATATTGTGCTGAACCATATTGCACTATGGAGCGGAGGAAAACAGGATGCCAATAACTATGAAGCTTATAAAAGCCTTCCAAAAATCAGGGAGCTGATATTAGCAGGTAAAAATGATGAGGCACAAGAGCTTGTCAACCGCGATTTTGTTTGCAAGGGGCAGGGTTCAGGAGGAGCAACCTGGGGTAAATATCAAACCTTGGGCAATCTGCAGATTGATTATGAATATCCGGGCATTAAAGAGGTAAAACCGGAGGCTTACCAAAGAACTTTGTCGCTAAATAAAGCAGTTGCTACAACAGCATTTACACTCAATGGTGTGAGATACAAAAGAGCCTATTACTGCAGCTTTGATGATGATGTAGCCATTATCCGCATCACCGCCGATCAGCCTAAAATGTTAAACTGCAATATTTCACTCAGCAGGCCTGAAAAAGCAACTCTTGCTGCCCGGAATAATGAACTGTCAATGTTCGGACAGCTGGATAACGGAACTGATGGAAAAGGTATGAAGTACATGAGCCGCTTAACCACCAAACTAAAGGATGGTTCTGTTACCAGTGAAGGCAATCTCCTTAAAATAAAAGACGCAACCGAAATCATTATTTATGTTGCTGCAGAAACGGATTTTAAACATTCTGATTTTGAGCTAAGGATAAAAAATGAGTTGCAGAAGGCAAAAAAGAAAGCTTATGCTGAAGAGCTGGCCAGGCACAGTGAAAACTTCGGCAAGATGTTTAATCGTTTAAAAATTAACCTGGGCGAAGGCGAAGCAGCTAATTTACCAACTGATGTAAGGCTGGATCATTTTTACAAAAATTACAAAGATGATGTTTCACTTAGTGCTTTATTTTTTCAATTCGGTCGTTATCTAAGCATCAGCAGTACCAGGGTCGGACTTTTGCCACCCAATCTTCAGGGTTTATGGGCTAACCAGATCAATACGCCATGGAATGGCGATTACCACCTGGATGTTAATGTACAGATGAACCACTGGGCCGTTGAGCCAGCCAATTTATCCGAACTGAATCTTCCTTTGGCCGAACTGGTCAGAAATTTGACCCGACACGGCGCAAAAACTGCGAAAGCTTATTACAATGCCGAGGGCTGGATTGCCCACGTAATTACCAACGTTTGGGGTTTTACGGAGCCGGGCGAAAGTGCTTCATGGGGCGCTTCAAATGCCGGTTCGGGCTGGCTGTGCAGCAACCTTTGGGACCATTTTGCCTACAGCCGCGATTTAAAATACCTGAAAAGTATCTATCCGGTTTTAAAAGGATCTGCAGCGTTTTATCAGAGTGCTTTGATCAGGGATCCAAAAACAGGCTGGCTCGTTACTTCTCCATCCGTATCGCCTGAAAATACGTTTTACCTGCCAAACGGAAAAACCGCAAGCATTTCAATGGGGCCAACCATTGACAACCAGATTGTAAGGGAACTGTTTACTAATGTCATCACCGCGGCCAAACTGCTTAAAGTTGATGCCGCTTTTAGTGCCGCATTACAGAAGAAACTACAATCGATCCCACCGGTGGGCCTAATCAGTAAAGATGGTCGCATACAGGAATGGCTTGAAGATTATAAGGAAACCGATCCTCAGCATCGCCACATTTCACATTTGTATGGTATTTATCCGGCTGGTCTAATCACCCCAACTTCGACCCCGGCCTTAGCCGAAGCCGCCAAAAAAACACTTGAGGTAAGGGGAGATGATGGACCAAGTTGGTCTATTGCTTATAAACAGTTATTTTGGGCAAGGTTACAGGATGGAAACCGGGCATTTAAACTGTTCAGGGAAATTTTAAAGCCCACCCTACGTACCAATATCAACTATGGAGCAGGCGGGGGCGTTTATCCGAATATGTTATCAGCCGGACCACCTTTCCAGATCGATGGTAACTTTGGTGCCACTGCGGCAATTGCAGAAATGCTGCTACAGAGTCATGATGGTTTTATTGAATTGCTACCAGCCATTCCGGATGCATGGAAAGCATTCGGCGAAATTAAAGGCTTAAAGGCAAGAGGCAATTTTACAGTTGATATGAACTGGAAAGACGGTAAAATCACATCCTATAAAATAGCTTCGGTAACTCCACAAAAGGTAAAGGTTAAAATTAATGGCAAAATGACCGACATTATTTCGGTTAAACTTTAGCAACACATGGTTTTTAGATTTTTTTTCAGATATCGGTTTCCTCTCATTTTTAGTGTGTTATTAATTCTTATTACACATGCTTCTGCAATTATCATCCCTTATGGTAAAAGTGGTAAAATAGATTACAATCTTAAAAAGGGTACTTTCAACTTATCAGAAAGTGGGAAGCAGCTGTTGTTGAATGGTTTTTCGCAGGCCGAATACCAGAAAAAGCAGTTTAGCTCAAAAGATTATCAGGTAATTACCTACAGCAAAAAGCGTATTCACGATGGATTTGGGAATGGTTTTAAACATGTATTTAATTTGAAAAATAAAGGTTTACCAACTATGGAACAGGTCTTTTATACTTACAATGGTAAAAATTATTTCATCATCAATGTGGTATTAAAGCGTACCGGTTTATCCGTTAACCGTATTGTCGCTTTAAATGGCAACCTCATCAATCCGGAATTTGCTGGTGTGCCTACGAGTTTATTTGTGCCTTTCGATAACGATACTTTCATTTCTTATCGTACCGTGCCTTTAACCGTAAATGTTAATAATCCAAGTTCCGAGGTAACTGCTTTATATCATAATCAGTCGCGCAAAGGTTTCGTGATTGGTTCTATTGAACACCGCGACTGGAAAACCGGTATCATAACTGCAATGGACAGCGATAAAAAGATCAGCGTACAAACGATCTGTGGTTTTACAGATGAAAGTATTACCCGCGATAAAATGACACATGGTTATCTGAAAGGCAGTTCGGTGAGTTCAGCCAAAGTGTTTTTCGGTGCTTTTGATGACTGGCGTTCGGGCATGGAAACTTATGCCAGACTGAACAGGATTTCGGAACCGCCCATCGTTTTTAAGTGGAATAATGCTACACCGGTAGGCTGGAACAGCTGGGGTGTAATGCAGGAAAAAATCACGCTCGAAAAGGCCAGGCAGGTGGTCGATTTTTTTGCTGATAGTTTGAAGTCATTCAGGAGCGGCGGCACAGCTTATATCGACCTTGATTCGTATTGGGATAAACTTTTAAAAGGTGGTTTGACGGGCGATTACGCCCAACTGAAAGCCTTTGCCGATTATACAAAATCAAAAGGATTAAAACCTGGCATTTATTGGGCGCCCTTTGTAGACTGGGGTTTTGCCGGCGGTGGCAACCGAAAAGCCGAAGGAACCGATTATTCTTTTGGCGAGATGTGGACAAAAGTTGGCAATGGGTATCATGATATAGATGGTGCCAGGGCTTTAGATCCTACACACCCCGGCACACAGCAACGTATTGCAACCGTAATTAATAAATTTAAGGAATGTGGTTTCGAAATGATTAAGATTGATTTTTTGGGACATGCTGCGATAGAGTCTGATCATTTTTTCGATCCAAAAGTAACAACAGGAATGCACGCTTATCAAAGCGGAATGGAGTTTTTGTTAAAACAGCTTGATGGTAAGATGATGGTTTATGCAGCCATCTCTCCAAATCTGGCTTCCGGCCGGTATGTACATGTACGCCGCATTGCCTGCGATGCCTTTAAATCGATTAAAGATACCGAGTATACTTTAAACAGTTTAAGTAATGGCTGGTGGCAAACGTACCTCTATGATTATATCGATGCAGACCATGTTGTTTTTTCTGATCAGTCAGACAGCGAAAATACCGCCCGCTTTTTATCAGCCATCGTTACCGGTACCTGCATCACCGGCGATGATTTTTCACTTCAGGGAAAATGGACAGGTACCGCACAACGCTTATTAAACAATACTGAAATATTAAAGGTTTTGCAGGATGGAAAGGCCTTTGTTCCGGTGGATGGTAACCAGGGCAAATCGGCATCACAATTATTTGTAAAACAGGTTGGCAATATAAAATACCTGGCCGTATTTAATTATAGCGATGCGCCAAAAGCGCTTAATATCGACTTTGCAAGAATTGGTTTAAAGGCAAATAATACTTATAAAACCGAAAATCTGATCACGAAAAAAGTGGCCTATCTTCATCACAACCAAACGATCAATCTGGCCGAAAAAGACGCCTTTATTGTTAAAATTACGCTCAATACTAACCAGTAATCAATCCTCTATCTATAAAACAGCAATTATTATTCAACATACAAATGAACAAATCGGATCAATTTTCAGGTTACATCAGGAATGGGGTGCTGGCTATCTCACTTTCCCTTTTTGCGTTAACCAAGCTTAATGCTCAAACCATAATACCTATCGAGACCGCCCATAATGCGCTGGTTTTGCAGGCAGATGCCAAAAAAGACGTAAACACGCTGTTTTTTGGAAAAAAGCTGGCTGATAAACAGGAGTATGCACAGATCAGTAGCCAGTACAAACAAACAGAAGATTATACCGGACAGTTAAATTCGGTTTATACGCCATCGGGTTCAAGAAACCTTGTTGAGCCGGCCATTAGCATTACCCACGCCGATGGCAATAATTCACTAGATCTTAATTACGTGGACCATACTGTTGCTAAAATAGATGATAATGTAAGCCTGCTGAAAATCAGGTTGAAAGACCCGGTGTACAATTTTGAGGTAACCCTGTTTTATAAATCCTATTATAAGCAGGATGTAATAGAGCAGTGGACGGAAATTAAACATAGAGAAAATGGAACGGTGATATTAAATAAGTATGCCTCAGCAAACCTGCACTTAAAATCACCACATTTTTGGCTTAACCAATATCATGGCGATTGGGCTAAAGAAATGCAGCCCGAGCAAAGTGAAATTACCCATGGGATTAAAACCCTGGATAGCAAGCTAGGCACAAGGGCCAACCTTTTTCAGCCTTCCGTTTTTATGATTTCGATGGATAAACCTGCCGAAGAGAATGCAGGCAATGTTCTATATGGCGCTTTAGAGTGGAGCGGTAATTTCAAGATTGACCTAGAACTCGATTATCAGAATAATCTGCGCGTGATTGCAGGGATAAATAATTATGCATCTCCTTACAGCCTAAAACCAGGTGAAGTTTTTACTACGCCGGCCTTTTTATATACTTTTTCTGACCAGGGGAAGGGCGACGCGAGTAGAAAACTGCAGAACTGGGCACGCAATTATAAAATATTGGATGGTAAAGGAAACCGATTAACGCTATTGAATAATTGGGAAGCTACTTATTTCGATTTCAACGAACAGAAACTTGCTGAACTGTTAAAAGATACCAAAAAACTGGGTGTCGATTTCTTTTTGCTGGATGACGGGTGGTTTGGCAATAAATATCCACGCAACAGCGACAATGCGGCACTTGGCGATTGGCAGGAAAATAAAAAGAAACTGCCTAATGGGATTGCCTCGTTAATAAAAGAGGCCGATAAGGTTGGAACCAGGTTTGGGATCTGGATTGAACCTGAAATGGTGAGTCCGAAAAGTGAACTATATGAAAAACATCCGGATTGGGTGGTGAAACAGCCGGGCCGTGCTGAATATTATTTCAGGAACCAGCTGGAGCTCGATCTTTCGAACCCAAAGGTACAGGATTTTGTTTTTGGCGTAGTTGATGATCTGTTTACCAAAAACCCAAAACTGGCTTACATTAAATGGGATTGCAATGCCGTAATTTATAATGCCTATTCCACTCACCAGAAAAATCAGTCGCATTTTTACATTAATTATGTAAAAGGTTTGTACAATGTATTGCAACGCATCCGGGCAAAATATCCAACGGTACCAATGATGTTATGCTCTGGCGGTGGCGGTAGGGTAGACTATGCTGCGTTGCAGTATTTTACAGAATTTTGGCCAAGCGATAATACCGACCCACTGGAAAGGATATTTATGCAATGGGAATACTCTTATTTCTATCCGTCAATCAGTACCTCCAATCATGTAACCGATTGGGGTAAACAGCCGATAAAATTCCGTACAGATGTTGCCATGATGGGTAAACTGGGCTTTGATATTGTGGTAAGTAAACTGCCCGAGAAAGAGCTTCAGTTTTGTCAGGAGGCAATTAAAAACTATAATGAGGTGAAGCAGATAATCTGGCAGGGCGAACAATATCGTTTAGCTGATCCGCGCAATGGAAGTGTGGCTTCGATGTTGTATGTGAATGAGCAAAAAACGGAAGGGGTGATTTTTAACTATCTTGTTAATTACCGGTATGGCGAAAGCAGCAAATACCCTATAAAATTGAATGGATTAGATGTAGCAAAAAAATATCAGATCAGAGAGGTTAATCTGTTTCCTGGTACCAGATCAGCAATTGACGGCAATAAAATCTATACCGGAGATTTTTTAATGAATATCGGGTTTAACCCAATGTTAACTACTGAAAGAACAAGTGTAGTGCTGAAGCTGGAAGAAGTAAAGTAGCTGAATATTTCGCTGTGGTTTTTGTCGCTGTGGTTCGTGTCACCACGAACCACTTACAATAATGAGTATCACTAAACCACCGGGTTCATTGAGAAGAATTACAGTGCTAACCGAGCTGGCGTGTAGTTTGGATACAACTCCTCAAATGTAATTAATAATTTTGTCGCGGTGATACGAAACATCCCGGACAATCTGATCTTCAGTTTGGTACACTTAATATTGAATTAAGACTGCATCATAACTTTAACAATTTCATAATGCTGGCTAAGCATCTTGCTAATACCATTGGTCCATATTTGTTATAAAGGCAAACCAAATACTATTAGGATTTAAGCACGATAATATGAGACTGATTTCTTGCGTGGCGCTATTGATGGTTATACCAGCAATTGGACTTTTAACCAATTCGAATAAATTTACGGATAAACAAACGCCAGCCATACCGGTGCATAAGGAAACCGAAAATGATTCAGCTGCATTTAATTGGTTTGATCGTGCTGATGCAGTTGCTAAGTTTGACCGGATGCCTGTTGTATCTTCAACAGACTATCGGTTAAGTTTTTTTAAGCCTGTACATCCCAGTTCCACTCCTTTTTTTACCACTAACAAATAGTTTAATACTAAAGACTCTAGACTCTCGACTGAGGACTCTTGACTAAGGACTCCCAACTCCCAACTATTTATTCTCCCACCAGGTTAGTGGAAATGTTATTTCATCAACAGAGCTGGCAATCATATCAGGCTTAAAGGCGTAATGTCCCAATGTGTCCTTACTTGATATGCCGGATAGCACCAAAATGGTTTTATAGCCCATTTGTACACCTCCCTGAATGTCAGTTTCCATGGTATCGCCAATAACGGTAGTTTCACTGGTTTCCAGGCCTAGGAATTTACGTGCCGAACGCATCATCACCGGACTTGGTTTACCGGTAACAAAGGCTTTTCTGCCCGTGGCTTCTTCAATCATGGCGGTGGTAGCTGCAATTCCAAGGTTATTCCATCCTGGTTTTTTGGGCGACGGATCTCTGTTGGTGGTGATAAATTTAGCGCCTGCCAAAATCATGTCAACCGCACGTTGAACCATTTCCAGTGTAAAATTCCTGCCTTCGCCAAGTACCACAAACTCCGGATCGGTATTAACCAAAGTAATGCCGTGATCGTGTAAGCTACTTAATAAACCACCCTCTCCCAATACATAAGCGGTACCGTTCGGGTTTTGATCGGAAAGAAATTTTCCCGTAGCCATTGCACTGGTGTAAACATGGCTTTCCTCAACCTTTATTCCCAGTCCTTTTAATTTTCGGACTACTTCCAATGGGGTTCTTTGGCTATTGTTCGTCATAAACGCAAAAGGGATGTCTTCGTCGATCAGTTTTTTAATAAATTTGTCTGCCCCGGTGATGAGTGCCTCTCCACTGTAAATCACCCCATCCATATCAATTAAAAGTCCTTGTTTCATATGCTGAAAGTTTAACCTGTTCATCTGCAAACTTAATATTTTCTTGTTCAATTAATGTTAAGGCAGGATTTTAACGGGGTAGTTTTCATCAGAATTCATATTGTTGTAATCGAATATCTTTCTTCTGCAATCAGGAACTCAGCGCGCTTGCATTAAGATTCTTATCCCATCGCCGTCGCATCGAGGTGGGAATCATAGGTTGCTTATGGTGTAACGTTTTTACAGAAAGCTTCCAGTTATATTAATTTATGCAATAAGTTATTTCCCGGCCCAACACTGCTAAATTTAACTGCGTTGTTTATGATGTTTAAGCAGTGTTTTTCCTGGTCTGTTTACAAAATAATCGTCTAATTGTAGCGTATGCCCTTGTTTCATCGTATTGGTAGAAAAAACAGATAATGAGAAATGCTTTTAAATTAACCGCGATATTTTTGATCAGCTTGGCTGCTATAAGCGCCTGCAAAAAGGAAACTGATAACCCGATGGATTTTTCGATTGATACGCAAAACCTAAGCCCTTGTACAGAAGGGGAATGCCGGTTTGAGTATCTGAATTATTCGGCTATGCCGGATAAACAGGGCGTAATTAAAACCGGACAATACAGGATTTTTTCAGTTACGAAGCGCAGCAGCTTCAGCACAACACGCATCTATATGCAGGCAGCAATGCAGGATGATAGCAGGTTTCTGCTAACGGATGCTGATATTCAGTCAGGCAAGGTGAAATATCTGTTTTCTTGTGCATCGTGCGACTATTTTAATCTAACGCCTATTGCAGGTTCGGTTAAAGGTGTTAAGGTATCGAATATCAATAACTCAGCAGAAAAATGGCTTTTGGACGCCCATATTGTTTTAGCTGCCGAAAAATCCAGGATACCTGTGGATACCATCCATTTTAAACAATATTTCAGCCTGGCAGTGAACTAGCAAGAGATCCACCGAAAAATTATTACAGATACAAGGGCGCCATTTTTCGCCAATAGTGCGGTCTGTGGGCGTTACTCTCCCAGGTATGAAACTGATTGGGAATACCTTTTTTCCACAGCAAATTGCTGAGGTGTTGATTTTCGCTTAAAAAAGGATCCGTTTCGCCTACAGCAAGGATAATTTCCATATTTCTGACATCTGCTAATAACTGGTCATCGCTTAGGTTCGCCATATATTGAGCAGGCATATTAAAATAAACCTCTTCGCTATGAAATCCGTTTAGAAGGTCCCTGAAATCGCCTATATTATTGGTCAGGTCGTATCGGCCGCTAATGCCTACAGCTTTTTTAAATAACCAAGGATATTTCATTGCCAGGTTTATGGCATGATAAGCGCCCATGCTACAGCCGGCAGTCTCGATATAATTTCCATGGTTTTTATTGTAAATGAGTGATAATACCTCTTCAATAAGGTATTTTTCGTATTGTAAGTGCCTCTTGATGCGTACTGACGGAAACACGTCGTGGTTATAAAAACTCTCTCCATCTATACTGTCCACACAGAAAATTTGAAGTTCACCGTTTTCGATCTGTTCAGCTAGTGAAGCGATAATTCCCCAGTTTTCGTAATCATAGAATCGGGCCATACGGGTAGGGAAGAAGATCACCGCCCTGCCAGCATAGCCGAAAACAAGAAGCTCCATGTCTCGCTGAAGATGCTGGCTAAACCATTTGTGATACTCCCTATTCATGGCGTTAATTGTTTTGTCGAAAATTAGCGCATCTATGTTACCGGAATGTTAATCAAGTATGATAATTAATCCAACTTCTCTTTAACGGTATTGGCCCATAATCGATAGCCTTCTTCGCTGAGATGAAGACCGTCATGGTCATAAAATAGAGGGTTTGGCTGTCCGTCTTTGTCAAGCATTTTCTTAAAAACATCTATAAATTTCCAATGCCCATCGAGTTTAATAATTTCGCTTTCAATCAGGTTGTTGGTGTATCTGAACTGATCGGCCATTTGCCAGCGTGTAATACTGGGTTTTAAAGATATAAAATAACAGGGCAACAGACCGAACCGTTGGTTTACCTTAACCATCAATTGTTGAAAAAAAATAAATATTTCCTCCGGGTTTCTGCCGTCGCCAAGGTCGTTATCGCCTGCATACACCACAAGTGCTTTTGGCTTATAATTTATCATAATCCGCTCAAAAAACCATACGCAGGCTGCTAAGGTAGAGCCTCCAAAACCTAAAT
The DNA here is from genome assembly GCF_913776295.1 of uncultured Pedobacter sp. Classification (GTDB taxonomy): domain Bacteria; phylum Bacteroidota; class Bacteroidia; order Sphingobacteriales; family Sphingobacteriaceae; genus Pedobacter. The sequence goes on from NZ_CAJYOJ010000008.1 coordinate 29,420, forward strand.
TAGTCACTTTCATATAATCGAAGTCATCTTCGAGGCTGTTCCATAAGCGGATAGATGAGCTGCCATAAAAGATAACACCAGGATGTTCCCGGTCTAAGCGATGCGCTCTTTCCAGCTGTTTTACTTCTTCTTCGTACCAGTACATATTGCTAAAGATATAAAGATCTGCTTCCCGAAGAAATGTACAGCGTGTTAAGTTTATGTTAACGGTATCGGTTATGGGTCCGTTAGTCATTTTTGAATAGTAACAGATTCAAAAAAATCATCCTCGATTTATTAAAATAAAAAAAGAACACGTTCATTATCGTTCCCTGTCGATCCTGGTTTGATAAGACTGGCTAACCGGCCAAATGGAATGCTCATTTAAGTTTGGTGGCTAGCTGATCAGTTGTAAAATTCAGACACACGAAGTTTCTTTGCCCGAAGATCTCAGACAGCGCTTTTAAATTTTGACCAATTGATTTTACTCACTGTAATTCCTCTTATCAGCAGCATAAATATGGTACCAGATGTACAGAATCCATATTAAAACCACTGTGCTATATACTAACTCGGGTTCGAAAGAATCTCTTGTTGTTAACAGCGCAATGGAGGAGATCAGCGCAGTCAGGAAAAAATAGAAAATATTTTTCATAACGTACTGATTTTATGAATATTGATTGAAGTAAATATAATAAATATGTTGCTAAAAACGAGTACCTTTTTTAAATAATTTACCTAAACATGATTTTGATAAACAAGTTTTATTTCGGATGGGTGCCAACCTATTTAGTTAAGTGTTTTTTGATGGACATAACCTACCATTTTAGTGTTTTTAAGAGTTTTCAAATGAAAAAAGAAGCATTTCAATTATTATGACGATAAACTGCCTAGATTTTAACCATTTTGATAGATAAATCGCGTTAAACCGCACAAAATTGTGGCAATAGCGAATTTATATTTTATGTAAGTTTACCCAGCACAAATTAACCAGAATTAACAACACACCAATGATTAAATTTTCTTTAAGCTTAATTTCTTTCACCCTGATTTTTTTTGGATTAAGAAACTTTTTTAGCGAACCACAATTACAGCAGGTATCTCCCCCTGGATTAACAATCACAAATTTCGCCGGACCCGATGTTACACCAAGTCCGGCCTGTTTAGCTGTAGCGCCAACGGGCGAAGTGTTCGTGGGTGTGGATATGATTGGATCTTTAGGTAAAGATCCTGGTAAAGGGCATATCCTTAAATTGATTGATAAGGATAATGATGGTAAAATGGACGAACATGTAGATTTTGCCGAAGTAGATAATCCACGTGGAATCATCGTACAGGGTAGTCAGGTTTATGTATTACACACCACTTTTTCGAAAGAAACAAAACAGGCTACAGGTATGAGTCTGGTTGTTTTTGAAGATAAAGATGGCGATGGAAAGGCCGATGGACCCGAAAAGCCACTTATTGAGCATATCAGTAATGCCAAATACATCCGTGAGCGTGGTACCGATCATGCCACCAATGGTATCAGGATGGGGATCGACGGTTGGATTTATATCTCTGTAGGAGATTTTGGATTTCACGATGCGGTAGACCGTTCGGGTAAGAAGCTTACCATGCTGGGCGGAGGAATTTTGCGCGTTCGTCCGGATGGAACGGAAATGGAAGTATATACCCACGGCACCCGTAATGTTTACGATGTAGCGATAGATCCTTATATGAATGTTTTTACCAGAGAAAATACCAATGATGGCGGAGGCTGGAATGTCCGTTTCTCGCACCACATACAATCTGGCGAATACGGTTATCCGGTTTTATTCCAGAATTTTACCGAAGAAATTATTCCGGCATTAGCCGATTTAGGCGGTGGATCAGGAACGGGGGCATTGTTTATGGATGAACCCAACTGGCCTGAGCAATATAACCATGTGCCCATGATGGCTGATTGGGGCAGAAGCATGCTATATATCCACAGAGTTACTGCCGATGGCCCAACCTTTACACAAAAAGACGAAGAATTTATTAAGCTGCCGCAAATTACAGACCTTGATGTAGACGGATCGGGAAGGTTATACCTTTCGGCCTGGGATGGCGCAGGTTATTCAGGCAGCCCGAATAAAGGCTACGTTGTGCGCGCAGTACCAAACAACTGGACTTACAAAGCTTTTCCGGACGTTAAAAAAGCCTCTGTTAAAAAACTAACCGAGCTACTGAAATCAAATAGTGCAGTTGGCCGGTTGGCAGCTTCGCAAGAATTGATTTCGCGTAACAATAAACAAGCGGTTTCATCAGCTTTAAAAGTGGCTTCTGATCAGGGTTTAGCACTTGATGTACGTATAGCAGGTATGTTTACCTATGCACAGTTAACCAAAGAAAATGGCATAGCTACTTTGATCGAATTGACGAAAGATAAAGCAATGAAAGAATTTGCGTTGAAAGCATTGGCCGACCGTAAAACTTATTTAGATAAAGTACCGGTTGAGCCATTCTTAGAGGGATTAAAAGATGCTGATCTTCGCGTTCAGGCGGCTTCTATCATTGGCTTAAACCGTTTGGGCAGGGTCGAAGTAGCCAATGTACTTTTACAAACAAAAGTTCCTGCTTCATTTAAGTCGCCTGCAAAAGGAACTGAGGGCCCTCATGCAACACCAAATTCGGCCATTATCTTGCCGCATTTAGCGGTTAGGGCATTGGTTGATCTTCGGGCGGAAGATGCTTTGCTTGCTGCGGTTAAAGGCGAAAATGCTACGCTTGCCCTTTGGGCTTTACGCTATCTGCACAGTGAAAAAGTAGTTAACGGATTGATTGCAACTTACAAGCAGGCGTCAGATGAGAAATTGAAAGAGCAGATTATGGTTACCTTAGGCCGTTTGTATAAAAAGGAAATTGCTTATGATGCCAGCTGGTGGTGGGGTACACGTCCCGATTCTCATGGTCCATATTTTAAAGCCGTGGCCTGGGAAGGTTCTCCTGTTATCGAGAAGTTTATAAAAGAAGAGGCTGCCAAAGCAGGAGCGAAGGGTAAACAATTTTATGTCGATTTAAATGAGCGCCAAAGGATGGATATTGCTGAATTTAATGTAGAAGAAAAAGTTGCAGCGGTTGAAGAGCCAAAAATTGATCTGAATAAAATCAAGAACAAAAAAGGCCAGGTAGGTAAATCATCTATTGAAGATGTTTTGTTGGCAATCAATAAATTACAGGGCGATCCGCTAAAAGGAAAAAATATTTTTAATAGCCAGGGTTGTATAGCCTGCCATAGTTTAAGTAAGAGCGAAAAAATGAAAGGTCCGTTCATGGGGCAGATTGGTTCCATAATGAACCGTGAGCAGATTGCAGAATCAATTTTAAAACCTAATGCTTCCATTTCGCAGGGATTTGCTTCGGTAATGATTACCGCAAAAGGCGACCGTACCTTTATGGGCTTTATTACGGAAGAAACTGCCGCTAAAGTGGTGCTTCGTAACATTGCAGGGGAAGTTTTTACCATCAAAACCGGAGATATCCTGTCGAGAAAAGAAATGGAAACTTCGATGATGCCCGAAGGTTTGGCCAATTCATTGTCTTATGAAGAGCTGGCTTCCTTAGTTTCTTTCTTATCCGAACAGAAGCAATAGCAATTTCTAAATAATTTTTTCTGCCATAGCGGAGGTTACTATTTTATAGAAATCTCCGCTATGTGTCTTTAGGGAAATTCAGTCCAACAGTAAAGATTTCTTATTTCAACAGTACGTTTTTCATATTCCAGGGAAGCCGTCACCCTGAACTTCCGCCCGGCCGGTCGGACGGGTGTTTCAGGGTCTTTGATCTGGATTAATCTCAGTTAAATCGTTAGCATAAATGACAACAAGATCGAACGCACTCTCCCAAAGCATGAACGGATAAAATACTCGGGACTCCAGACTAAGCACTTCGGACTATTTTGTTATTTTCCCGCCATTTTTATTTAGAAAATCTTTCTGGTAGTTTCAGTTTAAAAAAACAAAACCTACATTTAGCGATTAAATCTATATATTTAGTCGATGAGCAGATCGGCCAGCAGTTATGGAAGACCATTTTTTTGAACAAATTTTCAAGAACCCTCTTGAACAACAAAACATTCCACCCAATGCAGTCATATCCCATTGGGCAGAGAAGCTTATTCAGGTACTTTTTCCGGAAAATTCTGTCAGGATGTTTTCAACCGTTGCCGAAATAAAGGAGTATGTAGCGGTTTTGGAACTCGAGCTTTATGATATCATATCGGCAAGTTGCCAGCTTAAAAATAGTATGTGCAAAAATGCAGCCGGTCAGTTTTTCGAAAGCTTACCGGAACTTTATCGTATCTTAAATACCGATATTGTGGCTATTTACGAAGGGGACCCGGCGGCGCAGAGCAGGTTTGAGGTGATTCGGACCTATCCGGGTTTTTATGCCATCTGTTTTTATAGAATTGCTCATACGCTTTACGATTTCGGAATACCACTTGTTCCGAGGATATTGACCGAATATGCACATTCTAAAACAGGTATTGATATTCACCCGGCTGCCAGTATAGGCGAGTATTTTTATATCGACCACGGAACAGGAATTGTTATCGGCGAAACCAGCACCATAGGCCGTTACGTTAAACTTTATCAGGGGGTAACGCTTGGTGCATTGAGTGTTAAAAAAACACTGGCAGGCAGTAAACGCCATCCTACGGTAGAAGACAGGGTGGTGATCTATTCTGGCGCAACCATATTGGGTGGCGAAACCGTTATCGGGCACGATAGTATCATCGGAGGAAACGTATGGCTTACCGAAAGTATCCCTGCATTTTCCACCGCTTATCATTCGCCCGTTATTACCATAAGAAATTATAAAGAAACCCATTAATACAGTAAAATATGGCAGGAATAATCGATTTGATCGGAAACACGCCGATGGCCGAACTTCAAAAGTTGAATGTAAACCGCGGCGTACGTGTGTTTGCTAAATTAGAAGGTAATAATCCGGGGGGTAGTGTTAAAGACAGGGCTTCGCTCAATATGATCAGAAGTGCAATTGAACGGGGCGAGGTTACGCCGGGTACTAAATTGGTGGAGGCTACAAGTGGCAATACCGGAATCGCATTAGCCATGATTGCAAGTTTGTATCAGTTGGATATTGAATTGGTTATGCCGGCCAACTCTACACGCGAACGGAAAGTAACCATGGAAGCCTTTGGTGCAAAGGTAACCTTGTTGGAAAGTATAGAAGCGTGTAGGGATTATGCGGAAGAAAAAGGTGTTTCAAAAGGATATTATCTGTTAAATCAATTTTCCAATCAGGATAATTATCTGGCCCACTATAAAACAACCGGGCCAGAGATATGGCGAGATACTGAAGGGCAGATTACACATTTTGTAAGTTCGATGGGAACAACCGGAACGATTATGGGCTGTTCGAGGTTTTTTAAAGAGAAAAATGCTGATATTCAGATTGTAGGCTGTCAACCTACCGAGGGTTCATCCATTCCGGGGATCAGGCGTTGGCCGGAAGAATATCTGCCTAAAATATTTGATCCAAAAAGGGTAGATCGGGTGATGGATATCGCACAGGAAGAAGCTACCTTAATGGCCAGGAGAATGGCTAAAGAAGAAGGCTTATTTGCTGGTATGAGTTCGGGTGGTGCTTGTGCAGCTGCTTTAAAGCTCGCCAGCGAATTAGATAAAGGTACCATTGTTTTTATCGCCTGCGATCGGGGAGACCGCTACCTCAGCAGCGATCTGTTCGGTTGAAGATAATTGCTCCTCAGATTATTTTTCATCTTTCTACTCACTCCTAAGCATTATGTTTGCCACGGAGGCACGAAAAACACGGAAAAACTTTAACCTCCTCCGTGATTTCTGTGTTTCCGTGGCCAATTATCTACACATGCGTTAAAAGAAATTTCCCAGGCGCTTTCAAAAATTATAAGGTTTTTTTTAAAATCACCTTCATCTTTCTACGTATGACTGAGCATTATGTTTGCCACGGAGGCACGAAAAACACGGAAAAATTTTAATCTCCTCCGTGATTTATGTGTTTCCGTGGCCAATTATTTTACACATGCTTTAATGTAATTTCCTGGTGCTTTTCAAAATGATAAGACTAATGATCGAATTTTATAATATATTTGCTAATTATATTAGTAAATATGTCGGTAAAGGTTAATATCACTTCAAAGGGAATACAAAAAGTACTTAAAAACTATAATGAAAGGCAGGCTATTGCCGAATACATTTGGAATGGTTTTGATGCCAATGCAAATACTATCTGTTTAGATTATGAGGCCAATCCATTAGGACTTCTAACCCATTTAACGATTGCCGACAACGGTTATGGAATTAATTTCGACCGCCTGCAGCAAAAATTCGATCCATTCTTTGAATCTGAAAAAGCCATTCAGATTGTGGCGCCAAAGCATACTTCCAAAATGCACGGACGTAATGGAGTAGGTAGGCTGACCTTTTTTACCTTTGCACACGATGCCGTTTGGCATACTACCTACCAGTCAGAACAAGGCTTTCGCAATGGAGAAATCCGCATTAATACAGGCGGGTTAAATAGTTATACCTCTGATTTTTCCACCACTCCGAGCCCTACAGGTGAAACAGGAACAACTGTGTCTTTTACCAATCTGAAGATCAGCCAGCAGGATATAGAAACCATTGTGCTCCCTTTTCTGATCAACGAATTCTGTTGGTTTATAGAATTAAATCAACACAAAAATTACTCGGTTATTGTAAATGGCGAAGCATTAGATTTTAGCAGTAATATCAAAAGCATGGAAGAGTTTAAGCTTTTTTATCCGGATACAGCGGTTACTTTTAAGATCAAATATGTTCACTGGAAAGAAAATCTGCACAAAGAACTTTCAAAATACTATTTTCTGGCCGGTGGAGAAGAAATTTATAAAGATTACACTACTTTAAACAAAAAAAGCGACGATTATTTCCACAGTGTATATATCGACAGTGATTTTTTTCGTGATTTCGATTTTAAAAGTTTCGAAAATGAAGGGCAGGTAGCCATATTTGGTGCGGCCAAATCGTCGGCAGAATATAGGTTTTTGATTAAGGCACTAACCGAATATCTTAAAGGTAAGCGTAAACCATTTTTGAAAGAATATGCCAATAATTTGATTCAAAGTTATGAGCAGGATGGAATATTCCCGGTTTACGCCAGCGAAAGAGAAAAAGAAATGAGAAAGCCCGCACTGGTTGATTTAATTAAAGCTTTGTATGAAATAGAACCTAAATTGTTTGGTAGTTTAAATACCGATCAGAAGAAAACCATTGTACGACTGATTGATCTTTTAATGCGTGCCAACCAGCATGATGAAATTTTTGAGGTGTTTAATGGCGTGATTGAATTAGAAGCTGATGAGCAAAATGAATTGCTGCAATTGATAAAAAGTCTTTAACCGACCAAAAAATACTTTAATAATTAAACTCTAATGATTATTTTGTTGGCAATAAACCAATTTTAAATATCCAATTGACAAAATCTTTGTGATTTTGATAATATATAGCCATTTTTATGGCGGCATTTTAGTTGTCAGGCTCATATGATGAAGATTATTTATGAATAAGTCTTTCCGTTTTGTATGATTAAGGAGGAAAGCTGTTCTGGAACAAACATTCCATTAAAAATTTATGGGTTGAGCGAAAAATCGGTTACGATAACATTTGGAACGACAATCGACATTGATTTGTTGGATCTGATTACCGATTTTAATCAGTTGCTTTTAGAAAATCCTTTTTCCGGACTGATTTCCACAGTTCCGGCTTATACTACCTTAACTGTTTTTTATGATCCATTAATGGTGATGTCATCCGATCTTCCCGGGGAGGTTGGTTTCGAAAAGGTATCAGCATATTTAAATAACATTGTACCCACACAAACAAAAAAAGCGGCTCAAGTTGCAAATGAACTGGTTATCCCGGTTTGTTACGGAGGTCATTTTGGTCCGGATCTTACAACTGTAGCATTGGCCAATCATCTTACCGAAACTGAGGTAATTGATATACATACGGGTGGGCATTACACCATTTTTATGATCGGGTTTGTGCCCGGTTTCGCCTACATGGGAGGCATGGACGACAGATTATCTACCCCTAGAAAAAACGTTCCTACAGCTAAAATTCCTGCCGGATCTGTTGGTATTGCAGGCAACCAAACTGGTATTTACCCCATGGAAACACCTGGTGGGTGGCAGATTATCGGCAGAACACCATTAAAGATGTTTGATGTAAACCGCGCACAGCCGTCTCTTTTGAAGGGTGGCGATCGGGTTACCTTTAAAGCCATTGATCAGGCCGAGTTTAATACTTTACTTGAAATAGGGATATGAAAATCAGCATCATCAAGCCCGGTTTGTTAAGTACTGTTCAGGATATGGGGAGATACCGGTTTCTTTCTCAAGCTGTGCCTGTTTCTGGTGCGATGGATGAATTGGCTCACCGTTTAGCCAATAAAGCCGTTGGCAATGATGATCATTGTGCTACGATCGAATTTACCTATGCTGATGCGGCGTTCAAAGCTGAAACACCGGTTCTGATTTCTTATTCTGGTGATGGTGCCTTTCTAGTTTATAATGATGAATTGATACCTGCAGAAAAGCCATTGTTTTTTTCGGCAGGTTCCGTGATCAAACTGGTCAATAATCCAAATGGGGTACGTACCTATCTGGCTATTGCCGGCGGATGGCAGGTGCCTGACGTAATGGAAAGCAAAAGCACTTACCTAACCGCTGGTTTCGGAGGCTTTAATGGGAGGACATTGCAAAAAGGTGATGTCCTGGTTAGCGGAGCTGACATTAACCAGCTATCAAATAAAATTTTGAATCAACTGATCGGAAGATCATTAACCTACCCAAATTGGAGCATTTTGCGCGATAGTTTACTGCCGGAGAAAAGGAAAAAGATAAGAGTTGTGCCGGCCAATGAAATTGGTTGGTTCGACGCAGCATCCATTCTATCCTTTTTAACCCATAGCTATACTATCGGTTTGAGGAGTAATCGTATGGGTTACCAGTTAACCGGAAAGCCTTTGGTCAGAAAAGTTAAACAAGAGTTACTCAGCACGGCAGTAAGCCCGGGAACTATCCAGGTAACAGGAAGTGGCGATTTGGTTATACTCATGGCCGATTGCCAGACAACGGGTGGTTACCCGCGTATTGGTCACGTTGCAGCAGTAGATTTACCTTTGTGTGCACAACTCAAGCCTGGCGATAGTATTCAGTTTTCTGAAATCTCAAGAGATGAGGCGGAAGAACTTTATCTTGAACGTGAACATGATTTGTTATTGATTAGCAAGGCAATAAACCTTAAATATACTGACATATGAAAATGATCGATCTTAATTGTGATATGGGTGAAGCTTTTGGAAGTTATCTCATGCCAAATGATGAAAAATTGATGGATTATATTTCATCAGCAAATATCGCCTGCGGTTTCCATGCAGGCGATCCGGCTGTAATGCAGCAAACCGTAAATTTGGCTATAAAAAAGGGAGTAGCCATAGGTGCGCATCCTGGTTTGCCGGATTTACAGGGATTTGGCCGTAGAGAGATGAAGATAAGTCCGAATGAAGCCTATCAGCTTACCTTATACCAAATTGGTGCCTTAAGTGCTTTTGTAAAAGCTGCCGGCAGTAAATTACATCATGTTAAAGCACATGGAGCATTATATAACATGGCCGCTAAGGATGCTCCTTTGGCAAAAGCAATTATACAGGCTGTATCAGACTTCGATCCTGGTTTAATTTTATATGCTTTGGCAGGGAGTAAGATGATAGAAGAGGCTGAAAAATTAGGAATTGTGACCGCTTCAGAAGTTTTTGCCGACCGTAGCTATCAGGACGATGGTTTACTTACTCCACGCTCTGCAAAACATGCTTTAATCAACAATGACGATGATGCTGTTAATCAGGTACTGGGATTTGCTTTAAAACAGGAGGTAAAAAGTGTAAATGGGAACCGTATTCCATTAAGGGCTGAAACAATCTGTTTGCATGGCGACGGTGAACATGCTGTAGCGTTTGCTAAATTAATAGCCGGAAGGCTAAAAAAAGAAGGTATTATCATTAAAGCACCAGCAATATGAAACCAAAATACAATTGGAGTGTACTTTTAGGTGCCGCTTTTCTGATGGCTTCGTCAGCCATTGGTCCGGGGTTTTTAACGCAGACAGCTGTTTTTACCCAGCAGCTCGGGGCAAGTTTTGCCTTCGTCATCTTACTATCCATAATATTAGATGCCATTGCACAATTAAATATCTGGCGGATTATTGCCGTGGCCGATAAACCTGCACAGGATATTGCCAATAAGGTGTTTCCTGGTTTGGGTTATTTTATTTCTTTTTTGGTTTTTTTAGGTGGTTTGGCCTTTAACATTGGCAACATTGCCGGCGCTGGCTTAGGACTAAATGTGTTATTTGGCATCAGTGTAGAACAGGGTGCTGTAATAAGCGCGATTATGGCCATAGGAATCTTTATTTATAAGGAAGCTGGTAAAGCAATGGATGTTTTTGCCAAAGCCATGGGACTGATCAAAATTGTACTTGCTTTAATTATTGCTTACACCAGTTCGCCACCATTGGCAGAAGCAGCATTGAGGGCGGTAAACCCTACACAGTTTAGTTTTACCGCGGTATTAACTATAGTTGGTGGAACCGTCGGTGGTTATATCACTTTTTCGGGCGCTCATCGTTTATTGGATGCCAGACAAACCGGTATACAAAATTTAGGTGCGGTAAACAAAGGTGCGTTAAGTGCCATCGGACTGGCATCCATTATGCGCTTATTGTTGTTTATTGCTGCATTGGGCGTGGTAAGTAAAGGTTTTACTTTAGATCCGGCCAATCCAGCTGCTTCAGTTTTTAAATTGGCCAGTGGCGAAATAGGCTATAAAATTTTCGGGGTGGTGATTTGGGCTGCGGGAATTTCTTCTGTCGTGGGTTCGGCTTATACTTCCATCTCTTTTATCAAAAGTTTTCATCCCCTGATATTAAAGTTTAACAGAGAGATTATCATCGCTTTTATATCAATCTCCTGTGTAATTTTTATCCTGATCGGTAAACCGGTCAAAACATTGCTTACCGTTGGGGCCATAAATGGTTTTATTTTACCTATTGCATTGGGCGTTATGCTTATTGCAGCATATAAATCAAAAATTATTGCCCAGTATAAACAACCGTTATGGTTAACCTTAACAGGTTTGGCAGTAGTAATAACCATGGTTTGGATGAGTTATGGTACGATTATACAAATGATAAACGGAGAATAAATTTTATAAAATGAATACAATAATCAAATATTTCTGCATTTTACAAATATGGACTGCAACCTGCTTTGCACAGCAGCATCCGGAAACAGTAGCTGTAGAGCCTGGTGTCTCCCTCACGCTGGCAAATGCCAGAAGCGCTGCATTAAGTAACATTGAATATAAGCTTCACTTCAGTATTCCAGCCGAACAAACCGCTCCGATTCAATCAACTGAAAATATTGATTTTAAGCTTAATAAATTGATTAACCTGCAGGTGGACTTTAAGCAAAATGAAGATCATATCAAACAGATATCGGTCAATGGAAAAAACATACCGGTCAATTTCAGAGCAGAACATATCTTAATTAAGCAGGAGTATCTAAAGATTGGCAATAACCATATCGAAATCGGATTCATTGCTGACAGCGAATCACTGAACAGAAATAAAGATTTTTTGTATGCCCTTTTTGTTCCTGATCATGCCAGAACGGTATTTCCCTGTTTTGATCAACCTGATTTAAAGGCTAACTTTTTACTTTCATTAACCGTTCCAACTGATTGGAAAGTAATGGCTAATGCATCAAAAAAAGATTCGTTGGTAAAAGATGCCGCAACCACTTATCACTTTAATCGTTCGGATAAATTGCCTACTTATCTATTCTCGTTTACGGCAGGTAAATACACCCTGGTTAATCGGAAAATGAACAATAACAGTATGGAATTTTTGCACCGCGAAACCGATTCGGCGAAGATTCGGTTCAGCGTCGACTCCGTTTTTATAGCGCATCGCGATGCCATTGCTTTTTTGGAAGACTGGACAGCGATCAAATATCCCTTTCAGAAAATTGGCTTTGTGAGCATTCCTGATTTTCAGTTTGGGGGTATGGAACATCCTGGTGAGGTGCAGTATAAAGCATCTTCATTATTTTTAGACCAGGGGGCAACTAAAGATCAGTTTATTTCGCGATCTAATCTCATTTCGCATGAAACGGCGCATATGTGGTTTGGCGATCTGGTTACGATGAAATGGTTTAATGATGTTTGGATGAAAGAGGTTTTTGCCAATTTCATGGCCGACAAGGTTACCGAAAAGTTGATGGGTAAAAACACTTTCGATCTTAAATTTTTACAAGATCACTATCCGGCAGCTTATGGCGTAGACAGGACTTTGGGCGCTAATCCCATTCGCCAGCAACTGGATAATTTACAGGAAGCCGGATCCATGTATGGAAATATTATTTACCACAAAGCCCCGATCATGATGCGCCAGCTGGAGTTACTAATGGGCAAAGATAATTTTCAAAAAGGCATAAGGGAATATTTGAAAAAATACAGTTATGGTAATGCTACCTGGAATGATTTGATTGCGATTTTAAGCAAATACAGTCAAAATGATCTTTTGAGCTGGAATAAAGTTTGGGTAAATGAACCTGGAAGACCAATTTTTGGCTATCATATCGAATACGATAAAGATAAAATAAGTCATTTTCGCATGAGCCAAAAAAGTGAATTAGGACAGTCCAGGGTATGGCCGCAATCTTTTACGGTGAAGCTGGTTTATCCGGCCTATAGTAAAATTTTGGTGGTAAATGCCAAAACTGCTCAAACAGATCTAATGGAGGCGAAAGGCCTGCCTAAACCACAGTATATTTTATTTAATGCAAATGGTGCAGGATATGGTCTTTTCCCGATTGAAAAAGAAATGATGGCCAATCTTTATCATCTTACCGATCCTTTGGAACGGGCATCGGCCTATATCAATGCCTATGAAAATATGCTTTCGGGCAAAGGCGATAAACCAGAAGAACTTTTAGGGATATTTTTGCAGGGACTTACAGTAGAGAAAAATGAAATGAATCTTCGGCTGATTACCGGCTACCTTGCCAATATTTACTGGACTTTTCTTAACGGCGACGTACGGAACGCCATGCACGAAAGCACGGAGAAAACCATATGGAGCGCGATGGAGCAGCAGCAAATGCCAAACAACAAGAAAATTTTGTTCAATGCTTATCAGAATGTTTTTCAGAGTGCCGAAGCTGGAGAAAGAATGTATGATGTCTGGCTCAGGCAAACCGCACCGGAGGGTGTTAAATTGTTAGAAGATGATTATAGCGCACTTGCTTTGACGCTGGCCCTTAAAACAGATACGGCAAACACTATCTTAAAAGAGCAGTTAGCACGTACCAAAAACGAAGACCGTAAAACCAGGCTGATGTATCTAATGCCTGCACTATCTTTGGATGTTAAAGAGAGGGATCTTTTTTTTAAGGGTTTAAAAGAACGAAAAAATCGCCAGAAAGAAGCCTGGGTAATAACGGCATTATCTTATTTGCATCATCCGATCAGACAAAAAACATCTGTTCGGTATCTGAAAGAAAGTTTGACTTTACTGTCGGAAATACAGAAAACAGGAGATATATTTTTCCCGCAATCGTGGTTAGCAGCCACCTTTTCTACTTATAACAACAAAGAGGCAAATTCAATTGTACAAGATTTCTTAAAAAACCATCCTGATTATAATCCAAAATTGAAAGATAAGATTTTGCAAGCAACAGATAACCTTAGGCGGGCACAGCAGATTTTGCACTAATTTTAAGCCTTTTGTAACTAATTTTGTACATAAGGATTTCAAAAGAATTTATACTTTTGTCGCGAGAGCGTTAATTTAGATTTGAAAAGGGTAAGCATTCATTTGTTTGCCCTTTTCTTTTTGAAGAGTTATTTTAATCTCAATTTCATCTTTAGAGATCCTTACATTCCCTTAATTTTTCATTATTTAATTAATCCGCCGAAATTAATATTTCCAAATCCTCTTTTGAAAAATAGAACTGTTTCATTAATACTGAAACAAGTATGTTTATTTCAGTATTAATGAAGCAAAGAATAGCGCAGCAATATTATAAAAAGTCAGAAATAGACATATAATCAATCAGCAAAGGATTCATCGAACGCCTATTTTTGACAATTTTTACGTTCAATGGTATACCTCATGCATTAATTTTTTTAGTGCGTTAAAGTTAGCAACAAAGTTAAAGCATGATGATAGAGTAGACGAAGTAGAAAAGTTAATAGCTATAATTTAATTGGAAATATGGTTTCTGTTACAGTTTCTTTGTTTTACGTAATGATATGAAATCACGCAAGCAAAATTGAAAATGGATTGAATCGCTTACTACATACATAAAAAGGTATATGTCATTTTCTTCTCGTCTTAAAATATGCTTTTATAGACTAAACTATAAGTTCCCATCATCTCTAATGAAACGCTGTTGAATAGCGTGATCTATCTTGATAAGATCTCTTGATTTAATATTCTTAACTGGTTTTGAGAAATGCCTGAAACACTTATAAGTATATGCGCCTACCTTAACATAAGAATAAGTTAAAGATTACTATTTTCCAGTTTAATTAAAAGATTCCGTTTGGCTATTCAGATCATCCAATAAACCGTTTAATAAAATTTCCCTTTTATCTTCAATAGAAGTATCATCCTGGATAAAAACGGTAAGGTTCGTATTTTCTGTTGTTTGCGTTTGCATGAGTTAGGGATTTACGTTCTCAATTCAATTGTTTATAATGATCTAACGCGGATTTTCGAATATAGTTTGTAACTTTTTTAAATAAACTGAGATAGTCCAACCAAAAATAAATCGCTCCTGCTCAAACATTGACCTACTAATTCAGGTTACTAATACAACAAAACAAAACCCATTGATGAAACATTATGACGCGATAATTATTGGAGCGGGACAAGCCGGTGTACCGTTAGCTAAAAAACTTGCTGAGGCTGGTAAAAAAACAGTGCTTATTGAAAAGAGATTTGTTGGCGGTACCTGTATCAACGATGGCTGTACACCAACCAAGGCGATGATTGCTTCTGCGAAGGCCGTGTACCAGGCCAAAAAGGCTTCCGAATTAGGTGTCGAAATTGGTGATGTTAAAATTGATTTCAAGAAGATCATTCGGCGTAAAGATGATATTGTAGATCAGTTTAGGTCGTCATCAGAAAAAGGGATTAACGAAACCAAAGGACTCAGGCTTATTTTTGGAACGGCAAAGTTCAGCGCTGAAAAAGAATTGACCATTGCCCTTAACAACGGTGGTGAAGAAAAAATCACCGGCGATTGGATTTTTATTAATACCGGTGCGAAAACGGCCATTCCTGATATAACAGGATTGGATCAAATAGATTATCTTACCTCAACAACAATTTTAGACATAGAAAACATTCCGGAGCATTTAGTGGTCATAGGTGGCAACTATATCGGGTTGGAGTTTGGGCAAATGTTTAACCGCTTCGGCAGTAAAGTTACCATTTT
Source organism: uncultured Pedobacter sp. (assembly GCF_913776295.1). Classification (GTDB taxonomy): domain Bacteria; phylum Bacteroidota; class Bacteroidia; order Sphingobacteriales; family Sphingobacteriaceae; genus Pedobacter. The sequence goes on from NZ_CAJYOJ010000008.1 coordinate 44,972, forward strand.
GGAAAAGTCGAAGGGTATATTGGCTAAGGAAGATGAAGATGTTTCCTCAGCGCTAACTGAAATCTTAACTGACGAAAAGATAGCTATCGTTACAGATGTGGAGTTTGATAAAATCAGTCAGGATAAAAAACAGCTCCATATTTCACTTCATTCAGGTAAAGCCAAAAAGAACATTGCGGCAAGCCATATCCTTATTGCAGCAGGGCGGATACCGCAAACCGCTGCATTAGGACTTGAAAAATGTGGCGTCAAATTGGATGATAAGGGCCATGTGGTGGTGAATGAAAAACTGGAAACCAATATTAAGGGAATTTATGCCTTAGGAGATGTAAAAGGTGGTCCTGCTTTTACGCATATTGCCTATAACGATTATACTATTGTTTACCGTAACTTGATAGAAAGGACAACATATTCTATTGAGGACCGTCCAGTGCCGTATTGCATGTTTACTGATCCACAACTCGGCAGGATCGGTATCTCGGAAAAGGAAGCGAGAGAAAAGAAATTGAATTACAAAGTTGCCATGATTCCGATGTCGCAGGTGGCACGCGGCATTGAAACCAACGAAACTTTGGGCTTAATGAAGGCGGTTGTAGATCCGGATACGAAAAAGATTTTGGGAGCGGCTATTCTGGCGTCAGAAGGTGGGGAGATTATGTCTGTATTACAAATGGCGATGGAAGGCGGTATTACTTATGATAGGATCAGGTATTGTGTTTTTGCTCATCCTACCTATACCGAATCGCTGAATAATTTATTTATGAAACTCGATAAATAATATGATCGAATTAAAAGAGATAAGCAAGAAATTTGGAGATACCCAGGCGGTAAAGCAAGTCTCTTTTAGTGTGGCCAAAGCAGAAACATTGGTGTTACTGGGCGCGAGTGGCTGTGGTAAAACCACTACTTTAAAAATGGTCAACCGTTTGATTGAACCTGATTCAGGGCAGATTTTGATTAATAAGCAAGATATTATCGCTCAGAATCCTGATGTGCTGCGCAGGGGAATAGGCTATGTCATGCAGAATATCGGGCTTTTTCCGCATTATACCATAGCCGGTAATATTGCACTGGTGCCAAAACTATTAAGGTGGGATAAGGCAAAAATCAAAAGCCGGACACAGGAACTGATTAAAAAACTACATCTTCCTGAAAGCATCCTGGCCATGTATCCCCACGAATTAAGTGGCGGACAGCAACAACGTGTTGGCCTGGCGCGTGCCTTAATTACAGATCCACCGGTACTATTGATGGATGAGCCATTTGGAGCCCTCGATAACGTTACGCGGACCAGTATCCAGAAAGAGTTTAAAGCGTTAGAGGAGTTGAAAAGGAAAACCATTGTGATGGTAACACATGATGTTCAGGAAGCTTTTGAACTCGCAGACCGGATCTGTTTGATGGATAAGGGGGAGGTGGTTCAGATCGGTACACCAAAAGAATTATTGTACCATCCCATAAATGATGTAGTAAAGAATTTCCTTGCCGGACAAAGGCTGGTGCTGGAATTTAAGGTCACTAATATCCAGGATATTTGGTATTATTTACCTGAAGGAATAGTTTATCATGAAGAAACGGTCAATGCTGATTTAAGTATTTGGGAGGCTATGGAATTATTGCGAAATAAGGATAGGTCTGAGCTTTTTGTATGTGGAGCAGGTAAAATAGTCAAATCCATCAATTTCGAGCAGTTAACTAAAGGATTTAACCAGTACCAAAACGCGCAGCAGCATGAATGAGCAACATCAAACCTTGTGGCAATTTATGTCGGGGCAGTCTGATAAATTGTTCAGCCAAACCCTGCAACATGTAGGTCTGACCTTTATTTCGTTAATTCTCGCTATCATCATCGGTTTACCATTAGGCTTACTGATTGCGAGAAAGCGGAAACTTTCCGGAATGATTCTAGGTATTGCTGGTGTATTGCAAACCATTCCAAGTATTGCCTTATTGGGCTTTATGATTCCTGTTTTGGGCATTGGTGCCAAACCAGCTATCGTGGCACTGCTGATTTATGCTTTGCTGCCGATTATCCGGAATACTTATACTGGCATTATCGGCATTGATTTGCCCGTTAAAGAGGCCGCCAGGGCCATGGGAATGAGTAAAAGGCAGGTTTTATTAAAAGTGGAGTTGCCCCTTGCCATGCCGGTTATTTTAGCAGGTATCCGCACTGCCACCGTGATTAATGTAGGCGTAGCCACGCTGGCCTCGTTTATTGCTGCAGGTGGCCTGGGCGAATTTATTTTTGGCGGCATTTCGCTCAATAATACCAATATGATTCTGGCAGGAGCCATTCCTGCCGCTTTACTGGCAATTATACTTGATGCAGTACTGTCCCTTATTCAAAATATGGACATTAGGAAGCTGAGGAAGGTTTTGTACATCCTTCCTATAGTGATTTTGCTTTTAGGTGGATTTTATATCTTACCTTCTGCGTATGGAGCTTCTTTAACCGCTGGATTTACACCGGAATTTATGGGCAGGCAGGATGGAGACTTAGGACTGAAATCAGTTTACGGTTTAAAAATCCATACCATCGTAATCAGCGATGCGGTGATGTATAAGGCTGCTTACGCTAAAGAACTGGATGTCATCAGCGGTTACTCTACCGACGGACGTTTAAAAGCTTTCGACCTGAAAATTTTAAAAGACGATAAGAATATTTTTCCACCTTATTATGCTGCACCCATTGTTCGCGATGAAGCTTTAAAACAATTTCCCGATCTGGAAAAAACTTTAAATCTGCTCGCCGGTAAAATTACGGATTCGATCATGACTGATCTGAATTACAGGACAGATTATCTTCATCAACAGCCGGAACGGGTGGCTAAGGACTTCCTGATCAGCAAGGGCTTGTATAAAGCGCCCAAAAGTGGACATCAGGGCACGGTAAGGATCGGTTCAAAGATTTTCGGAGAGCAATATATTTTAGCCGAAATCTACAGCATGTTGATTAAAGGTTATACCGCTTATGATGTCGCCACTAAAACCGGATTGGGTGGAACAAAAATCTGTTTTGATGCACTGCTGAACAATCAGATCGACTTTTATCCCGAATACACCGGCACAGGCCTTTTGGTTTTATTACAGCCAAATCCAAAAGTTGCAAAAGAAATGGCTCAGGATAAAGAAAAAACATACCGTTATGTAAGCGCAGCGTTTGAGAAAAAGTTTAAAATCAAATGGCTCAAGCCTATCGGTTTCAATAATTCATATGCCTTAATGATGCGGCAAAAACAATCAAAAGAACTGAATGTTAATAGCATTACAGACCTTAAAAACTACCTCGATAAAAATTAATGACATTAGTAGAAGAATACTTACAGATTAGGAAATATTCCGAACAGGTTTGTGAACCTTTACAAACTGAAGACTACGTGGTACAACCGGTTGTAGATGTGAGTCCGCCCAAATGGCATTTAGGACACACCACCTGGTTTTTTGAAACTTTTATATTAAAGCCATTTTCGGATAATTATCAGATATATAACGATGATTATAATTTCGTATTTAATAGTTATTACGAAACCGTAGGCAATCGGGTAATCCGCACTGATCGAGGCAATTTAAGTCGTCCAAGTGTGAGTGAAATTTATCAATACCGGGCTTATGTAGATACCGCTATGGTAAATTTTTTAAGTACAAACTTAAAAGATGAGGTTAGGGAACTGTTGGTTCTGGGCTTTAATCACGAGCAGCAGCACCAGGAATTGTTGTTAACCGATATTAAATATATTCTAGGGAATAATCCATTATTTCCGGTTTATGTTAAAGGCAAAGAAGAAATCTTAACGATTAAAGATGAACCAGGTTGGATTAATATTCCGGCAGGAGTTTATCAAATTGGACACGAAGGAACTGGTTTTTGCTTCGATAACGAACTCAACAGACATCAGGTTTATCTGCAAGATTTTGCCATCAGTAATACATTGGTAAGCAATGCCGAATTTTTGGAATTTATCCGTGCAGGTGGGTATGAAAATTTTAGTTACTGGCATTCCGAGGGTCGGGATTGGGTAAAAAACAATCACGTTAAATCACCCATGTACTGGCATTTAATCAATGAAGAATGGTTTAATTATACCCTGGGCGGACTTGTACCAATTGATTTAAGTGCACCGGTAAGTCATATCAGCTATTATGAAGCTTATGCCTATGCGGGATGGAAAGGCATGCGTTTGCCTACCGAATTTGAATGGGAGGTGGCTGCAAAAAAATATAATTGGGGCGAAAGATGGGAGTGGACGGAGAGTGCCTACCTTCCTTATCCTGGTTTTAGTAAGGCACCGGGCGCAATAGGAGAATACAATGGCAAATTTATGGTCAATCAAAAAGTACTTCGGGGGGCTTCCGTCGCTACCCCGCAAAATCATTCACGCATTACTTATCGAAACTTCTTTCATCCACATTTAAGATGGCAATATACGGGCATACGCCTGGTAAAATAAAATCAATATGAGCACAACTACTATCGAAATACCAATTGATAACAAAACGCAGTTTCTTCAGGAAACCTTAGCAGGACTACAATCTGAACCTAAATTTATGCTTTCCAAGTATTTTTACGATGCTGCCGGCGACCGCATATTTCAGCAGATTATGGAAATGGAAGAGTATTATCTAACCAATGCGGAGATGGATATCCTCCAAAACCAGTCAGCACAACTTTTGCAAGCTATATCTGCGGATGGGACAGCTTTCGATTTGATTGAATTGGGCGCAGGAGACGCTACCAAGTCCATCCATTTGTTAAAAGCTTTGTTGGATGCACAAATGGAGTTCAGCTATTTTCCTATTGATATTTCGGAACACGTTATTTCTGATCTGGAAGAAAATCTGCCTAAAAAACTTCCTGCATTGGATATGACAGGATTAAACGGCGATTATTTTGATATGCTGCAGAAGGCTACAGAATTGTCTGACCGCAGAAAAGTTGTGCTGTTTATGGGGGCAAATATCGGTAATATGAGTGTTGCCGAGGCAGAAAGCTTCTGTTTTTCGCTTAAGCAATTGCTTTCTCCAGATGATCTGCTCATCATCGGCTTCGACCTCAAAAAGAATCCGCAACAGATTTTAGCCGCCTATAATGATAAAGGTGGAATTACCAGATCTTTCAACCTAAATCTGCTTCAGCGCATCAATAAAGAACTAGACGGTGATTTCAACATAGATCAATTTGAACATTACGCCAGTTACGATCCGGCATCTGGTGCCTGTAAAAGTTACCTCATCAGTTTAAAAAATCAGGTAGTAAATATTGGCCACCATGTGATTCATTTTGCCGAAAATGAATATATTTTCATGGAAATCTCACAAAAGTATTCTTTAGCAGATATTGATCAGCTCTCAACAAAAACAGGTTTTAAACCCCTTCAACGCTTTTTTGATCAAAAACAATTGTTTGTAGACGCCATTTGGCAGGTTGATTAATTCCTGCCATCCAAAATTGCAAGCAGCTGGTTTAAATCTGCTTCCGTATTGTAAAAATGAAAGGAAATCCGGGTACCTGCTCCCCTTGGTGAGCAGAGAATTTTTGCAGCAGCTAGTCGATCTACCATGTTTTGATCCAGCATCATACTCATAATGGTAGACTGATACTTTCTACGGAGCATCCAATCGGGGACTAATCCTCTCGCATTTAATGCTAATCTTGCCTGGTTGCTGATCGTTTGCGTAGTTTTTTCAATGTAATCGAAACCCATTGCGCCAAGATCATTTAAACTTTCGTTTAAGGTACCAAAGTTTAGGGTATCTAAATGCCCGGGTTCGAAACACATGGATAAATGATCTTTTCCTTTTAAAAATGGTGCCGACGGTAGGTCTGCCAATTTATTTTTTGCATATATCGCATCTTTCATCTGATCAGATAGCATCACATAACCGTTTCCGTATCCGGCCAAAAGCCATTTATATCCACTGCCAATTAACGCATCTAAGCCCGATTTCTCAAAATCAAAGGTAGTAGTACCTAAAAACTGAGTACCATCTCCAACCAATAAAAGATCAGGATAAGTAGCTTTTATTTTTTTGATAAAATCTTCATCCATTCTCAGGCCGCTGATATATTGTACCATGCTAAAGGCCAAAATGGTTGGTTTAAATTTTTCAACAGCTTTAAGGATATTTTCTTCAAGCTTTTCATCAATCGTAACACTATGATAATCAAAGCCCATGCTCATGATGGGGTAACTTACTGAAGGGTATTCTTCCTCTAAAATCAAAAAACGCTGATGCCTGTCTAATCCATTTAATAAAATGTTGAAGCCCAGCGAAAAATTCTGAACGAGATAAGTATTTTCAGGCTTTGAGCCAAAGTGTTTTGCGATATTATTTCGAAGATCGGTAATAAGAGACATACTTTCCATTTTGAAAACGCTTCCGGAGGCCATAAACGCTTCATCATGTTGCATCCGCCATTCAGCTAAGCTAGTGGATAAAACACCTGAATTGGCAGTATTGAGGTAGGTATATTCTTTAAGGATGGGGAAAGATAGCTTCATGCCCCCAAATTAAATAAATTGCGTGTTAAAAATAAACACTTCCGCATCCAAAAATAACTTTTATACAAACCGATTAGAATGAGTATTGTTGTTTTATAAACAGGTATGCATTATGGAAAATGAAACTGCAATATTGGTTACTGAATTAAAAAAGCTTTTAAACGGAGGTGGAGCACATATAGGGTTTAAGGATGCTGTAACCGGTCTGCCTTTTAATCTCCTGGGCGAAAGGCCTTATCATTTGCCATACAGTATCTGGCAACTGGCAGAACATATCAGAATCGCTCAATGGGATATGCTGGAATTTAGTAAGGATGGAACCCATCAATCGCCAAAATGGCCTGATGGATATTGGCCGAAAGAACCGGCGCCCAAAGATGAAGCAACCTGGAGTAACACATTAAGGCAAATCGACGATGATCTCCAGGCATTTATAGCATTTTTGGAATCATCCAACCTATACGATAAGATACCGCATGGCGATGGGCAGCGTATATTAACTGAAGCTTTACAGATTGCAGATCACAATGCTTATCATATTGCCGAAATTGTTGTCGTAAGGCGTTTGTTGGGTGCCTGGAAAAATGAGTAATAATTAATCCCGTTGAGGCCTTTATCTGCCTCCAGCAAAATTTATCATCAATAGGCTACTGGCTAAATTCACATTTCTTTTTTACAAATAAATAATAAGTTATGTTACAAAACTCAAAAGCATTCAGCTCATTTTCTGTAGATGATGTACAGCAGGCAAAAGAATTCTATCAGGGTGTATTGGGCCTCGAAGTGAAAGATCACCCAATGGGAGTGATTGAGGTGTCGGTATCCGGATCATCGAATATACTCCTTTACCCAAAACCTAATCATGTTCCCGCAACCTTTACAGTGCTTAATTTTCCGGTCGAAAATATAGAACAAACAGTTGATGCACTGATCGCTAAAGGTGTGAAGTTTGAAATTTATAATCAGGAATCAATCAAAACCGATCAAAAAGGTATTTCGCGTGGAAACGGCGGACCAGCTATTGCCTGGTTCAGGGATCCGGCCGGTAATATTTTGTCTGTTCTGGAGACGTCCTAAGCTCAGTCAGACTCCAGAAGTTGGCAAAGCGCAAGGGCATAGCGCAAACTTCGGAGGTCTTAACCAAGAAGCTCAAAGCACTGATGGGCAATTTCATATTCTTCATTAGTCGGAATAACCAATATTTTAACCTTAGCGGTTGAAGTATTAATTTCTTTTAATTCACCCTTATACGCTAAATTACTTAGCGGATCTAACTCGATACCCAGGTATTCCAGTTCTGCGCATGCTGCTTCGCGCATTTGGCTGTCGTTTTCACCAACACCTGCAGTAAATATAATAGCATCTATGCCATTTAAAACAGCTGCATAAGCTCCAATAAATTTCCTGATCCGGTAAGCATATAGTTTAACTGCCAAAGTTGCTTCTGGATTGCCCTCATTTATCATTCTTCTGATGTCGCGCATATCGCTGGAGCCACCCACCCCCAAAAGCCCTGATTGCTTGTTAAGCAGTGTACTAAGCTGTGTTAAAGTATATCCGGAATGTTCCATTAAGTGAAAAATAACGGATGGATCGATATCTCCGGAACGTGTACCCATCATTAATCCACTTAACGGGCCAAAACCCATGCTCGTATCTATTGACTGGCCATTTTTGATAGCCGTGATGCTGCAGCCATTACCCAGGTGAATGCTGATGATCTTACTTTCTTGTTGGCCTAACCAATCATTAGCCTGTTTACTTACATATTTATGGCTGGTACCATGAAAACCATACACCCTGATGCCATTTTCCTTATAATACGATTCCGGAATGGCGTAACGATAAGCCTTTTCGGGTATCGTTTGATGAAAAGCGGTATCGAACACCGCAATTTGTTTGGCATTAACAAAAGTCTGTTCAGCAACTTCAATGCATCTGTAATTAACAGGATTATGCAGAGGGGCAAGTGAAAACAGCTTTTTGATCTGATGTTTTACCTCATCTGTGATGATCGTCGGGCCAGAGAAATGTTCACCGCCATGTACCACACGGTGGCCAACAGCTGCAATATCATCAGGACTTGCAACAACTGCATAATCGCCCTGAGTTAATAAGGCCAATACCTGCTTTAGTGCTTTACCATGGTCGGCTATGAAACCAGTCTCCTCCATAACGTATTTTTCACCGTTGCTATAAACTGTGTGTTTGATAAAAGAAGCTTCAATGCCAATACGTTCTGCAAGCCCACTACAAACAGGCGTTTTTTCTGGCATGCTAAAAAGCTGGTATTTTAAGGAACTACTTCCGGAATTGATGACTAAAATGTTCATGTTAAATGTCTTGACATTGGATTGCTGTAATCACAACAGTATTAAAAATATCGTCTACGGTACAACCGCGACTCAGATCGTTTATGGGTTTATTTAAGCCTTGTAACATCGGACCGATAGCCAATGCACCGGTTTCGCGTTGTACGGCTTTGTAGGTATTGTTGCCGGTATTTAAATCAGGGAAGATCAATACGCTGGCTCTGCCTGCCACTTCAGACCCTGGAAGTTTTTGTTTACCCACCAGCGGGTCTACAGCAGCATCATATTGTATTGGGCCTTCAATTTTTAATTCCGGATGCCTCGTTTTAACGATGGCAGTGGCCTCTCTTACACGTTCTACATCTTCACCTTCGCCTGATGTGCCAGAAGAATAAGATAACATGGCTATACGTGGCTCAATGCCAAATTTGGCACTGCTTTCAGCAGAGGAAATCGCTATCTCAGCTAATTGCTGGGCAGTAGGGTTGGGGTTAACTGCACAATCGCCGAATATGGCTACCCGCTCTGGCAGGCACATAAAGAAAATGGAAGAAACAACTGATACACCGGGCTTGGTTTTAACAAATTGTAACGCAGGCCTGATGGTATGCTGAGTGGTATGAACGGCACCGGAAACCATTCCATCGGCATCACCTTTATATACCATCATGGTGCCGAAATAAGAAACATCGGTCATCATGTCTGTGGCCATTTCGAGGTTTACATTTTTGTTCTTACGCAACTCATGTAACGTATTCACGTAATCACCATAATGAATGGAATGGGCAGGGTTATGTATTTTAAAGCTATTGATATCAAGGTTTAATCCAAGTCTTTTGATCGTGTTCGTAATTTCGGCAGGATCGCCTAAAAGGGTAATGTCTACAATATCCTGTGCAATCAGTTTTTCTACTGCTTTTAAAATTCGCTCATCATTACCTTCCGGTAAAACGATATGTTTTTTATCGCGTTTGGCCCATTTAACCAGTTGATATTGAAACATATGTGGGGTGATGCCCTGATAGCTAAAAGTGATGATTTTATCATCCAATGCTTTTATATCAACATACTTTTCGAAAAGCTCTATGGCCAGTGCAATCTTTTTCTTGTTTTCGATGGTAATTTTTGAGTGGATACCGCCAATAGTGGTGGTGGTTTCGAAAGTCCCTTTTTTTACGGCTATAATGGGGATAATGGTCTGTAAACCTTCAATTAGTTTAATAATTGGTTCATCAGGCAAGCTGCCCGCGGTTAAAACAATGCCTGCAATTTTGGGGTAATTGGCAGATAAATTGGCTTGGAGGGCGCCAATAATGATATCACCACGATCGCCTGGGGTAACAATAAGTAAATTATCTTTAATATGCCTTAAAAAATTAGGTAACATCATGGCACCTGTTACAAAATTATCAACCTGATTGTCCAGCAATTCTGTTCCGAAAAGTACCTCGCCGCCCAGGGCCGCCGTAATTTCGTTCATGGTCGGACTTTGCAGGCCTGTTTCGGTTGGAATAACGGCGATCAGTAATTCAGCGGGTAATTGATTGCCTAAAGCTTGCTTAATACGCTCTGCCTCTTCGGGATTTACCATGTTTGCTACTACCCCTAATACCTGTACATCGCGCAACAAAAAGTTACGGTAGATATTGATGGCAGATTTAAAAAGCTGACTTGCCGTTTTGTTTTTTCCTGATACTACTATTAAAACAGGAGCGCCCAGGTTTTTGGCCATTAAAGCGTTCGACTCGAACTCAAAAGCCATACCTTCACCTAAAAAATCGCTTCCTTCAATTACAGTGAAATCGTAATTATCTTCCAGTTTTTTATATTTACTGATAATGGTATTGATAATTCCTCCGCTGTCTTCTGATTGGTGGAGCATTTCCTGGCGGGTAAAAGCAAAAGCATCCTCATACTTAACAGGAAGCGAAAAATAATCTAACATGGCTTCAACGTGCTCATCTTTTTTATTCGGATCGTCTTGTGCTATAATGGGTTTAAAATACCCTACCTTCTGGGTTTTTGCCAACAACATGTTAATCATACCGAAAGCAATTACTGATTTCCCGGTATAAGGTTCGGCTGAAGCAATGAATATATTTTTAGTCATAATGGAGGATCAAATGCATATCAATAACGAATTGTGGCCAATATAGTTGGAAATATTTATTTTAAAAACTAAAGTAGGTGATGTGATCACCGCCTGGTATGCCTTAGCTTATTGGGGCATATCGTAGCAGATCCTTAACAGGCTCAGGATAACGATTCTATTTGATGATTTACCTTACCTTTAATATCCTAACTATTGGATTCGATCAGCAACTTTAGCATTTTCAGTCTGTGAATAAGCGGTTGATTTACTTTTGCATCAGGATTGAGCTTTAGTGGCATAAGATGGCTTTCAAGAAAATGATCATAATCTGTAATTGCGGTAGCCTCATTAAGATAAATTGGAACCTGCTGTTTACCGGCCTGGGCAAAAAAATCTTCTAACTGTTGTATTTCTTGGATGGTCATGCTGCAAAGTTAGTGAATAGTTTGGAGTTAAGTCCGGAGTCGGGTGTCGGAAGTCAGAAGACAGGGTTTCAAATTACATCCGCGTGGCTCTGCGTACTCGGTGCTTTTACAATGTGTCCCTATGTGGTAAATAAATTTTGAAGTCAGATGTCGGAGGTAGGAAGACAAGGTTTCAAATAATAGCAGCCCAGCTCTGCGTACTCGGTTGCTTTTACAATGTGTCCCTATGTGGTAAATAAATTTTAAAGTCAGATGTCGGAGGTACGAAGACAAGGTTTCAATTATAGTCGCCCAGCTCTGCGTGCTCAGCGAGTACTTTGTGTTCTTCGTGGTCAACAATAGTTCTAAATTTACATGCGTAGATTAAATCCTTGTTGTACTAAAAATTTTAGTTTAAATTTGTGTCTCCCTAATTGATTGTTTTTATTGTGGACAGAGAATGGATAATGGTGAAATCAGAAAAGATATTCCATGTGATGAGGTGGCTCCGGTGATTTCTTTACCTAAAAAAGAACATTATCGAAAAGAAACGTCCTGGCATCGCGATTGGAAGTTGGCTTTTCCGCCATCGTTTAGAGAGATTGCCTTTTATGATGCTGCCAATTCCGATCTTCACCGGGCGGATATATTTACGCCATCCGGCTATACCATTGAGTTTCAAAATTCGCCGATAACGCTTGCCGAACTAAACAGCCGGGAGGCTTTTTATCCAAATTTAACATGGGTATTGAATGGTAAAAAGTTTAAGGGCTTTAAAATATTGAAACATTTGCCCGATGTGGATGATCCGAAGTTAGCCGGGTATGAATTTTGTCATTCCGATCATCTTTCGATGGTTAGGAAAGCAGAGTTGATACAAGGAATATCCAATCCGAAGATACTTAATTTTTACCACCCTGAACTTAAAGGAATTAAATTCACTTCAAACCTCTATTCTTTCTGCTGGAAACAGCCTCACAGTGTATGGTATTCAGCCGCTGCTAAAATTGTTGTTGATTTGGGAGGCCATTTTTTGTACGAACTAAAACAGCGTAAACAATTAAATGGAAATTACCCCTATCTAAAAATGATAAGCAGAAAGACATTTATTGACTGGCACACCCCACCGGAGATTTAGAAATTTGTAGATGTAGTAGTGAAATTATTCTTTTCAAAGATGTAAAGGACGTCATTTCGAGCGAAACGCAGTGAAGTCGAGAAATCTTATAAATTAGAATAGCATAAAAATGGGCTTATTAACCTAGGTCCGATTAATATTTAAAAATTAATGAGCTTTATTATGACAAATTGCTAGCCGTTTCGTCGTGCTGAACTATTTCAGCATCTTTTCAGTAAAACCGCCTTGCTATAAAGACCCTCAAACAAGTTACCATTGACGTTATTTTGCAATTGTCTATTAATGAGTGACTTGCGGAACCTATGCATTTCGGCGTAGCTAGGCCTTCGCACTGTGTCTCCGTTCTACTTAAGTCCGGCCTAACAAATTTTTCGGATTCTACTGCCCAAGCCCTATTACTTGCTTTAAAAGAAAAATTTTCAGCCGGCATTTTTTGTTACTTTTTGA
>NZ_CAJYOJ010000009.1 GCF_913776295.1 uncultured Pedobacter sp.
TTTTTGAATTGTGCTGAACTTTGTATCTTAGCCATAGTAAATTTCTTTCGCAATTAAATTTACTAAACAGCCGCTGCTTTTTAAAGCAACGGCTGTAATTTTTATACCCTTTTTAGTCAGCCCCAGCTTTTCCAATTTCAATCTTCTCATCAAGTTCATCTTTTAGTTTTCCAATATTTTTCACTTCATCTTCGTATTGTATATTCTTCACAAAATCATGAACTTCCTTTAATCTTAGTGCAGTTTTAGAATTGGATTGATCAGTTGCTAATGTGTCTGTGTAGGCATTAGATTCTCTACGGATGCTATCATAAAAATCAAATATCTTTAACAGTCTAGCAGAGACATCATAAGGGGGGATAAACTTGCCTGTTGTTATAATATCGTTAGCTCTAGAATCAAGTTGTTCTTTTAAAGAATTTAATGATTCAATATATTGTCCAAGTATGCGATCTCTTAGTACCGCTAGTCGATTAAGACTATTGTGAAACTTCGAATAAAATTTATTATTTTCAAAAGATAAAATGTCAGATACAGAGAGTATTTCTTGCTGTATTTTATTCAAAAGTATGTCAATTGCTTTACTTAGTTTTTCTGATTCCTCATCAAAATGGCTTTCTAAGGCTGACCATCTTTCATTGGTAATTCTATTTCCGCAAAAAGAACAATCTTCTAATTTATGTTCATGCAGCAATTTCCCTTCCTTAACCCATCTATTTAAAATAGAATTCTTAACCAATTCCTCAATTTTGCCAGATTTTATTAATGATTTATTTATTAGCTGTTCACATTGTGCACTTAATTCTGCAAATTGAAAATTGGGGTTTGATGTTTCCGAAATATTTGCATTAGGCTTTTCGTTTAAAAGATTTAAAAGATCTTGTTGTTTTTCATCATTAATTGGCGTAAAGTTTTCCGATAAGGTTAAAGCAATGTCAGCATCAAGTTTTGCCTTATTATAGTTTTGGTCTCCAAATCTTTCAGGCTTATATTTTATACCAATATCTCTGCTAGTTGCCTTTTGAGTTAATTTGGCATCCAATTGCTTGGATGCTGTATCAAATGCTGATTTTGCTATATTGTAAACTTCGAGCATATTTTTTCGCTCTAAATAAAAACCAGTTGGCGTCTCGTCATCATTCTGACCTAGTTCGTTATTGAGAATCTCTATTTCCTCTTCTATATTAGCATTCCCACCTAATATTGCAAAGGGAACAATACTTTCATCAGCATTAGATATAAATCTTAAATTTTCTTTAACAAAATCTTCATTAAAGACTCTTATTTTTTTATTATGACCTAACAGATTTAATTGATTTATATCTGGTGAGTCAGAAAAAGAAAGTGTGAATTCAGGATTTTCATATTTGTCTGATATTTTGCCGAGTTCAAGCGCTCTAATTATCCTGGACAGTGTTGTTTTGCCTGAATAATTTCTACCATATAAGATATTCACAGTACTACATTCAGTAATTGTACCATGTGTATCTCGCATTGCTGAATCCCAATTGAAATCTTGAAATACAGCAAGATTTTTAATACTCTTGATTTTTTTAATAGCCATATTAAATTAATTTTGTCTTTCATAGTTAAACTCCAATCACTTCCACCTTACTCTTTCCGCTCTGCTGCTTGCTCACTTTAATCTGCACCGGAATCCGTTCGGTCATTTCCTGCACGTGCGAGATCACGCCTACTTTACGGCCCTGGTTGTGGAGGCGTTCGAGGGCATCCATAGCGATGTTGAGGGTAGCGGGATCCAGCGAGCCGAAGCCTTCATCAATAAATAAAGATTCTACTTTCATGCGGCTGGACGAGAGCGAGGCCAATCCTAAGGCCAGGGCCAGCGACACGAGGAAAGATTCTCCACCCGAAAGCGAATAAACCGTACGCACTTCATCGCCCATGTCCTGGTCTACCACCTGGAGGCCCAGTGATGCGGGAATGCGTTCGATCCGGTAACGATTGGTTAAAGCCTGCAAATGGATATTGGCATAACCGAGCAACACATCCAGCGTATATTCCTGGGCAATCTGGCGGAATTTCTTCCCATCGGCCGAACCGATAATCTCGTTGAGCTTGGCCCAGTTTTCGGTGATGGCTGCCTGTGTTGCGATACTTTGCAGCAGGTTGCCGATCCGGTTTTTGTTGGCTTCATCCTGTTGCAACCGGAAGCTGTTTTCGCCTTTTTTATGCTTCTTTTCTTCCACTTCCAACCGCATATTTGTTTGCAGGGTCATCAGTTCTTCGAGTGCTGTTTCCGACTTACTGTTTTCCTGATGACGGTCCAGAGCCTGTTTCCGTTCGGTCAGAATGCTGTTGGCTTTGGTCAGTTCCTCGTCAATGGCCTGCAATACCATCCGTTCATTTTCGATCCAGTCATTTCCTGAAGCCAGTAAGCGGTAAAGGTCTTCCGGGTTTAGGGATTGACCGTTTTTCTGGTTATAATTGTTCAGCCAGTCCTGCATTTGCCCGGAAATTTTTCGGATGGCCGTTTCCAATGTGGCCAGGGCATTCGTGAGTTCCTGCTGCTGGGTCAGGACTTTAATAAGCTCTATGGCGTGCTGGTGTTGCTTGATTTTCACCTGTTCCAAATCCGCCTGTGCTTGGGCAACTGCCTGTTTGAATTGATGTTCCGTCTCATCAGCAGACTGACCGTCGAAGAGCACATTCCGTTGTTGAACCAGATCCAGATACGATTGCTGTTGCGTCAGGTGGATTTCTGTTTTCCTGCCGGCTTCCGTTGCCATATTTTCGGCCTGGCTTTTAAGTTCTTTCAGCGTAGCTTCTAAGGCTGTTTTTTCCCGGGTATAAACTTCCAGTTTTTCGGCATGTTCTTTCCATTGCCGGGCAAAGTGGGTGATGCTTTCCACAAATGCTTCAGGGTTTTCTTTCCACTTGTCTATCCAGCCGGATGCTGTAAAATAAGGCGTAAGAAGCTGTTCAATTTCACTTAGGTGGGCGGTGGCGATTTTCTGTTCGCGTTCAGACTGGCTTTGCTGTTCGTTATAAAGCGACAAGCTGTTTTGAAGGTCTTTGAGTTGTCCGGAAAGCACATCGGTACTTTCTTTGAGCTGATCGATCCCGGTTTTAGCGGTTTCGAGTTCCAGCTTCTGCTCGGCATAGGCTTTTAATTGGGCAGATAAACTGGCTTGTCTCGTTTTAAGGGCTTCTAATTGTGCTGCGATCCAGTCTGCTTTTTCGTGATCGGGAATGTTTTGGCTATTTTTAGCAATGTCAAAGTGCGCCCAGGTCTGTCGCAGTTGATTTAAGGTTGATGCTTTAGACTGTATTTCTTCATTTAGACGCCGGATGTTTTCCTGTAGGGTTGTACATTCCTGTTCCAGGGCATCATGACGGCTGTGGAGGCTCAGATGATGTTGTGTTTTCTCCTGACAGGATTTTTCCAGCTGGGCCAATACTTTTTCCAGCTGCGGATTTTGAATGGCATAAGGATGATGGGTGCTGCCACATACCGGACAAGGTTCATCATCCGCCAGGGCTTCCCTTAACGTTTCTACATTTTCTGCCGATGCCAGACGGGCTTGTTGAAGGAGCTGATCCGCGGTATCGCTTTCTGCTTTTGCTAAGGGGATTTCCTGCTTCAGTTGTTGTAAAATTGCTTGTTTTCCCTGATAATCGGCTTCGTCCTTCATTTGTTGCTGCCCCAGGTTTTCCCACTCCGTTTGGGCATAATGCAAGAGCTGCCATTGTGCCTGTGCCCTGATGCTTTCCTCTACTTTTTGGTCAGTTTCGGTTTTATCGAGGGTTAAAGTGTCAACCGGAATGGAGCGTAACATTTCGGACTTTGCTTCATACGTTTTCCGGGTATCGTCCAGCAATTGAAGCTGTTGTTTCCAGCTGTTCTCAAGGGTTTTCTGCTGTACTTCTGTCGTCTGGATTTTATTTTTTACCTCGACCAATTTTGCCGAGGAAGCTTCTAGGTTCTCCAGGAGTTTTTGCGCATCTTCAAGTTTGGCGAGGATGAGGTCTGTATGTTCAGCAACCGATTTGCGGTGAGCCTGTTCGTTTTGCCACTGCGTAATACTTTCAATCTGTGAAACCAGATCGCTAAAGGTTTGCTGTTTTTCTTTTAAAATATCCTGATGCTGCCGGTTTTGTACGTCCGCTTTTTCAGCGTCTGCTTTCAGCCCGTCCAACTGTTCTTTTTTCTCTCCCAGTAAGGTATCCAGTTTGCGGGCTTGTTCCAATAATGGCAGGGCATCGGCCAGTTTCTGGCTTTGAAGGGAAAGCTGGTGTTCAACCTGTTGAAGCTGTGTTTCCAGGGTTTCTTTTTGCTGCTCTAAGGAAGTGAGAGTTTCTTTTACCGTTGCCAAAGCAGTTGTTTTAGCGGCATGTTGTTCTTGTGACTGCGCTAAAGCATCTGCCCAGCTTCGGGTTTGTTGTGCGTGTTCAACCATACGCAGGTGCTGGCTTCTTGGCAAAGCAGCATTTTTGTTTTCAGATGCCAGCTGTAAAGACATAACGGCTTCATCATGGCCTTGCCGGTATTTGGCCAGCTGCTCGTGCCAGCTGATTCCTGCATTTAACCTTTCCATTTCTTTGTCCAGGTCTGTGATCTGCTTTTCCAGAAGTGCCTGATCTGCGGTTAAGGCTTGCAGTTCCTCATCGCTCAGGGTCACGATGCCTTCTTTACGGACATGGAGATCACGCAGTTGTAATTCTTCTCCCTTGTATTTTTCAAAGATCTTCCGGGAGATTTCGGAATAAATGTGAGTTCCGGTCAATTTTTCAAGCAGGGACGATTTCTCATCCCGGTTGGCTTTCATAAAAGCGGTAAAATCGCCTTGCGCCAGCAATACCGACCGGGTAAACTGTTCGAAATTCAAGCCGACCAATCTTGCGATTTCACTATAGGTTTCTGCTTTTCTTCCCGGAAGATCAACATGGTTAGAGATGTTCTTTAAGGTCACGGCATCCGACTGCATGCTTCCGTCGGCGCGGTTCCGAGCCCGCCGTACACTCCAGGTTGCCCGATAGTTTTGCCCGTCGATTCCCCTGAAATCCACCTCTGCAAATCCGTCTGCTGTACCGTCACGTAAAATACCGCGTACATCGCCCTGGCTCAGGGTGCTGCCCTGAACGTCTTTAATCTCTATACCTGTTTCCCTCGCTTGCAGATATCGCGGTGTTTTACCATATAAGGCCAGGCATAAGGCATCCAGTATGGTCGATTTTCCCGCGCCGGTAGCGCCGGTAATGGCAAAAATACCCGCCGAACATAAGGGTTCTGCCGTAAAATCAATTTCGGTAGTGCCTTCCAGAGACGCTAAATTTTTGATGCGTATGGCTAGTATCTTCATGTTATCCGGCGGTTTGGTTTACTTCGTCTGCAACCTGTTGAAATAATTGCATGATTTCCGATGGTACTCCGCTATGGTATCGGGATTGGTAGACTTTACCGAAAACATCGATCGGCTGTAGTTCATTCAGCTTTTCAGCGGTAATGAGCTCCTGCGCCTCTTTGGTGGAAGCCGGATACTGCGCATCGATTTTGGCTAGCCGTACGGGTTTACCACCCAAGGCCGTTTCTATTTTATGCCGTAAAGCGGGCTCGGGTCCATCGAGCAACACACGCACCTGCAGATAAGGCAGGTTTTCGGGGTTGGAATCGCCTACTGGTAATTGTTCCAAAAGGGAAATGACTTCATGCAAAGGCTGATGCTGATGTGGAATTCTTTGCAATGGCACAGATACCGGAATTTCAATAGCTCTCAGATCGCTGATTTCCTGATCGAGATCAAAAACAATGACCTGATGTTTGTAATGAATTTCGGAAAAAGACATTGGCAAAGGACTGCCGGAATAACGGATGTGTTCTTTTCCGCCAATTTTTTGTGCTTTGTGGATGTGTCCCAAAGCCACATATTTGATATCGGGATGAAAAGCTGTGGCTGAAATGCATTCCACACCGCCCATGATCAGCCTTTCGGTTTTATCCAGATCAGTAATCTCTGCCTGCTGGGTATGCAGATGTCCCATAGCAATAATGGGTTGATTTTCCGTGCTATGTTGTTGAGCATAATCAAAAGCATCCCGATATAAAGCTGCCACGCCTTCGGTATACGGATTGGCGCAGTCGGCAATGGCCGGATAGTCGCCCATACGCAGGAAAGGAATGGCCAGACACAAGGCTTTGATGGTCCCGGCAGCATCGTGTATTTTGATGAGCAATTTTTCATAATCGATATTTCCCACGGCATCTTTTTCTACCACGCCGATAATATGAACATTAGAAGACTCAAGCAATGGTTTGGGTGCTTCCAAACGTGCTGCTGAGTCGTGGTTGCCGGCCGTAATGATAATTTGCAGACCGGGCAGTGCAGTTCTTGCTTCATTTAGAAAACGGTAGAACATCCTCACAGAGGCTGCTGATGGATTGGAGCTATCGAAGATGTCACCACTGATCAGCAGCACCTCAATTTTTTCAGCGACCAAGGTTTCAACCAGCCAATTCAGAAATTGCTGATGTTCGTAGCTTCGGTCATATTCGTGAAACAGCTGACCAATATGCCAGTCTGCAGTGTGTAGAAATTTCATAATAGGGATTTTAATACGCTCAACATTTATCCTATAACTTATAGCATAAAAGCTTAACCAATATTTGGCTAGGCAAATCAAGCAATGCTTAAATAAAGCTGCTTATCGAATTAAATTAGGGGCTTGTATATTTGGTCTTTTCATGATGAGGCGTTGTTGATTAATGCAATTTAATCAATTCTAATTCAGAAACAAAATTTTCAAATCATTTAAACCTCCATATCAATTCTTTTAGTTCTATTAATATTAGATCGAAATTAAGCTAAACAAACAGCATAGCAATAAGGGAAACCTTTAGGTTAGAAAGTTTATTTTTATAATAGGTGGGGTAATTACAAATAAAAAGTATCCTCTATTTGCTATTATTTTTGAATATCGTCGGATAATTGGCTCTTTTGCGATTTAAAACTGATTTAATATCCTTATACATTAATTTTAATTGCTTCTATTTTAACCACTTATTTAAATTAGAAAAAGTACGTTCTAAATAGTTTAAAATATATTTTTACATATTAAACAGAACTTCTATATTTGCAGCTCATTAAAAAATGGGCCTCGGTAGCTCAGTTGGATAGAGCAACGGTTTTCTAAACCGTGGGTCAGGGGTTCGAATCCCTTCCGGGGTACTTAAGATGGCTTTCAGATCAGTTCTGAAAGCCTTTTTTATTTTAGCGTGTTCTACTTCTATTTAGAATTTTACGCACCAGTTTAGCGTTATTTAATTAATTAGAAATTGAAAGGTTTGGTTTGATGGCTTAGACAGAGCACACATACCATTACTTCTGAATATCCGGATTGCAATCTATTTCTTTCTTCTGGCGGGATGGTTTTTAGTTTTGTATAGGCAATGATTTGCTATCCGATATCATCACTGAACTCACTTCTTCCGTCTATACGCCCTAAATCAGTGCCAACAGGGAGGTGTAGGTATGGGATAATGGCCTGATCATAATTTGCAATGGTATTGACTTGGTGATTATGGTATTGGTATGGTTATCCAATAGTTAATCTCTAAGATGCAAACCTAATGACCTGGCTGTTTAACCAAATCAATGAATTTTCAATACAAATAGCGTAGGCATTTTTGAATGTTATTGACCATCCAGATCACCTCTAAACAATTATTAAAACGGTATGTTAAATCTAATTAAAGTTAATGCACAATATGATGAAATACCTGATGATGATACTTTATTGTTTGCTAATCTCTACAGTGGCGAGTTTGGCTGGGGTATTTATTTTACAGACGATGAAGGTAATGGGTACAGCAGACACTGATTTTAGGAACCTCCCTTATGGCATTGCAGTTGGTTTTAATATCTGCCTGGCTCTTGGCACCTTGCCCATATTATTTAACCTTA
Organism: uncultured Pedobacter sp.; assembly: GCF_913776295.1. GTDB lineage: Bacteria > Bacteroidota > Bacteroidia > Sphingobacteriales > Sphingobacteriaceae > Pedobacter. Next base: position 7,923 of record NZ_CAJYOJ010000009.1, read on the forward strand.
ATGATACGGTAAAGTTTAGCCCGCTAATGAGCGGCTTAAGCTTTTTTCTGCTGCCCTTGATACTGGTATTATTCTCCTTATTGTTGATGTGGGACGAGCCATGGCCGGGAATACTATTTGCGCTTCCTTATTTATCAGTATTAACCATTTTCTTTGTGCGCTTTAGACGCGAACAGCATTTAAAGCAATAGATCACAAATTTTTCCCCCTTCCCTGCTTATGGCTACTCACTATCGCTGAAGCAGGTTTCAGCATTATTGATCAAAATACTGAACCAGCTAACTGATCAATTTAGCTCCTTGTATAGACTTTTTATTGATTCTATGTCCATCACTTCGCACCAGGAACAATAAGTAAGCGTGATTTTTAAAATCTTAAAATGAGATCGGGTCTTGTACTTGCTAAACCCTCAACTATTGGCTCCATAAAGCGATTTAGGTGTACAGCGTGTTCCTGCTAACGGGCAGAAAAAAGCTTTCAGTCTAAAACCGGAAGCTTTTTTTATCAACGATTGGTAGTAAGCGGCGACGGCTCGATCTATAAACCTATAACACAAACCCCAGATTAAGCATCTTCCCCGTTCCACACATCATCATCGGCCTGCCTGATTTCGCTGTGGAATGAACTTACGCTTTTTAATTCTTCATGGTGATAGTTCCGTTCAGGGTTTTCGGGTAAGGTATCGTTTTTATCGCCTGGCACTTGACGCAAGTGTTCAGTTTTTTTTACCTCTGGTAAATCGTTGTGTACAACAGAGGGTTTTAAGATTTTTTTTGTGGGATTGTTGCTGTTTTCCATATCATTAAGGAATCAAATTTCAAGCCACAAACAAAGCTGGTTTTGAAATGGGAGCCATTGGGTGTGTTGTTAAGCTTCAAGGGGCTGGCAGGAGATTCATAAATTTGGCCCACAGCGAAAATTGTACAGATAAATGTGCAGCGATGGTGATCATGTGTAAAAGATCATTCTATTGCATTAAGGGTGATCAACAGAGGAAAGAAATGAATAATAAACAAGCAAATAAACCTTTTATGTTTAGCTGCATAGCGTTATTTGAAATCAAATTATCCTATAAATTGATTTCACGCCGACTCAAACAAATGAGGGAGTGAGCGATCTGTGGTTCGTGACGGTTTGCAGCCCCGCTTGTGCTTATAGTCTGCGCTAGACGGAATGTCGGGGATCCGTGCTATCCGCTCTAACCGGGCTTAGATAAAAAGATTAAATGCCCTGCAAACGCTAATATGGATGCTGCAGAGCAATTTAGCCCCGGCTGGAGTGGTTACCCTGCAGCAACGAGGAACGAGGAAGCGAAGCGTAAAAGCGAAAGACGGGAACACGCTGCCCTGTTTCGCAAAGGCCTTGCGCTCCCAATAAAATCTGATCAAATGCGCCTAAACCGATGATTCTTGACTGTATCGGGATAACAGCAAAAAAAAGCCGCAGGTCTTTCGATTTACGGCTTAAGTTGTTCCATTAAGATTGCCGCATGAGCGAGAATGACGACCTTATTACCGGATTTCCTTTTTGGGATATCACCTGGCAAAATGATGTGTTACTGATATTGACTTTTGTCCATAAATTATCGCGAAGGATAACAAAAAGAAAAAAAATTAATAATTCCCTGTAACCCCGATTTCCAGGCCCCTCAACTCAGCCAGCCCTCTTAAGCGCCCAATGGCCGAGTAACCCGGATTGGTTATTTTAGCCAGGTCATCCAACATCTGGTGGCCGTGATCCGGACGGAAAGGAATGGCCTGATGGCGCAGTGCGTTTTCTGCCGTTAGTGCCTTCATGATCTCGTACATGTTTACATCACCACCTAAATGATCGGCTTCGTAAAAACTACCATCTTCATCCTTTTTAACATTTCGCAAATGTGCAAAATATACCCGTTCTTTAACCGCGTTAAAAATCTCTAAAGTATTATTCCCCATACCGGCACCTAAAGAACCCGTGCAAAAACAAACCCCGTTAAAAGCCTGATCTACACTTTTGATGATGTAATTAAAATCTTCGAGTGTGCTGGCTATTCTGGGCAGACCTAAAATGGCATAAGGCGGATCATCGGGATGGATGGTCATTTTAATCCCTTCTTCGGTACAAACCCCGGCAATTGACGAAAGGAAAAAGCTCAGATTTTCCTTTAAGCCGTGTGTTCCGATGGCTTTGTATTCATTAATACTGTTGCGCAAGGTTTCCAGTTCGATTTCTTTTTCGTTAGGGATGCCCATGAGTACATTGATCCGGAGGTTAACCAGATCCTGTTCGCTCAACGTAGCTAATTTAGTTGCCGCCCGATCTAAAACAGTGGTTGGATAATCTGCTTCTGCCCCTTCCCGTTTCAGAATATAGAGATCAAAAATCGCCAGATCGATCCAGTTGAAATAAAGCGCCTTCGATCCGTCGGCCATTTCGAGATCGAGTTGTGTACGGGTCCAGTCTAACACCGGCATAAAGTTGTAACATACGATCTTGATTCCGCAGGCAGAGAGGTTACGCAAAGAGCTTTTATAATTCTCGATATATTGCCCGGCATCAGCCCTACGCGTTTTTATGGCTTCGTGCACGGGAACACTTTCTACTACCGACCAGGTTAAACCTGCAGCTTCGATAATGGCTTTTCTTTCCCGGATATCTTCCAAAGGCCAAACTTCGCCATGTGGGATATGATGCAATGCGGTTACGATACCGGTAGCACCTGCCTGTTTCACGTCTTGCAGGCTAACCGGATCATTAGGGCCGTACCAACGCCAGGTTTGTTCTAATTTTTTCATTGATATGATTACACTGATTTAAGGGATAACACAGATTATTTTTACAATATAAGTTACATTTAAACACCGGAGAATGCCGTAAATCCACCATCCACTTTAATACTTTCGCCGTTTACAAATTTAGCGGCATCGCTAAGCAGGTAAACCAATGCACCGACTAATTCTTCAGGCGCACCAAATCGTTTAAATGGTGTTTTCGCAATAATGGCCTGCCCCCTGGCCGTTAAAGAGCCATCCTCATGGGTTAACAATGCCCTGTTCTGGTTGGTGATAAAAAAGCCAGGTACTATGGCATTCATCCTGATTTTATCCTGATAACGATTGGCCAGCTCAACCGCCATCCATTTGGTATAACTTTCTACAGCTGCTTTAGCCATCGAATAGCCCAATACCCGGGTGAGCGCCTGGGTGGCAGAAACCGATGATATATTGACAATGCTACCTCCGTTTTTGGCAATTGCCGCCCCAAAAACCTGTGTAGGCATAATGGTTCCGAAGAGGTTTAAATCGAAGGCCTGTTTTAAAGCCGGAATGTTAAGCTCAAAAACATCGCTTCCGGGCTGGATTACGGCCTCCGCCACATTTCCGCCGGCTGCATTTACCAAGGCATCAATACGGCCATAGGTTTTAATGATGATGGCATTTGCCTCGATCAGGTCTTGCTCATTCAACACATCGGCAATAATGTGAATAGCCTGGCCACCAGCTGCAATTACCTCTGCCGCCCTTTTTTTGGCCACTTCTTCGTTTCTTCCAATCACCACAATAGTTGCCCCGGCCGAGCAAAGACCGTTGATGAAGGCCTCGCCCAAAACACCCGTGGCACCGGTAACTACGACTACCTTATTTTCTAATGAAAACAGCCCTTTACTTTCTTTTATCATTTTTTAGATCTTATGTTCCTATATTAATTTTTCACTTCAATCACATACATTTTATTTATTAATTATCAGGTATTTATCATGGTAATCAAAACAACTATTCTCAACCTGAAGCTTATTTTTTGCTCCTCAGCAACGCCTCCAGATAATAATAATCGGCATAATTGATGGGTACATCAATTTCAGATTTTGCCGGACGATGACCTGTGCTATGCGTTAAAATAAAGCCATAGTTGGAGCCCGTTTGATTAATGTATTTTGTGCTAAGTGTGTGTAAGATCTTATCGGCCGCAGCTTTATATTTTTGGCCGTTAGCGCTATATTTTGCCAGTTCATAAAGTGCAGAAGCGGTAATGGCAGCAGCCGATGCATCTCTGGAAGCCCCGGGGATTTTAGGATCATCGTAATCCCAATAAGGAATTCCATCAGCCGGCGTACTGTTATGATTTAAGATAAAACCTGCAACGCCATCGGCCTGGGCTAAATAGGCTTTATTTTTTGTTTCCCGGTAACACATGGTATATCCATATAGTGCCCATGCCTGTCCCCTTGCCCATGCCGATTCGTTTGCATAACCCTGGGCCGTAACTTTCTGCAACACCTTACCGGTTAAGGTATCGTAATCAATCACATGATAGGAACTAAAATCGGGTCTGAAATGGTTTTTCAGCGTGGTATTGGCATGTTTTACCGCAATTTTATAAAAAGAGGAATCGCCGGTTAACCGGGTGGTTTCAAACAAAAGTTCGAGGTTCATCATGTTATCGATAATGACCGGATACTTCCATTTATCGCCATTATGATCCCAGGATTTGATTACTCCTGCCTGAGCATTAAACCGGGTGGCTAGGGATTTTGCTGCCTGAATAATGACGGCTTTATAAGCCGGATTGCCCGTTAAACGGTATCCGTTACCGAACGGACAATAGATCATGAAACCCAGATCGTGTGTGCCGGTATTAAATTGTTCAGGCTTGAGATCTTCCGTATACTTTTCAGCCAGTTTAAGCCATTTTTTATCCCTGGTGTACTGATAGAAGTACCAGAGTTCTGCCGGGAAAAAACCACTGGTCCAGTCTTTGGATCCCACCATTTTAAACTGCCCGTTTTCTACGGTACGTGGGGAAACCAGCTCTGGCTTCATTTTTCTGGCCGAATCTACGTTTCGGATCAATACATCAGTTTGTTTGGCGGCCGACGCAAAAGCCCCGGCCACATCTACCTGCTGTGCCTTTACCATACTGATCGGCCAAACAATTATGGCCAGAAAGATTAATTTGAGCTTCATAGGAAAAACATTAACGGGTTAGAGATAAGCAAATGGCGAGTGGTTTATTTTACCGGTACTTTTTAATCGCATTTACCCTCCAAAAGTTATTCAAAACGGCCTGCTGCAATTTGTTGGAATTACTACTTGTATTTTACCTGCATCTGGTCGTAAAAATCTTTGAGTACAAAAAAGGCTTTCTTTTTCTTACCTGTTTCACTGATTAATCCTTTACGGTTCCAGAAATTCTGATAGATGGGATGCTGTCTTCTTGGGGATCTGAAATCAGTTAAAATCCATGGCGTCATACCACGTAAAGCACCGATTTTGCTCAACATGGTAATCTGGTTTTTATACAAGGCTTCCTGGTATTCTTCGCTCCAGCGGGTATTTTCATCAGCATGGAATCCACCCAGAGCATCACCGCCGAATTCGGAAACCACTACAGGTTTTTTATATTTGATATCAAAATTGTATTTGGTAATTTCAGATGGATTACCGCCCCAGTACCAGCCGGCGTATTCGTTAAAACTCACCAGATCGATTTTTTCGCCCAAAGGATCGTTTAAAACCATGGTATTGCCTTCGCTGTGTACTTCTAAAGCTGCAGCTATCAAACGCGTATCGTCCAAAGCGCGGGCAGCTTCAGCTAAATTGCTCATAAAACTCAAACGGGCATCGCTAAGCGGCGTTTCATTCCCAATCGACCAGACGATTACACTTGCCCTGTTCTTATCGCGGACAATTAGATCAGTCAATTGTTTTTTCGCATTGGCGTAGGTGGCGGGGTTGGTCCAGCTGATGGTCCAGTAAACAGGCACTTCGGCCCAAACCAACAGTCCCATTTCATCAGCAAGGCGGATCATTTCTTCATTATGTGGGTAATGTGCCAGGCGCACATAGTTGCAGTTCAGATCTTTAGCCCATTGCAACATCATGCGCATATCGCCTTCAGAACGTAAACGTCCGGCTAAAATCGGGTTTTCATCATGCAGCGATATGCCCCTTAAAAAAACAGATTTACCATTTAACAGGATGCTATCACCATCTACCTGAATGGTTCTGAACCCGATTTTATCATTGATGTTTTCTTTATCGGTTTTAATATTTACGGCATAAAGTTTTGGTGTTTCAGGCGACCATAAACTTAAATTGTTCCAGGTAAATTCATCTGCAATTTTGCCTTCTCCATCTGTTTTATACTTCTTTTCCAGCTTAAGTTCCGGGATGGAAAGCGTAATTTCCTGTCCGGCACTTGCATCAGCCAGTTTTACCGAAAAACTTAACAGGTTGTTGTTGCCTTTAACCAGCTGAAGTTTGTAGTCACTGATAAAATGATCTGGAAATTCAGCTAAAAAAACATCACGGGTAATACCACCATAATTCCACCAATCGGTATTTACCGTTGGAATTTCATCCTGTTTCCTGACATTGTCAACCTTTAGTATCAGCGAATTTTCACCAGCTTTTAAGTTATTGGTTACCTCAAACTGGAAAGGTGTGAAACCACCTTTATGAACGCCCAGTTTTTTTCCGTTGAGGTAAACATGGGCTTCGTAATTTACTGCCGCAAAATAGACAAAATATTTTTTCCCCTTTTCGGGTTTTGCATCAAACTTTTTACGGAGCCAGACACTACCTTCATAAAGTTCCAGTTTTTCTGATTGCGAGTTCCAATCGCCCGGAACATTCATTTGCGGAGAGTGATTAAAATCATATTCAATCAGTTCTGATTTATCTTTCTGCACTTTATCATCGTAAAAACCGCCTGATCCGGTTTTAGATTGATCATAGGGATTGTGACGATAATCGTAATAACCATTTTCGTAAGGATCGACAATATAATTCCATTTACCATTAAGGCTCTGGATTTTCCTGCCCTGAATGTTCTGTATAGCGGTAACCTGACCGTAACTAAGTGATGAAAGTAGCGAAAAGCAGATTAAAAATACGCTATAGGTTGTTTTTAGCATAACTTAAATTTTAATATGATTAATTGATCGTTTCAAAACTAACAATTAATTGCAAACGGTTTCGCTCTTAATGGCCTTAATTTGAGCAAAATTCTGTTTTTGTAGGATTGGAATCCTGATCGCGAATTTAGAAAAGCTGAACCGATTAAATGGTTTTAAATAGGTTAAAACGCCTTGAAATCCGAAGAAACTACATTTCAAACGTTTGAAATAATTGCATTTTTTCTTAACTATGTACTGAGATTGGAAAAGATGACGAACCACACCCCTGTAACACTGAAATTCCTGGCGGAGAAGTTAAAGATGTCAGTTTCAACAGTATCAAAAGCACTTAATAACTACCCCACCATAAACACTTACACCAAGCAGCGTGTACAGGAAATGGCCCGCGAGCTCCGTTTTACGCCCAATAAATCGGCCATTAATTTAAAGGAAAGAAGATCGTGTATTATTGGTGTGATTTTACCCAACCTGTTAGATCACTTTTTTACCCGGAGCATTTATGGGGTGGAGCAATTTGCCACACAAAACGGGTACAATGTGATTATCAGTCAATCACATGATGAGCTGGAAAAGGAAATCCAATCGGCAAATATGTTGTTAAAAAGCCGCGTTGATGGTTTGATTGTGGCCATTTCAAAACAGACACAAGACTTTGCACACCTTGATCAGTTTGAGCAGATGGGCATTCCGGTAGTGTACTACACCCGCAACCCGAGTTTTAATTTGAGCTGCCATAAGGTATTGGGCAATACTTTTCAGGGTTGCTACCAGGCTACTCAATTTTTGATCGACAGGGGGCATCAGAAAATTGCTTATTTGGGTGGTCCGAAAATGATCAACTTTACACATGATCGCTTTAATGGCTATATCCATGCATTAAAAGATAACCAACTGCCTTTTTCATCAGCATTGGTTGCTTACACCGATTTCGATCAGGAAAATACCATCTCGGCCATCAGAAAATTATTTGCGGATCCGGCAAACAGTCCTACTGCGCTGGTGGCTTTTAAAGAGCCTATCCTTTTTGATGCCTTAAAATACCTGAAAACATCTGATCACCCTCACTTTGATCAGATTGAAAGTATAGGATTTGGGAATAATGCTTTTATCAGTTACCTTGACTCGCCCCCTATCGCCTCTGTTGAAGAGAATCCTGAATCGGTAGGAGAAAATGCCATTAAACTTTTGCTTCGGTTAATCAATCAGGAAATTGATATGTCAAATCATCAGAAAGTGATAGTGGATTGTAAGTTGGTGGTGCATTGCGGTTAGCGTTTTTTGTGCTGTCGGATGTTACGATCTGACTGATTTTTGCTTTATCTTACACCTGATCTTCCCAATAGTGTAAGATGGAAACATCTTACACCACTTAAACGCCATTTAACCATATTAATTCAAAGACATAGCACTTCTGTTCAATTGGTTCCTGTGTTTTTCATTATATACAAATGCCGCAACAATCAATAATCCTGCAACTCCCTCGAAAGCGACCACTACCTGTGTACCAAAAAGATGGGCTAAATACCCCATCAGCAAGCTGCCAATTGGCAACACCCCCTGGTAGGCCATAATATAATAACTCATGGTCCTGCCCCTCATTTCATCATGTGCGTGGGTTTGCAGGTAAGTGTTGATTGATGAATTTTGTGCCATTAAACCCAAAGCAGCTAAACTGGTACAAATTAAAGCCAGAATAAGCGAGGGCGATATGGCCAGTGCCACAACGGAGAGAGCCAGCAAAACACCCGACATGATCACAATTTTCTGCAGATTATGACCTGCTTTTAAGGTAGCCATATAAATGGCCCCGAAAAAAGCACCAAATCCGGCAGCACTTTCAAACCAGCTAAATGTGGTGGCATCTCCGCTGAAAATATCTTTCGCAAAAACAGGCAGCAAAGTGGTAAAAGGAATAACCAGTAAACTTGATGCGGCCATTGTTAATACCATGGCGGCCAGATCAGGAGATGATTTGAGGTAGTCATATCCTTTTTTAAGGTCAAACCAGATATTTTCTGTCGGTTTCTGATGTTCGGTAAGCTTAAGCTTCATCATCACCATGCAAGCCAATACAGCAATAAAACTCACAAAATTGAGGATAAAACAAATATCCTCTCCCAGCGTACTCAAAATTACCCCTGCCAGTGCCGGCCCGATTAACCTGGCTGCATTGAACATCGAAGAGTTGAGTGCAATAGCATTGGGTAAATCTTCCTTATCATCAATTAGATTTACCATTAATGATTGGCGGGCGGTTACATCAAAAGCATTTACCAGCCCCTGAACCAGCGAAAGAACTGCAATCCAGAACATATCGTACACTTTAAACCAGATCATTAATGCCAGCGCGCCAGCCTGCAACATCAGAATGACTTGAGTAAATACCAATACTTTATATTTATTATGCCTGTCTACATAACTCCCTGCATATGGCGCCAGTACCAGCGAAGGGATCAAACTTAAAAAAGTAATCAATCCCAATAAAAAAGCTGAGCCGGTTAAACGGTAAACCAACCAGCTTATGGCAACGCGTTGCATCCATGTGCCAATTAATGAAATGGCCTGGCCTGTAAAAAACAACCTGTAATTATAATGCCTTAGTGAACGGAAAATACTCATGATTAAAATAGTAAAGTAACTTTACAAAAGTACAAAAATTCAAAACAACATTAAAATCGAAAAAGATCACTTTTATCATTCTAAAATCAAAAATTAAACATCAGCAAAGCCACCTTCATTTATGATTAAAAAATAAAGCCTTATATTTGTAAAGTTTATTTACCAAAAGATGTCTACTCAAACCCAGGAGATTGCCGCAAAGTTAAGAAGCACAGTTACCCGCTTAACCAGGGCGTTGCGCAAACAGAACGTCAGTTCAGCATTTAGCAATGCTGAATTATTAACCATGTCGTTGTTGGAGCAACATGGCAAAATGCTGTCGACAGAACTGGCCGACATGGAAAGGGTATCTAAACAGGCCATTTCTCAGGTCATTAACCGTCTTTTTGATGCTAAGTGTGTAGAACGTTTCCCCAGTGAGGAAGATAAGCGAAAAGTTTTTATCGGCTTAACCAAACTTGGCGAAAAACATCTTAACGCCACCAGAAAGATAAAAGAAGAATGGCTGGTACAAACCATGGAAAAAATTTTCTCTTCGGAAGAAATCAATTTGATACAGGCTTTCCTGCCTCTACTTTCGCGCCTGGTAGAACACAGTAGCACAAAAGTATAACAGGGAAATCGCATATAAATTTTCGCTCATTATGCTTCTTCTTTCTCTTCGTGCCCGAGCATGATGTTTGCCACGGAAGCACGAAAAACACGCAAAAAATTTAATTTACTCCGTGATTTCTGTTTTTCAGTGGCTAATTAATTTTTGCAAATGTTTTAAAAGCGATTTCTCTGAAGAGTAGAGTTTTCTTTTTTCCTTCGCCAAATAAGCCGTATCTTGCAACCTTAACATGGCATTATATTTCACCTCCATTAATTCTGGCAGCAATGGCAACTGTTACTATATTGGTAACGATCATGAAGCGGTTCTGGTTGATATCGGCCTGACCTGTAAAGAGGTTGAAATCCGTATGAACCGTTTGGGCCTGTCTATAAGTAAAGTAAAAGCAATCTTTATTTCGCACGAACACAGCGATCATATAAAAGGACTGGCTGTTTTTGCTAAAAAGTATAAACTCCCGGTTTACATCAGTGCGCCAACTTTAAAAAACAGCAGGCTTATTCTCGACGCAAATAACACCTTCTCCCTTAGTCATCAGCAGTATATCCAGATCGGAAGTTTGAAGATAGCTGCTTTTTCTAAATTCCACGATGCCGCAGATCCTTACAGCTTTACGGTTGAATGTAACGAAGTACGTGTTGGTGTTTTTACCGATATCGGTTCGGTATGCGATCGCCTGATTGCACATTTTAAAAATTGCCATGCCGCGTTTTTAGAAGCCAATTATGATGCACAGATGCTGGCAAACGGCAGATACCCATATTTTTTGAAGAGAAGAATAACAAATGGCCATGGCCACCTGAGCAATGCGCAGGCACTGGAACTGTTCATCAATCACAAAGCGCCGTACATGAGTCATTTATTGCTAAGCCATTTATCGAAAGATAATAACGATGCAGCCCTGGTGGAGAGCCTTTTTAAAAAAGTAGCAGGCGATACTTTTATCAAAGTGGCTTCGAGATATGAAGAAACGGAGCTTTATTATGTTGGCGGTGGACAACGTACGCCGGAACCTTATTCTTTTGATCCGGGCCTGTACCAGCCGGCGCAACTTAACCTGTTTTAACAGCTTAAACCCAAAAACACCTGTATTTTTCTATCAATTAGGTTACAGTATGGCCTTTTTAAGCCTATTAACCCGTATTAAATTATTTGATTGATATAAAAATCGGGTTAATTAATTTTTCCGAAAACTATTTACCTAAACAGGCGTTATATATATACTTCATAAATAGTTTGTTTGGTTTATTTGGGGCTTATGGATTTAAGCCCCTTTCTTTTTTCTAAACCCCTAATCATTCGTTAACAATTCCTTAGTTCGATTAATAATATTTTTTTATGTTCTGTACAGATATTCTGCATAAACGGATCATTACCCTGATCCGATACGATCGGATTTATTTCAGGCTCTTCAGATAAAGATGCTGACCAGGGAATAGCTATTAAACCTTTGATAACGGCACAAACAGCTCATAAAATATGACGCGACGAACAGACCAGGCGGGATAAAAAGCAGATACCTTTTGCAAACATTAACCGAACTTCAGTTAATAAACAAAAAAAAGGCAAAATGGCTATTCGCCATTTTACCTCTTCAATTATTTGAAAAATGGAAGATAACACATCTTCCATTTTATATCCTACATTTAAATATTTTTACAGGAATTTAGTAATGGCTTCATCAGTAGGTTTTGTTTTGGAACGGAAACGGTGTACCAACTCTCCTTTTTCATTAATTAAGAATTTCTCAAAATTCCACTTAATATCACCTTGCTCCTCTGTATTGGTTTGAGAAGTTAAATACTTAAACAAGGGACTGATGTCATCGCCTTTAACACTGCTTTTTTGGGCCAGTAAAAATGAGACGTTATATTTTCCGGTACAAAACTCTTTAATTTCTGCATTAGTAGAAAATTCTTGTCCGCCAAAGTTACCTGCCGGGAAACCGATTAATACGACCTTTTGACCATACTGTTTCTGAAGTTTTTCCAGATCTTCATACTGAGGTGTAAAACCACATTTGGATGCGGTATTCACAATCAGGATTTTTTTACCTTTAAATTTAGAAAGTTTAATTTCCTTGCCATCAATGGTTTTGAAGCTGAAATCGTAAACATTTTTCGGTGGCGACACCAATAGGTTTAATAGAATTAAAATTGTGCTGATCATCGTTGTTTTTATTTTAATATACGAATATAGGTACAAATAGTTTTTAAAGGAGTGATTTACCTATAAATTGTGCGATATCCATCCTCAGCACCTTTAAGGTATTCTGGCTATCTCAGTTCGTTTATGCTCAATCATGATTTCTGTAGAGTCGGAAATGAACGGGTAGCAGTTCCCAGGAATTTACCTTCCCGCTATCGCTTATAGTTTTCACCCGACGGAATGTCGCGATCTGGTTTAATGAACAGCAGCCTGTTACGCTTTATCAATTCAGTTTTAGCACAAAGCTATTAAAACCTCAATAGCAGCAGCGGCCAGGCCACCTAAGCCCCACTGGAGCGGAAAACCCGGAGGCCGGCGAACGAGGTTGAGGATTTGAAGCAAAAGGTGGGATCAGGCCTTACCTATCCGGTACTGAAATTGCTTTTCAAAAGAATTAAAACCAGATTAAAATCACTGTAAAACCCGAAAGATTTTATGAGCATTTAAGATTTTTTTTGTATTAAATTCTCCTCAGGTTTGGATTTATGCCCTAATTATAGCTTTATTTGCACAAAAACGTATTTCATGGCCAAAAATTTATTAATCGTCGAGTCACCCGCAAAAGCTAAAACTATAGAAGGCTATCTAGGCAAAGATTTCCTGGTGAAATCTAGCTATGGCCATATCCGTGATTTAGTTAAAGGTGATATGGCGATTGATATCGAAAACAATTTTGCCCAAACCTATGAGGTGCCTGCCGACAAGAAAAACGTGGTTTCCGAATTAAAAAAACTTGCTAAAGAGGCCGAAATGGTATGGTTAGCATCCGATGAGGACCGCGAGGGAGAAGCCATTTCATGGCACCTATTCGAAACATTAGGGCTAAAAGTGGAGAAAACAAAACGCATTGTTTTTCATGAAATTACCAAACCGGCTATTTTAAAGGCAATTGATAGTCCGCGGGGAATTGATTATAACCTGGTAAATGCCCAACAGGCACGGCGTGTACTAGACCGTTTGGTGGGTTTCGAACTATCTCCGGTGTTATGGAAAAAAGTAAAGCCATCTCTTTCTGCGGGCCGGGTACAATCAGTGGCTGTACGTTTGATTGTAGACAGGGAGCGTGAAGTTTTAAATTTTAATGCCACTGCTGCCTACAAAATTACTGCGCAGTTCTCAACGGGCAAGGGAAAAGAAATGGTGAAAGCCGAACTGCCGCAACGCTTCGAAAATGAAGCTGATGCAGAAAAATTTCTTCAGGACTGTGTAAATGCCAGATTCGACATTACCAGTTTAGAAACCAGGCCTGCCAAACGAAATCCCGCAGCTCCATTCACCACCTCTACCCTACAACAGGAAGCTTCCAGAAAATTAGGTTTCTCGGTGGCGAGAACCATGCAGGTGGCCCAGCGATTATATGAAGCCGGTAAGATTACCTATATGAGGACAGACTCGGTAAACCTATCTGAAACAGCTGTTAACGCCGCTGCTGCCGAAATTAAGTCAGCTTATGGTGAAAAATATCATCAGCCAAGGGTATATAAAACCAAATCTGCAGGTGCACAGGAAGCGCACGAAGCGATCCGCCCTACTTATTTCGACCGGCATACGGTAGATGGGGATATCTCAGAGAAACGTTTATACGAGCTGATCTGGAAACGTTCCATTGCCTCTCAGATGAGTGAAGCATTGTTCGAAAAAACAACCGCCCAAATTACTGCTTCAACCAGAAAAGAACATTTGGTTGCCGAAGGAGAAGTATTGAAATTCGATGGATTTTTAAAAGTTTACCTGGAATCGACCGACGAGGAGGAAAATGAAGAAAAAGAAGGCGGTGTCATTTTACCTCCTTTAACAAAAGGGCAGGAACTATTTTTAAAAGAAATGCAGGCCACGGAGCGTTACTCGCGCCCGCCAGCCAGATATACAGAAGCTAGTCTGGTTAAAAAACTCGAAGAATTGGGCATTGGTCGTCCTTCTACCTATGCGCCAACCATTTCTACGGTACAAAACCGTGGCTATGTGGTAAAAGGTGATCGAGATGGCAAGCCACGTAATTTTACGGCCATTGTTTTAGCCGATGGAAAGGTAAAGAAAGAAATCAAATCGGAGATTACCGGTGCTGAAAAATCAAAACTCTTCCCAACCGATATTGGTGAGGTTGTAAACGACTTTTTGGTAGAACATTTTAAGGGAATTGTCGACTTTAACTTCACCGCAAAAGTGGAGAAAGAATTTGATGAAATTGCGCAGGGTTTACAGGAATGGACCAAAATGTTACATTCGTTTTATAACCCTTTTCATACTGAAGTAGAAACGACACTAGAAACTGCAGAACGCGCCACTGGCGAGCGCTTGCTGGGTGTAGATCCGGCAACAGGTAAAAATGTATATACCAAGGTTGGTAAATTTGGTCCGCTGGTACAGATCGGAGAATTGGACGACGAGGAAAAGCCGCGATATGCCAGCTTAATGCGTACGCAATCTGTTGCCACCATAACCTTAGAGGAAGCGCTGGAACTGTTTAAACTTCCTTTCCAGCTTCCTGATTTTGAAGGCAAAGAAGTAATGGTTGGGGTTGGCCGCTTCGGCCCATATGTTAAATGGGGCGAAAGTTTCATTTCTCTTCCTAAAAACGAAGAACCACTATCGGTAACTTACGAACGGGCGGTTGAAATTATCAAAGAAAAAATGGATGCCGATGCGCCTATTGCTTTCTACGAAGGTTTAGGCGTAACAAAAGGAAAAGGCCGCTTTGGTCCGTTTATTAAATGGAACGATCTTTTTATCAATATCCCGGCAAAAGGATATAATTTTGACAATTTAACACAGGAAGATATCAATACCTTAATTGGCAAAAAGTTAGAAAAAGAGGCTAACAGGTATATCAAAACCTGGGATGCCGAAAAAATTTCTATTGAAAACGGCCGTTGGGGACCATTTATCCGTTTTGGCAAACAGATGCTTAAATTACGGAACAACGAGGCAACCAAACAAAAATATACGCCGGAAGAACTGGCCGACATCGATTTGGAAAGCGTTAAGAAAATGATTGTGGAGCAAGTGCCAAATGCTTTCGAAACGAAGAAAAAAGCACCGGTTAAGAAAAAAGCGGCACCGGCAAAAAAGGCTGTAGCGAAGAAAAAATAGGCCGGGATTAAATAATTTTAGGATGGCAGGATGCGCTCATCCTAAAATAAATCATACAATTAACCGATTAAGCAGTTTAAACAGTTAACCCAGTTGAAAGCAGATTTACCAGAAAATACAGTTGAAGATATTGCCATGGCGGTGGTGTTGATGAGTGAAACGCCCGAAATAAAGAACTGGACGGTTTACCTTATTAATCTCAAAAACGAGCCGATAACCAATGTATTGATCAGCTCTAAAGGTTATGGTGAAAAAGAGGGTAAGCAGGTCAAGACTTCCGTATTAAGACACTTTATTGGCCATATGGAAGCCAATTCTTTTGCAGGAGTAGAGTCGATTGATCCCGAAGTATTTGGTTTAACCAACGAATATTGGCTCAGCTATTATATAGGCAGTACCATTTACGATAAAAAATTTATTTTCTTACCTGAAAGCATTATCGATTCCAACCTGATTAAAATACCTTTAGTAAATAAGCCCGGGGTGATGATTAAATAGTTGAGAGTTTGGAGTAGCGAGTTCTGAGTCTCATTCACAGTTTTAAAGTAAAGTTGCTATTTCGAACTATGTCTATATTATAAAATAGAGATGAAATAGGATATGACAATATTCCATCTAAAGCTACAAACGCAAAAACAACAGGACGTATTGTAACATTCTGAATTGTTCTGCGCACAGAACTCATAACGCCAAAACAATACTTCGAACGAACTAACGCGTTTCAACTACCTGGATTGTTCTGCGCCCAGAACTGAAAACTTCAAACTGAAAACTCCAAACTATTTTAAGGTACCTTAACCGCCTGTCTGCCAAGCAACTTCCACCCATCTTTTTCTTTACTCCAGATTAAAAGAATGTATAGATTTACATTCCCTCTAACACCTTTATCATTGGTTTGTGCCATTAGCTTATGTCTGACCAAAGCTGTATTTCCCTGAATAATTATTTTTGGGTCGCCTAAAATAATATCGCCAACAAAATCAGATTCACCGGAAAGCAGCGAATGCATAAATTCATGCTTAGTTTGTACCTTCCCACTGGAGTGGCCATAACTTAAATTATGAAGTAACAATTTATCCAAACCCAAGCTATCGGGATTAACCATTAAGCCAATAAGTTTGTCTACCGCTTTGTCAACTTCTTTTTCTGCGATTGTGTCCTGTGCAAAACAAATAGTTGTAGAAATTAATAAACATGAGAAAATTAGAAGTTTCCTGATCATATCTGGTCATTTAAAGTTGATGTTGTAAACTTATCCAAAAGCCCTTAAATGAGCAACATATTCGTTATAATTTTCAACATTATTTCATTAAGCATTGATTTTAGTTAATTTTCTGATGAAATATGGTCTTTCAGTAAAAACAGGAATAATTACGGCATAGCAATTGCTCGAAACGCAGGATTATATCTCATTTATCTTAACGAATTTCATACATGGAACAACCATCTACCTACCAATCATCATCCAAAAGGAAATTTATTTTTATCGGCTTGCTTGCTGTTTCAATAGCTGCAATTGCATTGATCTATTTCAATAGAAAAAAGAAAAGCAACGAAGAAAACCAGGCTTACGCGAAATACATTGAAGCTTATACTTCTGGTACCATCTCTAAAAAAAGTTTCATCCGTGTACACCTGGCTAATGCTGCAACAGGCATGCAGGATCTGGGCAAAGCAGAGACGCGCGAGCTTTTTGACTTCTCCCCTTCCATCTCCGGAAAAACCTATTGGATAGATCCGCAAACGGTTGAGTTCAGACCTGATGAAAACCTTAAACCAGGTAAACATTATGAGGCTACCTTTAAACTTTCGGAAGTTTCTGCTACAGAAAAAGGTCTGGAAGATTTTGATTTCGAATTTAAAGTGATTACACCGGGGCTGATGCTCACTCAAAACGGATTGGTCTCTCAAAATAATACGTCATTGGATTATATGAAACTCAGCGGTGAAATAGCCACTGCTGATGTGGAAGAAACGAGTAAAATAGAAAAAACACTTTCACTGGATTTTAATCAGAAACTAAACATTAAATGGCAACATGATCCGGCGAAAAACAGTTCGAAATTTACTGTAGATAGCATCAAAAAGACCGGCAGCGATCAGACGTTAAAAATAGAATGGGATGGTGATGCCATTGATGCAGATCAAAAAGGTGAAGTAGAAGTTCGCGTTCCGGCAATAAACAAATTTGAAATTCTGGATATGAAAGCTATTCAGGGAGAAGAAGATTATGCATTGGTACAGTTTTCTGAACCGATTGGTGTGGGACAGGATTTAACCGGTATGATTACCCTGGGCAATCTGAGCGATCTGCGGTATACTATTGATGCCAGTCAGGTTAAAGTTTATGCACCAGAAGAACTGAAGGGCAATTATGCGCTTAAAGTAAATACCGGGGTGGAGAATATCAATGGGAAAAAACTGTCTGATGGCAAAATGGCCAATCTTGTTTTTGAAGATAAACTACCAGCGGTGACCATTGCGGGTGCCGGTACCATTTTACCGAACTCCGGAAAGCTGGTTTTACCTTTTGAAGCGATTAATCTAAAAGCTGTTGATGTTACGGTGATTAAAATATACGAAAACAACATTCCGCAGTTTTTCCAGACCAATAGTTACAAAGATGGTAACGAACTACGCCGGGTGGCCAAACCTATTCTGCAAAAAACGGTACGCCTGGATGAAGATAAAGCGCTTAACCTTCATAAAAAGAACCGTTTTACACTTGATCTTGATAAGATGATCCGTACGGAACCCGGAGCCATGTACAGGGTTACTATTGCATTCAGGCAGGAATATAATGCCTTCAATTGTAAAGCCGGGGAAGATAAGGCCAATGGTACTGATGAAGAAAGCGAATACGATGACTACGAAGGTTATGGTGAGAAAATAGATGAGGATGATGATTTCTGGCAGCGTTACAACAATTATTACCCTTCTAATTACAGGTGGAATGATAAAGACAATCCTTGTACATCATCCTTTTATACCAGCCAGCGCTGGGCCAGCAGAAACTTAATTGCTTCAAATATAGGTTTGGTGGCCAAACGCGGTAATGATAACAGCATGCTGATTGTGGCAACCGATCTGTTAACGGCCAAACCGTTAAGTAGTGTAAACCTCGAATTAATGGATTACCAGAAACAGATCATTTTTACCACCAAAACTGATGGCGATGGTTTTGCCAGGTTCGACCTGAAACGCCAGCCATTTTTATTGATTGCTAAAAATGGATCGGAACGTGGCTACCTAAAATTAGACGATGGCAGCTCATTGCCATTAAGCAGATTTGATGTGGGCGGCGATGTTGTACAAAGTGGATTAAAAGGCTTTATTTACGGAGAACGCGGCGTCTGGAGGCCAGGTGATAGTGTATTTGTTTCTTTCGTTCTGGAAGATAAACTTAAAAAACTTCCGGCCAATTATCCGGTAACCATGGAGCTTTATAACCCTAAAGGTCAACTTTATAAGAGACTAATAAATGGCAAGCCTTTAAATGGGTTTTATACCTTTAAAACCGCGACAGAAAACACTGCGCCAACAGGTAACTGGATGGCCAAAGTTAAAGCCGGAGGTGCTACTTTTAGCAAAACCCTAAAAATTGAAACGGTAATGCCAAACCGCCTGAAAATTGATTTCAACATTGGTAACAGAACATATTTAAGTGCAGGCACTTCTTCCGCTACCCTATCGGCGAGGTGGCTGTTTGGTGCTGTTGCGCAGAATTTAAAGGCTAAGGTGGATGTAAACTTAAATACCACCGAAACCAAGTTCAAAGGTTTTGAAGGTTTTAGTTTCGATAACCCCACGGTTAATTTCGAATCGCAGGTTAAAACTATTTTTGAAGGTACTTTAAACCAGAATGGTACCGCTCAGATTAATACCAACCTTAATGAGAACAATACTGCGCCTGGTGTGTTGAGGGCGAATTTCACCACTAAGGTTTTCGAACCTGGAGGTAATTTCAGTATTGATAATTTTAGTATTCCTTATCACGTGTACAACAGTTATTTAGGTATCCGTACCGAAAAAGGCGACCGATTAAGTGGTATGCTGGTTACCGGAAAAGAACACAAGGTGGAAATTGTAAATGTAAATACCGACGGTAAATTATTGAATGGTACCAAAACCGTTACGGTAGAATTATATAAAACCCAATGGCGCTGGTGGTGGGAACAGGATGACCAATATACGTATGCAAATTTCACCCAAAATCAGTACAATAAATTAATTGAAAGTCATCAGGTAAATTTACTTAACGGAAAAGGAAGCTGGAATTTGCGCGTTGATGAACCGGAATGGGGACGTTATTTAATTCTGGTACGTGATGCAAACGGCGGGCATGTTACAGGAAAGTCGGTTTATATCGATTGGCCGGGTTGGGCACAACGTGAACAGGGCAGTAATCCAACAGAGGCCTCTATGTTATCTTTTACAGCTAACAAAGAAAAATTCACTGTTGGAGAAGATATTACCTTAACCATACCTACGGGTAAAAATGGAAGAGCACTCATTTCGATTGAAAATGGCAGCCGCGTATTAAAAACGTTCTGGGTAGATACGAAAGCAGGCCAGACACAATTTAAATTCAAGGCGGAGAAAGAGATGGCACCTAATGTTTTTGCGAACATTACGTTACTGCAACCGCACGCACAAACCGTTAACGATTTGCCAATCAGGATGTATGGGGCTATCCCGCTTTCTATAGAAGATCCGCAAACCATATTAAAACCGACCATTAAAATGGCCGATAAAATTAAACCGGAAACTGAAAACACCATCACGGTAGGCGAACAGAACGGCAAAGCCATGACTTACACCATCGCCCTGGTTGATGAAGGTTTACTTGATTTAACCCGGTTTAAAACCCCAGATCCGCATGCTGCATTTTACGCCCGCGAAGGTTTAGGCGTTAAAACATGGGATTTATTTGACTACGTACTGGGTGCATGGGGTGGAAATTTAGAACGAATTTTAAGTATTGGCGGTGATGGCAGCATCAACAAAAATTTAAATCCGGCAAAAGCTAACCGTTTTAAAGCTGTAGTCAAATTTATGGGACCATTCACGATTGGTAAAGGCGAAAGTAAAACACACAAATTTAAATTACCACAGTATATTGGTGCGGTAAGGGCTATGGTAGTTGCCGGACAGGATGCGGCATATGGTTTTGCAGAAAAATCGGTCCAGGTTAAAAAGCCTTTAATGGTTTTGGCCACCCTGCCGAGGGTTATTGGCCCGGGTGAAAGTTTTACCTTACCGGTAACCGTATTTGCTACAGAGAAAAACCTTAAAAATGTATCGGTACAACTGCAGGCAAGTAATTTAATTGTTCAGGGTACCAGCAAGCAACAACTTTACTACAAGCAAACCGGCGAACAAATGGCCTATTTTGAGGTTAAAGCACCCAATACCGTAGGTATTGCCAAAGTGAAAGTGATTGCACAAAGCGGAGCCGAAAAAACAGCTTATGATGTAGAAATGGATATTAGAAATCCAAACCCCTACATAACTAATGTAGTTTCTGCAACCGTTCAGCCTCATACCAAATGGACTATGAACTATTTACCGATCGGAATGACGGGTACCAACTCTGGTTCGCTGGAGGTCTCTTCTATCCCGGCAATTAACCTGGGCAAAAGATTGAGTTACCTGATTCAATATCCGCATGGCTGTATCGAACAAACTACATCGGGCATATTCCCTCAGTTATTTTTAGATCGGTTGAGTCCGCTGAACGAACAACAGAAAGCTAAAACAGAAAAAAATATCAAAGCTGGGATAAACAGGCTCAAAGGTTTCCAAACTCCTGATGGTGGTTTATCTTACTGGCCTGGAGAAGGCTCATCTGATGAGTGGGGCAGTAATTACGCTGGTCATTTTTTAATAGAGGCTCAGAATGCTGGTTACACCTTGCCAGTTGGTCTTTTAGACGAGTTATTGCGCTTTCAAAAATCGAAAGCCACAAACTGGGCACCAAACAGCAATAATTTTTATGGCGGCGATTTATCGCAGGCCTATCGCTTGTACATGCTGGCACTGGCTAAAAAACCGGAAATGGCTGCCATGAACCGTTTAAAAGCCTTCCAATATTTATCTGTAGCGGCGAAGTGGCGCCTGGCAGCAGCTTATAAACTGGCTGGCCAAAATGACGTGGCTCAAAATATGATCAGAGGTTTGGATGCTACCATTCAGCCATACAAACAACTTGGTGGAACGTATGGTTCTGATGTGCGTGACGAAGCTATGATTTTAGAAACGTTAACCCTACTTGGTCAGAAAGCAAAAGCCGCCGGCTTACTGCAGCCATTGGCAGCCAAATTGGGCGAAAACACCTGGTACAGCACACAAACCACCGCTTATAGTTTGTTGGCTATCGCTAAATTCTGTGGTGCTAACCAATCGGCTAATAAGCTGCAATATCAATATGTACTAGACGGAAAATCTGCACCTGTAAATTCAAATCAATATCTCAATAGCACACCGGTAACTTTTAAAGGAAATACGGCTTCGGTTACTAATAATGGAAATAATGTGCTTTTTGTTCGTTTGGTTTTAGAAGGACAACCGGTTGCTGGTCAGAATAATTTCTTACCTAACCGTCCTGATGTTTTGGATATGAGCGTGACCTACAAACGTTTAAATGGAAAAATTCTGGATCCTGCTACGCTTAAACAAGGAACAGATTTTTATGCTGAAGTTACCGTTAAAAATCCAGGTAGGATGGGATACTACGAACAAATGGCACTAACCCAGATTTTCCCTTCTGGATGGGAAATTATCAATACCCGTGTAAATGATAATCAGAGTATCTTAGCTTCATCGCCTTTTACCTATCAGGACATTAGGGATGATCGCGTTTTTACCTATTTTAATATACGGGAAGGCGAAAGTCTGGTGTATAAGGTATTGCTCAATGCTTCTTACCTGGGCAAATACTATTTATCGGCCGTTCAATGTGAAGCCATGTATAACAACGATATATCGGCCACTGAGCCTGGAAAATGGGTACAGGTGGTGAAATAGGATCTTGCTAATGGTTCGTGGAGACACGAACCCTGGCGACTAAAAAAAGAGACTATCATTATTCACCGTTATTGGTCGTAGCGTCTCGCTAAGACTTAATCGTATATTATAGATGGGAAGAAAGTATAAATTTCACGATAATTCTAAACTTTATTTTGTGACCTTCACTGTTGTTGATTGGATTGATGTGTTTACAAGACAAGAATATGCAGATATTATTTATGATAGTTTAACATTTTGCCAAAAGGAAAAAGCATTAGATCTATATGCATATTGTATTATGACAAATCATATTCACCTCATTATTGGAACCAAAAAGGAAACGCTATCTGGTATTGTAAGAGATTTCAAAAGCTTTACTTCTAGGCATATCAGGAAGGCCATAAAAAATAGCAATACTGAAAGTCGAAAGTTGTGGATGCTGGAAATGATGAAAAAATCAGGAAGTAAAAATGAAAGAAATAAGGACTTTCAATTTTGGCAACAACATAACCATCCAATAGAACTAGATAATAATGTAATTTTAGATCAGCGCTTAAATTATATACACCAAAATCCCGTCAAAGCTGGATACGTAGAAAATGAAGAAGATTGGCTTAACAGTAGCGCAGGCGATTATCATCAAATTAGAAAAGGACAGGTTGAGGTTATCATTATTGAATGAAAATAAAAAAAACATGTCGTAGCGAGACGCTACGACTAGGATAGAGACAAGGACCATGGCGATGTTTGAGATCTGAAACAAGATATCTCAAAATAATGTGCTTATTAAATGCTAAAAACCTGCTTGAGGATCCGCACCATAATGAACAAATACTAAAAAATAAGTTCCGCTCCGTATCTTCACTGGCCGAATTTTATATTTCAAATTAAATGAACAAACTCCCGAAAGCTTTCCTCCTTACTGATGTTATCTGTTTTGCATTGCTTTTGGCTTTTCTCTTTTCATTACCGTCAAAACTTTTCCAGACGCCTACCTCTTATGTTATTGAGGCCAGCAATGGCCATTTACTAAGCGCTGCAATTGCCAGCGACGGGCAGTGGCGATTCCCTGTGGCAGACAGTGTCCCAGTAAAATTTAAGGATTGCATTATTGCTTTCGAAGATAAAAGATTTTATAAGCATTTTGGTGTAGATGTATTGGCCATGAGCCGGGCCATGCGACAAAACTGGCGGGCAAAAAGTGTGGTAAGCGGTGGCAGTACATTAACGATGCAGGTCATCCGTTTATCCCGAAAAAAAGACCGAACCATTTGGCAAAAATTTTTGGAAGTAATTTTAGCTTTCCGTTTGGAAATAAAATATTCGAAAGCAGAAATTATAGGTCTGTACGCAGCCAATGCACCATTTGGAAGTAATGTAGTAGGCTTGGAAGCGGCAAGTTGGCGATATTATGGTCGTGACGCTAAAACGCTTTCGTGGGGTGAGATGGCCACTTTGGCCGTTCTTCCCAATAGTCCGTCGCTGGTTCATCCCGGAAAAAATTCATCCAGACTTGTCAAAAAAAGAAATGATCTGTTGGATAAGCTGGCCGAGTTAAAATACATCGATCAGGCCACAGCCAATTTATCCAAACTGGAACCTGTTCCAGGCAAGCCTATGCCCCTGCCCCAAAATGCCCCACACCTGTTAAACCGTTTTAAAGCGGAACGAGGGAATCTTCAAATCCCTTCTACCAGAATTACATCTACATTGGATGAAAACATACAACTAAAAGTTAATGCCCTGTTAAAAAGATATCAGAACCGTTATCGGGCAAATGACATTAACAACATTGCGGCGTTGATACTCGATACCAGGACCGGCCAGGTGGTAAGTTATGTAGGCAACATCTATCAGCCGGAAAATACCGGATTGCAAAGCCATGTGGATATGATCAAGGCACCGCGAAGCCCAGGTAGCACCTTAAAGCCGATACTTTACGCGAGTATGATGAATGATGGCTTTATATTGCCGCATACCTTAATTCCAGATATCCCTACTCAAATAGCGGGTTACTCCCCACAAAATTATGATCTGGGCTATGATGGTGCTATTGCTGCCGATAAAGCACTGAGCCGTTCCTTAAACATCCCCGCAGTGAAAATGTTGCAGCAATATAAATATGAACGATTTTACGATAAATTAAAAAAATTGGGGATAGGCACATTGAATCAGCCTGCAGATCATTATGGCTTATCATTAATTTTAGGTGGCAGCGAAGTTACGATGTGGGATCTGGCCAATACCTATATGGGTATGGTGCGCACCTTGAACCACTTTAACACCTATAAGGGACTTTACAATCCACAGGATTATAAACCGGCAACTTACTTTACTCATCAAGCTAAAGAAGAAAAAGACTATCAGCGCAATTCATTCTTAGACCATGGCGCCATATGGGCAACCTTTAATGCCATGGAAGAGGTAATGCGCCCTGGTGATGAAGGGTTGTGGGAACAATTTTCTTCCTCACAAAGGGTAGCATGGAAAACGGGTACCAGTTTCGGTTTCCGCGATGCCTGGGCCATAGGCCTAACACCTGATTATGTAGTATGCGTTTGGGTAGGTAACGCTGACGGTGAAGGCAGGCCGGGACTGGTAGGAATAGAAGCGGCTGCACCGGTGCTCTTTGATATTTTTAGGTTATTACCCAGTGGTAAATGGTTTGAAATACCCACCACCAAACTTAAAAAACTTCAGATATGTAAACAAAGCGGCTACAAAGCAGGAGAATATTGCACCGAGATAATGCAAGAACTCGTTCCTGTTGCCGGAGAAAAAACAGCGGTTTGTCCTTTTCACAAATTGGTTCATTTAGACAAAACTGGTAATTACCGGGTTACAGACCAATGTGAAAGTCCAACACAAATGCAACATAAAAACTGGTTTATTTTACCACCAGCTATGGAATATTATTACAAAATCAAAAATAGCGACTATAAATCGCTTCCCCCTTTTAAAGCTGGCTGCAACCTTTCGGGCGGAAATACCGTTATGGAAGTTATTTACCCTAAAAATAATGCGATCGTTTACATCCCATTAGAACTGGATGGATCAAGAGGTAAAATTGTGATCAATGCCGCACACCGAAATCCAGGTATTAAAATATACTGGCACATTGATAATGAATACGTAAGCACTACCACCAATTTTCATCAATTGGCCATCAGTCCGCCGCCTGGTAAACATACCTTAACCCTGGTTGATGAGAATGGAGAGCGGCTGGTGCAAACTTTTACAATTTTGGATAAAGAAAAGAATTAAGGTAATTTTTTTGTGTTCATTGATGTGATACAAAAAAATAGCTAAAACGATAACATTGAATATTAACATCTGAAAATGAGTGACTTATGCCGAATTATGACTGATATCCAGATAATCCCCCTGCGCTCCGGGTTATTCCGCTTTATCGCTTGCACCTTGCAGGCGGGGGGGTAGAAACAAGGGTTGCGTAACCTGCAATCCCACAAATTAAATGTTTTTTGCCCCAAAAAAATCAGCTGATTTACCATATAAGACTTGTAGAAAATATAAGCCTATATGATTTTTATATTTCTTTCACGGTTTAATTATAGCAGGAAATGAGCGTTCGTGGTTCTTAGAGACTTTTGGTCCCGCTATCGCTTATAGTCCTCCCCCATGGAATTGGAATCCGGGCTATTCCGCTTTATCGCTTGCCCGTTGCAGGCGGGGGTTTAGTAACAAAGGTTTCTGCTACCTGCTGCAGCTACAGATGAAATACCTCATGGGCTATTTAGCCCTGGTTGAAGCGGTACCCTGCAGCAACGAGGCACGAGGAAGCGAAGCGTACAAGCGAAAAACAGGAAGATCCTTTTTATGCTGCACAAGCCTTGCGCTCCTAATAATAAATCACCTTTCAGAAAAGCCAAACAGTTCCAAAAAAGCTGGAGAAAAGCACTTGATTAATACATATATCACTCAATACCTATCTTAAACTTCCGTTCTGGTCACCACCAACTGCCGCGAAATTGTTCCATACACCATTAGATACTGTGCAATCATATAGGTTGCCATCACTAAAGCTCCACCCTGTGGAATAGGTTGAGCAAACTTATTAATAGCCAGAATGCTATCTGAAAGCAAGAAAAATAATGCTCCATAAAAAATGAGTTTGAAGCTGAAAATATTTACCTTACCATAGCGATTGAAAGCCATAATAGCCATAACGGTAACGATAATGGCATACATTAAAACAGGAAACTGCATGGGCCCTAATTTAGGCTGTAAGTAGAAGAACAAACCTGAACAAAAAATGGCAAAGGCGCCTACAACCCATAAAAAATAAGGTGTTTTATGATTAGGATTTGATTTATGATCAAGCGTAAATGCCCTGATGTAAAAAATGTGGCAAACTACAAAGGCTATTAATCCATAAACAAAAAAACTTGTTTTGTCATTTTGAAACATCAGCAGGATATCGCCAATCCACGCAAAAATTAATCCTGTAAAAATCCGCTTGTGAAAACGTCCTCTTAAATTTGTGCCAACATAAAGCCATATTAACAGTACAGCTGCAATTAATAGCTTAACAAAACGCAGCTGAATATGATTGGTATATTCTGTATATAACTGAATTACAAATACGAGAAAAAATATAAAGGAGAACAATTTTGTTTTCATCAGTGCGGGGATTTGCCTTATACAAATTTAAAAACCAAATTACGGATATTAACTGGATACACACAAAAATTACCCGATAACCAATCGGCAATTTTAAAAACAAAAACAACAAAGCACCAAACAGCAACCTCAGATCCTTAAACCTGATTTGCCCTACTCCCTGTTCCAATAAGGAAAAAACAAACGCAAGAGCAAGCGAAGCCTGTTACATATTATGATATAAAAACAAGATTGAGGAACCGGCAACCTAAAGCTGGCAAAAAACTGACCAATGTAATATTTATGCTTCTTTGGCTTTAGTTATTGATTTTAATCAAATTCACCTTAACTTTGAAAGGCATCACTAATGTATGTGCAAATGCACCCATTAAATCTTCCCTTCTATGAAGAATTTATCCTTACTTATTTTGCTAATTGCCACGGCACTTTATGCTAAGAGCCAAACAATGGTATTAACCAAAGATGTGGCTCAATATATCGGTAAGAACGTATCCATCTGCGATTCTGTGTACAGCACAAAAGCTTTAGATAAATTAACGCTAATTAATTTGGGAGGTGCATACCCAAAAGAGCTAATTACTATTGTGATCAATAAAGAAGATGAGCGTAAATTCCCCTCTGAGCCGGCTAGTATGTTTATGGGAAATAATATCTGTGTTACCGGAGTGGTTTCGGATTTCAAAGGCAGAAAACAGATTTTAGTTACCGATCCGAAGCAGATTGTGGTAAAATAATCAATTATCAAGTTGTGGTATCGTTGACGCTTTGGCAGCTTCGATATAAAGGAAAACCTGATTAATGCAAGCAGTTAAATGTTCATTCACATCATGTTCCCAAAACCGCATTACGGTATATCCTTTAGCCTCAAGCTGTTGATTAACATATCTATCGCGTTGCATGTTCCGCTCAATCTTCGGAATCCAAAAACCAGAATTTGTTTTTATAGTAGATTTCCTTTCATCCCATTTGTAACCGTGCCAAAAATCGCCATCAACAAATATGGCCAGCCTGTATTTATTGATCACTACATCTGGCTTGCCTGGAAAATTTTTAGGATGAATCCTGAACCTAATATTTTTAGCCCAAAGTGCCTGACGCAATTTTAATTCCGGCAAACTATTTTTTGCCTTAATTTTCGCCATATTTTTGCTTCGCTGCGTAGTTGTATAAAAACCAGCGCTTTCTTCAAAGCGGGGAACTTTAATATCTTCTTCCTGATATGGTTTGGGCTCCATGATCATGATAACCCTTGATAAATGCAAATTGTTTAGAATGCTGTTACAACGAAACAAAAGGTAACAACCTAAGCACCTCCTTATTTTGAAGGAGGTGGGCTTGGGCCGAAGCGTTAATACAAAAAGTATAATTTGAAATAAATTGCCGAAAGGTGAGCTTTTTCAGTTGGCAGAATTCAATTCTGCCAACCTCATAAGCATAGATATCCTTATTATCTGAACCAAATATTAGAATTCATTTCAAGATCTCCCAATAGATTATATAGATAGGTGTATTTCCTTGATGAAACGTTCAATTTCCTTGATGAATCTTTTTGAAGTTTTCAGTTAAGTATCACTTAAATTAAAATTTACAGTTCTTGTTTATCAATTACCGTCATGGCAAAAGCCAAAACTTTTTGCATCTATTGGTATAAAATCCATAGTTTTGGTATTTATCAACTTATACCTATGCCTTTGAAACGAAATACGCTACTCTTTATACTTGCCTTACTTATTGCTGCTTTTACCTGTTTAAGTTTCTTTATCGCACAACATCCCATACTTGATTTTGACATAAAAACTTCTTTGTTCATTCAGCAGTTTCACACAGAATGGCTAGATAAATTAATGCTGGCCATCAGCTTTTTTGGCGAACTCCCCTATTCCTTGCTATCGGTCGTTATAGTGGCAATCGTATTTTATCAACAGCAATTTAAACGCGAAGGAATATTCATTTCGACTGTTCTATTATCCGGATTAATTATCCTGGGCATAAAAAATGTAATTAACCGTCCGCGCCCTACTGCATTTTACGTACGGCTGGTAGAGGTAAACCGTTTTCAAAGTTATCCCAGCGGACACGTACTCTCCTACACACTATTTTTTGGGTTTCTGATCATTTTAATGAATACACTGAAAGATGTGCCAAAGCTGACTAGAAACATAGTAACCTACACTTCAGCATTTTTAATGGTTAGCATTGCCCCATCCAGAATTTACCTGGGTGCACATTGGTTTACAGATACCGTTGGCGGCTTCCTGCTCGGATTGATCTGCCTTTACCCACTCTGCTATTTTTATTTTAAGAAGAAAAAAGATTAAGCTTTTGCCTGTAATTTTTCTTTCTTCCTTATCCTGCTTAAAGTTTCGACCCTCATCCCTAAGTAGCTAGCCAAAAATTTTAGCGGAACTCTAGAATTTATTGTGGAATAGCCGGTTTTAAACTGCTTGTACCTAATTTCGGCCGAAGGAATTCGTGATAGGACAGAGCGCTCTTGCGACAGGTGGTAATGTATAGCCAACAACTTTCTGGCTAAAATGTTGGTTTCGGGAAATTGTTCATACATATCGTCAATAAAACGATACGGGAGAATCAGTAATTCTGACTCTTCCAATGCCTGATAATGTTCCTGGTAAGTTGGAATTACTGTCCCATGATTTCTGATCGTCCCCATCAGGTGATGCTCATTTATAAACCTTGCCGTAATATCTCTTCCCTCATCAAATATAAAAGCCCGTACCAAACCTTTAACAATAAAGAACAAACAATCTTCACAAATATGGCTGGCGTTAGCTAAAATCTCATTTTTACGCATGGCTATCTTAAAAGTTGCTTTCTTCCCCAGATCAGTTATTTCTTTTTTCAGGGGCTGCAGCTCATTTAAATACCTGATAAGCGCATCACCTTCATTATAGGCATCTGTCATGTTAGTTATTATGGGTTTAATCGTGAAATGATGAATCCTTAAGATGATCCAAAAGATGAAAACGAGCTTAACTGCCAAAAATTACATTTGAAATTATATTTTTTTATTTGCTGATTTTGGTACGTTTTGAGCATTGAATTTTATCTATTTGCTATCGAATTAACAGGTTTTAACGTAATGATGAAAAAATCTGATAATTTTGACGGTATGATACACGATAAAACCAAAGCTTTTCTTTTTGATCTTAACGGCACCATGATTAATGATATGGATTTTCATAATCATGCCTGGCACACTATACTTACACAGGATTTAGGTGCAAGTATAAGCTTCGATGCCGTTAAAAAACAGATGTATGGTAAAAATCAAGATCTGCTGGAGCGTGTTTTTGGTGTCGGCCATTTCTCGCAGGAACAAATTGATCAGATTTCCATTGAAAAAGAACACAGATATCAGGCAGCATATCGAAAACATCTGGCATTAATAGCCGGATTAGATGATTTTTTGGAAAAAGCAAAACAATCAGGTATCCAAATGGCCATTGGCTCAGCAGCCATTCCTTTTAACATTAACTTTGTGCTCGATAACTTACACATCCGCTCTTATTTTGAGGCCATAGTAAGTGCCGAAGATGTGGTGAATAGTAAACCCGATCCGGAAACCTTTAATAAAGGGGCCGAAATTTTAGGTGTTGCAGCTAACCAATGTATCGTGTTTGAAGATGCACCAAAGGGAGTTGAAGCTGCACAAAATGCCGGAATGAAGTGTGTTGTGCTGACTACCATGCACACCAAAGAAGAATTTTCTGCTTACCATAACATCATTGCCTTTATAGAAGATTATACAGATCCCGTTTTACAGAAACTTTTTTAAGATAGGATACGGCCTTTCACCACAGGCCGTATCCATCAGCTAAATTTCATAACAATACGGTTGCAATAACTTATTTGCTAAATTTATATATTGAACTTGTTTTATACACCTGGCCTGGTTTCAAAACCGTTGATGGAAAAGCGGGCTGATTGGGTGAATCAGGAAAGTGTTGCGTTTCCATGGCAATTGCAGTCCTGAAATCATCTTTAGCGCCACTTTTAAAGGTGTTTTTACTTTGCATAAAATTTCCGCTATAAAACTGCAAACCGGGTTCCTGCGTATAAATATCCATGATGATGCCCGACTGGTCTCCTTTCACCGTGGCTGCATGAAACATGCCCATTCCTTTGGTATTATTAAGCACATAATTGTGATCATAACCTTTACCAAACGTTAATTGTTGGTTTTTATCGTTTATCCGTGCACCTATAGTAGTTGCCTTGGTAAAATCAAAAGGTGTACCTTTAACCTTTTCTATTTTCCCTGTCGGAATCAAAGTAGAATCAACAGGTGTATATTCATCTGCATAAATCTTAACCTCATGATTCAAAATCTCGCCGCTTCCATCTCCATTTAAATTAAAAAATGCGTGATTGGTTAAATTTACCACCGTAGTTTGATCTGTTTTCGCCTCATAGTCCATTTTCAGTTCGTTATCATCCGTCAGGGTATAGGTTACCTTAACATCCAAATTGCCAGGAAAATTTTCATCGCCGTCTTTTGACAGATACTGAAGTACTAAAGTATTGGCATTGGGCTGACTAGCGTCCCAAACCACATATTGATAGCCCTTTTTCCCACCATGCAGGGTATTTTGTCCGTTATTGGTAAAAAGTGAATATGTTTTTCCTTCCAGTGTGAATTTACCTTTTGCAATACGGTTACCAAAACGACCAATCGTAGCGCCAAAATAAGGTTCGGTAGATTTTTCATAATCGCCTATGCTTTTAAAACCCACCACTACATCAACCATTTTACCATTTTTATCCGGCATTAATAAACTAACCAGCCTACCGCCATAGTTGGTAAAAATCGCTTCTGCACCATTCTTGTTTTTCAAAGTGTACAATGCTGTTTTTCTACCGTCAATTTCCTTTCTAAAAGAATCGGCAGCTAATTTAACAACGGCTACAGATTTACTTTTTAAAGTATCTGTTGTGGAAGATTTCTGGTTCCCGGATTGGCAGGATGCAAATCCTACGGTAGCCAATACGCTCAGGCTCATCAATAATCGTGGTTTCATAAATTATATTTGGTTTAGATTTAAAATAACAGATTAATTAATCTTACAAATAAAACGATTTAGATGAACTTAAACGTATATTTACAGCAATTATTTACTTAACAGGCCAGCAACGACACAATTTGTAGAAACCTGATTACAAAATGTGGAAGGATAACCTTAATTTCAGTTTTGGGAAAAGAATATGATAGGGCAATTCATGTTTCACTGCTAACTAAAGCTGAACCTTTAATCAGATTTAAATCTCACTAAAGCAACATGTTTCGCCAATTGCTTATTAAAGATGATAATATCTTAATGAAGATCAATAAAAATCCGCCGAAACTGATTATTATTGCGGCAACGGAAACTCAAATATGAAACATAGCATTTCAAGCAATCGTTACGACAAAATGGCCTATCGCCGCTGTGGAAACAGTGGATTGAAGTTACCGGCCATATCACTAGGTTTGTGGCATAATTTCGGACATGTAAATGTTTATGAAAACAGCAAAAACCTGATCTACACGGCTTTTAACCATGGAATTACCCACTTCGATTTAGCTAATAATTATGGACCGCCCCCTGGATCAGCCGAAGAAGTTTTCGGAAAAATACTTCAGGAAGATTTTAGGGGCTATCGCGATGAAATGATTATTTCAAGCAAAGCAGGCTATACCATGTGGGATGGACCGTACGGAGATTGGGGTTCGAAAAAGTATTTGGTTTCCAGTTTAGATCAGAGCCTGAAACGGATGAAACTGGATTATGTAGATATATTCTACCACCATCGTCCAGATCCTGAAACACCTTTAGAGGAAACTATGGGAGCTTTAAGCCTCTTAGTTAAGCAAGGAAAAGCGCTTTATGTGGGTATCTCAAATTATCAGGCCGCCGAGGCCGAAAAAGCGATTAAGATTTTAAAAGATAATGGTACGCCCTGTTTAATCCATCAGCCTAAATATTCGATGTTTGAACGTTGGGTAGAAGGTGGCTTGCTCGATGTTTTAGCGCAAAATGGCGTGGGCTGTATTCCGTTCTCCCCATTGGCGCAAGGTTTACTTACTGATAAATATTTACACGGCATTCCACCTGATTCGAGGGTAGCTACCAGCGGCATTTTTCTGAAAGAAGATCATATCACCCCTGAGAAATTAGCAATAATTGCCAAATTAAATGACCTCGCTCAATCGCGTGGACAAAAATTGGCACAAATGGCTTTATCATGGATATTGAAAGATGATAGGGTTACAACTGTACTGATAGGTGCCAGTAAACCAGAACAAATCACGGATTCAATTAGAGCATTGGATAATGTTATATTTAACGAAGAGGAAATTAAGTTAATTGATGAGATTTTAGGTTAAAAACTAAAAAAAAACGTCATCTTGATCCGATAGTTGTGGGATAAAGTTAAGATGATTTATAAGTTTTCCTTTTCCCGTCGTTATTCACGAACACTTCGTGGTTCCCATCCGATAGTTAGCCATCGGATGGAATAGGGATTGACACCAACTTCATCATGTGTTATAAAACCAAATGAGATTAAAAAGGTTTAAGACATGAATCTATTACATTTCTTCATTTATGGCAAGAGCCAATAATTCTATATATAGCGCTTTAGCGGCAAATTTATTAATCGCAGTAACCAAATTTATAGCTGGGGCTTTTACCAACAGCTCATCGATGATCGCAGAAGGTATACACTCTACAGTAGATACCAGTAACCAGCTTTTATTGCTTTACGGACTCAAAAGAAGTGTTAAACCACCTGATAAATCACGCCCGTTCGGTTATGGTAAAGAGTTGTATTTCTGGTCGTTTATCGTATCCATCATGATTTTTGGTTTAGGTGGTGTCGTTTCAATTTCGCAAGGCATTGCACATATCCGTCGGCCTGAAGTTCTAGGAAATCCCACATGGAATTATGTGGTACTGGGTTTATCCTTCATTTTTGAAGGTACCTCATTACTCATTGCAATCAAAGAATTCAACAAAACACGCAAAGGTTTACCCTGGTGGAAAGCCATTATCAAAAGTAAAGACCCCTCTGGCTTTTTGGTGCTTTTTGAAGACGGAGCCGCAGTTTTAGGATTAGTAATTGTTTTTATTTTCATGGTGCTGAGCCATAACTTAAACTTACCCTTTTTAGATGGCATGGCTTCGGTTTTGGTAGGTACCCTTTTAATTTTTGTATCGTTTATATTAGCAAGAGAAAGCCGTAGCCTGTTAATGGGCGAAGGTTTAACGCCTGAAACGCAGCAAAAAATTAAAAATCTGGTGGAAAACGATCAGGATGTGATTACGGTAACCAGCATTTTATCTCAATATCAATCACCAAAGGAGGTATTATTGGTACTTATCCTTACTTTTAGAGCAGAATTGGATACCACGGATTTAACTAATGCAATTGACAGGCTGAGAGATAAAGTTAAAGCAGAATTTAATGTAATTAAGTTCGTAATTATCCAGCCGCAGTCTGCTGAAGTAAAAGAAAATGATTTTAGCACAGATATTTACCTGCAGTAGACTTTTGTTTGTTTACGGAGGAGACCT
Source organism: uncultured Pedobacter sp. (assembly GCF_913776295.1). GTDB lineage: Bacteria > Bacteroidota > Bacteroidia > Sphingobacteriales > Sphingobacteriaceae > Pedobacter. The sequence goes on from NZ_CAJYOJ010000009.1 coordinate 42,577, forward strand.
TAAGCAAAGCGCTGAAAATCTCCTCCTTATATCAGATCTTCCCGGGAATTCGTGTTAAATGACTTGCAATATAATTTTTCCTCGCGTATGCCCCTGTTCGCTTTCTATTTGCGCTTGTTTTGCGCTGGTAAAAGGCAAAACCTTTTCAATAACAGGTTTAACTTTTCCTGAATCGATCAGATTGGCTATTTCCGATAATTGAGCAGGAACCGACTGTGTCGTGAAACCGATCAGGTGAACTTTTTTAGCCTTTGCTTCAGCGGTAAATTCAGGCATTAAAGTGGTCACTACCCTCCCACCATCTTTTAACACATTTAATGACTTAAGCTGTGTTTCTTTCCCAATGGTATCCAAAACAAGATCTACATCGTTCAACACAGACTCAAAATCTTCCATTTTATAATCTATCACCTCATCGGCGCCTAAACGCTTCAGAAAATCGGCATTGTTAGCTGATGCGGTACCGATTACATAAGCACCTTTCCATTTCGCAAATTGTACAGCATAAGTACCTACCCCACCTGCCGCCGCATGAATTAATACTTTTTGTCCTGCTTTTAGCAAACCGTAATCGAATAAGCCTTGCCATGCTGTTAAACCTGCCAGTGGTACAGCGGCTGCCTCAGTATGCCCTATGCTGGTTGGTTTGACACTAATGATATTGGCTTTTACTGTAATGTATTCGGCATAAGCGCCATTTTTTGTAGGATCGGGCCTTCCGTACACCTCATCTCCTTTTTTAAAGGCGCTCACTTTTTCACCGATATCTTCAAGGATACCAGAAACATCCCAGCCTAAGGTTAATGGTAATTTAGCCGGAAATTTATCCTTACGCAATCCCTCTCTAATTTTCCAGTCAACAGGATTAACACTGGTTGCATGCACTTTAATCAATACTTCATCGGGTGCCGGTTTAGGTACAGGAATTTCATCAATTGATAAAACTTCCGGGCCACCAAAATCATGGATTCTTACTGCTTTCATATCGGGTTAGATTATTATTTAATATACACTGTTTTAATATTTACAAACTCATGAATGCCAAACTTACTGAGCTCACGGCCGTATCCAGACTGATTGATCCCTCCGAAAGGCAAAGCTGCATCTGATTTTACACCTTCATTTACAAAACAGGAGCCGGCTGCCAGTCTGTTTCGCGCAATATCTTCTGCCAGTAACGCATTTTCAGTGAAAACGGCCGCCCCTAATCCAAAATTGGTATCGTTGGCGATACGGATAGCATCATCGGTATCCGTTGCCGTGATAATGGCTGCTACCGGTCCGAATATCTCTTCATGATATGCGAGCACGCCGCTCTTTACATGACTCAAAATAGTGGGCTGATAATAAGCATGGTTGCCATCCATAGCCGGAATTTCGCCTCCCAAAATACATTTCGCACCCTGTTCTATACTTTTTAAAACCTGTTGATGTAATTCGTCGCGAAGATCTGCCCTTGCCATCGGACCAAGGTCTGTATTCGATTTTAGTGGATCTCCGGTTTTTTTCCTTTCCATTTCGGCCTTAAAAAGCTGGGTAAACTTTTCTTCTACCGACTCAATTACAATAAAGCGTTTCGCCGCAATACAACTTTGTCCATTATTGATCAACCTGGCTTCTGCGCATATCTTCGCTGTTTTTTCCAAATCTGCATCTTCCAAAATGATATACGGATCGCTGCCACCGAGCTCCAACACTGTTTTCTTAATCAATTTACCGGCTTGTTCAGCTACTTTCTTACCAGCTTCGGTACTGCCGGTTAGTGTAATAGCCTTTATATATGGATTTTCGATTACTTTCGGAATGGCCTTACTGCTGCAAATCAGCGTTTTAAAAATATGCTGAGGAAATCCGGCATCTCCGATGATCTTTTCTATTTCGAGTGCACAGCCTGTAACACCCGAAGAATGTTTTAATACACCGGCATTACCAGCCATCAGCGCTGGAGCAAGAAAACGGAATACTTGCCAGAAAGGAAAATTCCAGGGCATAATGGCCAGTACCACACCGATAGGCTGAAAACTCACATAACTTTTTGTCGCATCTGTTGTAATGAGCTGATCGGCCAAAAAATCCGCACCATTTTTAGCATAATACTCGCAAACGGAAGCACATTTAAGTATTTCGGCAACACCGGCTTTTAACGGTTTCCCCATTTCTAAGGCCATTAATTTGGCTAATTGATCTTTGCGCGCTGCTAACAGTTTCGAAACCTGCAACAGTAACCCGGAACGGGTTGGAAAATCAGTTTCTTTATAATTTAACCACGCCAGGTGCACCTGATCTATTTTCTGAGCTATTGCTTTTTCAGAATCCTCCTGGTAATGTTTTATGATTGACCCGTTTACCGGGTTTATAGATGAAATGCTCATTTAGTAACAACAAGTGAGCATTTTAATTGTGTTGTTTATTTGAATATTATCGGATTATGAAGCCAGCGGAACACAAAAATGGAAGGTAGAACCCACACCATAATCGCTTTCTGCCCAGATTTTACCTTGATGCAGATTTATAATTTCTGCACTGAGGTATAAACCTATTCCAAACCCTGAAATGGTTTTAGTCTGTTGACTGGCTACACGATAAAACCGGTCAAAAAGTTTTTCCAGATCATGAGCCTGTATACCAATACCCTTGTCGGTTACAGAAACATGTACCTCATGGTCTATAATTGCCGATCGAACCAAAACTGTGCTATTTAGATCTGAATATTTTACGGCATTACTGATTAGATTTGAAATAACTGAGCCAATTTTATCCTTGTCGGCATAAATTAATTTAGGGTTCCCTGCTTCAAAATCAATCTGGTTGGTGGGATAAATCAACCGTAAATCTTCCACTACATCAAGTATTACTTTATCAAGGTCAACGTGTGATAAATTCAATTGGATTTTGCCCGATTCCAAACGCGATACATTTAAGAAAGAACTGATTAACGTACTCATTTTGCGAATCTGCTTTTGTACCTTCGACAGTGTATTGACAACAAAAAGATCGGTTAAATTTCTGCTTTGCATTAATTGTATGTAGGCACTTATGGAAGTTAACGGCGTTTTCAGTTCATGGCTTACCATGCTGATGAAATCATTTTTTTGCTGTTCTTCCTTAATGCCAATTAAAATCTGTTCCTGATCCAGTGCTTCGCGTTGTAATTCAGTTTCTTTAATGGCATTTTTGGCTTTAACCATATCAGTAACATCGCTCGCGGTATGAAGAATACAATATGGAATGCCAGATTCATTCTTAATCGGCCGGTATTCGTAAGTATAGTAAGCAGTTTGTAATTTTCCATCCCTCATCGTTTCGGCCGGGATGGCATCACCTTTATCTGTAATTCCTGTCAGTAACACATTTTTTAACATGTTGATAAAAGGCTGCCCTTTTAATTCAGGCACAGCGTCTTCCAGAGGTTTGCCTATAATAGAGCGGTCTTTACCCCAAAAATCAATCATGGCATCATTAGCCATTTCAATTACAATATCCTGTGAAGTATATATGGCTGTTGCATCTTTTGATAGGAAAAGGACCTCTAAAAGCTGATCATTACTTAAAACTTTTGAATAACTTTCCATATATACAGTAGAAATTAAAACCCGGCTATGCTGATATTGAATAAATTAAATAAACTAAATATCATACAAGTTTAACTTCACAAATGTTTGGCTATTCTATAAATTGTTGATTTTTATGACGCGTTATTGATTTGCAGTAAGAAAAATTGGATGCTTTTGGCAACATGCGCAGAGCAAACCTTTCGGTTATAAAACCTCACAGCAGCAACATGCGGTACACCATAAAGCGAACGGTGGGGGCTAATCGCCGCCAAAAACTACAAATCGCTCATTTACGAACAATACTTTTTCTTTTGGTTAAGAGAAATGAGCAGTCCGTTTCTTTTGGTAAAGTCGGCGCCGCTCGCCGTTCTTTCCGGTGGATGATCTGAACCATTCTGATTAACCACCTTCAAAGCGCCGGGATTTAATAACAACGGTGCTATGCTTTTAAGATCATGCCCAAAAGAAACTTCCAGCGATAAATCTGACAGCAACGGGTACCTAGTGTGACAAATCAAAGCAAATGGTGGGTCTGCGATGGCCACGAACTACAGTGCCTAGGTTTCGATAAAACAGCAGGGCAAGGATTAAAATAGAAATAATTTGGGCACCATAACCCGGGCATGCCTTTTGAAAATAAACCTAAAGCAGCGAGCACCCGGTGAAACGGAATGACGAGATTTTCAATACCATTCCTATTCAAACAAATAGCCAACGGCCAGAAAAATAAATCAGACAATGATTAATATGGTTCCCGACTTGGATAATTTAAAATAATAGTGATATTCACCATGTCGCTTTATCTTTTCGATTTCACATACTTTACCAGACTTACCGTATTCATCAGACAAAAAATCGCCAATTCTTATGCTATCCAATTGGTTTATATTCAGTAATGCTCTTTTAATTAATGTAGATTTTTTTTCCATAATGATCGCGTTTTGAAGCATTTACGCATTCAAAAACACTTTGGTTTTATTGGATCATAAATTACTTACAAATAAGTATTGAAAACACGAGGTTGCAACATTAATTAACTCAAATCCAAAAATAATACCAGTTATAAACTAGTTAATCAAACTCACTCCTATCTTCCCCGATAAATATATCAAAAAGAAGTAGGTGGGATATTGAATAGATCAAATGAAATGGATTTAATACACAGGCTTATTGATTAGCTTTTATTGTGGTAACCGGAGGCATTTTTTTTGTATTGACAAATGCAATATGACTAAAGATTATCGAAGGCATGTGGTTTATTCGGCGTCGTAAATAACGACCTTTTCAAAATAACGCCTAAATTCATCTAAGAAAGCCTTGTGCAGTGGATGAACCTGATAAACATCGTGCGCTGCCAGATCTTCGAATAATAAAAGCAGGCTGAAGGTGTAGGTGGTGTCTACAACCGAACGTTCAATAGGTGCCGGCACGCCGAGATGAAAAGTTTTAACTACTTCAATGTTTTCCAATGTTTGTAAGCTGTTGCGAAAAGCAACTTTCTGCTCATCGGTGGTATCGGCTTTTAGCCAGAATAAAACGTGGTGTGCTATCATCTTTTAATTTTTTGCCAAATATAATGAAAGGATTAACGAAGCGGGCTTTATCCAAAAACACTTTTTGCTTTATCAACAGCTTTTATCAAATCTATTCCTTTGCCCAATACACCCTTAAACAGATCACCTTCCACCTTTAGGCGATCAATGGTATTAAAGATATTAAAATCTTTCATTTTTAAGCCTGGTTTAACCTCATCCCAATGTAATGGCATGGATACCGTTGCACCAATTTTTGGTCGTAGCGAATAAGGCCCTGCTATAGTTGCTCCCGGTCTGTTCTGCAAAAAATCGAGGTACATTTTCCCTTTTCGGGCACTGATCATCCGCTCAAGAGAGGTATATTTTGGTATTTGATTGTGCACCAGATTAACCACTATTTTGGCGAACATCTGGCTTTGATCGTAACTGTATTTAGCATTCAAAGGAATATAAATATGGATTCCGGTTGAGCCTGATGTTTTACAATAACTGGGAACATCAATGGCATCCAATACCTTTTTGGTTTCCAACGCGGTTTCCACTACCTGATCGAAGGTTTGTTTATCCGGATCTAAATCAATGACGCAGTAATCGGGATGATCGGGACTTTTTGTCCTGCTAAACCAGGGGTTCATTTCTATACAGCCTAAGCTGGCCATCCAAAGCAAAGAAGCTTCATCTGTTCCAACCAGGTACTCCTTTTTTTCACCTTCGCCATTTTCATAAGGAAAAGTTTTGGCCCAATCCGGTGCTTTTCCTTTTACATCTTTTTGGTAAAAACTAGCGCCATGTATGCCACCCGGAAAACGGTTAAGTGATTGTGGACGGTCTTTCAGATAGGGTAAAATATATTCAGCAACCTGATAGTAATAATTGAACATATCTCTTTTCGTCACCTTATCTTCGGGCCAGTATATTTTGCTCAGGTTGGTAAACTTAAGTTCATGCCCATTGATTTTTCTTACCTGGGTTTCATCTTTCGGATTTAACAAGGTCTTCCGAACTTTACCTTCAGGTGCCTTAATTGCTTTTGCGTGTGGGTTTGGGGCTTCGGTTTCTTCTACAACCTTTTCAGTTGGTGTTTCCACTTCTCTAACCACCTCTTTGGCTTTTTTGTCTTCGCGCATGCCCTGAAAAGACGGATGACGGAAAACGCCATCATCGGTTACTTCAGTAAAAGAAACTTCGCATACCAGTTCGGGTTTTAACCAGGTGGCTTTCGCCTTTGGCGGATTCGGCCTGAAACGGGAGGGTTTATTTACGTCAGGTATACTTTCAAAAGGACTTTTATCTACAATGAAGGGCTTAAACTGCTCCATCATCGATTTTTGAAGTTTATCTGAAAATCCTGTGCCTACTTTGCCTACATATTGCAATTTTCCCTTGTCGTAAACACCTAAAAGCAAGGAGCTGAAAGATTTGGCGGTATCGGCATTCTTCGTGAAGCCTGCAATCACGACCTCCTGTCGTTTATGTACTTTAATTTTGAGCCATTCTTTGGATCTATAATTTGTACTGTACGTACTGTCTGTTTTTTTTGCTATAATCCCCTCTAAGCCCATCCTTTCAGCCGCATCAAAAAAATCAACACCACTTGCCTTAAAAACTTTTCCTAAACGTACCCGATCATCATTGGTAGGCAAAACCTCATTTAATATGGCCTGGCGCTGATAAAGTGGCAGCTCCATCAGGTTCTTACCATCATACCATAGGATATCAAACATATAAAACACAAGTTCTCCATCAGCTTCGCTTCTCCAATTCTGCAGTGAACCAAAATCAGATATGCCTTTTTCATTCAACACCAAAATTTCACCATCAAATACGGCGTTCATTTTCCAGTCCGAAAGCAAATCGTAAATGGGATAAAACTTTTCATTGAAGGATTTATTATTTCTGGATAACAGATCAACCTTTCCTTTATTCAGAAACGCGAGGGCACGGTAACCATCCCATTTTACCTCATATTGCCAGTCAGGGTCGTCAAAGGGTTCGTTAACCAATGTGGCCAGCATTGGCTTTATGCCGGTGGGTAAAGCTGTTTTCGGAGCTTTTTTCAGGATACTCTTTACATCTACCGTTACCTCATCGCCCACTGATTTAGTTTCCTTTTTTGCTTTTTGCGCCGGACTTTTTTTTTCACTTTTTAAATCCTGTTCTTTTCCGGCTTTCCAAACCTTATCTGAAGTTTTTTCCATCTTTTCGATCGTTTTCCCGGAAAGCACGGATTTATCTTCTTTGGTGATATCTTTTGTGGAGGCGTAATCGTCTTTATGTTTGATCAACAGCCAACCGTTTTCGCCCATACCATTTGTTTTAACGAGTGCAAATTCGCCATGAAGTTTCTCTCCGTTAAGCTTGATTTTTAAAGAGCCGTCTCTTAGCTGGCTTAACAAATGTTTCTCCTGTGCTTTTTTGCCTTTAATGCGCTCTATAGGTTCGTAGGTACCTTCGTCCCATACAATAACGGTCCCCCCACCGTATTCGCCCTTTGGTATAATCCCTTCAAAATCTTTATAGTCGTAAGGGTGATCCTCTACCATCATGGCCAACCGTTTTATTTTAGGATCGGTTGATGGCCCTTTGGGTATGGCCCAACTTTTTAAAACGCCTTCCATTTCGAGTCTGAAATCGTAATGCAACCTCGAAGCATCATGTTTTTGAATCACAAAATGTAACTTATTCCGATCGCTGCTTTTGCCTGATTTGGGTTCGGTGGTTTTTGAGAAATCGCGTTTGGAAACATACTTTTTCAGACTCATAAAATTAACTTTTATTTTTTCAAATAATCTTCGACTGCACTGGCTGAGTTACCAACAGTTTCAACTGCCGCCTTCAGCTTATCTTTGCTCACACCAAATTTATCAGACCAATAATCCAGTTCATAACCTTCGTTAACATTGATCCTTGCGCGATCAGCATTGCCTGTTTTTTGTTTGTCGTCCATAACTGTTTTTGATTAGTTAAGGATAAAACAGTACCATAACAAAAAAGGTTTTAACATCCATTTTTTCAAACCGATATTAAAACCCAAAAAAATAAACATTGTAAATTTTAATCTGTCAACGCCGTAACCATTTCCGGTTCTGTTTCTTCAGCATAGGAAAAACTATTATTGGCAGCGAGAAAAATAATCCTTAACCAAACCAGGAAATAAGGAAAGCTGATGATCGCCAAAGACAATGGATGTGACTTGGCAAAAGCCGGAAATAGTAATAGCGGAAAATTACACGTAATCACCAATAAAATAGGTAATAATACCTTTTTCATTAACTTATTCCGCTCTTTAACATACCATACCCCTACCCCGATAATCGGAATGATAAAAGTACAGTCTTCGGCACCTGTACTAAACAATATGGGAAAAATCATGACAGATGACAGGATCATTAACTGGAATCTGCGTTTTTTGAAACCCGATAGGTTTATAAAAGGCAAAACAAAGAGTAAGGCACCAAGGCTCAGAAATAGAAAATTTGATATTTTCTTTTGATTAAAAAGTTCCCTGAAGAAACCCATTATGGAAATGTCAATCCCGCCACCAACTACATTTTGCATATTTTTACCCACTAAAGAGTTTTTCCATTCCACATAACTGTGCACTACATAATCAGGCGAAACGATCAGCATAGGCAGTAAAAAAATCACGACCGACCACAAAACCAGCCATAATATAAAGCGTGGCTTATCTTTAGAAAAGAAGAAAAAAACCAAGCCCACAACACCGTACAATTTGATAAAAGTACCCAATACAATAAAAAATGCAGACCAAATCCCCTTATTTTTATTCAGCAGGGTATAACTTAAAATCATTAGTGCCCCGGCACCTGCATTAAACTGCTGGTTAAGCATCGATTCAATTAAACAGGGAATGGCAATATAACCTACAGCTATTTTTTCGTCCGCTGTTAAGGGCAAGGTTTGCACGGCCTTAAAGAGCAGGAAGCAATTAAAAAGGTTCCATAATAATAATCCTATCCAATTATGAAAAATTGCAAAGGGGGCTATCAACAAACTAAAAATAGGTCCGTAATGATTAGAATCATCATGATACGCCGGATAATTGGCATAAAGAGACCGTTCATGGAGTAAGTTTCTAAATGTATTTTCGAAGATCAGATAATTATTGTAACGGTTTGTTATCCATGAATCTATTACAAAAATAAGGGTGATTAATACCCATAAAAATAAAACAAACCGATTGTCCTGGTAAAACTTACGACCCGGAGATAGATCTTGGCCGTTAGCCACAAAATAACTTAACATTGTAAAAAATATATTACAATACAATTATATAAATGTAAATTGATAAAACCTAATGATTTATAAATGAAAATATTCCGTTAAGTGATAATATTAAAATTCAATTATCTTTAAGCCGATCTAAACGGGCTTTACAGATGATTCTATGAGCTATGAGCTTCAGTATCATCAACATTTTGGGTTATCCAAATTACAGATGATATATTTTCTGAGATTTTAATGACAAAAAAGCAAAACCAAATTAAATCCCACCTGTTTAAATGAATGATTACTAACCAAAATTCATAAACATGGAATATCAAGTTAATTCGATGAACTCGAGGAAAGAATTTATCGAAATCGCAGATGAGCAGGATCGCAATTATTGGGCCGATAGACTGGGCATCAGTACTGAAAGGCTTAAATCAGCGGTAAAAGCGTTACACAGCATGGAATTTTCGAAACTAAAAGAACACTTCATGATGGAGAAAGTTAAATCCGGAAGTACCTACCAACGTTTTGTAAATCAATCATAAAATATGGATTATAAAAACGAAAACAAAAATGCGGTAATGGTTGATCAGCCTATTACTGACTATACCCACTTAATTGATTTACCACCGGTTAAAGGCATTTTAGACCAGAAAGTTAAGGGTAATCATTTAAACCATCCAAAAGCGGAATTTAGAAATTTAACGGTTTTTTTTCACAAAAATGGTTTATCTAACTTGCTTTAAGTCGTTAAAAAATGATTGATACAGACTGTTTATTGCTGCCCGACTAAAATCGGGAAGACCATTTGTATAAGTTGCATTTATTCCATTGGTAATAATCACAAATCCGAATTTTTCTTTAGGATTAAAAAACATCGTACTATGCAAACCATAAGCGGAACCCGTATGGCCCTTTAGCTTAACGCCCGGTATCAGGTCATCCGCAGTACTAATGGCCAGGCCATAGCCTTCTTCAGGGGTTAAGGCAGTTTGCATTAATTTCGCACTTTTCCTGGTCATTATTTTTACGCCATTTGACTTGCCATAATTCATGTGCATAATCATGTATTTGGCTAAATCAATAGCAGAAATCTTCATACCGCCTGTTGGCGAAAAAATTGGCGTAGAATACCCCATTACATAATTGGCAATCTCGCTCCGCCTTGGGGCATAGGCAGTTGGCGAAAGTGTATAAGTTTTGGTATCCGGACGATATTCATACAGGCTTACAAAACGTGTACTATCTAAGGAATCAACACAGTAGCCTGCATAAAGTCCCAAAGGCTTTAGGATATGATTTTTGACGTAGTTATCGAAACGTTCACCAGATTTTTTTTCGATAACGGCACCAGCTAAGTTAAAATTAAGATTGCAATAATCGAATTTGCTTCCCGGCGCATCATCATTATAGCATTTGGCCCAGTTTGGATTTTTATCAGGATTGATCACATCGAAATTTAAATATCCCTGCGAATCGTTCAAACTGGAAGTATGGGATAACGCCATTTTCAAGGTAATCTTCTGATCGGGAAATTTTGGGTTCCTGATTTTAAAACCCACCAAATCTCCAAAATCGTCATCAAGGGAAATTTTACCTGCCTCAACTAACTGCATGATGGCTGTTGCCGAAAAAGATTTGGAAATGGAAGCAATCCTGAAAATATCCTGGTTGGTTAATGGTAATTGTTGCGCTAAATCTTTTAAACCGAAAGAGTGACTGTAAATTATCCGACCATCTTTTACCACGGCTACTGAAGCGCCAACAGCATTGTATTTGTCCATTACAGATTTAAAATCTGCTTCAGTTTTTTCTTGCTGTGCATGTGTTGTCGAAACTAAACCAAAGATTAAGATAAATGCATAAAAGTATTTAAATTTCATAAACTTATAAGATAGGTATGAATATATTAATATAGTTGAAAAGTTCTGATATCCTATTTTACTTATCGTCATTTACTTCCAGCCAGTGTCCATCCGGATCCCTAAAATAAATTTGTTTTACGCCATCAACCCGAAGTGTAACTCCTTTTTCTTTTCCTGCCCAATCTTCGAAACTGATATTTTTGGCATTTAGTTGCTGTATAAAGTCATCAACTGACGGAACGCTGAAACACAGGTGTCCGTTTTTATCAAAAGTTTCATTTCCTTTTGCGCCTTGTATGAGATGAAGCTGTCCGGCAGGCCCTAAAGTAAACCAGGTATGCCGGTTATCTTTGAAAGGTTCCGGGATAATTTTAAGGTTAAATACACTTTCGTAAAAAGCAGTCGCTTTTCCCAGGTCGGACACATAAACAGCGATATGATTTAAGATAGCAGCTGTGTTTTCTGTTTTAATTTGCGCCATGGCTTTTGGGGAAATGATAAAAAGTAGGATAGCTATAGTAAGGATAATCTGTTTCATGGTTAAATATCACACTTAAATGCGAATATTTGTAATTAAAGTGCTTCCGTCATGGCTTATTTACAAATGAAATAGCTGACAATCCTTGTATCGACTGGAAGGTGCGGAACGGAGATCTTTTCTAAAAAAACTTAGCGAGACGCTAAAATAATAAAGTATTAAATGAGGATCTTCCTACACGCAAAAAAGATCCTTCGCTGCTTTCAGGACGACATATTTTTTTTTCGCATCTGAAACGATATCGCAAAAGCCATAGTATCTCTTCATTCCCGCGCAGGCGGGAATCTTAAAACGCTTGCACTAAGATTATTCATTAGTGTTTTAGCATTCATGAGTAATTCGTGGTTCCCATCCGATAGCTATCGGATCAAGTTGGAAATGACGATCTATAAGGGGATGTTACCTAATAAATTTAGGTCTTAGCGAGACGCTAAGACCATTAAAAGGTATGAAAAAAGAGACAATAGAACTAATTTAAACCAACTATTTTCAGCTTAGCTTGAAGCTTATGCGAAATTTCGGAAGAGAGATCTTTTAACCCGATTTAAACGATCTCTCCATTACGCTACCGATGAAAAATCGGTGAGCTTCAGTCGAAAGGACGATACCACTCATATAAATTTTGCTGTCATTGATTATACTGTAATTATTCCTCGGGATGACAAGCTTTTAATAAAAGGGCCTTAGCGAGACACTAAAATCGGAAAGTATTATACTGGGAAACTCTCCCCAACGAAAAAAGATACTTCGCTATGCTACCATTGACGTTATTTTGCAATTGTCTATTAATGAGTGACTTGCGAAACCTATGCATTTCCGCGTAGCTAGGCCGTAGCACCGTATCTCCGTTCCTCTTAAATCCGGCCTAACAAATTTTTCGGGCTCCACTGACAAAGCCATCCCACTGGCTTCGAAAGAAAACGGCGTAGCCCTCATGAATGCAGCTGAAAACTATTAAAACGAATGAATAAATTTTCAGCCGGTGTTTTTTGTTTCTTTTTGACATCAAAAAGAAAGAGCCCTTCGGCGGCGGCG
>NZ_CAJYOJ010000010.1 GCF_913776295.1 uncultured Pedobacter sp.
TCTTTTTGACATCAAAAAGAAAGAGCCCTTCGGCGGCGGCGAGCCGAGGCAAGGCTTAGCCCTGGGGCAAAAAAAGAAATGTATACGTCATTCATATTGATTTTTATCCAATAAATTATCCCTCAGACTGACAACCGTTAGTTAATTCCTTCTAAACTAATCTCTATTGGGTGTGCTTTACATATTATCAGCTGATTATCCTCCAAATATAAATCCTGTCCCAATCCTGTCGTTTACTAGCTTACCTAAATCACATCCTGTTTTAATGTTTCTTAAGTAGATTTTTTGCAAGATGTTTATAGAAAATTAAACTTTTATGAAAAAGATAGTTCTTTCCATTTTCTTATTCTTATTTGCGTTTTGGGCAAATGCTCAGAAAAGTAATAATAATGGCTTCGTAAGTTACGGTAATAGCAATTTTTATTCTGCTGGTGGGAGCGAACGTTTTGGTGTTTCTTTAACTGTGGATAGCTTCACCAAAACGGTCGATTATCATAACACCATTCAAAATCAACCACTCAGTAACTTAGTTTATTTGGAAGGAACAAAAGAAGTTAATCTTTTTGGTTATATCAATAAAGATAGTCTATCTTTTTACCGCTATAATATCGTTGAGAATGATAATCATCAAATCATTTCAGATGCAATCCCTTTGGTAAAAAATGTTGCCAAATTCTATCAAAGCGGAGCTAAAGTTGTGATAAACTTAGGAAAGTTTAATGTGCAAAATAAAAAACTAACCATTAACCTTTATAAAATTACCAATCGGAGTGAAATAGCAACAATCATTATCTATAATAAAAAAATTCAACCTGCGTATATATCGTTTATTGCCATGGATGTCCGTATCAAAGGTGTGAACGGGGTGGAAATGAAGAATAGAAAAGATGCTAATCAAATTAATGTGAACCAAAATACCCAAAATCTGATGATTGTGATTAAAAGCACAGATTTAGATTTTGTGTATACTGTTTATTTAAAAGATAAATTAACAGGTAAAATTTTATTCCGTTCTAACAATTGGCTTTACGGCTATATTACGCCAAGGGTACCTTATTTATTAATTGGAGCAGAATATTTTAATAAGTCAGGCGATTATGAATTGCTTATTATTCCTAAGCTTTCTCAAAGTTTTAATTCAAAATCTATTGAAAAAAGTACAACTCGTTATTCTTTTCATGTGAATAATACTCAAGACAAGTTTTTCTCCCAAAAACAGGTCATTATTTATGGTTTAACTTTATGTGCAATATGCGGGGTAATTTTTGGCACAGCGGTAGTCTTTATCAAAAAGAAAGAGGTCCAAAAGTTAGCCTTAAAACATCGTGATAAGGAAATCGCAAAACTCCGGTTAGAATCCGTTCGCTCACAGTTAAATCCACACTTTTTATTTAACGCACTTGCCGGCATCCAAAACCTGATGAATAAAAACGAAATTGATAATGCCAATCGTTACCTTACTAAATTTGGACGTTTAACCAGGAATGTTTTAGATCATAAAGACCTTATCAGCTTAACTTCTGAAAAAACACTATTAGATGATTACTTGCAGATGGAGCAGTTGCGTTTTGGCTTTCATTATAGTATTAGCGCTTCACCTGATCTGGATGCAGAGAATGTCGAAATTCCGGCGATGCTTTTGCAGCCCTTTGTTGAAAATGCAGTTAAATATGGTGTAGCTGAAAAGGGAAGTGCCGGTCAGATCAAAATTAATTTTATCAAAGTGGAATCTGATCTAATATTAAGCATAACCGACAATGGAGCTGGCTTTGATGCCGCAAAAAATTACAAAGGTTTGGGGTTGGCACTGAGCAAAAACCGGATATCTTTACTGAATTCAATTTATAAAGAAACACCATTTGTGCTCGATATTCAATCTGAAAGCAACGGCACAACTGTTAAAATTACGCTTACCCAATGGATATAAGATGCGGACAATTTTAGTAGACGACGAAGCGGGCAATCTGGAAAATTTAAAGATTTTGCTGGCCAAACATTGTCCAGAGATCAAAGTAGTGGGACACGCTACCACCATTGAGGATGCTTTTGCACAGGTTAACCTTCATCATCCCGATCTGCTTTTTCTGGATATCCAGATGGGTAAAACAACTGGGTTCGATTTATTAAGGCAACTTGAGGAGAAAACTTTTGAGGTGGTTTTTGTAACTGCTTATGACCATTACGGTATACAGGCGGTAAAATTTGCGGCTTTAGATTATCTGCTTAAGCCGGTTGACCCCGAAGAGCTGAAAGCTGCGGTAGAGAAAGCCAAAATTAGAATCAAAAACAAAATCGATGGTGAGCAACTTAATTTTTTGCTGAGCCAGATTAAAAAAAGTGAGTCTGCTATTCCGAAAATAGCACTGCCGCAACAACATGAAATCCGCTACGTGTCGGTTGAAGATATTGTGCGTTGCGTGGCAGATAATACCTATACTTTTTTCTTTTTGGCTAATGGCGACAAGGTTTTGATTTCGAAACCGCTGAAAGAGTATGCAGATATGCTCAAACCACAGGGTTTTGTGCGGGCGCACCAGAGTCATTTGGTAAACCCTAAATTTGTAAAAAGCTGGTTAAAAGAAGATGGCGGAACACTGTTAATGGATAATGGCGATAAAATCCCGGTTTCTAAACCGAATAGGGAAATGGTTAAAGAGGCGCTGGGGAAATAGTTTTTAAAATAATTGCATCATCGAGAGTAACCATCAGGTCTGTGGCCTGAAAAAAGGAATGACATCCTAATATACACTTTCCAACGTATTAGGTTTAATATTTTGCATCCTGCAAAACGCATTGAGCATCGGTTTCTAATTCATTAAATAATCCTTAAGATTTCAAACCATATAAGAAATATAAGCTTATATGGTGCTCAAATGTCTTATATGGTTAAAAAAACAACACTGAATATCAGTTTTCAAATAAACGTCATTAAAAGGCTCGAAGCAATCTTAAAACAACTGATTCGTGCTTAAGATTGCTTCGTCGTTCCGCCTCGCAATGACGAATCTTTGTTTTTAAACCCTACATTTTTGTACTTTTGCGGCTATGTCAGTTATTAAACCCTCATTAGCAAAAGGTACCCGCGATTTTACCCCGGTTGAAATGGTTAAACGCAACTTTATTTACGATACCATTAAAACGGTTTTCAGAAAATATGGTTATGCTGAAATCCAGACCCCAAGTTTTGAAAACCTTTCTACCTTAACCGGGAAGTATGGCGATGAAGGTGATAAGCTGATTTTTAAAATTTTGAATAGCGGGGAGTACCTTAAAGATCCAAAAAAAAAGGCGTTCGATTTTGCTGAAGAAGATAATAGCAACAAGCTGATTCCTTTAATCTCTGAAAAAGCACTCCGTTACGATTTAACTGTGCCTTTTGCCCGCTACGTGGTGATGCACCAGCACGAAATTACGTTGCCTTTTAAACGTTTTCAGGTACAGCCGGTTTGGCGTGCCGATCGTCCGCAAAAAGGAAGATACCGTGAATTTTACCAATGTGATGTAGATGTGGTAGGCTCAGAGAGTTTACTGAACGAAGCCGAGTTTATTTTGATCTATAATGAAGCTTTGAGCAAATTAGGCTTAAAAGATTTCAGCATCAAAATTAATAACCGGAAAATTTTATCGGGCATTGCTGAAATTATCGGTAAACCTGATCTGATTATCGACATGACGGTAGCCATTGATAAACTGGATAAAATCGGTTTAGATGGGGTAAGTAAAGAATTATTGGAGCGTGGTTTTACCGAACAGGATTTAGAAAAACTCCGTCCGGTAATCTTGTTAGAAGGTTTCAACGAGGAAAAAATAGCGAGCCTGAAAGAAGTTTTAGCCCAGTCTGAAACGGGTTTAAAAGGTGTTGCAGAAATTGAAGAGGTTTTTGACTATGTAGAAAGTCTGAATGCTTATGGTTTACCTTTAACGGCTAAATTGGAACTGGATATTACTCTAGCCCGTGGATTGAATTACTATACCGGCTGTATTTTCGAGGTTAAAACCAACGAAGTGGCCATGGGGAGCATTGGTGGCGGCGGTCGTTACGATGATTTGACCGGTATGTTCGGCTTAAAAGGCTTAACCGGTGTAGGTGTTTCTTTCGGTGCCGACCGCATTTATGATGTCCTGGAAGAACTAAATCTTTTCCCGGCGTCTGCAGAAGTGGGAACGAAAGTTTTGATCAGTAATTTCGATGCAGCAGCGGAGAAATATGCTTTGCCGATTGTTCAGCAGCTTAGAAATGCCGGGATTGCAGCAGAGTTATATCCAAGTTCGGCGAAACTAAAAAAACAAATGGCTTATGCTGATGCCAAGAACATTCCTTATGTAATTTTAATTGGTGGCGACGAAATGGCCAGTGGCGAACTGACATTAAAAGATATGCAGAGCGGCGAACAAAAAAGACTGACCGTTTTGGGTATTCTGGAATCGTTGAAATAGAAGTTATTAACCACAGAGATCACTAAGTTTTCATAGCGTAAACGGAGCAACTTCAGTTGCTTAAAATTTATTCGGTGTGCTCCGTGCCTTTAAGCTGTTGGCTCTGTGTTAAACCGATCTGCCAACCCGTAATAAAACCGGGAAATGAACATCCTTTTCTGCGTCATCACCCCAGGCTTCCTTTAGTTCGGTAAGCATGTATTCCAATGGGTTGCGTTCGTTGGCTTTTTTATAATGTTGTAATGCAGACCAGGTATTCAGGTAGCCGATTAACTGTTCAAAATTCCAGGTGGCTTTGATCCGGAAATGTGGCGCAATAATTTCTTCAAAAGGAAAAGGAATGGTTTGGTAACCTTCTTCAATATAATGGCGTTCACTATCCCAGTATTTGCCCAGAATATCTTCGTAAAGTTTATGTACAGCTTTATCTACCTTTTTGTCGATAACCATTAAGCCATAACCAATTACTGCGAAAAGTCCGTCAGGTTTTAATGTCCTTTTTACTTCAATATAAAATGCCTCGAAATTGAACCAATGGATGGCTTGCGCTACCGTAATTAAATCGAAACTGGCATCCCTAACTGATGTTTGTTCTGCCGGTTCCACTTTGTAAGTGATGTTGGGCAATTGTAAAGCATTTTTTAACTGATTTTCGCTAATATCTGTAGCATAAACCGCATTAAAGTACCGCGCCAATACCCGAGCAACCTGGCCATTCCCCGTGGCACAATCCCACGCCCTTTCCTTATTTTTTACCAGGTCGAACAGATAATCGTACAATTCCTGTGGATAAGTGGGTCGGTAGATGGCATAATCGGCAGATTGGGCAGAAAAGTTATCTTTCATGGTAATAATTGGTTTTTAAAAAAAGGATTGAATGGTATTGCATCGTAAATAACCTACCTCTTTCTTGATAAAATTATTATATTGTTGATAAACAATCCGTGATGATTTAAGTTTCACTTTTGGCATTCAATCACTCGCTGATTCAACCATTCGGGATTCACTTATTTAATAATTCTATATCTATGGAAAAAACAGTACAGCAAACTGATGTTAAAGAGGTAGAATACCGGTTAAAATCTATATTTGGAGGTTCGGTCGGGAATCTGGTTGAATGGTACGATTGGTACACCTATTCTGCTTTTGCATTGTATTTTTCTCCTGCCTTTTTTCCAAACAGTAATCCAACCGCGCAGTTATTGAACACTGCCGGAATTTTTGCCGTGGGATTTTTAATGCGTCCCATCGGTGGCTGGTTGTTTGGCAGTATTGCAGATAAACTGGGCAGAAAACGTTCCATGACAATATCTGTGCTGATTATGGCGATAGGGTCTTTAATCATCGGCTTAACCCCAGGTTACAAAAGGATTGGCATAGCTGCCCCACTATTGCTTGTTTTTGCCAGATTAATTCAGGGCTTAAGTACCGGTGGTGAATATGGAACCTCTGCTACCTACCTTAGCGAAATGGCCACCAAAAAATACCGTGGATTTTATTCCAGTTTTCAATATGTAACCTTAATCGGTGGGCAGCTGCTGGCTTTAGGGATTCAGTTGATTTTGCAGAACTGGTTGCTTAGCCCTGCAGAGCTTCATGCCTGGGGCTGGAGGGTTCCCTTTTTTATAGGAGCGGTTCTCTCTTTTATCGCTTTGTATCTGCGTAGACATATTGATGAAACAGCAGCCTTTAAAATTAAAAATAAGGAAGATAAAAAAGGTGGCATTACCATACTATTAAAGTATCCGAAAGAGATTTTTACCGTAGTGGGCTTAACATTGGGTGGAACCATCGCTTTTTATACCTTTAGTACTTATATGCAAAAGTTTCTGGTGAACACGGTTCACCTAAGTAAAGAAACTTCTACCACATTATCATTTGTGTCGTTATTGGTTTTTGCCATTATGCAGCCTTTATTTGGCTTGCTGTCCGACAAAATAGGTAGAAAGCCACTGTTAATTGGGTTTGGGATATTAGGTACTTTATGCACCTATCCGATTTTAACAGGCTTAGCCGGCGAAACCAATACGACCATTATCTTTTTATTGATGATTGGTGCATTAATCATCGTGAGTGGTTATACGAGTATTAATGCGGTGGTGAAAGCTGAACTGTTCCCTGCCGAAATCAGGGCTTTGGGTGTGGGTTTACCATATGCTTTAACCGTTGCTATTTTCGGTGGAACGGCAGAATATTTTGCGCTCTGGTTTAAAAATATTGGTCATGAAAGTTATTTTTATTGGTATGTAACCGGATGTATCTTGATTTCGCTGGTTTTATACACCACCATGAAAGATACCAAACACCATTCGAAGATCGAAGATTAGACGTTTTTGGCTGTCATTCCCAAATGGACTTTGTTTGTAATGAGGATTATTGAGATCTGCATTGATAATGCAGATAAATAAAAAAAGGCAGCGATAAAATCGCTACTCTCTTTCATCCGCGTTACAAACGCAGACGATAAAAATAACCGATAATTCCCCCTTGTTAGTCTGTGCATCCGTAACAAACTTATGCTGGTTCTATTTGGTTAGTAAATTATCGACCGACAAAATATTCAATTTTTATATATTTACCAGTATGCAAAACCTACCTCCTTTAGCTGAACGTATGCGCCCTAAAAACCTAGATGAATATGTTGGTCAGCAGCATTTGGTAGGAGAGGGAGCGGTATTGCGCAAAGCCATTGAAAGTGGTCAGCTGCCATCCATGATTTTCTGGGGTCCTCCGGGAGTTGGTAAAACTACGTTGGCCTATATTATTTCGCAGGCGTTAGACCGGCCTTTTTTTAATTTGAGTGCCATTAACAGCGGCGTAAAAGATATACGCGAGGTGATTGACCGGGCTGCACAGTTAAAAGATAGCTTTTTGGGTTTGCCTATTTTGTTTATTGATGAAATTCATCGTTTCAGCAAGTCGCAGCAAGATAGTTTACTGGGGGCAGTTGAACGTGGTTTGGTTACTTTGATTGGTGCGACGACAGAAAATCCATCTTTTGAGGTGATTTCCGCTTTGCTTTCCCGTTGCCAGGTTTACATTTTAAAATCGCTTACCGAAGAAGAATTGGTAGGCTTATTGCAAACCGCGATTAAAAAAGATGCTGTTCTGGTAGAAAAGAAAATTTCGATCAAAGAACACGAGGCTTTAATCCGTTTATCTGGTGGTGATGCAAGGAAATTGTTGAACGTGCTCGAAATAGCCATTAATGGTATTGGTGGCAGTAAAATCGTGCTGACCAATGAAAATGTACTGGCGCATGCCCAGCAGAACCTTGCGCTTTACGATAAGGCGGGAGAACAACATTACGATATCATTTCGGCATTCATTAAATCCATACGTGGTAGCGACCCCAATGCAGCGGTTTATTGGTTGGCCAGGATGATTGAGGGTGGAGAAGATCCACTATTCATTGCCCGCAGGTTATTGATTTTATCTTCAGAAGATATCGGCAATGCCAATCCGAATGCACTGTTACTGGCCAATAACTGTTTCGCGGCGGTAAATGTAATTGGTTATCCGGAGGCGCGGATTATTTTATCACAGTGTGTAACTTATCTGGCCAGTTCGCCAAAAAGTAATGCATCATATGAAGCCATTAACAAGGCACAGGCTTTGGTTAAGCAAACCGGTAATTTACCTGTGCCGCTGCATATCCGAAATGCACCCACCAAACTGATGAAAAACATCGGATATGGAAAAGATTACCAATATTCGCATGGATATGAAGGTAATTTTTCACCTCAGGAATACTTTCCGGAAGAATTGAGTGGTACAAAACTCTACGATCCCGGTAAAAACCCCGCAGAAGAGAAACTGCGCGAAAAGCTTAGGCAGAACTGGAAAGACAAATACAAATATTAGTGTAACATTTTTTTCCAAATGCATACTAATAGTATATCGATTAAAAATCAAACACCTAAACTAAATATGCTGAGTATTTTTTTAAGCCATCAAAGAAAATCTTTCTGGCGTTCGCGAAACCGGGGCAGTAGCATTGCCGGCCAGATTGTTTTGGGTTTTTTCATGCTTTACTTTTTTGCCATTGCTGTTGGCATCGGTTTTGGAATGTCGCATTTTCTGCCACAAATTTTCCCTAACAAAGATGTAATCTCCAGTTTCAATGGCATTATCCTTTATTATTTTGCGTTTGATTTTATTATGCGTTTACAGTTTCAGGAACTGCCTACACTGAGTATCATTCCCTATCTGCATTTAAGGATTTCGAGAAGCAAAATCATCAGTTTTTTAAACGTTAAAGCACTATTCTCTGCCTTTAACCTTTGGCCGTTTTTTATTTTTCTGCCTTTCTGCTTTACTAAAATTGCGCCAGTTTTCGGTGCTGTTACCACCATCATGTACATCGTTTCTATACTTTCGATGAAGGTTTTTAACAATTATCTGGTGTTGTACATTAAGCGAAAATCCATTACCAATACCCTTTATACCTTTTTCGGATTGGTCATCTTTGCAACTTTTGCGGCATTGGAATATTATAAAGTTATTTCAATTATGGCCGCTTCTGATTTCGTATTCAGGGCCATTTCCGCACAACCTGCCTATGGCTTTGTTTTTACACTCGCAGCTATTGCTATATTTTATCTCAATTCCGGTTTCTTGCGTAAAAACTTATACGTAGAAGAACTGAGCACTAAGCAGGAGAAAAAAGGCAGCACTGATTATGCTTTTCTTAACCGCTTTGGAAAAGTTGGCGAACTGGCCGCTTTAGAGCTAAAATTAATCCTCCGCCATAAACGCCCACGCTCAGCGGTAATTATGGGCTTCTTTTTCCTTTTTTATGGGTTTATTTTTTATAAGGAAAAAGCGATTAATAGCGATGCCTTTGGACAAATGATGTTTGGCGCCATATTTATGACAGGTATTTCGATCATTATTTATGGACAGTTTATGTTTGCCTGGCAAAGTGCCCATTTTGATGGCATATTGGCCAATAAAATCAATTTTAAAGATTATATAAAAGCCAAGTTTTTGCTCTTTACTATTGGTTGTACCATTATTACCGTATTGGCAAGTTTCTATGGGTTTTTAAGTTCAAAATTATTGCTGCTGCACCTGGCGGCTTATTTCTATAACATCGGGTTTGGAACTGTGGTGGTACTTTACCTGGCTACTTTAAATTATAAGAGATTGGACATTACCAAAGCCGCAAGCTTTAATTACCAGGGAACGGGTGCTACCCAATGGCTTTTAATGTTTCCTTATGCACTTACTCCCATTATCATGTATGTGCCATTTGGCATATTAAATAAACCGTACTGGGGTTTGGCAGTAGTGGGTGTATTCGGTTTAGCCATGCTTTTGCTAAGAGGTTTTTGGGTAAACTACATTGCAAAACGACTTGAAAAACAACGATATAAAATAGCCGAAGGCTTTAGAGAATAATTATGATTTTAGAAGTTAGGAAATTACAAAAAGTTTATGGCGATAAAACCGTTGTAAACATAGCAGATCTGCAGATTGCTGCTGGTGAAACCGTTGGTTTAGTAGGAAATAACGGTGCAGGTAAAACGACTTTCTTTAGGATGCTTTTAGATCTGATCCGCCCAACGTCAGGTGAGGTGCTATCGAAAGGTGAAAACGTGATGCAAAACGATAACTGGAAGAATTATACCGCATCTTTTTTGGATGAGGGTTTCCTGATCGATTATTTAACACCTGAAGAGTATTTTATCTTTATCGGTAGTTTACACAATTTAAGTGTTGCCGATGTTTCCGCCTACCTTAACCAGTATGGTGAGTTTTTTAATGGCGAAATCCTGAACAGTGGGAAATATATACGTGATTTTAGTAAGGGAAATCAGGTAAAGGTCGGTATTGCGGCCGCTTTAATGCAGAAGCCCGAAATATTGATTTTGGATGAACCTTTTGCCAACCTTGATCCAACCACGCAGATCCGTTTGAAGAACTTGTTAAAGGCACAGGCAGGCAACATGACGACTTTTATCTCCAGTCACGATTTAAACCATGTTACCGATGTTTGTAACCGGATCGTGCTGGTAGAAAAGGGGCAAGTGATCAAAGATTTCAAAACAGACGAAAATACCTTAAAGGAGCTGGAGAGTTATTTTTCTGCTTAGTTTTTGTACTAAGATTGATACAATTTATGCAAAGAGTCCTGATTGATCGGGACTCTTTTTTTGTAAAAACAATTCCGGTTTATTGGGGATTGTGATAAAAATAGAGCGAAAACATAGCACTCTTGCTTTTTGGCATTGTGTTTGAATATATTGCTTGGTAATTATAAATCTAGCATATCATGAGTATTTCAAAAGTAAGAATAGCAACATTAAGTATAGGATTGGCTGTAGGATCAATGGCATTCCAAAGTTGTGATAGTTTAACAAAAACACAAAAAGGTGCCGGTATTGGCGCAGCAGCTGGTGGTGTGGTTGGTGCATTAATTGGTAAAAAAGCAGGTAATACTGCAGTTGGTGCTTTAATTGGTGGTGCTATAGGCGGTACAGCCGGAGCTTTTATCGGCCGTAGAATGGACAGACAGGCTGCTGAAATTCAAAAAGCTATTCCTAATGCTGAGGTAATCCGTGAAGGTGAAGGTATCATTGTAAAATTTGATAGTGGTATTTTATTCGATTTTGATAAAACTGCTTTAAAAGATGCCGCTAAAACCAACATTCAGAGTTTAGCTTCTTCGTTAAACCAATATCCTGATACCGATATCAAAATTATTGGCCATACCGATAGTCGTGGTACCGAACAATATAATATGGGCCTTTCAGAAAGAAGAGCGGCTGCGGTTAAAGCTTATGCCGTTTCTCAAGGCGTTCCATCTTCAAGATTAGTGACTATTGGTAAAGGTTTTTCTGAGCCAATTGCAGATAATAGCACTGACGCAGGCCGCGCGGCTAACCGTCGTGTGGAAATCGTAATTGTTGCAAATGATGCCTTAAAATCTACCGCACAAAAACAAGGTTAATACCAGTATTCCCTCTACCTATGAGGTCAATATATATTCAACCCGGTGCACACGCACTGGGGTTTTTTGTGGTGTCTGATGTTACCATCTGACACTGGATAATACTTTTCTTTGGTTTTTGGAAAGCAGGTTCCTGTGTTTATAGGTTGCGGTAATCCCGCCATCCGCTTTACCTTCCCTACGGTCGGTGCCCGCTACTGTCGTGTTTAGATAACGAGGGTTGTGCACGGAAGTTAAACTACCCTGCAACCCTAATATTTGTCCGGACGGAGTGTTCTTAAACGGGATCCGATTGCTATCGGATGAAGCAGCATCCTCCGATCTGATTTTTCATCAGCATCGGAGATCTAGCAAAAAGCCCGGCTGACATTAAAAAAAGTAGATAGCCTTGCTTTCCAAACCCTATAAATAAAAAATAGATTTGTGTCGGATGGGCACACATCCTCCACCACGATGCATGCTGTGCGGTCTGGCGTTACCTTTCGGTTGAGTAAAATAGTGTCAGATAGCAATATCTGTCACCACGGAGAATAAAAATAGATTTGTGTCGTATTGGCGCACATCCAACACCACTATAAATTAATCTGAAGAGTAGATATCCTCAAAATAACTCACGATCAATGATTTCATCAACATTTCCTGCTCCAGCATGGTGTAGGGTGGAATGGCTTTGACCAATTTCCAGTGGGGCCAGCCATCCTGATCTAAACCTTCCAGTTCGTAAAATCCCATTTCGCTCAATAAACGGCAAGTGGCGATGTGCATCAACTCTTCTTTCTGGCGCTTACTATATTTCTTCGGGCCTTTCCCCAGTTCCTGAACGCCGATGAGGAAAAGCATGACCTTTAAATCAGGAAAATCTGATTCAAATTCGGTTGAAATCCTTTCCTGTAAAACTTTCCACTTTGCATTAATCTCTGACGGCTTCATAAACGCAAAGATAGTGCAAAAACGTGTAAGCCTTAAGTAAAACGTTCAGGCTTTTAACACCCGGGCTTGAATGGTAACGGTATTTTTGGTTACATTTATAACCTATGGATACCAATAGCAACAAAATAATTAATGCAGGTTTATTAGCTTATGGCATGTCGGGGAAAGTTTTTCATGCTCCTTTTTTGCAGGCGCATAGCGGATTCAATTTAAAGGCTGTAGTAGAGCGCAACCAAAAAAAAGCAGTAAACGATTATCCTGATATTACCAGCTACAATAGTGTTGATGAACTATTGAATGATGAGGAAATAGATCTGGTCGTAATTAACACGCCTAACAATCTCCATTATGAGCATGCAAAAGCAGCTTTAAATAAGCACAAACATATTTTGGTGGAGAAACCTTTTACTGCAACAACTGCACAGGCGAAAGAACTTTTCGAATTGGCCGATAACGTAGGCAAACAGATTTTCTTTTACCAGAACCGGCGCTGGGACAGTGATTTTACATCTGTACGCAGGGTAATTGACAGTGGTAAATTAGGTAAACTGGTTGAAGTTCATTTGCGTTACGATCGGTACCGCAATGTGATTGGGCCAAAGGTGTTTAAAGAAACCCCGGTAGAGGCCAGTGGACTGTTGTACGATTTGGGGCCACATCTTCTGGATCAGGTCATCAGCCTGTTTGGAAAGCCTTTAAATTACCATAAAATTTTGGGTAAAAACAGGGAAGGTACTTTGGTAGATGATTACTTTTCAATTCAACTGACTTACCCGGATAGTCTGCATGTTTTTGTTACATCGAGTATGCTGGTGGTAAACCCGCAGCCTGGGTTTGTTTTACACGGCGTAACAGGCAGCTTTATTAAACAAAGAACGGATATTCAGGAAGAACAGCTTTTGGCAGGTATGAAATTAACTGATCCTGGTTATGGCATTGAGCCTGCAAATAAAGATGGTTTGTTAACGACCATTGATGCTGATGGAAAAAAAACGGAGGAGAAAATTCCTTCGGAAACTGGAAGTTATCTGCCGCTTTTCGAAGCTGTTTATCAGGCGATAACCAACCATAAAACTTATCCGGTAACACGGGAAGACGTTTTAATGCAAATTGAAATTATAGAAAGCCCGGTAACAACCTAACCCTGATCATGAATTCTCTACCTTTTATATACCTTATTCCAATTTTTCTGATCGCCCTGTATTTAATCCTGAAGAAAAAGAAAGTAGCAGTAACGCCTTTAACCGATGTAGACAAGAAAATACTTGACGATTATGTAAATTATTACCATAATCTCGATTCGACAGATAAATTGAGGTTTGAAGAAAAGGTAGCCACATTTTTCAGTACGGTAAAAATCGAACCGGTTGGTTTGGAGATGACCACCCTGGATGAGTTGTTGATTGCTTCAAGTGCAGTGATCCCCATTTTTGGTTTCGAAAATTGGGAATACAAAAACCTGACCAGTGTTTTATTATATCCGGATACTTTCAATAAGGATTTTCAGTTTGATAGTGGCGAAAGAAATATTATGGGCATGGTGGGTACAGGTTACATGAACGGACAGATGATTTTATCGCGTTCGGCACTGCGCCATGGTTTTTCTAAAAGTGCAGGCAAAGAAAATACTGCCATACATGAGTTTGTACATCTTTTAGATAAATCTGATGGGGCTACAGATGGTGTTCCCGAAAATTTATTGGCACACGAATATACTTTACCATGGATTAAAATGATGCATGAGGAAATGGAAAAAATTGAGGATAACAAATCGGATATTAACCCTTATGCCATCACCAATCAGGCCGAATTTTTTGCTGTAGTATCTGAATATTTCTTTGAGAAACCTGAGCAGTTAAAAGATAAACATCCCGAATTGTATTTTCAGTTAAGTCGCATTTTTGCCCAGCAACCTGCCGGATAGGTTGATCAGTAACGAAAAATGAAAATAATAATCACATTACTTTGGAGTTTGGCATCATTCGGTGTATGGGCACAAAAAACTTATCTGCTTAAGCAAAATTACCCTACAGGGAATAAGTATGATTTTTCGTTTGTATCTGACCAGATCATCAATCAGAAAATGGCTGGAAAAAACATTAATTCCACACAAACCATCGGCACAGATTACATTTTTGATATTACCGAAGGGCATAATGGCGATAAGGATCTAAAGATAACCTACAATAGGTTATTTATAAAGTCGAAAGCCATGGGAAATGCCATGACATTGAGTTCTGATGATCAGGATAGTACAAAAAAGAATCCTTTGAGCGGTTTGAAAGGTGCGTCATTTTATATGACGATAAGCCCAGGCGGTACGATAAAAACTGTTGCTGGCATCGATCAGATGTTAGATAAAATGGCTGCGAGGATGAGTAAAGATTCCAGCCAGGTTAAGCAGATCAAAAATGCGCTGAGTAAACAGTTTAGCACTGAAATTGTGAAGCAAACCATGGAATCGTCATTTAAAATTTACCCGGAGAGGGCGGTTAAAATAGGCGATAGCTGGACTATTGATACCAAAATGCAAATGAGTATGCCGATTGAAACGATTACGCAATACACTTTGAAAGAAGTAAAAGATGGCATAGCTATATTGAGCGTAAAAGGCACATTAA
This sequence comes from uncultured Pedobacter sp., assembly GCF_913776295.1. Classification (GTDB taxonomy): domain Bacteria; phylum Bacteroidota; class Bacteroidia; order Sphingobacteriales; family Sphingobacteriaceae; genus Pedobacter. The sequence continues at coordinate 14,944 of NZ_CAJYOJ010000010.1, forward strand.
TTTCAAAAGGGAATTTTGAAGCAATGGGGAATAAAATGGAAGCAGATTTACAGGGGACCAATTCCGGAGAGACCTCTATTGATATCAGGACTGGTATTGTACTGAATAGTCACCTGCGTGTAGAGTTGTACGGAAAAATGAAATCGATGGGGCAGGATATCGATTTCGAAATGCAAGGTATTAATAAAATTACAGGGAAAGAGATTAATTGATTTATTATACCTCACAGGTTTCAAAAACCTTCGAGGTATTTAAAAACTATAAACTACCCGTTAGCGCCACCAAAAACTCAGTAGGAATTTCGATATGAGGGATATGCCCACAGGCATCAAACTCAATAATTTTAGCGCCGATAATTTTGGCCGCGGTTTGCTTTCCTAACAATTTATATTGCCCGTGTAAAGCCTGTTGATCTGGTGTAAGCAATGCCTTGCCGACAATGGTTTTGTCTTCCTTACCGATGAATAAAACAGTGGGTACCTTTAAATTCTGAAATTCGTATACCACAGGTTGCTCATAAATCATCGTGTATGTTAACGCGGCAACTTTAGCCCAGCGTGGGTAATCTGAACTATTAGTTACGCCACCTGCAATGTCTACCAAATATTCATATTCGGGCTTCCAATAAGTAAAATAAGAACGCTGATAATATTTTCGTATGCTTTCTGGCGTGGTTTTAAGTTCCGTTTGGTACTGCTGTGCTGTAGTAATATATGGGATAAACGTTTTATAATCCTCTAATCCGATTGGGTTTTCAAGTAAAAGTTTTTCTGTTTTTTCGGGAAACATCAATGCAAAACGGGTGGCCAGCATACCGCCCATGCTATGGCCTAAAACTACTGTTTTTTGAACGCCCAGTGTATCTAAAAGCTTTTTGTTCCAGGTAGCCATTTGATGGAAACTGTAATGGATAAATGCTTTTGACGATTTACCGAAGCCAATCTGATCAGGAACAATTACCCGGTAACCGATATTGCTGAGGGCTTTGATGACATTGGTCCAATAGTAGCCGCCAAAGTTTTTTCCATGAAACAGGATCGCTGTTTTGCCATTGGCATTAGAAGTGGGGGCAACATCCATATAGGCCATTTTAATATCCTGTCCTTCGGTATTGATGGGGAAATACTTAACCGGATAAGGATATTTAACATTATCTAGTGTGATGGATAATGTATCTGTTTTTTGTGCTTTGAGCTGGCCAAAAACGAATAAAAAGATAGCAAATAAAAGGAAAAACTTTTTCACAGGTCCGGTATTGATCTAAAATTAAACTAATTGGCCCAAGTTAAACTTTTGCCAATTAGTTAGCTTAAAAATCATGCCTTTTTTACATGACTCGTGAATAGATGTTAACCTTTATGCGTTTCGAATTAATTTTTTAGCATCTGTTTTAAATATTTTACAGGCATCTGCACTTTGGTTTCATCGGCAAGGTTTCCGGAAATGTTATTTATTATGATGTTTTCTATGGAAAGAGCTGTGTGATCAGATGTATTGATTTTCAGATTATCGATTCTGTATTTTTCAGGCAATTTTTCATCCCCTGTTATTTCGATTTTTGATTCTCCTTTAGCATTAATTGCTAACCAATTGTAATTGACTTCGCCAGTTCTAAATTCACTTTCATTTATATTTGATTCTATTTTATTAATAGAATTGCTGCCCGGTATAATATCTTGAACATGGTCGGCATTAATTGTTAGTACTTTCAATCTGGCCGTAGATTCAAAACTTAAGTGGCTCATATCTTTTGCCTCTATAATCAATGAATCTGCATTAATATCAACGTAGAGGGCGCCCGCTTTTGCTATGCTGATTTTGGAAATGTTGTTGCCATAAATAAAAATTGTTGGTGAGTAGGGTAGTTTTTGATCACCGTTTTTCATTGTAATTTGCAATGTACCATTCTTGTCTACTGCAAAACCAAAATTATCTGCAATGTCTGTTGAAATTTTTATTCCGCTTTTTTCGTCTTTAATTATTTTAATGTTTAAATAAGCGTCATTCGCATTGGCAATATTTATTGCTGAGAATGTGCTTGTTTCTAAACTTTTAGCTTCTGGCGATTTTTTATCAAAACTGTTATAGCCGTCAACATAGTCCTTTTGGGAGCTATTTTGGTCTTGGTAATTCAATTTGACATTTACAGCCACAACAAATATTGGGATAATAATCAGCAGCGCTGCAAGTGCGATGAGTAGTTTATTACTTGTTTTCATGATTTTTAGCGTTAAAGTTTTCTTTTACAAATGTTTTGTATTGGTTTTCAAGTTCATCAAAACCGATGTTCAGCAAGTAAATATTCCTGAACAAGACGGGTAGCTCATCTGCCATGAACTGTTGCTTTCGGTAGTTTTTAACATGTTCAGTTGCAGCTTCATCTACGAAAAAACCTATTCCCCTCCTATTGTTAATGATGTTTTTACTTTGTAACAACTCGTAGGTACGCATGACAGTATTGGGGTTTACTTCCATTTCTATAGCCAGTTCCCTTACCGAGGGAACTTTATCGTCGGCTTTCCATTTTCCTAACAGAATATGCTCACACACATACTCTGCGATTTGAAGGTATATTGCCTTGTTATCTCTAAATTCCATATCTATACCTTTTTAATTAAACTTCTTTTTCTTTGAGGCGGACATAAGTGATCAGCCAAATAATTAAACTAAGTGCAACTGACGACCAAAAAAAGATGGCAAGTACAAAATCTTTTTCTACATGATCTACAGTGTATATGCGGCTTTTACCTGCTGTTATCCAATTTCCAAACTTAATGGTGAAGAAAATGATGAATGAAAATAATGCTGTTATGGATAAAGCTGTTTTGATGTAATGAAATCGGTTAAAATAGATAGAGCCTAGCAGAAAAATGCCCGAGAAGAAAAAAGGCATTGCAAATAAAAACTTGAACTCTTTTTCCGAAGTTAAATCATCAAACAATGTGCTGAAGGAAACTGCGGTTAGCTTACCCGTATTGTAGTTTGTCGCTTTGCTATGCTGCCATAACTCATTGAAATAGTTTAAAAAAATTGCATCAATTATGTAGAAAATAAGCAGATAACTAATGAGACTAAGAATAGTAGAAAAAAGAATCGCACAAATAAACTTTTCGGTAACGGAGGCGGGTGTCATTAACTCCATAATGGCCTTTGGCTTTTGACCAAATGCACTAAAATAAGTGCTGGCTTGAATGGTCAGGAACAGGAAGCCTATAGCAATAAAAACAGGCAGCCGGAAACCCAGCTGAACATGACCATGATCGTCCCATTTGTAAAAAAATGAACGGTTGAAATCGGGCGCATTAAAAAAATAAAAGGCAATTAAAATTCCGATTAGTACCACCAGGCTCATTAAATAGATTTTTCCAAATTCCAGCCATTGTCTTTTAAGCAATAAGCCAAATCGATTGATATTAAAAGTGTTGTTCATCGCTTAGCTGAATAAAGGTTTAAATTTGATTTTTTCGGCGAGGATGGCATTAAAAAGTAGTTCCATATCTAACTTGCTTTCTTCCTGGTGGTAATTTGGCATCACGGCATTATAACCCGAAAGCGATGGCTCGGCATAAAAGATGCTGTCATCAACCTCTTTTACTTTTTTAAAGGTCAGTTTCTCCGTAATTTCCTGCACTGTAGCTTTCAGAGCGATATCGTTTTCATCTAGCATAATCACCGTGTCGATCAGGTTATCCAGGTCTCTAACCTGGTGGGTGGATATGATGATGCAGCGCTCGTCTGTCATGGCTGATGCCATAATCTTCCTGAACTGCGCTTTCGATGGAATATCCAAACCATTGGTAGGTTCATCCATAATCACCAGTTTGGCCTGTGTTGCCAATCCAAAAGCGATAATTACCTTTTTCTTCTGGCCGTAACTCATGTTAATCAGTTTCTGTTCAACCGGAATATCAAATTCCTTGATCAGATCATTAAAGTATTGATGATCGAAGTTTTTATAAAAAGGAGCGTTAGCTTTTAGGTAGGTACCCATTTTTACCGAAGGCAGGTAAAATTCTTCTGGTATAAAGCAGATTTGTTCCAATAATGCGGACTGCCTTTTTGCAGGATCGTAACCCATTACATCCAGGGTTCCTCCCTGTGCATAAACCAAACCAGCGAGGTTTTTTAATAATGTCGATTTGCCGGCACCATTTTTACCCAGCAAACCATAAATATGGCCATTGCTTAACCGCATGCTCATATTTTTAAATAATGGCTTGTGCTTACTGTAGCCAAAATTAAGATTGTTAATATTGATCATATCTACTGTATTAGTTAAATAATACACTAAAGTATAATCTAATTTTTTTATCTCCAAATTTTTGGAGAAAAAAAATGACGTGGAGCGTGGGGCGGATGGCGTTGTTATATGTAAATACGTAAAAGGGCTAATGGAAGTGAGTTATGTTCTAACGCGATGTGTGTTAAGACTCTTATTATATTCTTTGTGCCTATGTGATTAATTTGGATATAATCTCAACACTATTCGCCCTAAACTAAACGCTCTCCGCTCTCTGCTAAAGGCCATGGAAACGTAAAATATCAGTTTAATCATTGTTGCAATAAAACATCCTTAATACTCAGATTGTATGTTTGTAGTAGTACATTGATATAGTATGGATACAAAATGGGCATACCTGCTTAGCCGTTTAGCAATTGGCTTCAGTTTTTTCGGACATGGTTTGGTTCGTTTACCAAAACTTGCCGGTTTTAGCCATTGGATGGTTGGGCAATTTTCGGAGTCATATTTGCCTGATGCAATAGTAGTTCCCTTTAGTTATATTTTGCCCTTTGCAGAATTGATAGCAGGATTGATGATTGTTTTGGGTTTATTTACCAGGCTGGGGCTATTATTTGCCGGAGCAATTTCACTGATGCTGATCTTTGGAACCACACTCATTGAAAATTGGGAAGCGCTACCATCGCAGCTTATTCATGTGGCATTTTTATCGGTACTACTCATTTACTTACCGCATAACAGTTATGCGGTTGATCAAATCATCAAAAAATAATTATGGAATACAGGAAAATTGGAAATTCAGATTTAGAACTATCAGTAATCACGTTTGGTGCATGGGCAGCTGGTGGCTGGATGTGGGGAAGCACAGACAGAAACGATGCAGTTAACGCCATTAAAGCCAGTTACGATTTAGGGGTGTCTTCAATTGATACCGCACCCATTTATGGTCAGGGGGATAGTGAAGAAATTGTAGGTGATGCCATAAAAGGTATTTCGCGCGATAAATTGCAGGTGGTAACCAAATTCGGAATGCGTTGGGACTTAGCCAAAGGGGATTTTGGTTTTAAGAGCAAGAATAACGACGGAAAGGAAATTGACATTTATAAATATGCCGGAAAAGAAAGTGTAATTTACGAATGCGAACAGTCGTTAAAACGCCTTGGTACCGATTATATAGATCTTTACCAGATCCACTGGCCAGACTCTACTACCCCGATCAGCGAAACTTTCGAAGCGGTGAGCAGGTTAATCGAGCAGGGTAAGGTGCGTTATGCGGGCGTATGCAATTATGATGTTGCGCAATTAAAAGAAGCAGATCAGACCCTGGAAATTATTTCGAACCAGATTCCTTTTAGCATGGTAAACCGTGGTGTTGAAAATGAAATAGTTCCATATTGTATCGAAAACAATAAATCTGTTTTGGCTTATAGCCCGATGGAACGTGGTTTATTAACCGGAAAAATGACGGCCGATTACAAGTTTGAAGAGGGCGACCACCGCCAGGGTAATAAATTTTTCTCGCCAGAAAGTATCGAAAAAACAAATGCATTTTTGGCAAAAATAAAGCCGTTGGCCGATGAAAAGAATGCGACCTTATCTCAGTTGGTTTTACGTTGGACGATTGAACGCCCGGGTATCACCATTGCTTTGGTTGGTGCAAGAAATGAAAAACAGGCCGTACAAAATGCAAAAGCGATAAACGTAAAATTAAATGCTGATGAAATTCAGTTTATCAATACCGAATTAGAGAACGCTGGTTTTTAACCTCAACCGCAAAGAAAAGAAGGAATACGCAAGGTTAATGCTTTTGATTTCTTTGCGAAAAAACTTTGCGTCTTTTGCAGTTAAACAAAACAAGATATGTCTAAATTATTTTCTCCTTTTACGATAAAGGATGTAACCTTAAAAAATAGAATTGTGATTTCGCCGATGTGCCAATATTCTGCTGTTGATGGCTTTGCCAACGATTGGCATCTGGTGCATTTAGGGAGCCGGGCCGTTGGCGGGGCAGGCCTGATTATCCAGGAAGCCTCTGCCGTTACTGCCGATGGGAGAATTACTTATGCCGATTTAGGTATCTGGAAGGATGAACATGTAGAAAAACTGAAACAAATTGTTTCTTTTATTCATGATCATGGTGCTGTCGCAGGCATCCAATTGGCGCATGCCGGCCGAAAAGCCAGCTGTGAGGTGCCCTGGGATGGCGGTGAGCAGATTGCTGCTGGTGAAAATAGCTGGAAACCGGTTGGACCCTCTCCAATTCCCTTCAAACCGGGGCAGGTGGAGCCACACGAACTAACGATTTCAGAAATTCAGGATATTGTTTTTGCATTCAGGGCAGCTGCAAAACGCGCACTTGATGCGGGCTATAAAGTAGTAGAGATACATGCTGCGCATGGTTATTTGCTGCATCAGTTTTTCAGTCCTTTGAGCAATAAACGTAACGATGTTTACGGCGGAAGTTTCGAAAACCGTATCCGTTTAGTGATCGATGTGGTTGAAGCCGTACAATCGGTATGGCCAGATCATCTACCGTTATTCGTCCGCATTTCGGCAACCGACTGGACAGAAGGTGGCTGGAACGAAAATGATTCGTTGCAGTTGGCTGCGGTGCTAAAAGATCGTGGAGTAGATTTAATTGATACTTCGTCTGGTGGAAATGTACCTGATGCCTTTATTCCTGCCGGGCCAAATTATCAGGTTCCTTTTGCTGATAAAATCAGGAATGAGATCGGCATTTATACCGGTGCAGTTGGTGTGATTGTTGAAGCTCACCAGGCTGAAGAAATTTTGGAACAGGAAAAAGCCGATCTGATTTTTATCGCACGAAAATCGTTACGAGATCCTTATTTTCCGACACATGCGGCACAGGTTCTTGGCGATGATGTGGAATGGCCAAATCAGTATGTAAGGGCAAAAAGGGAAAAGTTTAAGAAGTAGGAGAGGTGGTAATAACTCTCCCTTAAGTCACCGTCATTTCGAGCGGACCCGATGGTTATCGGGTGCAACGCATTGGCGAGGACGATTCATCTTAAATGTGATAAATAAAAAGCGGAGTGATCTCATCAATCAACTCCGCTTTTTTTATTTTGTGATTGTTATTTACTTCACTACTGTAAATGGAATATACAAGCCGAAAGTAATATTTCTTCCAGGGTTGTAAACGCCTAAATTTGGGTTTTCCTGATCAAAACGGCCTGGTTTAAACCTGCTCAAAGCATCATAATATTTCTGGTTTAACAGGTTATTCGCCGAAACGGATAGCTTAACAGATTGTTTGCCTAAATTAAAGGTTGCACCGATGCCTGCATTTAACAAGGTATAGCCGCTGGTTGGTGTTTCGAACACTTCATCAACACGCGTTTGTTTAAATGCAGAGTTAATACCTACAGAGAGGTATGCATCATTTGTGCCTTTAAGTTTAGGTTCAAAACGTAATTCATTTCTTAAAGTCCCCGCCGGAATAAACGAAAGCGGTCTGTTTAACGTGTTATTCTGTGCGTGTACGTATCCAAAAGTATTTTCGAAGTGGATAAATGGCACGGGGTGAATGGTTAGACTGGCTTCTGCACCGTAAAGGTTGGCATTTACCTGTCCGTAACGGTAAACATCATAAAGCGTACCTTCGGCTACTCTTTGTTCGCCATTGTTTGATGCATAAATATAGTTATGGATATAGTTGTTATATATACTCGCACTGGCGCTCACAATTTTTCCTTCATATTCTAAAGCCGCATCTACCTGATAACTGCGCTCAGGATTTAAGGCAGAATTACCAATCTCGTATCTGAATGTACCTTCATGCACACCATTAGAACCTAACTCGGCAGGGTTTGGTGCACGGAAAGCGGAACCCGCATTTGCTTTAAAGTTCCATTCGTCGTTAAATTGGTGGGTAAAGCCTAAGGCACCGCTTACATTAGAAAATTTATTTTGGAATGCTGCAAATTTCTCTTCACCATCTGCAAATAACTGTTTGCCATTGTTTTTTCTGTAATCGTAACGGGCACCAATACTAAAAGTACTGTTCTCCCAATTTTTCTTGGCGTATGCAAAAGCACCCAAACCAAAGGTATCATAAGCTGGAATTAGAAACTCTGTTCCTTTATTCTGGCTACGTGCATCATCTACACTTACACCAAAAACAGGCTGCCATCCATTGGTTTCGTTAATATAATATTTCAGGTCGGCATTGTAAGTTTTAAGATCGAAAAATAATGCTGGGTCTGGTCCGTCGAGTTCGCGGCGTTGGTTTTGCTGATAGCCAAAATCAGCTTTAAAATTGCCATTACCCAAAATAAAATTATTGTTCAAGGCAATTTTAAAGTGCCTGATATCCTGACGTGGATATTCTAAAGTACGGTTTTTATTATCTTTATTGGTGAATACGCTACTATCTTCTCTTACAAAATTTCCGTTGTTATCTAAATGCGGATCGTAAAAGCCGATGTTATTGTGAAAGTTAGATACATTTAAGTGCGTATAACCCCAGCTTTTATTTAAACCAATCATTCCGCTTAAGTCAGTTTCATTGAAACCCGAATTAGGGAAATAACCTGTAGGCGTTTTGAAGGAATAAGCATTTTTATAGGTTCCGCGGGCCCTCCAAACAAAGCCATTCTCATTACCGTTCAACATTAATGAGTTCGCGGTAAGTCCATTGTTGGTAGCGTAATTGCTGATAAATTCTCCTTTTATCTGACCTTCGGGTGCAGAACTTGGTTCTAATAGATTAATTACCCCTCCCAGAGCATCCGAACCGTACATCAATGATGCTGCGCCACGTAAAATCTCTACACGGTCTGACTTAAACTGATCAATCTCGATACCGTGTTCGTCGCCCCATTGCTGACCCTGTTGTTTAATACCGTCATCTAACGTTACAATTCTATTGTAACCTAAACCTCTGATTACCGGTTTGGAAATAGATGGGCCCGTAGTGATCTGCGATACACCAGGCACTTTGGCCAATGCATCAATTAAGTTAGTAGAAGGTTGCAATAACTGATCCTTGCCCACTATAGCGGATGAAGCACTATTTCGTTTGCTTGTACTGCTAATTAAACTTCCGGTGATTACAATCTCCTTTGTTTCTATGGCCGTAGGCTGTAAGGCAAATTCCAGTCCGGCTGCGTTGGCAAAATTAACTACCTGTACAGCGGTTTTGTAGCCTACATAATGTACCTCAATTAAGTAACTTCCTTTAGCGGGAAGGTTATTTAACGTAAATTCTCCATCATTATTGGTTACGGACGAGACCTTTAAATCAGGAATAAAAATGGTAGCACCTGGTAATGTTTGTTTGGTACTGGCATCAATAACCTTACCTTTTATATCTTTTAATATGGCGGCGAAAGCAGTATTGCTTAATAATGTATATAGAATTACCAAGCCAATAAGCTGTAATTTTTTCATGTATGTGTGTAAATAAAATGAACGAAATACCAAAACGATAGCTTAAAAGCTGGTTTTAGTTTATCGGATAAATAATTTGATTAGCGCAGATGCGCTATGAGAAAGAAGAAATTAAGCCAAAGGGGGGCCGCGCAAACAAGTGCGCTTTACTTCTGTAAAAGCGTTCTTTAATGTTGGTGAGGTGCGTTTAAAAATTTTGGCTGATAAGAAGATTCTGTAAATGTGGTGTGTTTGCACATAGTTTTTTTCAAAACTGGCATTACAGATTAAACAGGTATCGCCATGTGCCTGTACGTGACTAATGTGTTTGCAGTTGACCTCTTTCTCTAAAACAGGAAGTGAGGTGTGATGGTGAAGTATATTCCATGGAGTTAAGGCAATAGCAAATACAATCAGTAGGAATACCGATAAATATTGATGAATATTTTGTCTATGCCTTTTCAAGTGGTCAAAAGTAATAATTCCTAAGCAATTATATATAAATACAAAGTAACTTTGTATTTATAGTGTATTGACTTTCTATCTAATCTGGGGTTTAACTTAAGGGGACGTAAATCAGCTATAAATTATGGAAATATAGATTGCAAATCTGTTCCATCATGATTTATAATAGGAAAAATGGACAATTAATGAAATTTATCAGTAAAAATATATTCAGCGCATTATTGATCATTAGCTTTCTGGCTATGGTTTTTGTACCTGATGCAAAAGCATTTTTTATTAAAGGATTGATGGAGATCGGCTTTTATAAGCCCGATGTGGAGACACCAAAAGAAAACGTTGAGGGTCTCAACGGAATCAGGTTTAAAGATGTCAATGGAAATCTGGTTGATCTTGGCAATTTAAAGGGCAAAGTTATTTTTCTCAACTTTTGGGCAACCTGGTGTCCGCCTTGCAGGGCAGAAATGCCTTCGGTCAACAAGTTATACAATCAATTTAAAAATGATCAGGACTTCGTTTTCATTTTTGCCGATGCTGATGGCGTACTGACCAAATCAACCCGATTTATGGCTGACCGGAAATATACTTTGCCAGTTTATAAGGTAGAAAGTAACATCCCCGAGCAGTTATTTACCGGCGCGTTACCTACAACAGTAATTTTCGATAAGCAGGGCCGGTTATCTTTCAAACATGAGGGTGTGGCTAATTATGCAGATCAAAAGATTGTTGATTTCTTAAATCGCTTAAAAAGCGTAAAATAACTCAGATGCCAGAAGCAACCTGAATGCTTATCTCAAGAAAAATATAATGGAAGGGATGCCGGGAAGGATGCGGGAATTTTGATCACCGGGTAACCAATGATTTTGCTATTTTTGCGCTCATGATTTCATTTTTCGAGGCTTCGCTTAAGCAACTTTCCATCCACCATACGGGTAATAAACTGGTTGAAGAATATTATAAATTATCTGATGCGCCCTTAAAAATCGAGGATGAAATGTTGGGAAACCTGCTATTGCAGTATTTTTTAAAACCTTTTGAAAAGGTAAATGAAGTTTACCGCTTTTATCATCCTAATGATAATTTAGAATTAAACGAAGTATTCCATTTCGTTCATGAAATTTTTGAGAATAACGAACTGTTTCACGAAGACTCGCAGCAACTGGCCAAACATTTATATGATGTGGCCAATCACCCCAAAATTAAATCGGGTGAATTGTATGTTGCCTATTTTGAAAAAGTGCAGATAGAAGGCGAACAATTGGATGTGGTAGGAATTTTTAAATCTGAAACGAAAGATACCTACCTAAAAGTTTACCCGGAACAGGATGGCTTTAATGTAAGTTACGAACAGGAAGCCATTAACATCAATAAGCTGGATAAAGGCTGCTTGATTTTCAATGTGGATAGAGAAGATGGTTATAAAGTTGTGGTATTGGATCAATCAAAGAGTAGCAACGACTCTGCCGTTTATTGGAAAGATGAATTCTTAAAGCTGAAAATCAGGAATGATAGTTATAATCAGACCCATAATGTCTTGGGAGTTTATAAAAACTTTGTCACGCAGAAACTTGATGACGAGTACGAAATCAGCAAAGCAGATAAAATTGACCTCTTAAACCGTTCGATGAAGTATTTTAAAGAAAAAGAAACTTTTGATATGGAAGAGTTTGGAAATGAGGTGATTGGTAATGCTGAAGGGATCGAGTCATTCAAAAACTATAAGAAAAACTACGAAGAAGAGTTTGAAAGTCCGATAGCCGATCATTTTGAGATTGCCGAATCTGCGGTTAAAAAACAGGCAAGGGCTTATAAAAGCGTATTAAAACTGGATAAGAATTTTCATATCTATATCCATGGCAATAAAGACATGATCGAGAAAGGTTATGACGATGATAAATCAATGAATTTTTACAAGGTGTATTTCAGGGAAGAAGAGTAGGGGTAGTCTTGAGTCCGGAGTCGATAGTCATGAGTCATAAGTCGCCTACGGACTACAGACTCAGGACTGTGGCCTAAATCCGCTGCTGTGCCTTCAGTGCCAAATATTGATTAATGACATTTACAGTAAGCTTTTGCGGAGGTGTAAGAATAGCCAGAATACCATGTTTGTTTAATTCTTTAACCATCAATTTTTTCTCATAGATAAATTTCTCTGCGATGGTTTTATGATAAATGCCTTCTACATCTTTAGCAGGTTCCGTACTCAACTCTTTTAATTCGGTATTTTCAAAAAATACAACCAGCAATAAGTGGTATTTAGCGATTCTTTTTAAATACGGTAGTTGACGCTGAAGGGCCGATAAACTCTCAAAATTGGTAAAGAAAACCAAAAGGCCACGTTGTTTTACAACAGAACGAACGGTAGTGTATAAAGCCTCAAGATTGCTTTCCAAATACCTTGTTTTTTCTTTATAAAGCACATTCATAATGCTGCCCAACTGCGAGGCTTTACGGTCGGCTGGCACTATCGACCCGATCGTTTCAGATAATGTAATCAATCCGGCTTTATCTTCTTTAAGCATGGCCACTTTTGAAAGCGCAACGGTTGCATTTATGGCATAATCAAGTAGACTCAATCCTTCAAAGGGCATGCGCATTACACGCGATTTATCGATGATACAATAGATATGCTGCGATTTTTCATCGATATAGGTATTCACCATTAAACTGCTTTTTCGTGCCGTGGCTTTCCAGTTAATGGTACGGATATCGTCGCCGCCAACATAATTTTTAATCTGGTCAAATTCACTGCTTTGTCCGATCTTTCTGATCTTTTTAATTCCAAATTCGGTTAAATAGCGCGAAGCAGCCATTAATTCATATTGACCGAGATGGATGAACGATGGAAAAACAGGTAAAATTTTGGCTCCATCGAAATTGTAGTGACGGCTGATCAAGCCCAGAGGAGAGCTAATGTACACTCTAATAAATCCAAAATCATATTCACCACGTTTTGTTGGGCGCAGGTTGTAATAGATTGATTTTATTTCTGCGGGTTTTAAATGGAGCTTAAAATCTTTATCACGAATCTGAAACTGAAAAGGTATCTCATCGATTACCCTTGCATTCACCCCAAAGCCGTAATTATTTTTTATTTCGATCTGTATTGGGTTTTCATCACCATTACTTAAACGTTTAGCAGTTAACCTTCGGGCTTCAATCCCATTGTTACTACGGTATAGAATAATCACATCAACAAAAAATAATAGGATAACAGCACCTGTTGCAATTTCAGGGATATCGCCTAACCACGCAAAAAAGAACTTCAGCAAGAAAAGTAAAATGCAGCATCCTAAAGCCGCGAATAAACGATCGCTCAGGAACAGGTTTTTGTAATATTGCTGAAAGAATTTTTTCAATGTTCTTTAATCGGTTAATTATTTAAATCGGTTAACTATAACTGCAAACTGGCAACTGCAAACTGCAAACTGCAAACTGAAAACTGCAAACCGGCCTACCTCGGTACCTCTATCTTTTTAATGATCTGGTGTATAATGTCGCTTGTGGTTAAGCCTTCCATTTCCTTTTCAGGAGATAATAATACCCTATGCGCCAATACAGGGATAGCAACAGCAATAATATCATCAGGCGTAATAAAATCGCGGCCCTGAATGGCAGCAAAAGCTTTTGCACTATGTACGATGGCTAACGAAGCCCTTGGCGAAGCGCCTAAATAAAGCGAGGGGTTATTGCGGGTTTCGCTTACAATCTTGGCAATAAATTCCAATAGCTTAGGTTCCACAAACATACTGCGGATAACGCCCCTGGCTTCCAGTATCTGGCGAATGGACAATACCGGTTTTACTTCGCTCAGCAATGTTTTATTAACCAGGCTATGTTGTGCCTGTAAAATTGCGGTTTCTTCCTCCAGTGAGGGGTATTTGACTTCAATTTTAAACAAAAACCTGTCTAGCTGTGCTTCAGGTAAGCGGTAGGTGCCTTCCTGCTCAATAGGGTTTTGGGTGGCCAACACCATAAACGGTTCGTCCATCATGTAGGTTTCTCCATCAATAGTGACCTGGCGTTCTTCCATCACTTCGAAAAGTGCTGACTGGGTTTTGGCTGGTGCACGGTTAATCTCATCAACCAAAATAATATTACCGAAAATCGGACCTTTTCTAAATTCAAAGTCTCCTGTTTTAGTATTAAATATCGGGGTTCCCAATACATCAGAAGGCATTAAATCGGGGGTAAACTGCACCCTCGAAAATTGGGCTTCTATGGATTTTGCGAGCAATTTTGCACTGAGCGTTTTAGCTACTCCCGGCACGCCCTCAATTAAGATATGTCCATCGGCAAGCAAACCAACAATTAAGAAGTCAATAACCTGTTTTTGGCCGATAATGATATTTCCAAGTACATTTCTGATCTGATTAACGGCTTCATTTAAGGCACTTAAATCGGTACGTGGATTAAACTGTTCTTGTTCCATTGCTTTGCGTATTTTTATAAAACTGTTCTATGCTGTCGTTTAAATAAATCAATTGGGTATCACTTAAGTTGCCCGTGGTTGGAATTTGTATAAAATGCTGGGTAAGGGTTTTGGCCAATGATTCGTTAATGCCTGTTTTCTCCATGAGTACCTGGGCAAATTTGCTGTCAATTTCGTTGGTTTTTAGATAATACCTGGTTCTTAAGTACTCCAGGAAATAGTTGATTTTTTTTAAAGCGATATCCAGGTTGTTGCGTTCGTGGTAATAAACGCTACCCACCACCTGAACAAAAGCCAATGAAGAGTTGGTAAGCGGATCGGCAACCGGGATAATTCTTTGCCTTCGTTTCATATCGTACAGCACAAAAATAATCAAGCTGAATATGGTCAGATAATAAGCATATTTAAGTTCGGGGTGTTTAAAGAAGACCCTGAGCATATCTGTAGTGGTGGCTTTTTGCGCAGAAAAATATTCATCAAAAATGAGCTGCTGAGTTCCGTTTAAGTAACTTAAGGTCTTAGCAGCATATTCTGCACCATATTTATCCAATAGATTAAAATTAGTGTAAAAACCTGGCTCGGCAATCAGGTATAGATTTCCTTTGCCATAGCTGTAACGCAAAAAATTGGGTTTCCCGTCTCCGTTTACGCCGAGTACAGTAGCTTTACTGGTATCGAGTTTACTATAATATTGACTGCCAATCCCTCTTTCAAAACCATAATTTGCCTCCGTTTTAAGGTTTGGATTGGTGAAATTCAGCGTGTTTCCTTCTGCCGACATGGCACTAAGTGCTTGTATTTTTAGGTTTTTTTCTATTTTCCCCAGATCGTAACTGGCAATAAAAACATCATTGCCGCCCTGCATGTATTTAACCAGCTGATCAAAATCTGTTTTGCTGATATCTGTTTGCTGGGCAACGATTAAATAGGCTGTTTTGTTAAAACTTTTATCCTTTAAAGTATTGTAAATGGCGGTTTTAGACGACATTATCTTTGCCTCAGGTAAAATATCCTTTATCCGGTGGTATAAAATGTATGTTCCGTAAGGGATTTTATCATTTACGGCATAAGTTGGTGCCCAGTTTGTTGGAGTTGGTTTGTTGTATTGCGCAACCAGGTACAGGAGAATCAGGATAGTACCAGCAATCAGATATATTTTGTAACCTTTCATTTGATCTGGCTGTTAAACTGGTTGAATGATTGGTTGATAGGCTCAAATTTTACCTCATCAATAGGGAAATCTCCATACCAGATATAGTCAAACTGTAGGGTAAGCTTACTAAAATGATTTCGAAGATCCGGTTTATCAATTTCCATTAAATAATGATAATTGGTTTTGTCGGGCTGCCAATTGATGATTTCGGCATCACTCAGTTTTTTTAACGCCCTTAAATATAGAAGCCTGACTGCCAGCCGGAATTTCCTTTCGGCAATTAATCTTTGTAACTCCTGTTCATAATCGATTTCATGGATGTTTTCGGTAATCACATCGTATGGAAGGACTGTTGCTTTTGATTTTTTACTGAATATGTTCTCGGCCCCGATTATTTTGATGACGATAAACAAAATAATTGCTATCCCTAGTCCGATAAAAATATACCTCGAAATTAAATTAGAGGTTGCACCCTGAATCAATGAGCCGATTAACTGCCAAAACCACCTCCAGAATTTATCCCACCAAGACAGTTGTTGCGGGCCGATTTCGTCATATTGAAATTCTTTTTGCTCTTTATAACTGCTGATGGAATCTTTATCAAATTTTAGTGGGGTAATTTGAACACTGTCTGTCCTGATTTCCTTAACAATAGGTTTGGGCTTAACAGTTTGTGCTTTGCTGATTACCGGAATAAAAAACAAAACTGAAGCAAGAAGATATCGGAACAGTGCGCGTTGCATTTTAGTATTCTTCAGGTCTGCTATCAATAGGTTTGTCGGTACCGCCAAAATTTGAAATCCTCTCCATTAAACCGGTGCTTTCTTTTTGTTCAACCAAACTGAAATACGCCAATGAAATGGTAATGATGGGGATAATGGTAAATACCTGGCATAATGACTGCAGAACCGTTGTGATCATGGTAAGTGTTAATGACATGTGCGGGCCTTTATGCGTAAACATCCCAATCATATTAAAGAGACTGGTAGGCAGAACAATCATGCTCATACAGGCGTAAACAATAATCCATATAACGATCAGCGTACCAAAGGTAATCCAAAAATTATCTTTTATAATATTGAAACTTCTACCAAAGGAATAACCTAAAGAACCATTTTCGATCACCATGATGGGAAACATCATCGCTACATATGGGAATAACCAAAAGCCAGGCACAAGACAAAACATAAAAGCAACAACCAACATAATGAGTAGTAAAATAGAACTACCAAAAACCCTGAAGAAGTAATATTTAAAGTACCCCCATACTTCATCAGTTGTAGGTGTTTGGTTCCCTTTTACGACGTAAATGGCTATATAAGAGAGTATGGCAACACTCATGCTGGTATATGAGGCTAAAGAAAACAAAATAGAAAGAAAATATTCTATACCATATAATGCAGAGAATCCTAAACCATTGCTGTTTCTTCCATTACCGATGGTATTGATAATATTAACCATCTTATATTGTTGCATTAACATGGTTAACATGCTGGCCAGTACAAATAAACCGCAAAAAGTAAAGTATACTTTGATTAGTGGCTTAAAATTTTGACGCATGAAGGTAAAGGTATCGTTGATCACCTGTCCGAAATCTCTTTTTTTCTTAAATTCAATTTTCCCTAGCATGTTGGTGTTGCTTATGATAATAGACTTTAATGGGATAAATAAATACGTACCAGATGATAAAAGCTGCAGAAGATAATAAAATTAGTGCACTTAACCACAAAGGCATTTCCGTATGTCGGGTAACAAAGCTTTCAAAAAATGCGGCCACAATAAAAATGGGTATCAGGCCTATTACCATTTTTAGTCCATCTTTTGCGCCTTTTAGTACAGCGGCCATTCGGGTATAGGTTTTAGGGAATAAAAGACTATTGCCTAAAACTAACCCGGCCGCACCGGCCAAAACAATTGCAGAAATTTCCAGTGTTCCATGAATCCAAATCACCATAACCGATTGAAAGCCAATACCTTTGCTAAAAAAGAAGTATTGGAACGAACCGAGCATGATGCCGTTTCTGAACAACGAAACAATAGATCCGAAAGAAAATATGATGCCCAAAACAAAGGTGTACAGCGCGACAAAAATATTGTTAAACCCAATTTGCATAAACATCATCAATTCATTACGCTGCTTATACACGCCAAAAGGATCGCCTTTTGCAATGTTTTCGTTCGTCATATTTACATAGGCATCACCCATAATCAAACGAACAAACGTATCATCATATTTAGCAGATAGGGCGCCAATAGCACAAGAAACCAAAAAAAACGCCAGGGCATACAACACCTGTTTTCTGTGTTGTAAGAATATTAACGGAAGCTCGGTTTTCCAGAAATGAATAAATCGGTTCGATTTTTCCTTTTTGTTTTTGTAAACAGATTGGTGTAATTTGGAAGCTAAGCCATTGAGATAGGCAGTAGTTTTCGAATTTGGATAAAACGTTTTGGAGTAGGCCAGATCGTTGGTGATCTCGATAAACTGATTGGCTACTTCATCAGGACTTGCCTGCTGCATGGAATCGTAATGCTGCCACTTATTCGAATTCTGTTTAACAAATAAAGCTTCTCTCATTTAAAGGCGTTAACAAATCTTGGGTTAAAATAGCTAAAATTTTATGGAAATAAAACCCACATTATTCTCAGATGTTTTAACTCATCAAAACAAATATACATAGATGAATTAGCTAAACTAAAAATATAATAAAACTTTAGTTACAAAAAATAAAGATTTACCTGCGGCTATTATCTTAAAAAAAATTATGTTTGAATATGGATAGCATCAGAATTAGCACGGCTCAGAATATTGATATTGATTACGAAATTGCCGGTCTTGGAGAACGGATAGCTGCAAGATGTATCGACCTGGCCGGATTTGCAGTTCTTGCTGTAATTACGATGGTTGTTATGGGCGCAACCCGGATGGCGATGTCAGGCATTGCTGCAATGATCATTTTTTTTATTTTTCTGGCCGTTTTTATTTTCTATGATCTGGTGTGCGAAATCACTATGGATGGACAAACTTTTGGAAAAAAGGTGTTAAAGATCAAGGTGATCAGCATTGATGGTACACAGCCAACTTTCGGGCAGTATATTTTCAGGTGGTTATTCCGGATGATTGATTTCGGCTTTCCTTTTGGCTGGGGCGTAGTCGCACTGGTATCAGTAGCCATAACCAAAAACCACCAGCGGTTAGGGGATTTACTGGCCAAAACCACCTTAATAAAAACCAAACCCCGTACCGAATTGGCCAATGTAGCATTCAGTTTTAATTTACCCGAAGAATATGAACCGCTGTTTAAGGAAGTACTGCATTTAAACGATCGGGATATAGAGCTTATTCATGAAGTGTTGACCAGTTATTATCAAACAGGGAATCCCGATTTAATTTATGCCATGGCGGCTAAAACCAAAGCCCATATTTTGGTAAACATTCCGGTTGGGATGAACGAATTACAGTTTCTGGAAACAGTATTAAAGGATTACAATCATCTTACCGCTAACATAGGCGTTTAGCTGAAAAACATCTTTTGTAAATAGCAGATCATCACAAAATTACCGATAACGAGAACCAATATTTTAAAGATAAAAGAGCGTTTTTTAAACTGAAAGCGATACAATAAAACAGTTGAGATAAATAAAAACAGTAAGGGAATGGTTGGGGGATAAAGTGACCAGCTTTTTGATAAATCGCCTTGAATAAGCGCGATAAATGATCTCTGAAAGCCGCAGCCGGGGCAATCGATGCCGGTTAAAGCCTTAAATGGGCAGGGAATTAAATGATTTTGCAGCCAATCAACCAGGTTGATTAGGCTGCAAAATATAAATATGGTAAACATCCTGAATTATACTACTGGTGGCGGAGTATCATTTGGATGATCTTGATGACCGGTTGGTTTGTTGAAAGGATTGTTGGTACTGTTAAATGGGTTGTTTGGATTGTTAAAAGGATTGTTTCCAAAACCGCCATTTTGTGCTTCCGCTGCTGATGGGCCTAAGTATTTAGCATCTCCAAAACCTAAAATTGGCCAGAAGATGTAAGGGAAAATAACCATACCAACTGTAAAACCCTCTGATTTGCCAAAGCTTTTGCTTACTAAATTGTAAAGCCAGATTGCAAATACAATGTTCACGCAAGGAATGATTAACCATAAAATCCAGATCATCGGTTTACCAACAATCTCTAATAAGATAATTAAGTTGTAAATAGGAATAATAGCTGCCCAGCCTGGTTTGCCCGCTTTTTCGAACACTTTCCACATGCCCACAATCATTATTACGATTATTGCAAGATATAAGATTGCAATACCCCCTCCAATGCCTGCGGCTACTCCGCTTGATTCATACTCATTCATAAATTACTGTTTTTAAAGGTGATTAATTTAAATTGTCGAACTAAAATAAATTTTTTAATTTAAAAACAGAATAAATGAGTATTTTAATTATTTCAACACCGCTGATACTTTTGTTGATAAAGCAGTGGCCCATTCGGCATACATTTTAGCACTTGGGTGTAAACCATCGTCTGCTACCAGAGATAGGTCGGTAGTTGCATTTCTTGATGCAGGGGTAATATTGGTGTAACTCACACCGGCTGCAAGTGTTATCTCCTGGTTTGCCGCGTTAAAACTATCAATTTCACTTGATATGGTTTGCGTGCTTCTTCCTGAGTTTTTGCCAAAAGGAGTAACGCCCCAATCGGGTATGGAAACTACAAAAACCCTGGTTTTATTACCACCTGCATAAGCAATTGCCGTTTGCAATAATTCTGAGAATTCCTTTTTGTAGGTACTTAAGGGGTAACCCCTGTATTGATTGTTTACACCGATTAAAAGTGTCACAAAACTGAAGGTGCCGTTTACATTTTCACTTTTAATGGCCGCCTGAAGCTCGTTGGTGGTCCAGCCTGTAACCGCAATAATTTTGGGATTTGCTACGGTAATGTTTTGAGCTTTTAACAAACCTTGAAGCTGGTATGGGAAAGATTCTGCTTGTTTAACCGATTCACCAATTGTATAAGAATCGCCGAGGGCTAAATAAGTAAAATTTCCTGTTCCTTTTGAAGGATTTATAGCTTGATCGGTTACGGGCTCGTTCATCATGGGGGCTTGTTTAGTGCAGCCCGAAGTTAAGAAAGAAAATAAAATGGCACTTAATAAAAACTTCATAACTTAATTTACGAAGTAATGTCTAACTTGGTTTTATCGCTGTTAAACCAGCTTCATCTCAAACAATTCGGCGATATGGTTTTTCAGTTTGCCTTTCACTTCTTCCATATCCGGCTGATATCCCAATTCCTTTGCCAGCGAAGTTACCGCTTTATCATCAATGCCACAGGGCACAATATTCTTAAAATAATCTAAATCTACATTTACGTTAAAGGCAAAGCCGTGCATGGTCACCCATCGGCTGCAACGAACGCCCATGGCGCATATCTTGCGTGCTTTTTCATTATCTGCATCTAACCAAACCCCGGTAAAACCAGGATAACGTCCTGCTTCTATCCCGTAATCCTTTAAGGTAAGGATAATGGCTTCCTCCAGGGTACGTAGGTATAAATGGATATCGGTAAAGAAGTTATCAAGATCAAGGATCGGGTAGCCTACAATCTGCCCGGGGCCATGATAGGTAATGTCGCCACCGCGGTTTATTTTATAATAGGTTGCCTGTTTATCTTTTAAACCCTGCTCATCCAACAATAAATTTTCGGGGTGACCGCTTTTACCTAAAGTATAAACATGTGGATGCTCGCAAAATATAAGATGATTAGGTGTAGGCTTATTCGTATTGTTAATCCGGTTTTCTGTTTTAATGGCCACCGTTTTATTGAGCAAATCTTCCTGTTTATCCCAGGCTTCCTGGTAGTCCGTTAAGCCCCAGTCTGCAAAAATGGTTGGTTTTAATGGTGTTGCAATTGCTTTATCCGCTGTCTCGTTCATCTCCATGTAAATTAAGAATTGCCGGCTACGTAGCCTAACATGTAACCGTCTGTTGTTTTGAAATAATTAATGGTCAGCTCCCGCGTACCTGATGGTAGCTCTACCAATGCATTTAGTGAACCTTCGTTTTTTAGCTTAAAAGGTTTGATATGGATATGCTGCTTAAATTCCAATCCTTTTTTGCCATGCCACTTATAAATGGCCTCTTTGGCACACCAGGCTACATACAAGCCATCCGTATTATCCCCAATCTGTTTTTGGGCAAGCTCTAAATCGCTTAAAAATTTATGTTTAATGCTTTTTATTTTATGCTTAATAAGTTCAATATCGATACCAACAGGATGGTCTTTGCTAATCATTACGGCAGCATAATCGTAAGAATGGCTCAACGAAATATGGTAATCGAAATTAACCAGATAAGGTTTGCCATGTTCATCAAATTGGCAGTCGATATACTCAGTTGTGTTTAGCATGGTTCTCAAAAGCAATCTGGTGCTTAACCAGTGCAATAGCCTTTTGCCACTGTTTAGTGATGAAATAATATCATGTTCATGCTGCTTAAGCTGCAGTCCGGCCAACAACTCTTCTTCTGTTTCCTCAATTTTCCAAATGGCTAAAACAGAATGCTGATCAATATTTTTGTGGTAAATTATTGGCATTGATTAAATTGGAGATTACATGCAAAATTATCTTAAATAAATGATAATTTAGGCCAAAAATACGCATAAAAATGATATTATCTGATAGCAGAATATTGGAAGAAATGGAGAAGGGAACAATCATTATTGAGCCTTTTAAACGCGAATGTTTAGGAACCAATTCGTATGATGTTCATTTAGGTAAATATTTGGCTACCTATAAAAGCCGTGTGCTTGATGCGAAGGCGCATAACGAAATTGAACATTTTGAAATTCCTAAGGATGGTTATGTACTCTACCCGGGTACGCTATACCTGGGGGTTACCTTAGAATACACCGAAACACACGGACATGTACCTTTTTTAGAAGGAAAAAGCAGCACGGGGCGCCTGGGTATCGATATCCATGCCACGGCAGGTAAAGGCGATGTCGGTTTTTGTAATACCTGGACATTGGAAATATCGGTAGCGCAACCAGTAAAAGTTTATGCCGGAATGCCCATTGGCCAATTGATTTATTTTGTTGTTGAAGGTAAAATTGAAACTATGTACAATTCAAAGGGTAATGCAAAGTACAACAATAAAACCACCCGGCCGGTAGAAAGCATGATGTGGAAGAATAAGTTCTAAACTATGTTGTTCTGGGGATCTATTTATTGTCAAAGCTGAGAGCTTGAAAGGGAGCGGTCGTCAAATGGGATTAAGGCTGCCTGCGACACTACAAGCCTGCTTCCTAAACCATAAACTACTTGTTTTTTGATTCATAAAAAGCGTCATTTTTTGGAGCGCAGGTTTTGTGCGAAACACGAAGTGTCTTCCCGTTTTCCGCTTGTACGCTTCGCTGCCTCGTACCTCGTTGCTGCAGGGTACCGCTGCAACCAGGGCTAATTGGCCAATGCGGTATTCCATATGTAGGGTTGCAGGGCGCAGAAACTCTTGTTTCTAAACCCGATTGCAATGTAAAGCCCGGAGCGCAGCGAGGACTTGGAATGAAAAGCGGGACTGCCCTCCGCCAAAGACTACTGAAGTTCATTTCCAAATCTATTTCACCGTGTACGATACTAACCGATAGAATAATACCCCCCCAGCCGGTAGAAAGCATGATGTGGAAGAATAAGTTCTAGCTTTATCCAAAACCTATCCGTTAAAGCTTGGGCGCAAAGAATACGCGTTAAATTAATCGTGGTCTTGTACCACGATATGCTCATTTCCTTACAAATAGATATTTTATTATTTGGAGCGCAGGGCTAGTACAACACATTAATTTTGCTCCCGTTTTCCGCTTGTACGCTTCGCTGCCTCGCACCTCGTTGCTGCAGGGTACCGCTGCAACCAGGGCTAATTGGCCAATGCAGTATTCCATATGTAGGGTTGCAGGGCGCAGAAACCCTTGTTCCTAAATCTTATCCGACCACTGAATGTTCATTTCCTAATCCTGTTTCACTCTCTGCGACACCAACCGATAGAATAATACCAAATGATAAAGCTGAATATTGAAAACAATAAACAGCAGGAATAAAATGGCCATCAGGCAGAGCGGATGCTGCCAAGAACCACCGTATGCTCTTTTCATACCCCTTAACCGGCAACATTTTTCATAGAAATGAAATGCTGATGATAATGTGACTTGTAATCCTGCAACTCGATAAATAAAGCAAATTTAAAGCGATCAACTAAAAATTTAGAAGCTTTTTTTAAATTTCATGCTTACTTCATAAAAGTATGCCTTAGGTTTTGTACCTTGACACGTATTTAATTGTACCCTAACCACATGAAACTTAAAATTACTCTCGCAATTAGTTTTCTATCTCTGCTTATCGTTTTTGGCGCATTTAAGATGGATGATGATCCATTCAGTCAGCTTTTAAAGAAATTGGAAGATTATACCAGTAAATATCCTCAGGAAAAAGTCCACCTTCATTTAGATAAGCCTTATTATGCCATTGGAGATGATATCTGGTTTAAGGCTTATGTGGTAAATACCAAAACTTCAGCACCATCTGATATCAGTAAAATCCTGTATGTGGAGCTGATCAATGAAAAAGATTCGCTAAAAAAGCAGGTTAAATTGCCTATTATGGGCGGAATTACATGGGGCGATTTTAAGCTAACAGATTCGCTAGCGGAGGGTAATTATAGAATCAGGGCCTACACCAACTACATGCGTAATTTTGGCACCGAATTCTTTTATGATAAAACCATTAAGATTGGCAATAGCTGGGCTAATAAAGTTTTTACAAAAACCACTTACAATTTTGCCAAAGAAAACAATGCAGATAAGGTTACGGCAACCATTCATTTTGAAGATAAAAATGGTATTGCTTATAGCCAGAATGAAGTCAGTTATGATGTGCAGTTAGATTATCGCTCGGTTGGCAAAGGGAAAGTTAAAACCAGTTTAACAGGCGATGCCGTGATTAATTTCACCAATAACCAGCCTTTTCAGAATAAATCTGGAAAAATTATTGCCACCATAACGCTTGATAATAAACAAAAAGTGACCAAATCTATCCCGATTACCTCGACTTCTAATGATGTAGATGTGCAGTTTATGCCAGAGGGAGGTACGCTTGTTGAGGAACTGCCACAAAAGGTAGCTATCAAAGCAGTAGGGTCTAATGGTCGTGGTGAGGATGTGAAAGGCAGTGTTATAGATGAAACGGGAAATGAAGTGACTACTTTTTCTACAGATTACCTGGGGATGGGAAATTTTGTGTTTAATAGTCAGTCGGGCAGATCATATTCGGCAAAAGTTAAGTTTAAAGATGGTTCTGAAAAGACGATTAAACTTCCGGTAGCGGTTAAAAGTGGTTATGCACTTTCAGTAAATGCCTTAGATACGGGTAAAGTAGTAGTTAAAATTATGGCCAGTGCCGATCTTACTAATGGAGCTGAATTAAAAGTTGTTGCCCAGCAAGGCGGCAATGTATATTATGGCTCTAAAGCTAAAATGGATAAACAGGTACTGGTGGCCAGTATCCCAAAAAAGAATCTGCCGCTGGGCATTGTTCAGTTTACGTTGTTTTCAGGCACCAATCAGCCTTTGGCAGAACGTCTGGTTTTTATAAATAATAAGGCAGAGTTAATTGATGTATCACTTAATTCATCTGATGTATCAAGCTCAAAAAGAGGAAAAGCAGCTTTTACTTTTAATGCAAATAATAATCAAAAACCTGTTTTAGGTAGTTTTTCGGTAGCGGTTACCAATGCCACAAAGGTTGCTCCCGATGAAAACAATGAATCGAATATCCTTACTTCACTATTACTCACTTCTGATCTGGCCGGCTACGTAGAACACCCCAACCATTATTTTTTAAAAGATGATCTTCAAACACAAAAAGAACTCGATAACCTGATGCTTACCCAGGGATGGAGAAGATTTCTTTGGAAAAATATTATCAATAATGTTGGTCCGAACATCACTTATAAGCCTGAACAGTCTATCACCATCAGCGGAACGGTAATGAAAGGCAATAAGCCTGT
The DNA here is from genome assembly GCF_913776295.1 of uncultured Pedobacter sp. Lineage (GTDB taxonomy): Bacteria > Bacteroidota > Bacteroidia > Sphingobacteriales > Sphingobacteriaceae > Pedobacter. The sequence goes on from NZ_CAJYOJ010000010.1 coordinate 40,687, forward strand.
ACCTGGTGGTAAGGTAATGCTTATGGCCACGAAAGGAACGATGTATATTTTGGATACGGTAACCAATGACGAAGGAAAATTTGTTTTTGACAATTTAAGTTTTGGCGATAGTACCAAGTTTGTTGTTCAGGCAAGAACTAAAACAGAACGGAAATTTGTAGATATTAATCTGGATATTGTTCCCGGGCAGATCGTCACGAAAAATAAAAATGGAGCCGATGTTGACGTCAATGTAAACAATACTTTAATGAGGTACATTAAAGAAAGTGATAACTATTTTAATGAAATGACCCGTTTGGGTTTGCTGGAACGAACCATTAAACTCGATGAGGTAACGATTACAGAAAAGAAAAATCCGGCGAAAAATTCATCCAACCTCAACGGAGCTGGTAGAGCCGATTTTGTAATGACAGCCGATCAGTTATCTACATGCGTTACCTTATCCCAATGTTTACAGGGGCGTTTACCAGGTGTAATATTTAGGGGAAATGTGCCATACCTCATGCGTAGTCAGGATACGCCGATGGGGATTATTGTTGATGGCATGCAAATGGAGGCTGATTTTCTGGATAACGTAGTACCTATGGATGTGGAATCAATTGAGTTGTTAAAAAGTATTGGCAATACGGCTATCTACGGTTCACGAGGAGGTGGAGGATTAATTATTATTACCACCAAACGTGGTGACGGTGGAAGAAGTGTAAATAAATATGCACCGGGAATTCTAACCCTTAATCCTAAAGGATTTACGGTTTCAAGAGAATTTTATTCGCCAAAATACGATACCGCAAGCAATGGAAACAAGCCCGATTTAAGAACAACCATTTATTGGAACCCACAGGTGGTAACAGATAAAGACGGGAAAGCACAATTTGATTTTTATAATGCAGATGAGCCAGGCACCTATCGCGTAGTAATAGAGGGGATAGACGCTGCAGGGCACCTGGCCAGAAAAGTGTATACTTATGATGTTAAATAGAGAAAAATAGATAAATTTGAATTAGTATGCATGCATAGCTTATGCTGTCGTATATTTGTCTTGATACCAGATTCTTAAATCTTGATCCTATTTTAATATGAATACAATAAAAGTAAGTGTTAAAGATCGGCTGGCAACCATCACCTTAGATAGAGGGAAATCAAATGCCCTAAACCGGGAGCTGATTACCGAGCTAAAAGATATGCTTGAGAATATTTCCGCCGATGATAACATTGGCGGTGTAATATTAACGGGGGCGGCGCCTTTCTTCTCTGCCGGACTGGATCTCGTTGAACTTTATAATTATAATGAAGACGAGGCTAGATCTTTCTGGCAGCTGTTCTTAAATTTTACAGCCAATATGGTTTCGTTTAAAAAACCAATGGTTGCTGCCATTAGCGGACATAGTCCGGCAGGCGGTTGTGTAATGGCATTAGCCTGCGATTATCGGGTAATGGCAGACGGGCAATACATTATTGGTTTAAATGAAGTGCCGGTAGGTATTATCGTACCCAATAGTATTTTCCAATTATATGCTTTTTGGATCGGTAAAGCCGAAGCGACCCGCAGTTTGCTTTCTGGTAAATTGTATAATCCCGAAGAAGCATTAAAGGTTGGTTTGGTTGATGAATTGGTTAAAAACGAGAGTTTATTAACAGCAGCAGAGCGTAAGATTAAAAAATACATGGAGCTTGAAAGCAATACCTGGTCGCAAAGTAAAATCAATATTCGCGAAGAGCTGATTGCTTCGGTATCTGCCGACCAATCTGCTACGCTGGAGAAAATGCTGGCGCAATGGTGGTCGCCTGCAACTCGCCATATTTTAAAAACAATTTTAGCTAACCTGCAAAGGAAATAATTTCAGTTTACCATTGGCAGTTGCAGTTGCAGTTGACAGTTTCCAGCTGGCAATCTGCTATGGGCAGTACTGTTCAACAAATTAATCCGCTTAGCAATTATCAGATTTAAACAGTTAACCAATTAACCAAATTCATTATTATGTTCAATTATAATTCACCAATGCTCAAAGAAGATGCTTTAAAAGGAAAAACCATCGTTATCACAGGTGGCGGAACGGGACTTGGGAAAGCAATGGGCGTTTATTTTTTGAAATTGGGCGCAAATGTAGTCATCACCAGCCGCAAGCAGGATGTACTGCAAAAAACTGCCGATGAAATGGAAGAAAAAACCGGTGGTGAAGTGCTGGCGGTAGCCTGCGATGTGAGGGAGATTGAGCAGGTAGAAAACGTATTGGCCAAAACATTAGAGCGGTTTGGCGCTGTTGATGTGTTACTGAACAATGCTGCTGGTAATTTTATTTCTCCCACTGAACGCTTATCCGCTAATGCTTTTTCTTCTATTATCGATATCGTTTTAAAGGGCACGGTTAACTGTACACTTACTTTTGGCAAACATTGGATCAAGGAAAAGCAGGCCGCGACAGTTTTAAATATTGTTACTACTTATGCTTTTACAGGCTCCGCCTATGTTGTGCCCTCCGCGTGTGCAAAAGGGGGCGTTCTGGCATTAACAAGATCTTTGGCTGTAGAGTGGGGGAAATATGGTATCCGTACCAATGCCATTGCGCCAGGTCCATTTCCCACAAAAGGCGCATGGGAGCGTTTGTTACCAGGTGATTTAGCTAAAAAGTTCGATTTTAAAAACCGCGTGCCTTTAAAAAGAGTGGGTGATCATCAGGAACTGGCCAACCTGGCCGCATTTCTGGTGAGCGATTTTTCTGGTTACATCAATGGAGAAGTTATTACCATTGATGGCGGCGAGTGGTTGCAGGGGGCAGGGCAGATGAATGGTTTGGAAGCCATTCCGAATGAAATGTGGGATATGCTGGAGCAAATGACGCGAAGCGCTAAATAACACGACTATTTGATACGCGCTACTTATTACTGGATACTCGCTACTTCCTGCTAAAATATTATCTTTGCCGGTATGAATATCTTACTTTTAGGTTCAGGCGGCAGAGAAAGCGCATTCGCTTGGAAAATGAGCCAGTCTTCGCACTGCGATAAACTAATTATTGCTCCAGGTAACGGTGGTACAGGGGCTTATGGTACAAACATCAACATCAATGTAAACGATTTTGATGCCATCAAAAAAGTAGTGCTTGCCGAAAACGTCGAACTCGTTGTGGTAGGCCCTGAAGAACCTTTGGTAAATGGTATTCATGATTTTTTCCTTGCCGATCAGGCCATTGCCCACATTCCGGTTATCGGGCCAAAAAAAGAAGGCGCTATTCTGGAAGGAAGTAAAGATTTCTCTAAACAGTTTATGGAGCGTCACGGGATTCCTACTGCGGCTTCAAGATCTTTCACGCCCGAAACCTTGGAAGATGGATTGGCCTACCTGCAAAACCATGCCTTGCCTGTTGTTTTAAAAGCAGATGGTTTGGCAGCGGGTAAAGGAGTATTAATCTGTACCGAAACCATCGAAGCCCAGGAAGAATTAAAACTGATGCTTGGTGGTAAATTTGGTGCAGCAGGGGCAACAGTTGTGATCGAAGAATTTTTAAGCGGAATAGAACTTTCGGTGTTTATTTTAACTGATGGTGAACATTACGTTACACTGCCTTCTGCTAAAGATTATAAAAGGATCGGCCAGGGCGATACCGGTCTAAATACCGGTGGTATGGGGTCGGTTTCACCTGTTCCTTTTGCTACACCAGAATTTTTGGCCAAAGTAGAAGAACGTATTATTAAACCAACCGTTGATGGTTTAAAGAAAGACGATATCGAATATACAGGTTTTATCTTTTTTGGACTGATTAAAGTTGGAGAAGAGCCCTTTGTTATTGAATACAATGCAAGGATGGGTGATCCGGAAACCGAAAGTGTGATCCCCAGAATTGAAAATGACCTGGTAGAATTGTTTCTAGCTACCGCTAAGAAAGAATTAAACGAGATTAATTTAGTAATTTCTGAGCAAACCGCTGCCACGGTAATGATTGTGGCAGGTGGTTACCCAGGCGACTACCTGAAAGGTAAGGCTATTGCCGGAATCGAGAATTTACGCCATTCCAACGCATTTCATGCCGGGACTTTACTAGAAAATGATGTCGTAAAAACAAACGGAGGGAGGGTAATGGCCATTACCAGTTTACAAAAAGATTTGTTTACGGCTTTACAATCGGCAACTGCCGATGCTGGCAGGATTTATTTCGATGGAAAATATTTCAGAGAAGATATTGGCTTTGATTTGATTTAGAGGAAGATAAGTTGGAGATATATGAATAAATATTAATCAAATCGAGGTTAATATTTTCCTTTAAAATAAAGAAAGTCCCGGTTTTTAATTGGGACTTTCTTGTTTTTAAAAATATTTCTTACTTTGATTTACTTCCTAATAATTCCTGAAGTTTATCTTGTAAAGCTTGTTCTCTTAAGCCTTTGGCAATAATTTTTCCGGTAGGATCAATTAAAAAGTTGGCTGGAATGGAGCGGATTCCATATAGCTGCGCAACCTCATTATCCCAAAATTTTAAATCAGAAACATGTGTCCATGTTAATTTATCATCAGCAATTGCTTTTAACCATGCATCTTTTTTACCCGGGCGGTCTAAAGAAACACCTAAAACAGTAAAACCCTTATCTTTAAATTTATTGTAAGCGGTTACCACATTAGGGTTTTCCTGACGGCATGGCCCGCACCATGATGCCCAAAAATCAACCAAAACGTATTTACCTTTAAAATCAGATAATTTAACTGGTTTCCCAGCAGTATCTGCTTGTGTAAAGTCCATGGCCATTGCGCCAATGGCTGTCTTTCTTCCTGCTTCAAATATCTGAGCAATTTTTTTACCTGTGTAAGTAGCCTTCAGTTCCGGTGATAAAGTTTCAAAAGCCTTTTCTGCTGTGGCTGCCTGATCTGGATCTGAAGCCAGCTGACTGATTGAACTTAAACTTACAAATGATTTTGGATTACTGCTGGCAAACTGTAATAATAACGGAGGCATTGCTGCAGCTTCTTTTTCATAACGGGCACTTAAAGCTTCCATAACAGCCTTGTCTTGTTTCTGTTCTGGTGTGTAACCTGCATATTCTGCATTAATTGCGGCAAGTTTATCTGCTACGGGCTTAGTTAATGCTTTCAGCTTTTTAGCATCATCATTAACCGGAGATCCTGTAATGGTTGCTTTCTTCAAAGAATCTGCTGCAGCCAGTTTTATATTTCCAGGCTCTACGTAAAGTGATAAACCATCTAATTTTTCACCTTGGGCCGGACGGGTTACATAAGGATTTTTATTTAAGAAAAGGCTTCCCTGAGCAGGGCTGGCCAATGTTCCCTTAAAAACAAAAGCACCATTTGTTACCATTGCGGAGTCAGTAATGCTTTTACCTTCTGTTTGATAGATAAGGTAAACTTTATCCCCGGTTTTTAGGCCTTTTATGTCGCCATTAACGGTGAATGGCTTCTGTGCCAATGCTGCAAGTGGCAATAAAGCCATTGCTGATAATAATATTTTTTTCATTTATATAAATTTTTTCATTAGTTATCATGATTGCGATCCTAATTTGTGATTTTGAGAACCATGATATTTTTATGAGGTTAGTTTAATCATGTCAAATATAGAAATCTGTATCGCTAAAACGTAAATAGCTGTGTAAAATTATGATAGACTGTTTATATAGTTTATCCTTCATTTAATCCACTGCCAGCTTAATACCTCATACTGGCTGCGTTTTTGGTTTTCCGACCCGCCAAAAATTAATGTTTTTTTAACTTTTTTAGGGCTCGCAGTAACCTCAAACTTATTCATGTTTTTAAAAAGATCAGGCGTAATGGTTTGCGTAGCCTTAATTTCAAATACACTAAAGCCCTCATCTGTTGGTTGAAGTAGATCTACCTCGTTAGCATGGCTATCCTGCCAAAAATAATATTCAATATTTAAGTAGTGGTGATAATTTTGTTTTTGGAATTCTGTAATTACCATGTTCTCAAAGATGTTTCCTTTTAACCTATTTTTTAATAGGGCTTCGCTGGTTTTAATTTTAAGTAAATGGCACAATAAACCTGAATCGTAAAAGTAAAGTTTTGGTGTTTTTACTAAACGTTTATTGAAATTTTCGTGATAGGGTTGTAGCAGATATATGATATAACTGCTTTCTAAAAGAGAAAGCCAGTTTTTTGCGGTCGGTTGTGATATATTGCAGGCATTAGCTAGTGCACTTAGATTAAGCAGCTGGCCGGCCTGGTTGGCACATAATCCGATAAAGGTTCTGAATGCACGCAAATCTTTAATATTTAGAAGTTCTGTTACATCTTTTTCTACGTAGGTTTGTATATAATTGGTAAAATATATATTAGGTTCTATATCACGATCATAAATAGCAGGATAGAAGCCTTTAATACAGGCCTCTGCAAATGAAGACTGAAGTAAGTCGTTGGCTTTAAGTTCTGATAAATCAAAAGGTAAAAGTTTAAATAGTGCTACCCTTCCCGCAAGGCTTTGTGTGATGCCATGCATTAAATGAAAATTCTGTGAACCTGATAAAATAAACTGTCCCATTATTTTAGATTCGTCAACCAATCCCTGTAAGTAAGAAAAAAGTAATGGAACTCTTTGCACTTCATCAAAAATCACTTTATCATCATATTCACTTAAAAAGCCATTAGGATCTTCGGTTGCAAATGCCCTAACATCTGGGTTTTCAAGGGAAATATATCTGTAGTTATTAAATAAATTCTTTAGCAATGTAGTTTTTCCCGATTGCCTTGGGCCAGTAATGGCGATAATAGGAAATTTATTTTTTTGGTGCTCTATATGTTTACTTATATGCCTTTTAACTAATTGTTGCATAGTTGCTTGTTTTAGTCAAAAGTACTAAAAAAGATAAGCGTATACAACTTCAACTTTGAAATTACACAGCTTCAACTTTGAAATTACACATCTTTAACTTTGAAATTACACAGCTTTTAATTTAGCTTTTGATAGGTTCTCCACCACAAATCGGGCATCTCGCCATTAACAGCAATTTGGTAATCATCATATTGGCAAGGTACCAGATGGTAACGCTCGTTTTTGGATTGGCCAGATGGATAGGGAACCTGCATCCACCAACGGTCTGATTTCTTACTTTTTACAAAAGTCATTTCTCCAGAACCGTCTTTTAAACTGGTTCTGTAGATGATAAACTGCGATTTCGGGGTGAGCGGGAAATCCTTTTTTCGGGCGTAATATCCATCCACAAAATACCATACCATTTGGGCAAGTAAGAAGGCAGTTTGTCCGTTGTTGTCATAAGCAGGGTTAAACTCGTAAAACCCTATTGAAGTCAACTTGTCATTCATACCAGCATAGCGGGCAATCCGACAGGCTTCTTCGCCATCAAAACCATTTGGAGTAGTATTGGCATTTGCTACAGCATCAGCTGAGCGGATAGCACCAATATCAAAACTGATCATATTGGCATTGCGGATGATAGGCTCTATTAAGGTGATATCCTGGGCAAATTCACCCAAACGATGTACATCAAAATATAATTTGTCCATTACGCTCAAACTCTCCTGATTTACAAAATAGGTTTGATAACCTACATTGCTGAAATTAAAAAGGTAATTAGGTTGATGTAAGAAAATTTTATTCAGGTAACAATCCGATCGGGTAGCAATTCCTTCGTGGTCATCATCACCGATATCAAATTGGTTATCAATGATTACCAGATCAACTTTCTGCTCTAAATCTTCATAACCCAGGTATTGACCATAGGTTAAGTCTTGTCCACCGCCAATAATGATAGGGATAATGTCTTTTTTAATCAATTCAGAAACCACCATTTTAATGGCGATGTAAGTATCAGCAATGGTTGCGCCATGTTTAATATTACCTAAATCGACAATCCGGCTCTTAAAAGCACCTTCATTCAATCTGTAAAATTTTTCTCTGAAATAGTCAGGGGCCAAAGCACAGCCTTCATTATTAACAGCACCTCTACCATCAAGTACCCCAAAAATGGCCAGATCATAGGTGTTTTCCTCAAAATCAGGAAACGATTCGGTATAAATCTCCGCTTTTAGCCCTAACTGACTGGTAAAAAAACCTTGTTTAGGCGTAAAACTTTCAGGGTTTATGGGGGAAAAGAAATCCGTTAATGACATATATTTAAAACTCTCGGCTCAAATATCTATTTTTGAATGCGTATTTCCACATATAGCCCGAAAAAAATAAAATGATACTGGTAACCGGAGGAACTGGATTTTTAGGATCTGAATTAATTAAGCAGTTAACCGATAAGGGTTTAGGTGTCAGGGCACTCAAGCGGGAGAAATCTAAAATCCCTGCTTTAATTGAAAATATTACTTCGGTTGAATGGTTTGATGCCGATCTCAATGAACCTGCTGCTTTAGAAGATGCTTTTACCGGGATTACCAAAGTTTACCACTGCGCTGCATTCATATCCTTCAACCCGAAAGATAAAAAACAGCTTTTTCATGTAAATATAGAAGGCACATCGAACATGGTTAACCTTTGTGCCGAAAATAACTGCAGGTTATTGCATGTTAGTTCAGTTGCTGCACTGGGCAATGCAAAAAAAGGACATAAAATTACCGAAACAGATTTTTGGGAATATGATGCAAAAGCACATGCTTATGGTTTATCTAAATACGAAGGAGAAATGGAGGTTTGGCGGGGTATTTCTGAAGGATTAGATGCCATTATTGTTAACCCCTCTGTAATTATTGGTAAAAATGCGGGATTCGAAGGGAGCGGAGCAATTTTTAAATTGGTAAAAGACGGTTTTCCGTTTTACACCAATGGTGCTTCGGGTTTTGTGGATGTTGAAGATGTGGCCAAAGCGATGATCCTGTTAATGGATACCGAAATTTCCGGAGAGCGGTATATCATTTCTGCAAATGATTACCATTATAAAGAGCTCTTCAGTGAAATTGCACAGGGATTTGGGGTGAAAGCGCCAACAAAAGAAGCAAAGCCCTGGATGCTCGGAATAGCCTGGAGGGCGCTAAAATTTGTGTCTGTATTTACGGGTAAACAGCCTTCCATCACCAGAGATGCGGCGAAAAGCAGTTTAACCTTAAGCTATTACAGTAACCAGAAAGTAAAAACAGCAACAGGCATTAGCTTTAAGCCGGTTGCCGAAAGCATAAAAGAAATTACCCAACATTTAAGATAATGCCCAAACAGAAAGCCTATTACATCATTGATTTTGATAGTACCTTTACACAGGTAGAAGCCCTTGATGAACTTGCCCGAATTTCGCTAAAGAACCACCCTGATAAAGAGGCGATTTTCCAAAAAATTGAAGACTATACCAATTTTGCCATGGAAGGGAAACTTTCCTTTTCCGAAAGTTTGGCACAGCGTGTTAAACTGCTTGAGGCAAATGAAGATCATTTAAAACAGCTCATTAAACATTTAAAAAAGAAAGTATCTACTTCTTTTTCGCGTAATGCCGAGTTTTTCAAGAAACATGCAGATGAAGTGCTGATTGTTTCCGGCGGTTTTAAGGAGTTTATTACCCCGGTAGTAAGTCAATACCACATTAAAAAGGAAAACATTTATGCCAATACCTTTGTAACCACCGGTGATGGCAAAATCATAGATTACGATCATGCCAATCCGTTAAGTGAAGAGGGGGGGAAAGTAAAATTGCTCCAGCACTTAAAACTTGAAGGCGAGCTATTTGGTATAGGTGATGGTTATTCCGATTTTCAGCTGCGCGAAAGCGGTATCATCAATAAATTTTTTGCCTTTACTGAAAATATTGCCCGTGAAAGTATTGTTTCTAAAGCAGACCACGTCACACCCAGTTTCGACGAGTTTCTGTACGTAAATAATCTGCCGCGTGCCATTTCATATCCTAAAAATAGAATCCTCTGCCTGGTCATTGGTGAAGTTGATCCCTTAACCATTTCTATCCTTAAAAATGATGGCCTATCCATTAGACATAAAACCTCTTTTGAGGATAAATATGTAAAAGATGTAGGAATCATCGTTTTAGCTGATGGTGAAAAAATAAGTAAAGAGCAATTGAAAAGTGCTGCTAAACTGAAAACCATTGGCTATTTAGGGAATGCAAAAAATAAAATAGATCTCAATTTGTGTACTACACAAGGTATTGTGGTTTTTGATGACCCTAAAAACAACCCACGTAATATTAGTTTTATCCCGAAACGGGTTGCAGATTTTATGAACACCGGTGCAACCTATTTAAGCAGTAATTTTCCTAATCTGCAGTTGCCAAAAATTGATAAATCGCACCGTTTAATTCATATTCATAAAAATGTTCCGGGTATCATGGCGAAAATTAATACCGTTTTTGCCAAACACCATATTAACATCGTGAGCCAGTTTTTAATGACTAATCCTGAAATTGGCTACGCCATTACCGATATCAATACCGAATACGATAAACAATTGTTTAAATCGCTTAAAAAGATCGAGCAAACGATAAAGTTTAGGGTGCTTTATTAAAAAGTATCTGGTTTCGTCATGCTGATCCGATAGCGATCGGATTTATTTCAGCATCTATTAATTATTGTCATTCTGAGGGATAATTTATTGGATAAAAATCAATATGAATGACGTATACATTTCTTTTTTTGCCCCAGGGCTAAGCCTTGCCTCGGCTACCGATGAAAAATCGGTACAGGTCCGCCGCCGCCGAAGGGCTCTTTCTTTTTGATGTCAAAAAGAAACAAAAAACACCGGCTGAAAATTTTTCTTTAAAAGCCAGTAATAGGGCTTGGTCGGTGGAGTCCGAAAAATTTGTTAGGCCGGACTTAAGTAGAACAGAGACCCAGTGCGAAGGCCTTGTTGGATGGAAATGCATATTTCATAAGTGACTAATTATCAAATAACTAAAAATTAACGTCAATGGTACTTCCGCCCGGCCGGTCGGACGGGTGTTTCAGATTCTTTTACGCAAGACGAATTTCCCTTTGACTATGGCCCAGTCGAAATGTTGATTCTATTACTGAAATATCGGTCGGTATTTTTTCCTTGGAAATATAACTGCAAACCACACATTGATTGGTTAAAAAAAATGAAAGCAAAATAAATTAAACGTTATCATAACATTTAATTTAAAAATACTAACTTAGTATAAACAATGCAGTGCTTAATGCAATCATTGTAACTAACCAAATTCATACGTCTAACCAGGAGAGGATCATGGATTCTCATGGAATTTAAGTTTAATAAATCAACTATACTGATATGCAGTCTATCCCGATGAATACCAAAAGTCAGATTCATTTTCAAGAAAACTGACCAATTATGCCAAAATCCCTGTTGTTATTATTCTTTTTGTTATTTATAACCGGGCGTACTAGAGCCGATCAATATAATGAGCGCCTGTTTGATATCAATGAAGGACTTTCCAATAATTCGGTAAGGTGTATATTTCAGGATCATTACGGTTTTATGTGGTTTGGTACTTACGATGGACTGAACCGTTATGACGGGACTGTTGTTAAAGTGTTTCGAAACCGGCTTAAAGACGATCATTCAATCCCTCACAACTATATTTATTGCCTTGCAGAAGATGCAGAAAACAACATATGGGTTGGTACAGGTCAAGGCGCGGCCATATATAACGCCAAAAGTGGAAAATTTGCAACTGCTTACTACCTGTCAAACAAAGGAGATAAACCGTACAAATTAACGATTGCGGTGAACACAATAGTCCGTGACTCAAAAGGTAATTTATTTATTGGCACCAATGGAGCCGGATTGTTTTATAAGGGCAAAAACGATAAATACCCCTGCCAAATATACAAGAGCGATAAAAACCAGCCACTCATCAATGCGAATATAACCAGTATAGCAGAGGGGGAGCAGAACAATATCTGGATTATGGTAAACGGGGTGGGACTCTACCATTTTGATGCAAAACAAAAAAAACTGGTTTTGATAAACGCCGAAACTAAGCTTACCAATTGTATGCTGGCAAAGGAAGATTATTTATGGGTTGGAACCAGGGAAGGCCTATATCGATATTCGGTTATTTACAGCAACAAAGCCCCAAAGGTGTCACCCGGAAAAAAGCTTGCCAACGGCAACATATTCTCACTCCTGCAAAATCCTGGATATAAACTCTGGATAGGAACGGAAGGCCGGGGTTTGTCTATTTTGGATTTAAAGACCTCACAAATTACTCAAACTAAACTCATACAGCATAGCGCTAACAATACCAGCGGCGAAACTATACCCTGTATGTATAGCGATAAGGATAACCGTAAATGGATTGCCAGATTAAATGGAGGCGTTGTGATTCTTGATAGCACCAAAAAGCACTTTCAGACATTTAAAAATAACCCACTAATCCAAAACAGCCTGATCCACGATTATGTTTCCTGCCTGGCAGAGAAAGTTAATGGCGACATTTGGGTTGGAACAGATGGAGGTGGAATGAGCCTGTACTCTACAAAAGCAAATATTTTTACCCATTTCAGGCACGATCCAGGCAAACAAAATTCCTTAAGCAATAACATCGTTACGAGTATATTAATAGACAAAAAAGGTAATACCTGGATCAGCACCTTTGGTGGAGGTATTAACAGGTATGATGAGCATACGAAATCTTTTAAGAGGTATCACTGCATTAACGACAGAGGCCCGGAAAGCAATTATATCTGGCTTATTTACCAGGACCATCAAGATATGATCTGGGCAACTGCGGTTGTTGATGGCGGCATATACAAATTAAATGCTCAAAGTGATCAGTTTGAACTCTTTGATGCGAGCCTTTCCGACCTTAACACCATTAAAGAGGATTCTTTTCGGCAGCTTTGGGCGGGTACTTCAAATAATCTGGTAAAGATTGATAAACAAACGAAAAAACATATTTATTATCCTTTAGGCAAGCCGGTTAGGTCGATATTCGAAGATCGGAATAGAAACCTTTGGGTGGGAACTGAAGGCGGTGGCCTGATCCTGTTCGACAGGATAAAGGGTAAAATCAAGGAACAGTTTTCCGATGAGGAAGGTTTGTGCAACAATTCGGTGCTTAACATTCTTCAAGATGGCGATGGGTATCTTTGGCTCAGCACTTACAACGGTTTGTCCAGGTTTGATCCGGTACGTAAAACATTCAGTAATTATTACAGTGAAAATGGCCTTTCGAGCAACCAATTCTCTTGCAATGCGGCTTTGCACCTGAAATCCGGTGAGATGGCATTCGGCAGCGTTAAAGGTTTTACACTCTTTAGCCCTAAAACCTTTGCTTCAGATCAGGCTAACCTCCCTCCTCCATATCTGTCATCAGTGTATGTAAATAACCGATTTATTGATGCAACCGATAAATTGGTGGATCAAACCCGGCGGGAACGGATTTACGAATTAACTGTACCCTATAATGATGCAGTTTTATCGCTCACTTTCTCTGCCATTGATTTTACCGACAGAGGCAAAATTAAATTCGCATATCGTTTAGAGGGGGGGAATAACGGATGGATGGAAACTACAGCATCAACCCCTGTTACATTTCTCCGGCTAACAGATGGCAAATACATACTGCACGTTAAGCGCAATGATTACGTTGGCGGATGGGGAACAGAACATCGCCTGCTGATTATTAACGTACTTCCCCCCTGGTACCGTAGCTGGCTGGCCTATCTTTGCTATGCAATTCTTGGCTCCGCCATGATCTACGCTTACAATGGTTACAGAGTGCGACAGGCAAACCTGAGTTACGAAATCAAAACAGCCCAGATGAATGCACAAAAGGAAAAAGAACTGAACGAGAAAAAGTTTGCTTTCTTTACCAATGTCTCGCACGAGTTTAGAACACCGCTAACACTGATCATCAATCCTTTAAAAGATTACATACAACATCATCCTGCTTCTGGCAGCAAGGGTGGGCTGGATCTTGTTTACCAAAATGCAAAACGCCTGCTGAAACTGGTAGACCAGTTACTGCTATTTCGAAAAGTTGGCGGGGAAAGCGAAGATTTAAGAATCTCAAAAATCCCTTTTTCCGAAATATGCAGAGAAGTTTATGTTGGTTTCTCCGGCCAGGCCGCATTAAAAAACTTAAATTATGATTTTGTATGCCCCGATACGCACATTGAGCTATATGCCGATAGGGAAAAGATCCAGGCAATCCTTTACAACCTCATTTCAAACGCCATAAAATTTACCAAGCCTAATGGCGAAATTAACATACAGTTGTGGGAAACAGAAAATTCAGTAGAACTGAGTATAAAAGACAACGGGATCGGTATCGACAGCCATGTTAAAGATAAACTGTTCGATCGGTTTTATCAGGTAGGAGACGATAATTCTGCATCAGGATTCGGTATCGGCCTGTATCTTGTAAAGCAATTTATGGATCAGCACGATGCATTAATTTCTTATGAGAGCGGCGCCGGAAATGGCACGACATTCTTTCTGTCTTTCAAAAAAGGTAAAAGTCATTTTGGTAATCTTCCCGTTTATGAAGATGTTTCTTCAGAAACTTTTCAAAGCGAAGATCAGGTAAAACCAGAACCGCCCACATTAAAAACAGACCCAAATCTATTGCTAAGCACACAAGACCTTATCTTAATCGTTGAAGATAATGAAGGTATCCGCGAATATATTCAGGGCATATTCAAGAACGACCACCTTGTTATTACCGCCTCCAGCGGAAAAGAGGGGCTTGAACAGGCCGTCCAACATTTGCCTGATGTCATCATCAGTGATATTATGATGGAGGATGGGAATGGACTAGAGCTATGCAGCGCCATTAAAAATAATCCCACACTTGGCCACATACCAGTGATTTTATTAACGGCATTGTCTGATGCTGAAAATCGCTTAAAGGGCACGCAATGTGGTGCGGACGACTATATTACCAAACCTTTTGAAAAGGAATTATTATTGGCAAGGGTAAATGCTTTGCTTGAAAACCGAACCAAACTTCAACAATATTTTTATAACGAAATCACCTTCAAAAAACAAAATTTCAAAATCTCACCTGAGTATCGCGAGTTTTTATCAAAATGCATTAAAATCATAGAGCAGAATATCGGCGATGAATCTTTTAACATAAAAAAGTTTTCGCAGGAAATTGGCATGAGCCATTCCGGCTTATACCGCAAGGTAAAATCTGTTTCGGGCCAATCAATTGCAGGCTTTATTCGCTTCATCCGACTCAGAAAATCTGCCGAACTTATGGTCGAATCCAATTATAGCATTAAAGAAATCGCCTGGGAAGTAGGCATCAACGATATCAAATATTTCCGTAAACAATTTAGCGCATTATTCGGAATGAATCCGTCTGATTATATTAAAACCTATCGAAATAAGCCTAAAAAATAAAATATCGAAAGTGTTATTCCGCTAACGATTGCTATCGGCGAATATTATAAAATTGCTCCGTTTCTCAAATCCAACCTGATGCAAGCTTAGGGTTTCTCCCACTACCCTACCATTGACTGCCCCTTAAAAATGGCGTCGTTATGAAGTGAAATGACGATGCATGTCTGCAACAGACAGGCTATCTTTCACGGGGATGACCTTACCGTAAAGTTGCTTTTGCGAAAAAGCGGCACAGCTTGCCGCCTGGAAAAATCTTCCTGCGACGAATACACCCTGGAGAGGTTTACATCCATAAACGTTATCATTATTTGTACTGATATTATCCTGCAAATTGCTTCTTGCACCGGCAATGTTTGCGCGAACAGCCTAACCACTATATCATACTACCTTTAACCTCCCCAGCCAGCAAACAGATACATTCCTTATGGGAGGTTAAAGTACCTGTAATCTGTAGCCTCATAGCTAATGATCAAAACTCAAATCGGTCGATCTTGGATTCGTGTAAAGCCCATAAGCCTTCCACTCTAACAACTAATTTTAAAAAAACAGAAAAGATTAAAGTACATTTTTTCAAGATTATTTTTACCTAAATGATCGCCGTTTCAGGACCGCAAAAAAACTTAAACCATGCAAACCTGAACCCAAAATCGGGTTTATTAAAAAAGCCATTATAAAAAGCGCTTTAAATAGGCTCAGAAGCAAAAATTGGCGATTTACACCCTCTTATTTGACCGATTTATTCCCTCGCCAAACATCATGTCGTGCTAGCTTAGTCGTTCATAAAATGATTATAAACCAAATTTAACTGAATCCTTTTATTAGCAAATACCACGGTAGGAAAATTCAATAGTGCTTTACCTATTCGTTGGGATTAACCGGCTGTATGCAGATCTTAAAACCTTTGTCAGAAATACAGCCATTTAACCAGATATAAAAAAATACCGGCGCGAACCAAACAGACTAGTGATCGTGATATTCTGGTTTGCAATCTATAAAAAACCAAATTATGAACCCTTTAAAAGCCCATGTATGAAAAGATAATGTATCGCTAATCTTCAATGACCCCAAATCATAATTATTAAACTCCAAACAGCACAATATATGACTAACCAAACTTTACAAAAAAAAATTATTCCTAAAATCCTATTGCTATTTCTACTGATTGCTCCGTACATCAGCTTTGCGCAAAACAATGAAATTACTGTTAAGGGTAAGGTCAGTTCTGATACCACTACTATTGTTGGCGTAACCGTACAATTAAAAAATTCGAAAAGAGCAGTTTCTACGGATGTCGAAGGGAAATATTCCATAAAAGTACCTTCAGATGGTGTCCTTGTTTTCACTTATACCGGTTTCGAAAAGCAGGAAGTCCCGATCAACGGCCGTCCCGTTATTAACGTGATTCTAAAATCAAGTGAAAATACGCTGAACCAGGTTGTCATAACCGGCTTTGGCGGTTCACAAAAAAAGGCGAGTGCAGTAAGTTCCATTACCACCGTTGATGTAAAGGAATTAAAAGGGCCAACTGGCAACCTAACCAATACACTTGCAGGCCGTATACCAGGTATGATTTCATTCCAAAGAAGCGGAGAACCAGGTCTTGGAACCAACAATTCTACTTTCTACATCCGTGGTTTATCAACTTTTGGTACAGGTAAACAAGATCCGTTGATCCTGATTGATGGTGTGGAATCCTCTGCGGTAGATATGGCTCGCTTACAACCTGATGATATTGCTAACTTTTCCGTGTTGAAAGACGCTGCTGCTGCATCGGTGTATGGTGCACGTGGCGCGAATGGCGTAGTATTGATCAATACCCGTTCGGGAAAAGCCGGAGCTGCTCAATTTTATTTTCAAAACCAAACCCGGTTATCAACCAATACCAAGAATTTTAAACTGGCAGATAATATCACCTACATGGAATTAGCCAATGAAGCTGCGCTGACGAGATCACCATTAGGTATTCAACCTTATTCTCAAAATAAGATAGAACATACACGTGCTGGTGATGATCCCTATTTGTACCCAAACAATAACTGGATTGATCAGCTTATCAAAAAGGCCACACTTAACCAAAGCTACAATGTGAATGTAAATGGCGGTACAGAACGCGCACGCTATTATGTAGCAGGTACTTACAATTTAGATAATGGAGTTCTTAAGGTTGACCCCATTAATAATTTTAACAGTAATATCAAGCTACGGAATTATTCCCTCAGGACCAATATCAACCTAAACCTGACAAATACCACTGAGTTAATTATACGTACCTATGCACAGTTTGATGATTACAATGGTCCAATTGGTGGAGGGGCCGGTACATTCAACAGGGCGCTTTGGTCAAATCCCGTTATGTTTCCTGCGGTTTATCCACAATCTAAGCTGCCATACATTGAACACCCTCTTTTTGGCTCGGCACAGGTGGTAAATTCTGGCGGCATTACTACTACCTTGTATTCCAACCCCTATGCAGAAATGGTTAAAGGTTATTCTGTATACAAAACCTCCAACATTCAGCCACAACTTGAGTTACTGCAAAATTTAAACGGCATCTTACCGGGTTTAAATTTTAGGGCAATGGGTTACTTGCGGAGATACTCCTATTATACAGTAAACCGGAACTATAATCCCTTTTACTATACTGCAGTAATTGATCCTACCACACAACAATACAGCCTCTCTCCATTAAATGATGGAGGACCAACGTCTATTGGCACAGTGGGTACCGAGTACCTTGGATACAATGAAGGCGAAAAAAATGTAGACTCCAGAATGTGGATTGAGGGCACGCTGAACTATAACCACACGTTCAAAAAACATACAGTAGGCGCTTCTTTAATATCAGTTTTATCTAGCTACGAAACAGGTAATGCCGGAAGCGTTACAACATCGCTTCCACAACGCAACCAAACGCTTTCAGGCCGTTTTTCTTATGGTTTTGATAACCGCTACCTGGCAGAGTTTAATTTCGGATACAATGGATCAGAACGATTTGCTAAAAATAACCGTTTTGGTTTCTTCCCGTCAGCAGGTATTGGGTACCGCATATCCAACGAAAAGTTTTTTGCCCCATTAAAAAGTTGGATTGATGACTTAAAAATAAGGGCTACTTACGGTTTAGTGGGGAATGACCAGATCGGAAACATCAATGATCGTTTTTTCTATTTATCAAATGTTAACCTAAATGATGCAGCCTATGGCGCTTCTTTCGGTAAAAACGATGGTGTGGCTGTTTACAATCGTCCGGGTATTTCTATTTCCAGATACCAGAATAATGACATTACCTGGGAGAAATCAAGATCACTTAACTTAGGTATGGACCTGAGGATGTTTCGGGATTTCAACCTGACGCTAGAGGTCTACAAACAATGGCGTTCGCAAATACTTTTGCCAAAATCGTCTGTTGAATCAGCAGCCGGTTTTGCTGCTACGCCATCTTCTAACTATGGCAAGGCTGAAACACAGGGTATAGATCTGGCATTGAATTATAACCATCAGTTATCCAGTAAAATATGGGTTAACCCTCGTGCAACATTAACTTACGCCACAAGTAAATTGAAAGTTACTGATGAGATCCGGTATCCATCCAACATCGCTTATCTATCGCAGGTTAACCAATCACTTTCGCAAACATGGGGGCTGATAGCTGAACGTTTGTTCATTGACAAGGCCGAGGTGAATAACTCGCCAGTTCAGTTTGGCGACAATAGCCTAATGGGTGGTGATATCAAATATAAAGATGTTAATAAAGATGGGATAATTAACGACGATGACATGGTACCAATTGGTTATCCCCAACAGCCCGAGATTATTTATGGCTTTGGTGCTACCACAGGCATAGGGAGATTTGACTTCAGCTTTTATTTTCAGGGATCTGCCCGCTCCTCATTTTTTATTAATCCCGCGAACATTCAGCCGTTTTTTATCAATGGAGGTGCCCAAAATAACTTGTTACAGGTTATAGCCGACAACTACTGGTCTGAGAGCAATCAAAATCCTTATGCATTTTGGCCTAGATTTAGCACAGGGCGTGTAGACAATAACAACATGGTCTCGACTTGGTGGATGCGCAATGGAAATTTCTTGAGGTTGAAAAGCTTAGATTTTGGTTATACGATTCCTAGTATAGAAAAACTCAGACTTAAAAGTACCCGGATATATTTTTCAGCGAGCAACCTCTTTGTCTTAAGTAATTTCAAACTTTGGGATGTTGAAATGGGTGGAAATGGTCTTAACTATCCCGTTCAGTCGGTATATAGTATGGGGGTTCAATTCAATTTTTAAATATCATGATGAAATCAATTACACATTTTATACACAATCAAACATTGAACAGACAGCCTAAAAAAGGTAAGAATTCAATCTTATTACTTACCGCGCTGGTGATGTTGGTTTTAGGTTCCTGCAAGAAATACCTTGACGTTGTTCCGGATAATATCTCCACTATTGATAATGCTTTTAAGCTTCGCGTTGAGGCTGAAAAGTTTCTGTTTACCTGTTATTCATATTTACCGAAAAATGGAGACGGCTGGTATAACGCGGCACTTACTTCAGCAGATGAGATATGGTATCCGCAGGCAGAGCAAAATACCTGGCATCCTGCATTCCGCATCGCTCAAGGACAACAAAATGCGTCTACCCCTTACTTCGACGAATGGGGAGGAAATCTGAAAGGTAATTACGGTTCAAATGATTACTTAAAAATATGGACCGGAATTCGAAACTGTAATATCTTTTTGGAAAATGTAAAGGATTTAAGTAAAGTTCCTGATTTAACGGCTGCTGAGCGTTCGAGATGGATTGGAGAGGCCATGTTTTTAAAAGCTTACTACCATTTTTACATGCTTAGAATGTACGGGCCTATTCCTATAATGAACACCAATGTTCCTGTAGACGCCGATTTAGAAAGTTCATACGTAAAAAGAATGCCGGTTGATGCCTGCGTAAACGCGATTTCCGGATGGCTTGATACCGCAGCCACGTTGGTACCAGACCGGATTATCAATGAAAATACCGAATTGGGACGCATCACCAAGCCTATTGCACTTTCCATTAAAGCACGGCTGTGGGTAATGGCGGCAAGTCCGCTATTTAACGGGAATCCAGATTATGCAGGATTTAAAGATAAGGATGGTGTTGCCTTGTTTAACCCTACTTATGACGCCAGCAAATGGGTAAAAGCCCGTGATGCTGCAAAGGCGGCAGTTGAATCAGCAGAAGCAAATGGTTTTGCCTTGTACAAATATACTAACGATATCTATAACCTCAGTGATGCCACCAAAACGCAGCTGAGTATACGCAATGCCGTAACCCAACGATGGGGAAGTGAATGCGTGTGGGGAAACTCACAGTCGTATTTCGTTAATGAAGCTTTATGTATGCCACCTACAGAACGTGGAACAAATACGAGCCGCTTCCAGTTACAGGGTGCGTGGTCTCCTCCGATTAAAATCGTAAAACTATTTTATACCTCACATGGTGTACCTATCGAAGAAGACAAAAGCTTAAACTTTTCAGGTTACGAACAGCTAAGAACCGGAACCAATGCCGAACGCTATCAAATTGAGCCCGGCTTTGTAACAGCACGATTAAATTTTGATCGCGAACCACGTTTTTATGCTGATTTAGGTTTTGATGGCGGCATCTGGTATATGAAAGACGGAAATGCAACAAGCAGTGATTTGTCCACATTTTACCTTAAAGCCAAAAATAGCCAAAGTGCGGGCTTCGGTTCGGTTACGTACTGGAGCGAAACCGGATACTTTGTTAAAAAACTGGTAAGTTGGGAGTCAACCACCAATGGACAGTCTGCACCGGTGTGGCGTCAGTATCCATGGCCGGAAGTTCGTTTGGCTGATTTATACCTGCTGTATGCGGAAGCAGAAAATGAGGTTTCAGGTGGGTCTGCCACTGCAATTAATTATGTAGATCGTGTACGTGCCCGTGCAGGTTTAGCCGGAGTTGTTAGTTCCTGGACAACCTATTCAAGTAATCCTTCCAAATACACTACTCAGGCAGGCCTTCGTAGCATCATACATCGCGAGAGGACTATAGAACTGATGTTTGAAGGACAACGGTTATGGGATCTGAAACGATGGAAAGAAGCTGGAGAAGAGCTTAATAAAGACATTACCGGTTGGAATATCCAGGGTAACAGTGACAATACATACTATCGGGAACGGAATATATTTACCCAGCGTTTTATAACTCCCCGCGATTATTTCTGGCCTATCGGTAATTATGATACCAGACGAAACCCTCGTTTGGTAGAAAATCCTGGATGGTAAACAATTATAAACTTACAAGTTTTAAAATTATGAAGATTTTAGAAAAGCTATTTGCACTCATTTCAATATCAGTTTTAACCTTAACGTCGTGTACTAAAGAGGAAGGACTCAATGAACCTTTGACGAATGACCCCACTGTCCCTGCTAAAGTTACTGATGTAACGGTAAAAAACGGCAATGGTAATGCAACCATTACCTATGCATTGCGCAAAGATCCGGTTTTGCTTTATGTAAAAGCAGTTTATAAAACCGCTAACGGTACAGAATTCGAAACAAAATCGTCGTCTTATAACAATACTATTTTTGTAGAAGGATTTGCCGATACACTGGAACACGAGGTTAAACTTTATTCAGTAAGCAGATCTAATGTAGTTTCCGAACCAGTTACGGTAAAAGTTAAACCCCTAATATCTCCTATTTGGCTGGCATACAAGAGCTTATCCATACAAAATGCATTTGGAGGGTACAACCTAAGCGCTGTAAACACTCCTAAAGCAAACATTGCTATCATCGTGATCAAAAAAAATGTTTTCAATGAATACGAAGCAGACCGGGATAAAAGTGTGTATTCAAATGCGGATACCATCTTATCGAAGGTTAGAGGTCTTGATACCACGCTTTATCGCCTTGGTTTTTATGTACAAGATAGATGGGGTAATAAGACAGACACACTCTACTCAAATGTAAGGCCGCTATACGAGACACAACTGTCCAAATCAAAATTTACGGCCTATGTATTACCTGGAGATGCTGCCCAGGTGACGAACGGCGCAGCCTTGCAATACATGTGGGATGACCGTTTAGGTTGGCCCTGGACAAGCTTTACCAGCCAGTCTAGTGGAACAGAACCACACATGGTAACCTTTAGTCTTGGTGTCACCGCCAAACTGAGTCGAATATGGATCAGGCCATATCCGGAAGGTAACCTTTGGTATTATCTCTCTACGATGAAACGTTTTGAAATTTATGGGGCCACAAATCCATCGCTAAGTGGTGCACTCGACAATACCTGGACATTGTTAGGTTCCTATACGGTTAAAAAACCATCTGGACTACCGTATGGAAATGATAATGGTACTGACCAGACTACAGCGGCAGCTGGCTTTAACTGGGAACTAAATCTTTCCGCGCCAAAGGTTAGATATCTCCGAATCCGCTGTCTGGAAAACTTTGCTGGAGGTACCAATCAAAGTATCAACGAAATCAGTGTGTTTGGAGACAACCGTTAAACAATACGATGCGAAGTTAAGGACAGACTAAATTCAATTAAATAACGAATGAGATGAAAATAAAAAGTATTAATATTTTAATGGGTTTCCTTTTGGCTGTGACAATGGGAAGTTGTTCCAAATGGGACGACTACAAGCGATATACGGAAAATGGAGAAACGCTTTATCCAGGTAAACTGGACTCCGCTAAAGTGCTTAGCGGACGTCTTAGGGTAAAAATCACAGGGCTTTTACCTGCTGATCCTAAAATAACTAAATGTAAAATTACATGGAATGATGGCAGGGATTCGGTATTTTTTGACATCAACAAATCTGGCAAGATAGACACCTTGTCAAAAATTATTACGGTTACCGAGGGATTGCAGAACTTTAAGATCCAAACTTATGATGAGAAAGGTAATGTTTCTGTACTAACAACGACAAGTGGCACCGCCTACGGCCCAAAATATGAAAGTGGCCTGATAAACAGACCTGTAGGCAATGCAGAGCTTTTAAGCAACGGAAATGTACGGATTACCTGGGGTATCTTCGATACCACAACCGGAGCCGTTGGTACATGGGTAAAATATACCAAATCCACGAATTCGGTTGATTCTGTGTTTGTCCCAATTAGTGAGTCGGAGACATTGCTGGCCAATTTTAAGTCGGGCACCTCACTGACTTTGCGTACCCAATACCGTCCAAACAAAACCACGATAGATGATTTTTATTCAGCCAAACAAACGGTTAATGTAATGTACGATGTGACAGCTTCCTACTTTGTTAACTTTGGCGTTGATTTTCAAAATTCCGACGGTGGCAACAATCGTTGGCAAACTCCAGCAGGCTGGATTACAACGGCTGATGTGAGAAATACAGGTAACGATATCGGCGGACTTGATGCCGGCAATTGGCTACCTTATAAAGCCTTGTCCATGGAAGCAGGTTGGGGCTTACCCGCTATAGATAATGGAAAAATATATCAACGTTTTACCTTACCTGCCGGAAAGTACGTCTTTGTGGTAACTGCCGGTGATTGCTCAAGTGGCGGCACTAAATATATAACCGTTGCTCAGGGAAATGAGCTGCCTGATATCAATAACGTGTCTTCATCTGCCATCACTTATAAAAGCATAGATAAGCTTACGGATAACAGGTTGGATTTCGAACTCTCAGCTTCTACCCAGGTAAGTTTGGGCCTACAGGCTAAATTACCGGATAATGGTACTTTTCTGAAAGTTTATCAAGTAAAACTATTGTATAGTGCACCTTAGATATTTTAAGTATAAACTAACAGCTCTTTTAACTCCTTAGTGTTTACTTTGGTGAATACTGAATATTTAAAGTGTATTTAAATAAATTAACCTCAATCATTACCCTTTCATCCTGAATACTTGGGTGAAAGGGTTTTTTCTGTAAATGCCAGTTATCCGAAAACCGCGTCCCGCCCTGGCGTTGTAACAGCGACAGGCCACTTTGCAGATCTATAAGCCGACGACCACCTCTTGATTAATAGCATTACCTCCAAAAGCCATAATTAGGGCCCTATCCTGCACTACTTTTCTAACACTGATCAGTAAGCCTTCCAACTAAGCTCAACTGTATATTGAACAGTGTTCTACCATCTGTTATTTTTTGTTAAATATGAGCCAAAATTTCGCAAATCGCTTTTTTTTCCTCATTTTAAATAAAAAAAAGACATGGCAAAAAACTTTTTGGCTGCAATGCTATTGGTGGTGATATTCGGCTGTAAAAAAAATGGTGATGATGATATTACCGCCTATCGTTGGAAGCGAGATCTGTACAGGGCGCGGGTTCATAGCGATGGGCCTGCAGTATTTAATTCAAAAGATCCGAATGTTTCCATGAATCAAGATGCCATCTTTTTGAGCTCAAGCATGGTTATCTTAACAGAACACCGAAAAAATATACAACAAGACAGTATTTACAATGCCAGTGGAAGAACCCAGATTTATAAGTACGAGAAAGTTGGGGAGTAATTTTTAGTAGCTATGGGTTCAACGTAAAAGTCCCGGCAATTGCCAGGACTTCTATTTTTTTCATCACTTTACAAAGGTAGTGCTTGTAGCTGATTATTATGGCTAATCATTTTGGTTCGCCGATTACGCGTTAAGCCGTTGATGTACGCTTACTAACATCTCTAAGTTTAATTCTTATTTGGTCTCAATCGGTAATACCGCAGCTTTTAAACCTTTAGCAGAAACACTTAGATTTAATTTTCCAGCTTGCTCTGTTGATTGAACGGTAATGACCAGTTTACCTTTGAAAGCCTTCATTTTTGGCAGGTGAAACAATTCCAAACTGGTCGGATCGCCATTGGCCACAGCTTTATATGTTCCGTTTCCGGTAACTTTAAAAGCTAAGCTATTATCTGCGTCAGGGCATACGGTACCATTGGCATCTACCACACTTGCCGTAATATAAGCCAGATCCTTTCCATCAGCCTTCAAAGTCTTACGATCTGAATCCAAAACAATATGATGCGGCTTGCCTGCTGTTTTAACGCTTTGTTCGGCAACAGGTTTACCATTTTCGTCGTAAGCAATCACCTTGATTTCTCCGGGTTCGTATTTTACATTGTTCCACATTAACCGATACCTGCTGGTACTCGTCGCTTTATTTTTGCTTTGCCTGCCCTGGCTTTTGTTGTTAACAAACAATTCTGCCGATGGATAATTGGTATAGGCAAACACCGGGGTAACCTGTCCCTCGCGACCAGGGAAAGTCCAGTGTGGCACAATATGCAGGGTGGGTTTTTCAGGATTCCATTTGCTCCTGTAAAGGTAAAAACGATCCTTCGGGATACCTGCCAGATCAATAATCCCAAAATAGGAGCTGTGCGACGGCCATTTTTCATCATAAGGCGTAGGTTCTCCCAAATAATCAAAACCTGTCCAAACAAATTCGCCGATTACATATTTCAGTGAATCCTGCATCATAAACTCGTCGTCAGGAATCTGCGACCAGTTACAATATTCCAGATCATATGATGAACTTTGATTGTCATCGTACATTTTCATTTTCTGCGGCACTACAGGGAATTTATACACCCCTCTGGAGCTAACGGTAGAGGCAGTTTCAGATCCTAAAATCATTCCTTGCGGCAAGCGTTTGTACGCCTCGCCATACCAGAATGGTTTATAATTAAAGCCTGGAATATCCAACACCGAGGCAAAATTATTGTCCAGCCCGTCTTTTATCCTGTCCATACCCGCAGTTACCGGCCGGGTTGGATCTTCACGGTGGCATATATCCTGTAAAAACTTTAAAATCTTGCCACCCTCTTTCGTCGATTGATCGGGCACTTCGTTTCCGATACTCCACATCACCACAGAAGGATTGTTTCTGTTGGCATGGATCATATTTACGATGTCTTTTTCGGCCCACTCATCAAAAAGGTGACTGTACCCATTAGTCACTTTCGGTGCCTTCCATTCATCAAAAGACTCTACCATGAGCATAAATCCCATTTCGTCGCATAATTTTACCAGCTCGGGCGCAGGCATATTGTGCGAAGTCCTGATGGCATCGCAACCCATATCTTTTAATAATACAAGCTGCCTACGCAGGGCAGCAACATTAATGGCGGCTCCAAGTGGACCTAAATCGTGGTGGTTGCAAACACCTTTAAATTTGCGGTAAACACCATTTAGCGAGAAACCTTTTTCAGCTTCGTATTTAATGGAACGGATACCAAAAGTGGTGGTATATTCATCTTTCAAACTGTTTCCTGCATATAGTTTTGTTACGGCAGCATATAGGTTTGGCGTTTCCGGCGACCATAGTTCAGGTTTTCTAACTATCAAATCCTGCTCAAACTCGTTCAAATCACCTTCATTCAAGGTTTTGGTTGCTGAGGCTACCGTTTCACCTTTTGCATTTTTTATAGTGGTTTGCAGGCTCAAACCAGAATAGTTTCCGCTTATTGAATTGACCTGAGTTTTTATTTTCACACGCGCAAAATCTTTATTGATTATGGGGGTGGTGATATAAGTGCCCCAAACCGGAATGCTTATGTCGTCGGTAATGATAATATGCACATTCCGGTATAAACCCGCGCCAGGATACCAGCGAGAGGCTTCAGGCAAATTTTCCAGGCCGATGGCGAGTGTATTTTTGCCAACTTTCATTTTGTCGGTGATATCAATTGAAAAAGAATTATAGCCATACGCCCAGTGTCCAACAGCCTCTCCGTTTAAGAACACTTTTGGGTAACTCATGGCACCATCAATTAGTATTACTGCTTTTTTACCTTTTGTAAAAGCAGGTGCAACAAAAGTATTGCGGTACCAGGCCTTGCCAACAAAAGGCAAACCACCTGTTCTTCCTGTTTTTAATGATGCCGTTTGCTCGCCATTTTGTACAATCTGTACGTTCTGGCTATCGTTGTTGCCATCAAATGGGCCTTTTATGGCCCAATCATGCGGTATACATACCGTTTCCCACTTGTTGTCATCAAAAGCAGGATTTACGGCTTCAGGAAAATCACCTTTGCTAAACTTCCAGTTTCTTTCCAGCAGGTATTCTGTCCTGCCCTGTCCTTGTACTGTTCCACAGAACAGCACAGCTAATAATAAAATGGATAAACCCCGATATAACGTTATTTTAATTGCATTCATCCTCAAATCTAAATGTTAAAACAGTGCTCAACAACTTAGGGAATGAACAGGTTAAAATAAGCCAATAAATGGTTTAATTTTAATTGGTTTGCTTCAGTGGCCTGATTCATTTCAGATTAATAATCAAAATTTTACACTAAGCAAAACATTAAACAGAACTTGTTTTGGACTATAATTACCGATATTGAGCAGCAAAAAATACAGGTAAACAGTAAAGGACAGTTGGGGCACTAATTTTAATTATTATTGGACTCAATAAATAGCGAAACGTTTTGTTTGCCTGTTATTCTTTATTATCTAGTTCCATATGTACGTAACCAAATCAACTTTATTAAACCAATTCTTTGTTTTTATACTGCTTTTTTCGGGCGCTCAATCGGTAAAGGCAACTGAAATTATCAAGTTAAAATGCGAACATTTAATTAATCCCATTGGCATTGACATTCCAAATCCACGCCTATCGTGGATAATGGACGATGACCGTAAAGGTGCACTACAGAAGGCTTATCGAATTACAGTTGGTACCGATTCTTTACAGCTTAAAGGCAAAACAAATATACAATGGGATACGGATCAGGTAAATTCAGGCAACAATTTAGCTACCTATAAAGGCAGGCCATTAATGCCATTCACCAAATATTTCTGGAAAGTAGATGTTTTAGATCAAAATGATAAGCTCATCTCATCAAAAATCTTAAGTTTTGAAACGGGCATGATGGGTGCTGAAAACTGGAAAGGAACCTGGATTAGCGACGGAAATGATATCAATACCCGCCCGGCACCATATTTTAGAAATGTATTTGAATCTGCAAAGCAGATAAAATCTGCTAGGGTCTATATGGTAGCTGCAGGTTTATATGAGCTCTATTTGAACGGAAAAAAAGTTGGCAATCACCGCTTAGACCCCATGTACACGCGTTTTGACAGAAAAAATCTATATGTTACTTATGATGTAACATCCAACATCATGCAGGGTAAAAATGCCATTGGCGTTATTCTGGGAAATGGTTGGTATAACCACCAGGCCATGGCCGTTTGGAATTTTGATAAAGCACCCTGGAGGGCCAGACCGGCATTTTGCTTAAATTTAAGAATTACCTATACCGATGGTACAATTGAGACCATCACCTCCGGAAGTACCTGGAAAACCAGTTTAGGGCCAATCATTTCTAATAATATTTATACTGCCGAACATTATGATGCGAGACTGGAGCAAAAAGGGTGGAATAAAGTTGATTTTGATGATGCAAAATGGCATGGAATAAACCTAAGGGCGGCCCCATCAAAAAATATTGTTGCCCAAACCATGCATCCTATCCGTAATGTGGAGGAAATAAAAGCCAAAAGCCTGCGTAAGTTTAATGACACCGTTTACCTGTATGATTTGGGAAGGAACATTGCCGGAGTGAGTAAAATAAAGGTTTCAGGCAAAAAAGGTACTGTGATTAAACTTAAACATGCAGAGCGCTTATCTGCAAACGGTCGGGCAAACTTATCCAACATTGATGTTTATTACCGCCCTAAAGATGATACCGACCCTTTCCAAACCGATATTGTTATACTAAATGGAAATGGCGAAGAAGAATTTATGCCTTTGTTTAATTATAAAGGCTTTCAATACGTAGAAATTACCTCAAGTGAGCCTATTAAGTTAGAAAAGACAAGCTTAGTGGCTTATTTTATGCATAGCGATGTACCCGCTATTGGAGAAATAGCTTCTTCAAATCCGCTGATTGATAAAATTTGGTGGGCAACGAACAATTCTTATTTATCGAATTTATTTGGCCTCCCTACTGACTGTCCGCAAAGAGAAAAAAATGGCTGGACCGGAGATGGACACTTTGCCGTAGAAACCGGCTTGTATAATTTTGATGCTTTAACTGTTTACGAAAAATGGTTAGGTGACCACCGTGATGAACAACAACCAAATGGCGTTTTGCCCGATATTATTCCTACCAGCGGATGGGGCTACGGCACAGCTAATGGAACCGACTGGACCAGTACCATTGCCATTGTTCCATGGAATATTTATATGTTTTACGGTGATCCAAAAACACTGGCTGATAATTATAACCACATCAAACAGTATGTTGATTATGTAAACAGCATCAGTAAAGATGGTTTAACTACCTTTGGACGGGGAGATTGGGTGCCTGTCAAATCTACTTCCAACTTAGAATATACCTCATCCGTTTATTTTTATGTGGATGCTGATATTTTAGCTAAAACCGCTAAATTATTTGATAAGCAAAATGATTATCTCATTTATAGTGCCCTGGCTAATAAGATTAAAAAAGCCATTAACAGTAAGTATTTTGATGCGGAAAAAGTTAGCTATGGTTCGGGCGTACAAACGGAACTGAGCATGGCTTTGCAATGGAATATTGTAGAAGATCAATACCGGTTGAAATTGGCCGAAAACCTGGCTAAACGTGTTGCGGCTGATGGCATGCATATTGATGTAGGCGTTTTGGGCGCTAAAGCTGTTTTGAATGCCTTAAGTGATAACGGGCAGGCAGAAACAGCCTATAAACTGGCTGCACAAGACACTTACCCGGGTTGGGGCTGGTGGATCGCCAATGGTGCAACAACGCTTCATGAAAACTGGGATATGCAGGCTACCAGGGATATTTCTGATAACCACATGATGTTTGGCGAAATTGGTGGATGGTTTTTTAAAGGAATAGGTGGAATAAAAATTGATGAGCAGCAACCTGGTTTTAAAAACATTTTATTGCAACCACACTTTGTTGAAGGATTAACACATTTTACAGTGAGCCATGAGAGTCCATATGGCACCATTCTATCCTCATGGAAAAGAAATGCAAAGGGTATTAAATACGAGGTAAAAATCCCGGCCAATTCAAGCGCCAGTATCACCATTCCGGACATAGCAGGCAAGAAAGCTTACTTAAATGGAAAAGTGGTTAACAATAGGCTCAATAGGCCAGCCGGCAGTTACGTTTTTGAAATCAGATAATAAAATGTTGGCTTTATTTGATGTACATGAAATAACATCTACATGCAAATCTTTTTTTAATGATATTTCAATCTGTGATTCTGATAAAAAAACCATCTAAAACTTTCGCTACAGATGGCTAGTTTAATTAGGGCAAAATTATTTGGTTAGCGCCAGTATCTTTTCGTGTTCAGCTTCTATCAATTGACTGTAGAACTTCCAGTCGATATTCGGATTTCTCATTGCAGCCACTGATATCGTTTTCGTTTTATCTTTCTGATTGGCAACATACATTTTTTTAAAATCTCTCAAGGTCACTCTCATTCCGCGGAGAATTGCAAAAAATCTGCGATCATATAACACAATTTTATTCTTATTTCTTTTACCAGACCTATATTCATCATTGGATGCGTCGCTATAGGCTTTCTGAAGTTTATCAAGAACTTTTAGCCTGTCGCTGATGTTTTTCAACGACTCTTCCGAGAGCTCCATGTCTTTAATACCAACAATCTCTTTTTCATCAGTCAAGACCGTAACACCTTCAATATTTATTTCGTGCTTACCCTCTCTAGAAAACAAGTAGACAGAAGGAGGCAGATTATCTATATCAAACGAATCGAGTTTCAACAGGTTTTTATTGAAATTTATACGGGTAGCCGATAACATGTCGGAAGACAATGGCTTAACAATTTGAGCTTTAGCGCTATTCATTAATAATGATAACACAATGATTTTAAGAGCGTTGTTCATGAAAACAAAATTACTCTTAATTATTTTTTAAAGTTCACTTAACAAAAATAAATCTTTGATATTTATCAACAAACTGCCTTGAAACAGCTAATTAGCACATTTTAATAATGTAACAAAAACCAAGATAATCGTATTACTTATATGACGTTTTTAGAAACTTTTGGTTTACCTATTATATCCTTACCTCAACTTCGGATTTGATATCCGAATTGGCTTAGACAATAGTATGAATTCAGGCACCGGAACTCAATTACTTTTTCCAAGTGTAGTGCATCAGTTTCAGGTTTATTAGAAACAAAAAAGCCGATTTAACTTAATAAATCGGCTTTTAAGGGTGGAGAATATCGGATTCGAACCGATCACCTCTTCACTGCCAGCGAAGCGCTCTAGCCAAATGAGCTAATCCCCCAAATTTTGAATGTTCAACAACCAAAGTAAGAATGATCAAATCGATTATTGAGAATAAGCTTCCAGCTCGAGCAGCAAAAATAGCAAATACTTTCTCGAATACAAATGATAAATTAAAATTTAATTAATTTTTAAATTTAAAAGCAAAAAGTGCCATCAAACAGATTATCCCAAGAGCTGATCGCAAAGGATAATTGATAAAAAAAAAAGTACAAATGTGGCAACTAATAACATGATAAAAAACATCATTGCCTTGAAAGCGCTGTCCATATAACACATGGCTACAATGGCCAAAAGGTAAATGGGAATAATTACGGCAGCGATAAACATTTACGAAAATAAATTTCTAATGTTAACCGGGTATAAAATATTTCTTAGGTTTCATACGCTAATGTTGAGATTAAAAATATGCCTTCACTCCTGTGTTGCTTAATAGCGCCTGATAGCTATCCACAAACTGGGCAACGTTAAACCCATCCATCAAAGCATGATTTACATGAATAGAAACCGACATTATTTTTCGTTCATTTTCATCTTTAAGTTTGCCGAAAGATATTTTAGGACAGCTATCCTGATAAGCGTAGTTCCGGGCATGTGATAAAGAAGTGAAATTTAACCAGGGCAGTGCCGAATAATGGATTACATTTTCTCCCGATGCGGAAGGGATTAAACCAGTGCTGTTTCTTACTTTTTCAATTTCCTGATCAGCTGCCATTCTAAAATCTTCAAAATCCTCATAAAAATCCAGGTACCCAAATCCAAAAGTTCCATTGGGGCGGTTGATGGTGGCCGCAGCATTTATAGTATCATATTTCCAAACTTCACCATTAATAATCCGATACCTAAAAGGCTCTACGCAATTGGCGGCCACCAACGATTTGTGCAGATAAAGCAGAAAAAAGGAAACGTTTTGTTCTTTTGCTTCCTTATAGGTAGCGGTACAGTCCAGCTCTACAGTTACACCGAAGAAAGGCTCTTCAAAGGCGCTAAAAAATTCAAAGTGATCTTTTCTGATCCAGGTGTTTATATTTATTTTTTCTTTCATTCGATTAATTTGGGTAAAACTTCAGCTAGTGTTTCCATCTGGTAAAAATTTTCGTGCTCAATGGCATGATCAATATGCTCATGCACCCATGTGGTATGAAATGGGATATGAACGGCATGTCCGCCAATATTCAGCACAGGTAAAACATCCGATTTTAGGGAATTTCCCAACATTAAAAATGCTTCAGGCTTACAATCCAGGTGTTTGATCAGTTTTTGATAATCTCTTTCCTGTTTATCACTCATAATTTCGATATGATGAAAGTAGTGGTCCAGTCCTGATTTGGTCAATTTTCGTTGCTGATCCAATAAATCGCCTTTGGTAGCCAATACCAGTTTGTATTTTCCATGTAAGGCTTTCAGTACTTCTTCAACCCCGTCAAGCAGTTCTACCGGTTTATGGAGCATTTCCTGCCCCAGCGCTATCGCTCTGTTGATCACAACCGGATCTATTTTACCTCCTGTTATCCTTAGAACAGTTTCGATCATGCTTAATACAAAGCCTTTAATTCCATAACCATAAAGTGGCAGATTGTCAATTTCTGTTTTATAAAGTTCTGCCAGTACCTGATGATGAGGCATAAAATCTTCCAAAAGCCCTGCAAACTGGTTTTCAGTTTCCCTGAAATAAGGCTCATTTACCCAAAGGGTATCATCTGCGTCAAAAGCAATTACGGTAATTTGATTTTTCATGGTTATGCTTATTTTAGCTTCACAAAAGTAAAGCACCAACTTCCTTTACAAAAGGACATTTGTCTCGACTAAATAAATATGCTACGCACCAATCTTACATTCTTATCCTTTATTGAACGCTTTTGCGCCGAAAATAAAGACGCGGCGGTTACACTCAAAAACTTTAAAGCAGGATATAGATTTATTGAACAGGGCGAAAAAATCAGCTACATTTATATCATTAAAGACGGAATCAGCAAATGTTTCATTTCTGAAGAAAACGGTAAAGATTTTATTATCGAGTTTTTAGGCAAGGGCGAAGTGGTTGGAGAACTGGAAGCACTAAAAAAGATCAATTGCCTGTGTAGTATAGCTGCAATTAGTGATGTTACGGCCTATGTTATACCTCATCATTTTTTCCTTTCATTAATTAATCAGAATAGCGAGTTCACCACAATCTTATTACAAGAACTATCTACCAGGATAATACAAACCAGTACGCGTGCATCATTTCAACAGCTATACACTTTAGAATATGCACTTTTAAAATTACTTAAGTTGCAGGCTGATGAGCATATCTCTGTCTCGAAAGAAGACATGGCGGCCTATTTGGGTATCTCAGTAAGGAGTTTTAACCGAAGCTTAAAACAGCTAATAGCTAAAGGAGATTGTGATACAACTGGCGTTAAAAATACTCTACAGCTAACCAATATGAAAAAGCTACTGGAAAATTAAAAAGCCGGGTATTTTTGGTATAATTATTGTAATCAGGTAATTTTGTAACTCATTGTAACGTTTTCCAGTTTGGGATCGTTTAAGTAATTGAAATTAAGCAGCCACTATTTTTCGGGCAACATTACGCACAAAAACCACATACAAATGAAAAATAATTACGACCAATATAACTTGAGATTTCCAAGTTAATCGATATATTGAAGTACACCTACGATACATAGACTACACTTCAACGAGAGGATATCCTTAATTATCATTGAAATAACGCATAGTGCAAACAAACTATGCCATTACATTGATTCAACCAATCTTAATCACATGAGCTCTTATATTAACATCTACACCAATTCTTTAACAGACGATCTTATCCCAACAATTTTAAAACGTTTAAATGAACATGAGAACGTTCTGGATATTAATTCCTCTTTTTCATTCCGGAACCCGAACGGAAGCTTACCGATCGTTTTTAAATGGGACAAACCTACCCTGGCCATATTTAATGAAAATAGCTTAAAATTAAATTTTAGTGTTTCTCATAAATCATTTGATTTGAAAGAATACAAGAAAAAGCTTTTTAAAGAGAAAATCATTAAACAGAGTATTGTCCAGAAAATCATTGGCTTATTTAAAAAGAAAAAAAGGAAAGTTGCAAAACCTGTAAAGCTGAGTGCAACAGTTGAAGCGCAACTACAAAACTACAATAAGGTATTTTCTCTGAAATATCACCCGGGAGATGTGTTCGAAAATCATTTTGCAACATTAATTGGCGCAATTATCACCGAATTAACCAATGGCATTTGTCATTTTACTCAGGCAAATGCGTGGTATAACGCTCAAGATGTACTGAGAGAATCGTTAGTTAATTTATATACACTGGAAGAATTGCCTAACCATATCAACAAAAATTCGGTAGCGGTTGCGAGCTAAAATATCAGAATCCTAAGATTAATCGTCATTTCGAGCGGGTGCAGCGAATTCGAGAAAACTATAAAAATCAATCTCTAGTTCCATTTCACCCGAAAGCTGTCCGATCGAGATGACGATTTTCTACTCAAACGGCCACATCATCAGGCCTGATCACAGAACCGAGTGCTATCAACTGCATTTTCGGCACCTTAAAATACCTGTCAAATCAGTAAACATTTCCGGATAAAACTTGTTAATAAATCTATTAAAAAGAAATCTACCAGCGCGGTTTCTCATAACCTCTATGCAATATTACAGCAGCAGAACTTGCAAGCTTAATAGATCTTTTTAATATTATTGCTGTATTATAAGAATAATTAATTTATCCGATAACGCTATTAAAGCACAAGTATGAATGTAGCAGACGTTTTTAACAACAACGAAAAATGGATCGCAGAAAAACTGTCAATTGATCCCAACTACTTTACCGAATTATCTAAAGGACAAAGTCCGGAGTTTTTGTATATCGGGTGTTCAGATAGTCGTGTTACGGCCGAAGATTTAATGGGTATACAACCCGGGCAGGCTTTTGTGCACCGGAATGTGGCCAACCTGGTAAACAACGTAGATTTAAACGTGATGACGGTTTTGAATTATGCTGTTCGCCACTTAAAAGTAAGCCACATTGTAGTTTGCGGCCATTATAATTGCGGAGGTGTTAAAGCTGCCATGCAGCCTGCTGATATGGGCATATTAAATCCATGGTTAAGGAATATCCGCGATGTTTACCGTATCCACAAAGAGGAATTAAATGCCATTGAGGATGAAGGCGCCCGCTACAACAGACTGGTAGAATTGAATGTTCAGGAACAATGTGTTAACCTGTTAAAAACCGCAGCGGTACAGCAAGCCATTACCGAACGCGGAATAACCGTTCACGGATGGGTTTTCGATATCCATACCGGTAAATTAATCGACCTTAAAATCGATTTCGAAAGTATTTTGAAGGATATTAAGGAGATTTATAATCTTTATTAAGGCTAAGCGTTTGGTGTAAAGCGCTTGCCGTTCGAAAACGCGTAAAACCTTTACAGCTTTCGAAATAAATAAGAAGTCAAGTTTCAAAACTTGACTTCTTGAAATATAACTCATAAATGTCGACTCAGGACTAAAGACTCCAGACTAAGGACTCCAAACTCATAACTTACCTACCTTCCCATCCAACCCCCATCAACGGTTAAAATCGTTCCGTGTACGTAATCGCTGGCTGCTGAAGCCAGAAATATGGTTGGTCCTTTAAAATCTTCTGGTGTTCCCCATCTTCCGGCCGGGATACGTGATAATATTGAGGTACTCCTGTCCTGATCTTCACGTAAGGCAGAGGTATTATCGGTTGCAATATATCCAGGCGCAATTGCATTAACATTTACCCCTTTTGACGCCCACTCATTTGCGAAAGCTTTAGTTAAAGACGCGATCGCACCTTTACTCGCTGCATAACCAGGTACGGTAATACCACCCTGAAAGGAGAGTAACGATGCCGTGAAAATGACCTTTCCACTTCCTCTTGCAATCATTTCCCTGCCTATTTCTCGCGTTAAAATAAATGGCGCTGATTGGTTTACAGCAATGACCTCATCCCAATACTCGTCTGAATGTTCCGCAATCGGCTGGCGCAAAATCGTTCCGGCGTTATTCACCAAAATGTTGATCACAGGATGATCTGATTTTACCTGAGCCGCAAAAGCTAAAGTATTTTCGCGTTTACCAAAATCGCACTGGTAGGCATAGAATTTTCTACCTAGTGCTAAAATTTCTTTTTCAATAGCACTACCCTGAAGTTCGAGACTTGCAGAAACACCGATAATATCGGCCCCTGCTTCGGCCAAAGCCAAAGCCATCGCTTTGCCTATTCCTCTTTTACAGCCAGTAACCAATGCAGTTTTACCTGCCAAATTAAATATGTTAGACATGATGTTTAAATTCAGTTTTGAGATCTCTCCCCGCCTGTCCGTACTGGCGGGCATTCGTTACGCTCAATCCGATAGCTATCGGATTGAGATGACGGTAAAATTATTATTTCAGCTCGGTAATGGCACAATGGTCCATATCGCCATAATCCAGGTTTTCGCCGGCCATACCCCAAATAAAAGTATAGTTACTGGTACCTGCTCCTGAATGGATAGACCAGTTTGGCGAAATTACCGCCTGATCGTTTTGCATCCAAATGTGGCGGGTTTCTTGCGGCTGTCCCATAAAATGGCAAACACTCTGCCCCGCTGGAACCTCGAAATAGAAATAGGCTTCCATCCTTCTATCATGGGTGTGCGCTGGCATGGTATTCCAAACACTGCCCGATTTTAGTTCCGTCATCCCCATTTGCAACTGGCAGGTCGGCAAAACACTATTCACCAGAAGTTTATTAATTATCCTATGGTTTGCCGTTTCAGGCGTGCCCAATTCTACAACCTCCGCTTCAGCTTTACTCACTTTTTTAGTAGGGTAAGTATGGTGTGCAGGAGCAGAATTGATGTATAACTTAGCAGCTTCTCCAAGAGTAGCAGATTCAAAAAATACCTCTTTAATTCCCTTGCCTATATATAAAGCTTCTTTATACTCCAGTTCATATCTTTCACCATCCGCAGTCACAATTGCTTTTCCACCGACATTGATCATGCCCAGCTCCCTACGCTCCAAAAAGTAATTCGCTTTTAAATCATCAGGGTTTGGAAGGGCAATTTTCTGATCAACTGGCATTGCACCACCAACAATATATCTGTCAAAATGAGATAAAGTGAGGTTTACCTGGTTGGCTTCAAATACATTTTCGATCAGGAAGTTCTCCCGCAAAGCTGCGGTATCCATTTGTTTAACTTCCTTGGGGCTTTGGGCGTAACGGCTTTCGAATTTATTCATTGGTTAAAAATTGAGTTTGAGAGAAAATCAGAAACGGCATCAGATCCTCTCCGCAAATATATTTATACGATTATGATAATCGGTATGAATACTCAATTTTATCAACTTTTTTTGTGCAGGGTGCAGCAGCACCTGTCTAAAATTGTCAAAAGGCAGGTCTAAGCGAAAAAGCATTTCAGTAAAGCACCCTTTAATTTCCAGCTAGGTTAACTCACTTCCCTTTTACAGAATTATTGTTTCACAAAAAAGTTTTTATCATTCTGTATCTATCCACCTAATTATTGATAGTGGAAGGGTGTTTATATTTTTCTATAATGCATCAGGATGTAATGCAGATGCCATTTACTGCTTCTCCTTTATATTCACACCATCATCTATCGGAGGGCTGTAAGGAACAAATTTTACTTTATTCGTCCTGTATTTATTACCGGGCAAAACTTCTGTAATATACAGATCGCAGTAATGATCAAGAGAACGATGATGTTCTGCCGTAATATCCATTAACTCTTTGAAACTGATATAAGGGTGAGCCGGCTTTTTCGATACGATTTCTGCTTTCTTGTCTCCATTTTTATTGATGTATGAAAATGTTGCGTAACTCTTATAAGGAGGTGTACACCTGCAAAAGAATGTAAAGTGATGTTCGAAAAAACTTACCGTTTCGATTTTTAACATTCGATTAGGCAGAGATACATTTATCGTATCTGCTAAGAAATAAATTTCCCTGTTCGTGTTTTGGGAAAATGCCTCAAAGGTTATAACTAATAGTGAGGCAATTAAAAATAATTTCCCTTTCATAGTATCATAGGTATGAAGTTCTTATTCATTAGGAGATTTATCATTCTATATCCATCCGCCTAATTGTAAACAATGGAAAAGTGGTTATATTTTTCTGTAAGGTATCAGGATATAGCAAGGCAGATACCATCCTTATTAAAGAATTGTTACTTAGAACTATATTATTTTCTGCTGGGTTCTGGCCAGCTTTTGCATTATTTAAGATTAGTATTGGTACAATCAAAGTAACAGCACCATCACTTTTAAGTGTCAGTCCATTATAGCTCATTTTCTTTAATTGCAAATAATCGGGGAATACTTTATATCCAATACTATCGGTAAACCGGATGTCCTGAACATTAAAAATTTTACCTGCCCTTTTTATCTGAATTCGTAAATTAAAAGCATACACATCTTTTTTAGATCTTAAGAAAGATATATCATACTGACGGGCCAGAAATTTCGACATCTCAGTTACAAAGTCAGACTTACCAATCTTCTGATTAGATTGGGCGATGCTTTGTTCTGAAAAAAAGAATAGAGAGAAAAGCGTAAAAATTAGTTTATATTTCATGTTCTTAATATTAAGAGTTTTAAATCCAAACTCCAGGATTAAACGCTATTTCTCAGAATAGACATTTGGAAAACTGTTACAAGTTTATAAGTATTACATAGAGCGGCATTCGGACAAAACTAATTGATCATTTTCATACATGAATAATCATGACTTATAAAATATGCGTATCAAACTTTCAATAGGAGAAAATCTAGTGTGTAGTGGTCAAATCCGAAATCATGGGTTCAAGAGTAATTTGCCTAAAAAAGATACTCTTATTCAAATATAGATATCTATTCCTTTTTACGGGATAACTAGGATAAGATTTTGTAGCCTCTTTCAGGTTGTTATACCGTAAAGTTGTATTATACAGATGAAATGCAGCATTTGTTGCTTCTTTTAAGCTAATAAGTGGGTTTCCTCTTTCATCTTTATACTTTACTTTATCTTCTGTATAGTTATAACTAAGTATAGGCGTCACAATATCTATCTTTTTGCTCTCCTTATAGAAAAAGTTTGCTGTGATTAAGTTTTTTTATAAACAATTATGGGCATATATTACCTGTATTGTATAAAACAGAGTACCTTAGGTTTAATGAGTTTAAAGGTTGGTGTGATACGCTTTCGGCAAAACATCCTGTTAGAATATGATTTGGTACTAGCTTCAATACTAAAACTGAATCTATATTATGGAGACCCATAGTTTTATTTATATAACATGAAAAATTGTTATCATCAAAAGACTAATATCAATACGACTATTCACTCATTTCTTATAAAGTCTAACCTATAATGCATTGCGAAATTGTTTTAATCATATTTTAATACTCCAATATCTGCATCTATTAAACTATTGTTTTTCTTTCAATACCATACTATCTTGAGTAGGTGCATATTGCGGCATTATTTCTACTTTAAACGTTCGATATTTATTTCCTGCTAGCACTTCCGTAATATATAAATCATATATGTCGTTAAAATATCGAGTATTTTCTCTAACTAAAGCCAGAAATTCCTTAAGAGAAATATATCTACATCTAGGCTTTTTAAGCTTAACTTCTCCTATCTCCTTCTTTTTATCTATCCTACAAGAAAATTCGATATACTTATAGTACGGAGCTTTAAACTCAGTTTGAAAAATAAATGAATAATGAAAAGGGGTTGTCCATTTAATTTCTAATATTTTGTTTGGGTTTGATGCATTGGCCTGAAGAGTATCGGCTAGGAAATATAACTTTTTTTTATTTTGCGGAAAGGCTTCGTGAAATAAGAACATCAAAAACCCTATTATGATTATTTTTTTCATGGTTCTTTTATTACGTACAATATGTAGGTATTTTTTATTTGCTGCTACATTTTTAAGATTATCGAGATAAAACGCATCTCGTTCTGCCACGGTAATCCCATACTTAGCAAGCAAATTATTATAAGATCTTTCCAACTTACTTTTATAAATGGCGTATAAATCTAAATTGTTTCCCAAATAGTTGTATGTTCTTTCACCAGGATAGTTGAAACCATAAATAGCAGCCATTTTGTATTACTTGTCTGTATAAACTGTACCATTAATGTCTTCTTTAAAATTCGGTTTCTCCCAGCAGTTGAAGCTTGCTTTCAAAAATGCATAAAGAGCTTTTTTCCATTTGTTAATTTAAATCTCATTAACCAATAAATAAGTGACGATCATCATTCGATTACAAAAATGTAGCCCCACTATTTAATGAAATCTGGACCGTGAGCAACCGGCATTTTACTATAGTCAAAAATAACAGGAGCAGCCAAAGTTATTTTACTAAATACCTTTTGAGCATCAGATTGCTTTCCTGTGTAGATAGCCTTATCATAATAGGGATTGGCATTAAACGTTTTTAACATTTCCATTACCAACTGCATATTAATTGAATGTTTTCCGTTTTTAATTTCATTACTGCTTATCGTAAAAATTAATAATGGGATTACCAGAGTTATTTCTTTATCTGATCCGGAAATGGATGAATAGTCAATACTATATAATTTTTTATATGAAGGAAAGAACTTATAGGCTGAGCTGTCGTTAGCGAATATCTTAACGGCAATAGCCTTACCACTTTTTTGTTTGAGAATATGCAATTTAAAATTAAAGGAATAGATTGCGGAACTATCTTTCAAAAAAGCTTGAGGATTACTTTTTATAAAAATAGAATAAACATTTTTAAGAAAAGACATTTCTCTTGTTTGTTTACTCAAGCTCTCTTGGGCATATAACGATGATAAAGGGCAGCTAATCAAAGTAATTGCTACTAGAATAAATCTTTTAAATATCATTTCATAATATTGTGTACATGAAACTCTTGTTTTTGTTAGTATTTATGGGAGATTTATCATTTTATATCCATTCGCCTAATTGTAAATAGTGGAAGTGTGTTTATATTTTTCTGCAGCATCATAGAATAACAATGCAGATAGACATCCTCAAAATTAAACTCAAATAAGTCTTCATGCCCAAGAGGAATTTAATGCACAGTGGTTAAATCGGAAATCATTGGCTGAAGCATAATCTTCCTGATAAAAGAACTTTTATAATATTTTTTATAATCATCTAAATAAGACGGATAACCAATATTTCCTTCTTTCAGATTGTTATAGGGAAAATCTGTATAAAGATGGAATGCAGTATTAGCAGCAGTTTTCAAACTGATTAAAGGGTTTCCATCATCGTCCCTGTACTTTATCTTTTTTTCGGTGCGCCCAAATATAAGTATTGGCATAATGATGCTGATTCTTTTTTCTCCGGGAAGAAACAGTTCTGCGTAATCAAGCTTTTTTACTTCATTATATTTAGGGAAAAGCCTATATCCTAAACTATCATTTGCTGTAATGCCTGTTACAACTGTTTTATTCTTTTTCTTTATCACATCTACTGTAAAGTTTATCGCATACATTGAAACGCTATCTTTCAGGATATCACCTGGAGAACTTTTTAAGAATATCTGGATAAAAGCTTTTTCAAGTGGCGTTAACTTGGGCGTTTGACCATTTGCCACTTTTATAGAAATGCTACATAAAACTATAACAAAGACAATAGCTGATTTACATCTGTTTTTCATTTATATATATTATTTAAGGACATTTGGTTCCTGTAAAACCGGGCTTAGTTGTATCCCTTTCTTGTTTGTTCAGATCATTATCTTCTTTAGACATTTGGATAATACCATATTTTGCTAAACCCCATGCTCTATTTTCGTCAAAATTCGGGTTAAATTTCATTATTACATCCTTTAATCCCTTCAAGTAGTTTTGATAACCCATAGGTATATGGCCATCGTCCATAACACCTAATAACCTACCACCGTTTACATTAACCCCTTCGTATCTCTTTTTAAATTCTGTTTCTCCTAATACCTGAAGTCTTCTATCAAAAAATGCATGAAGCCCCTCATGATACATTGTTACTAAGATGTATTCCTGTGTAGATTTATTTAAAATATCAGGATTCAATCCAACTATAAATTCTCCTGTTAAATTTGAGAAATTCCCCTTGCTTTCTTGCCCATCTGTATCTGTACCTACTAGAGAAGGATCCGCTTTAAATTTTATATTTACATTGTCATCCTTCGCGAAGGTATTTTTTATCAAAAGAGCAATATCACTACTGATATTCGTACGCATTTTCCTTAACAGCGCCTGCGCACAAGGATATCCTTTTAAACTATCGATGATCTCTTTTTGACCGCAATTTAATACTCCCGTATTCCCACCGATACATCCACAATTTGGATCAATGGTTGCAGCGCCATCAATATCGCCATTGCAATCAATAAAATAGGTAATATAATCATCGGGTGTCGCTTCTTCTTCGGTAACCGGGTTATTGGGATGGCCCTGGTCTTCATTTCCATTGCCACTGCCGTTGTTGGAACAAAAGGTTTCACTACCCAAATATTTCGGCGTAGTTATGCCGCCAACGGTAACTGCTCCCCAATGTTCAACCTCAAAGCAGGTAACAGAACGGTTATAACTACTTTTATCAAAGGTAATCGCTTCACTTATATACACGGGTATATGTTTCCCGGTATCGTTAAAAGCAAAAGCCTTGTTAAACATTCCGTTCCAGCTTTCTACAACTACTATCCCGCTAAACTTTGTGTTTTGTGCACCTCTTATCTTATTGGGCAATAAGGTAACCCACTCTACATGCATTTTTTCGATATGATCTTTATAGATCATTAAATAACTGTTTTTATTTAATGAGCTTTTTTGATGACTATTTACCGGTCCACTAAAAACATCCTCATCAAAATAAATGGGTACAATAACAGCATCGCCAATCGATATTTTTTTGATAATGGCCTTTTCCCATTCTGCCCTCTTCATGATACTGTGCCTAACATTCGGATCATTAGGCAATTTAAAATTATTACTCAGCACTTCCTCCTCAAAATATGTTTTGGCTTCCAGGATCAGCTCTTTCCTAACCTCAAGGGGTGAAAACTTTCGTTCCTTTTTACAGGAATGGAGAATAGATGTTATGAAAATTAAAAATGCAAAAGCCAGCAGATACTGCTTTAATAGGGAATAGTTTTTATTCATTCGTTAATTTAGATTAAGATTTATGGAGAGCTACTTAAATACAAATATAAAAAACCACCTGACAATTACAAATAAATAGTACAACATATTAATTATTATCAGCATGACAAGATACTATAGTTTTCCGGCAAGTGTTAATTTACGCCATCCTATTCATCTGCCGATCGAAATGCTTGTTCATAATCCCTTGATAAACCTGCTCAG
This sequence comes from uncultured Pedobacter sp., assembly GCF_913776295.1. Lineage (GTDB taxonomy): Bacteria > Bacteroidota > Bacteroidia > Sphingobacteriales > Sphingobacteriaceae > Pedobacter. The sequence continues at coordinate 84,572 of NZ_CAJYOJ010000010.1, forward strand.
CAATTATATACAATAAATCTGCCTTCTCAAACAGGCTCACTATCACTGCTTCACTAATCACATAATTGTTTTCGTACCTCACAGCCAGATAGGCTTCATCAAGCAAATGCAACAGGCCTGCTTCTTCTTCACTATCGTTAAACAGCGTTGAAAGCGGCTTGACAAAAGGCTTGATATACAATTGATGAACCCGGATGCGGTGTGTTTTTTTATCCTTGCCCATTACCAAAACCTCAATGGCACGGTACATCAGATCGAAAACCTGGTGTAGCATAAAAGCACAGTATTCGAAATTTTGTCCTTTAAAATAGAAGACCGCCCCTGTTAAAAATTTATTAGCCTTGTTAATTTCCTGCTGGTAAGCAATGCCCACCTGATCTGCAATCACATCAGGCATGCTACGATCAGGAAAACAACCGGATTTACTGAATAAACAATTCTGTGCAGCTGTAGCATAATGAAAAAATAAACTCCCCTCCAAAAGTGCCTGCTCTACCTCATGCACATGAAAAACCCGATAACTCCATTCCGTTTGCCCGTTAAATACCATATTTAACACTGGCGTTAATTCATTTAAAACATGTACCTGTTTAAACGGAACCATAATCAACATTTCCTGAACCGCTTTACCGGCTAAAAAGTTGTTGTGGAAATACATGTACTGAACGGGTACTGCCGCAACAACATCTTTCAGCAAACGCAATATCCGATCGTCCTTAAGTGCAACGTGTTCCAGATTCAAAAACTTACTCCGCATAATAATAGTTCCTTTCATCAATTTCATCCAAAGGAGGATGGGTGATCATCACAAAAAAAGCTTCCATAATCATCAGCATGGATTCATACTGTTCAAACAAAAATTCCTTATCCAGTAGTTTAATGCTGCTTTTGGTGCTGAAAGCGGCATACAACCATTCCAGAAGCCCTAAACGTAGCCGCTTAATTTTTTCGGGAATAAAGAACGAAGCGACAAACAGATAAGGATTTTCGATATGCAACGCACTCAGTGTATTTACCTCGCACAGGTTTTTCTGGTAGTTATCACTGTTTTTTGACTGATCTGTAGCGGCAAGCAAGTTTTTAGGCGGTGTACCCTGATAAGTTAAATTTTTAGCGGTAATCAAAAAACCGGCATTAAGCAGTTTGATAAACTGATTATAGAGAAAAAAATAATCGGCTGCATCGCTCAAACATTTCTCTTCAGCCAGGGCCGCTTTATACCAGTTTTTTAAATAAGTTTTATGACCGCTGAGGTTATCGAGGCTGAAGAAAAATTCTATTACCTTAAATGGATCGTTAAATAATTCCTGTTCAAAAGCCAAAGGCGATGTACTTTCGAATATGGCCATGTGATAATAGCGATCGATACTTTTGAAACTATTTCTGGTAATGATCCTTTCGTGTATGAGCCAGCAAGCCTCCAGCATTTTTTTGGTGTTCTCATAAAACGGAAAAATATATTGGTCCCAATCCAGGTCGAGGTTGTTTTCCAATGCGGCCAACAACCATTCTTTGTACATCACTTTATAGGTATCTGACTGGAAGAACAAGAAAATATCAAGAAAGGTTAGTTTTGGATTTCTAACTTCTCCGCTGCTCAATAATTTCGGACAATACTCAAGCAATACCATTTCGCGTTCTACACCACATTCATCAGCCGAAATTGCTTCTACAAATGCAGTATCAGTTTCAATATGGTTAAAAACCAGATCCGAATAATCGAAAAGCGGAACCAGTTTTTCATAAAAAACCAATAGCTGCGCGGGGTGCTTCTGGGGCGAAAAATCGAATTCATTACGGGGCGGATTTAACCAGTTTTTTAGAAAATTCAAATGGTAATCTACCCCATTGGTAGCAAAAAAACTTTCAATCGCTTCTATTAATGCCATCGTTTCTTTTTTAAAATTCAGGTTCTCTTTCATATCGTATGTTTTTAAATGATTATATTAGCTAACGAATTTAGCAAAAAAAACAGAAGAAATTCTAACGATTGGTAGAATTTCTTCCATAATACAATGCAAATGACTGAAAATCAGAGACTAAAAATTTTAATGGATTTATTGAATTTCAAAACTCAAAAAGCTTTTGCTGATGCTTTAAACATTCAAGCTGGTTCCTTATCTGATATAATGAGGGGAAAAGATGGCTTGAAAGTCTCTAATGCTATTAAAGACAGGTTGGAAATGAAATTCGACGTTAATTTAACCTGGCTGGAGGATGGAATTGGCGAACCATTTTTCAAAAAGAGGCCAGCCGTTGGCGAAAGCAAGGAAGGTGTACCTTATTTCGATATGAGTTTATCTGATGCGAAAGAACACATTGTGGAAGAGCAACGCGCAGAATACCTGGTGAACTATTTGCCTTTTAACGATTGCACGGCCTACTTACCAGTTTATGGAGATAGCATGGCCCCGCAATATGCTGCAGGTGAAATTATAGCCATAAAAGAGATCACTAATTACGAAATTCTGCAATGGGGCGAGGCTTATGTAGTGATGACCGATGAAGACAGTAACAGTTTACGCACCATTAAACTTATTTACCAACATGCTGATGATACCAAACTCATTCTCCGTTCTTCAAACCCTAATTTTAACGGCGATACGGTGATCAGTAAAAAGAATATCCTGTCGCTTTATATCATTAAAGGGAAAATTACTAGGAATGTGATTTAGAGAAGCGGTTGACAGTTTTCAGTTAATAGTTTACAGTTAACTGAAAACCAATCGTATTGGAGAGGAAAGGGCTGGAGATATCGTTATTCACAACTTGACCGTCAACCACGCAGTGCTCATGAATGCCAATAATAAAAGCAAAGTCTGATGAATAATCGTAATGCCTTCGCAGGTTTTTTATGTTGCTTTAAGACTCCCGCATGTGCGAGATCCGATTGCTATCGGATGACGACCGAACTAATGGAGGGTATCAATGGTAACTTCCGCCCGGCCGGACAGGTGTTTCAGGATCCAATAAGAGTGATTATTTTCTGATTCAATTACTTGAAAACTGAAAATTGCCAACTGTTAACTGAAAACGCTTTATAAAAAGGAAGTCAAGTTTTTGAAACTTGACTTCCTTAAGATTTAATTAATACCCGGGATTCTGATACATCTTAACCGGATCTAATTTCACCTCATCAAAAGGAATAGGAAAATACCTGTCTTTTGTGGTTACATTGGCAAGCTTAGCAATACCATAGGAAGATTGCGGTTTGGCTTTTAAGTAGGTAACCAATTCTGCAGCAGTAAAATTCCTGATCAGGTCAAACCACCTTTGGTGTTCAAAAGCGAATTCTACCCTCCGCTCATGCAAAATAGCTAGTTTTAAAGTTGGGAATTTAGCTGCATAAGTGGCGTCGGTTTTAGCAACCGCATAAACTGGCATACCTGCTCTTGTTCTTACCATATCCAAATATTGAATAGCCACCGCATCTTTACCCTGTAGCATATTTACTTCGGCCAACATTAAGATTACATCGGCATAACGCATCAGGATCCAGTCATTACCGCCGTAACCATTATTGGTGGCCAGGGAGCTCGCATCGCGAAACTTGGTGATAAACCAATCTCTTACGGTCTGCTCATTCGCAAATTTAACCGAGAAATCTTTCCTCAAATCATTTGTTTCGTATTCGTTGATCAGATCAAGTTTTACATTACCACCAATCCCGGTAGAAACTTTAAGCGAATTGATGGTTTCACCTTTCGCCTGGTTGTTGGCAGCAATGCTCGAACTGTAGTTAATATCGCCCTGTTTGTAAGAGATCTGGAAAATCAGTTCTTTACAGGTAGTTTTCTTGGTTACATCAAAAACGTCAGTATAAGGAATTTCAGAAAGGTTGCCAAAAGCTTTCATATTATAGGCTGCCAACAGGTAAGTATTGGCATTACTTAAGTTTTCAGCCTTATTGTTTGGCAGGGTGGCCGCCATAGTTAAATAAACCTTACCTAAGTATGCATTGATAGCCGCTTTTGAAGTCCTGCCAATATTGGCGGTTGTCTGGAAGTTTGGTAGCGTACTATTTAAACCATCTTTTAAATCGGCAACAATCTGGTTATACACATCAGCTTCAGGTACGCGGAAAGTTGCGGCTATAACTTCATCGGTAGTAAGCAATTGTTTGGTAACCAAAGGAACGGCTCCCCATTTCCTTACCAGTTCGAAATACATGATTGCCCTGATAAATTTGGCTTCTGCTGCATAGTTAACCTTGGTTGCAGGGTTAGCAAAACTTACCTTATCAATATTTGATAAAATTACGTTACTTCGGGAGATGGATTGATAAAGTGCAACCCAATGCGCCTTTAAATACGAGTTACTTGGCAATAAAGAGAAATCATTAAATTGAAAGGGCTCTCCGGCATTACTCTGGTTATCATTTCTACCCGTATCATCTGAACGCTCATCGGTAAACAGCCCGCTGTTTTCACCCAGCGTATTACTACTTCTTAACGATTGGTAAGCCCCATTTACGGCCAATAATACATCATTCTCAGTTTTAAAATAATTTTCTACAGTAACAGCGTTTGGATTGCTCTGTGCCAAAAAATCTTTTTTACAGGCGCTTAGGCTCAAAAATACACCCATGGCCAAAATTGCATATATATTGTTTTTCATTTCCTTAATTCTAAAAAGTAAGTTTAATACCCAGGTTATAGGTTCTTGCCAATGGATAGTTACCATAATCTACCCCGGGCGCAAGGTTATTGCCTGCACTATAATCCACTTCAGGATTATAACCTTTATAATCTGTAATGGTAAAGGCATTATCTACACTCGCATAAACACGGATATTACTTACTTTAAGCGTATTGGCCAGTTGCTTTGGAAAACTATAGCCTAATGTAATGTTGGTACACCTGAAGTAAGATCCATCCTGAATGTAAAATGACGATAAACGCGTACTGTTACTTTGCGTACCTGCACGAGATGCACGATAATTTAAGCCACTGCCCGGATTGGCTTCATTCCGGTAACGGTTGGCCACATCTGCATATTGGTTACCAGAACCTTCGAAATTATAGAGGTAATAATCCTGTCCATCTAAAACCTGGTTCCCATACGATCCGTTGAAAGACGCACGCAGATCGAACGTTTTGTAAGAGGTGTTTAGGGCAAAACCGTAGGTAAATTTAGGATATGGTGTGCCGATAACCGTTTTGTCTGCATCATTTACGATACCATTCCCGTCGGTGTCCTGAAAATATAAATCACCAATTTTTGCCGGATTGGTTGAAGAAGCTGACGGAGCAACCTTACCCAAATTATCAGCTGTGACCCTGCCCAAAACTTTAAAACCATAAAACATACCAACCGGCTGACCTTCTTGGGTAACATGTGTAATATATGACCGCTCTGCACCAGCAGTATAGATGGTACTTGCTCCACCCATATTTAATACCTTATTGTGGTTAACGGCAATGTTTCCGCTTAAACCCAATGTAAAATCCTGATTTTGGATAATTCTTCCATCCAGTTGGATGTCGAAACCTTTATTACGGATTTTACTATCGGCAAGATTGGTAAGAATAGAAGAAGCACCCGATACAGCAGAGATGGGTTGATTGAATAAGAGATTGTAAGAATAACTTAAGTAATAATTTGCGATAATATTCAATCTGTTTTTGAATAGGCTGACATCTGCACCAAAATTATACTGAGAGGTAGACTCCCATCCTAACTTCGAATCCTGTATGGCATTTGGCCAGATCGCCGTTGAAACCGCATTTCCAAAAACCACACCACCCGGCGCACTCATTTCCTGCGCAGTTCTGTAATTAGGGATGTTGTTGTTACCGCTCAAGCCCCAGCTTGCCCTTAACTTAACGGTTGATTGTTCGCCAAGAAAACTATTGTAGAAATCTTCTTCCGAAAGGTTCCATCCTGCGGCTATCGAAGGGAAATTACCATATTTATTTAACGGGCCGAACCTTGATGATCCATCACGACGGAATGAACCGGTTAAAAAGTATTTGCCTCCATAATTATAACTGAAACGGCCAAAATAAGAAAGCAAAGTATTGGTTGCCTTTGCTGTTTTATTTGCCCCATCTGTTATTAGCGTTAAAAAGCCTGCTTCAGCACCTTTATCGGTAATCTCGCCGATTTTATCATTTTGAAAACCCGTAGCAGAAATCCTGATTAAATCGCTGGTTGTTTTTTGCGCAGAATAGCCGCCAAGTACATCAATTTTATGCTTACCAAAGGTTTTATTGTAATTTAAGGTAAACTCACCAAGCTGATCAACCTGGCTAAGGGTTTGTGCAATCGCATTCGCCGCCGTTATTGCAGCGGTAGAGTAAGGCGGATTATTACCGTTACTTAAGCTGGTTGGCAAATAAAAATCATATTTCTCGTTATAGGTCTGCGTACCTAAATTGGCTTTAAAATCCAATCCTTTCAATATACTATAAGTGGCATTGGCATTGTAGGTGCTTCTGGATCCCTTTCTGGTAATCTTTAGTTGCTCAACGGTAGCCAAAGGATTTTCAGGGTTTTGAATACCATATTGAGAGGCTAAAGCACCCATGCCAAACTGGATCGGATTTCCATTGGCATCTCTTGCAGGCAGGTAAGGCAAATAAATTAATGCCGACATCATCGGACTTAAATTATAACGTCCCTCCTGTACCTCACGGTTATCGTTCTGCGTATATGATATGTTAGCGCCTACACGCAAACGTTCACTCACTTTGCCATCGATATTTGCCCTGAAGTTGGTTACCTTTTGGTTGGTGTTGGTTACAATACCATTGTTGTTCTGGTAGCCACCGCTCAAAAAGTATTTGATATCTTTAGTACCGCCAGAAAAAGAAAGGTTATGGCGCTGAAACGCAGCATTGCGGTAAAGTTCATCCTGCCAATCGGTATCGTACGTAGCAGGGATGGCCTGTTGTGTGCTAAAATTATAAAGATCAGCAGGAATACTCACACTGCTTCCATTACCCACATTGGAAATTCGCGTAGCATTGTTATCACTAAACATCGAGTCGTTCCAGGTTAATTTTCCACCATTTACCACCAAATCCTTGTACGCATTGTTACGTCCGTCGATCAGCAGCTGGATAAACTGGTTGGCATCCAATAGTTTTATTTTTTTGGCCAATTGCGAAAATCCACCCTGAACATCATATTGAAATCTTCCTTTTCCATCCTGTCCTCTTTTTGTGGTAATTAAAACCACCCCGCCTGATGCCCTGGAACCATAAATAGCAGCAGAAGCCGCATCTTTTAAAATGTCAATGGTTTCAATATCCTCTGGATTGATCGACACGTTATTTCCAGCCGGATACCCGTCAATTACATATAAAGGATCGGAACTGGCGTTAATGGAACCAATGCCCCTTACTCTGATTTTGGTACCGGAATACGGCGCTCCACTGGTTTGCGACACCTGTACACCTGCCACTTTACCAACCAATGCCTGGCCAACCGTAGGCGAAGTTAAATTCATCTCGCTGGCCTTAACACTGCTGATCGCTCCGGTTACATCCGATTTTCTGATTTTCTGGTAACCAATGGCCACTACTTCATTTAAAGTATTGCTACTCTCTTTTAAAACAATATTGATATTCTGGCGGCCATTAACGGCCACCTCCTGATTATCGTAGCCGATGTAAGAAAATACCAGAACAGCACCTTCCTCTACATTAATTGAATATCTTCCATTGGAATCGGTAACGGTAGTTTTTTTTGTTTCCTTTTCAAATACACTCACACCAGGTAATGGCTGGTTGTTTTGATCGGTAACTGTTCCGCTCACCGTGGCAAAAGCTTTATGGTATATGGCAGAAACAGCTTCATCATGGTTTATGGCTATTGCATTGGCATTACAGATGGCCAGTAAACCTAATGGCAAAAGCAATTTCCTGCAAGTACGACTTGTACCTGCGGTTAAAAAAAATGATGTCATCTTTTTGTTCGTTGTAATGGTTTTTTTAAATAATTGGGGATTTGTTTTTTTAAGTAGAAGCGTAGACTTTCACATTTACATAGGCTTATCCTTTTTTAAGGTTAACGAGTACTTTTTTGAGCGTTCTACCGCCGCAAAAGTAGGGCTGTGTTTTTAACAGGATATATCCCCTATGTTAACTTTGTATACCAACACAAAACGCTTCGTTAAGTTAATATTAATTGAGATTAAGATGCTGGTAAATCGGTTTATCACCACCAAATCATAACAGCTTGTTAATGCTGATTTAATAGTTTTCTTTTAATTTTACACCCAAAACCATTTATGAAATCCTTTTATCTCTTTCTGGTATTCTGCTTGCTGCACCAATGCTTAACCGCACAAAACCTACCCTCTCAATCTTATCAGCAGATCCAAAGCAGAAATGCTGTACAATACAAAAATTATTACCTGCTTACCCTTTTCGGGCAACTACCTGAAATCCGTCAAATGCTCCGTTCAGATACCGTACTTAACGGCATATATCAGTTAAAAGCGGCCCGTGTAAATGAGGCAATTAAAACCTGTAAAACCGATATCAACTGCTTTGCGAAAGCTTTAAAATTTACCGATGATGAAATATCCGGTATTGAAAATCGATTAGCTACGCTTTATAAAAAAGATAATCCCCTTGGAAAACTGATTAAAAACCACCTCATCCCCTCAGGCTGTTATGTTTTGTATGCTCAGGAGACGCCCGAAAACTTATTATTGAAAGCATGGGAGCAAGATGCCAAAGCCATTAATTACGCTATTGGCGTATATGTAGAGGGAAATAAACCCAATTACCCGAAAATAGATTCCATTAGTTTCAAAGTAAAGGATGCAGCGTTTGCGGAACTTACTGCAGCCAATGCCTGGTTAGCTTTACAAAGCAACCATAAAATGTTTTTTGAACCCGCTATGCAATTTGCACTCGAGGCATTGGAACTCAATGACCGTAGCGAGGCTGCCGATTATGAACCAATGAGTAAAGGTGTAAACCTAAGTGCCATTCAACAGATCAAAAAAGTGGATTGGAAGAAATACCCTTACAGCGTAATCCTCGTTCCGGGTGCTGGCCCTGAAGAAAAATATGTTGCGCTAAGCCCCGGCGGGATGATCCGGTGTCGTTTAGCCGCCTTGCAATATAAAAAAGGCATGGCGCCATTTATTGTAGTATCTGGCGGTAGGGTACATCCATACAAAACCAAGTTCAGCGAAGCTTATGAAATGAAGAAATTTTTAACGGAGGTGCTGCAGGTACCCGAAAGTGCTATTATAATGGAGCCGCACGCCCGCCATACCACCACTAATCTTCGTAACTGTGCCAGACTGATGTTCAGGTATGGAATGCCTGTAGACAAACCTGGTTTAGTCTGTACTGTAAAATCGCAAAGTTATTACGTTACCAATGTCTTGCCGGAACGATGCAAAAAAGAACTCGGTTACTATCCTTACAGAAACGGGAAACGTTTAAGTGATACCGAATCAGAATTTTACCTGGACACAACATCCTTACAAATTGATTTTGATGAACCTTTAGATCCTTAAACTTATTACTTCCGTTCTGCCCTGGATGATACCAAACGTTATCGGTTTCATCCTATCGGTTAGTATCACATCGACCTAAATAATTAGTTTTTTTACCAGCCGAAATGAATGACTTTGTAGAAACTTGAATGCATTCACTTTTCAATTAAATCCGGAACTATGAGGGTAACTCCCCTCCTGATTTAGAAGTGTCAGGGGTGGTAATGAGACAACATTTTAAATCATTCGCTGTGCTCCGGGCTATTTCGCTCTAATCGGGTTTAGGAACAAAGGTTAGTGCACACTGCAATCTCTACTATGAAATACTGCTGTGGCCACCTAGCCCCGGCTGAAGCCTTTACCCTGCAGCAACGAGGTACGAGGCAGCGAAGCGTAAAAGCGAAAGACGGGAAGAAACCTAGTGTTTTTTACAGGCCTTGCGCTCCAAAATAAAAACTTATTGTACCGACCGAAATGAATGAGTTTATAGATTTAGGAAATGAACGACCTGGGGTTCTTGGAGGCCCGTAGTCCCGCTTCCGCTTATAGTCCTCTCCCGACAGAATGTCGGGATCCGGGCTATTTCGCTCTAATCGGGTTTAGGAACAAAGGCTTGTGCTTCCTACAACCTCACAAATGAAAAACTACCTTAACCTATCAGCCCCGGTTGAAGCGTTACCCTACAGCGACGAGGCACGAGGAAGCGAAGCGTAAAAGCAAAAGACGGGAACACGCTACCCTATTAACAGAGGCCTTGCGCTCCAAAATATAAGCTTGCGGTCGCCTAAATTTGTCAGTCTGAACGAAGTCGAAGAACCGGATTTGTTTAACCATGTGAGGAATATATGATCGTGTAATTTTATGTAGTAAAAGATCCTTCGACTACGCTACCATTGACGTTAATTTTTAATTATTTGATAATTAGTTACTTATAAAATATGCATTTCCATCCAACAAGGCCTTCGCACTGGGTCTCCGTTCTACTTAAGTCCGGCCTAACAAATTTTTCGGACTCCACCGACCAAACCCCATTTACCGGCTTTGAAAGAAAAATTTTCAGCCGGCATTTTATTAATGTTTGTCTATTGTTTTTTATCTGTATTAATGAGCTCGGCAATGCCTCGGTTTTGTTACTTTTTGATGCCAAACAGTAAGAGCCATTCGGCGGCGGTAAGCCGAGGCAAGACTGGGCTGTATGGCATAAGTAATTAGTTACGTCATCTATATTGATTTTTATAAAATAAATTATCCCTCAGGATGACAGAGAATAATAACGGAAGCCCGAAAATATCATTTACTAACCACCCCCGCCCCTCCTAAATCAGGAGGGGAGTTCCCCTCATAGTTTCACAGGGATCAATACATAAATATTGTTTCCGCACCATGCGATCTGCACCCTGCTATCCGGCCTCGCAGATTTCCGCCGGAAAAAGCACGAAAATCTTTGCACCCCCCCTTATACCCTTCAGCCCAAGGCAGGATCAAAGCGAGAGCGGTGGAACAAAGCAAGGGCTAAGAGCCTCGATGCTGCCGCTATCAAGATTTCCGTAGCTTTTTACAAGGAATTGCGCAGCAATCTTTTATACCGATAAAAACAACATCAACTCATAAAAAACGATGCAAGCCTTTCAGTTATGCCTTTTTTGTTGTTGTTTTCAATGGCAGGCATGCTTTCGCTACGCTCAGGTTGGTTACCTTTTTATCAAGAAAAAGGTAAGAGCCCCTCGGCGTCGGTGAGCCGAGGCAAGCCCAAGCGAAGGACAAAAAATAGCGAGTGCATTAAGATTTCCGCCTGCGCGGGAATGACGGACTCTGTTTATGAAAAGTTCAAAGATCTCTCCCCGCCTGTACGGGCAGGCCTGTCCGCACGGGCGGGCACTGCGGTCGAAATGACGGATTTTTCGCGATAACCCGCAATTAAAAGATCCTTCGTACCTCAAGATGACAGCTAGAGAAGAATTCCCTCTACTCCATGCTATCTCCACCCCGCTCCCCGGCCTCGCAGATTTCCGCCGAAAAAAGCACGGAAATCTTTGCACCCCCCCTTATACCCTACAGCCCAAGGCAGGATCAAAGCGAGAGCGGTGGAACAAAGCAAGGGCTAAGAGCCTCGATGCTGCCGCTATCAAGATTTCCGTAGCTTTTTACAAGGAAGGCTGCAAGCCTTGGGTTTTTGTTACTTTTGGGCCAAGCCAAAAGTAAGAGACCTTCGGTGGCTAACCGAGGCAAGCCCGGGCGAAGGGCAAAACTGTAGCTATTACCTAACTTAAAAGATTTCTCCGCTACGGTCGAAATGACGGATTTTTCGCGACAACCCGCAATCAAAAGATCCTTCGTACCTCAGGATGACAGCTAGAGAAGGATTCCCTTTACTCCATGCGATCTGCACTCTACTCCCCGGCCTCGCAGATTTCCGCCGGAAAAAGCACGGAAAGCTTAACTATCTAAAACCTTAATTCTTTACCCTGTTCTTTTCCGCATCCGCACCAGAAGGTTCATGTTTGTCTGGAGAAGAAAAGGTCTTACCGAAACGATAGCTAAAGCTTAAAACAAAATTTCTGGAATCTTGCCTGTTTCTCCAACCGGCTTCTGCAGCCGCAAGGTTGTTGATTATCCCATTATATATCCGGGTTCTAAAAATGTCATTTGCCGTTAATTTCAGGGTACTTTTTGCTGAAAGTTTTTTCTGCACGGCTGCGCCAAACTCATGTACCGCCCCCAGTAAAAACTGCACATTGGAAAGTTTACTTTGATAATTCATGTTCAGTTCAGCATTCCATGTCGGACTGATTTTGAACTGCAAATTAGGGTTTGTCCTTAAATAACTTCCGTTGGTAACCAGAAAGCCCGTATAAAAATCAGTTTTGGAAACTATTTTTGCATATTCAATATAGGCATTCAGTTTAACCCATTTGGCAAAATCAATTTCTGCATTTACCGAAATATTGGCTACCCTCGTTTTGCCCACATTTGCTGGCCGGCTGTAATAGGTACCATTTAAAATTTCGATGGTTTCGTTCACTTCGTCCCTTACCCAGCTATAACTGAATGCTGTGGTAATTTTACCTTTATAGGTATGAGAAAGTTCGATACTTTGCGTAAAAGAAGGTTTTAAAAACGGATTGCCAACATAATAGGTAAACTTATCCAAAGGAGAAAAGAAGGGATTCAGGTCCTGATAATACGGACGATCGATCCTTCTCCCATAATTCAGCCCTAGTTCGTTATTTCCTACCGTATCAAGCTTGTAAGAGAAATAAAGCGTTGGGAACAAACTGTTGTAAGTTCTTTTGAAAGTAGAATCAGGTTTGATCGGATTTCCCAACTGATGCCCGTTGGAAACTGTGTTTTCATATCTTAAGCCTGCCTGGAGCGAAAACCGCTTCCCTTCCCTGCTCATGTTCAGGTAAACCGCATTGATATTCTCTTTGTACAAAAAGTGGTTACTCTTTTCATAATCGACACTTGTTTTTCCATTTGCGGTATTAGCGTAATCGGCAATATTATCCGTTTTGGTATAAGCAGTTTTAACACCCGCATCCAGCTTCCACTTATTTTCTAAAGGATGCGAATAATCCATTTTAGCCGTATAGATATCGATATCTGATGGTAAATTTCCGCTCAAGATATCCTGGTATTTTAAAACTCCGCTAGGCAGGTAACTGAAATTATAATAGGTCTGATCGTTTTGGTCCCGATAAAGCAGATAATCTGCATCAAAGGTTAATTCCCGCCCTGTCGGCTTAAATTTATGCCTGTAATTTAAATTTGCACCTGCATTTTGGTATTTGATCTGATCGATATTCTCAGCCCTGATGACCGAATCTAACTGCATGGAGGCGTTAGACAGGTTACTGGTATTGTTGTTTACCTGTTTGGAAATCCTGTTCATTCCGGTAAGTACCACCCCCCAGGTAGTTTGTTCAGATGCATAATAATCAAGTCCCGTTTTCAGGTTTAAGGTATTGCCATGCCTGCGAAAATAAGAATTTTGATTAAAGTAGGATTTGGTACTGCCATCAGCATTTTTATATTTCCGGTTCAGATCTAGATCGGTAAAACTATTATTGAGGTTATAGCTCAGGTTGCCAAAAACATTAACCTTGTCTTTTCGGTAATTAAAATTGAAACTGTTGCTTGAACGGCTTAGCTCGCCCTGGTTTAAACTCAGATTAATGCCCCCGTTAAAACCTGCATTTTTGGTTTTCTTGGTTTTGATGTTAATTACACCTCCATTGCCGGCAGCATCATACTTGGCAGGTGGATTGGTCATCAGCTCGATCTGATCAAGCGAAGAGGAAGGCAATGACCGCAAATAATTCTCCAGATCTGAACCTGATAAATAAGTGGGCTTATCATCAATAAAAATAGTCACCCCATTTTTACCTTTTAACGAAATTACCCCGTTCTGATCTACATTTACACCAGGCGATTTGCTCAGTACATCCAGTGCCGTCGTGCCTGCATTCGAAATCAAGGCATCTACATTAACCACAGTACGGTCTATTTTCCGCTCCACAAAAGCTTTTTGTCCTGAAATGGTTACCTCTTTCAAATTGGTTGCCCCGGTTTTGATTTTAATATCTGGTAAGGCAATAATGGTATGGTCTGCAGTTAGCACCAATGTATCGGTTTGGTATATAGGCGATCCGACCACCGATATTTTTATCAGATATTTTCCATATCCAAGCTGATCAAAACTAAACAATCCATCTTTCTCTGTAAAGGTGGTTTTAAAAAGCACCGAATCTTTAAGGAGGGCAACTGTAGCAAATTCCAAATCCTTTCCTTCGGCATCCACTACCCGTCCGTAAATTTTGGGCTGTGGGCCTTGGACCTGGGCAAAAGTAAGGGCAATATTCATCCATACGGCTAAAAAAGCCATGATCTTAAATTTCATGATGTAAATTGGGTTAGCGTTTTAGAAATTAACTTTAATTTTTTTCAATCAGAAAATTATACATCAATGAATGGTTGTCATTTTTCAAAAACCGCTTTTTATACTTCTGTTGAACTTCGGCAGGCTGTTTCACACCGTTTACGATCAATTCATCTTTATTGAGCTTATATGAGAGCTTATTGGTACTGCTGATGATACCATCTTTCCTCAATTCCTGATTGATTGCGTTGGTATAATCATGTCCATCACCATTGGTTACTGTTTTTGAAGTAACTGTACGCTGTGAACTGGTTTTGGTACTGCTACTTTGGCCATAAACTGCTGGTGTTGGTGGTGTAGCGGGCATAGCAGGTGCAGGAGCTACTGCTGATACGGCATATGCAGCGCTAGGTGTTTTTGGAGTTTTTGGAGTTTTAGGCACACGAGGCAAATCTGCAGTTATTCCATAGGCCTGAGATTTATACTCTTCTGCCTGCTTTTGATATTCTTTTGCATCTTCAACAGCTCGTCTGGCATCAATAATGGCTTGCTTAGCATCAACCATGGCTTGTTTACGATCTATTTCTGCTTGTCTGGCATCAATAACAGCTTGCTTAGCATCTTCCTTAGCCTGCCTCACATCATTCTCCCATGTTTTTTCATCCGCTTGCCGGGCTTCTTCATCAGCAAACCTGGCCTTCCTATCTTCTTTTGTTTCCGGCAGCTGTTGTTTTTCATTCATTTTTTTCAGCTGGCTATCTACTTTTGCATTGATCTCCCGCTCCATTTGCTCTGCAGATTTTCCTTCTGCAGCCTTAGCTTTTTTTCTGGTTGTATCCTGTAGGGTTACAATTGTAGTAGATATTTCTTTCCTGGTAACTGTTTTGGTATGGCCTGTGCTTTTAAAAGCAGCGCTACAAAGTACTACCGATACCAGGGCGATGGTTAATATAGTTTTTTCCATTTTGTTTAAGGTTGAATTGGTATTGAACAACATCCTGCTTGCTCTCTGCAGCAGGCTACCTTTAGTTCCGCTCATGGCCATGGCATAAGCAGGTGCACGCTGCTTAAACTCCTGGCACACAATAAGGGCCTGAATGTAATTTTTACGATCGTTTACACAGGCGATGGCCAAATCATCGCAGCAATGCTCGCGTTCTGTTTTTATTAATTGCGATACCCAAAGTACCGCCGGATTAAAGAAGAATACTATTTCGATAAAACTTTGTAAAATATTTACCAGGTAATCTTTCCGTTTAATGTGGGCCAGTTCATGAGAGAGAATAGCCTCTACTTCGGCATTGGATAAACCATTTAGCAAGCCCAAAGGAATCAGGATCAAAGGTTTGAAGTGCCCCACTACCAAAGGTGCCTGCGCAATACCCGATTGCATCAGCTTAACCTGTTGTGTCAAACCCAGTTTTTGTGCCAGTTCGTTTAGTTTTTCGTCCCATTTTTTTCCCGCCGCGTAGGTTTTATAATTACGCAGGTGATAAATACCATTTAAACCCACCATCAACTGGATACTTTTTCCGCAAATAATCAGGAACCAAACCAATACGATCTGATTGGCATAAGCATTCCACAAAGATAAGATGCGATTAAGCCCCGAATACATGTCTTGCTGTACATTTGTAACTGCTTGCTGATCTGCAATTGCCTTTGGCAAATTAATCCCTATCTGATGAGTAACCTGTGATTGTGTATCTTGATCCGATTGCTGAAGCTCCTGATAAAAAGTATACCCTACTGCCACAACAAACAAGCCTAAACATACCGTAAGCAAATTATAACGAGATGTTGCACTCGCCTTACGGGAGGTAAACATGACCAAACCAGCTAGCAAAGCTAAAATTACGCCAAGCCACAAAGAGTGGAACAAAGTAGCGCCCAGGGCATGAAGCCAATTTTCGGGCAAAAGATCGATTAATTTAAATTCCATGAGGGTGGTTCTTTAGCTTTTATTCTGGTTTAATTAGTTCATGCTATCCAATAGCCGCTTAATCTCTTCTATTTCCTTTTTTGATGTTTTCTCGTTACCCAAAAGCTGCATCATCAATTTCGATGCGGAGCCTTTATACAAAGTGTTTACGAAACGGTCCAACAACTGATCTTTGGTTTTCTCTTCTGCTTCTACCGGAATATAAATGTGTTTCATTTGGCTTTCATCACGTTTTAAAATTCCTTTTTCAGTTAAGATCTGCATCTGTTTCAAAGTTGAGGTATAATTAACCTCTCTGAGTTCATTCAGCTTATCATTTACAAACCGAACGGTTGATGGTCCGAATTCCCACAGCACCTGAAGAATTTCCAGTTCAGCTTTGGTTGGTTCGGGCAGATTATTTTCAGTTTGATTACTTTTCATATGTTAAAGGTACGACAAATTTCGTACGATACAAATATTAGGTTATTTATTTATGATAAATTAATATAAGTGTATGATTTAAAGTAAGTTAAATATTAATTTTTTTTTAATCGCTTTGCCTGATATGATTATTGTTCCCAAGCCCTATCCGTCCGAAACTTAGGTAGGGTAATTAGCTGAAGTAACACCGCCTGAATAAAATGATATTGATCAGACGCAAAACATATGATGTTTAAATAAAACATCGTATGTTTGTATTATTGATTTCATATTATGGAAAAAGAAGGCAGACTTTTCGAGCAGATAGCCACTAAAATCAGGAACGACATTAAAGAAGGCAGATTTAAAGTAGGGGAAAAAATTCCATCAGAACCAGCCTTGATGGACTTATACGGTGTTGGCCGCTCTACCATTCGGGAAGCCATAAAATCACTTACGTTATCCGGAATTCTCACGGTACAGCAAGGTTTTGGAACAAAAGTTAATGCTACCACTACTGAGCCTATTGAACAACGGTTACGCAGTGCTGATTTTAAAGAAATTAATCTGGTTAGGGCTTTGCTCGAACAGGAAATTGTTCGCCTGGCTACTAAAAACCGGACCGCAGCAGATCTGGCTGCCATCAGCGAAGCACTTGAGAAAAGAAAATCAGCTATCGAAAAAGAATCGAGAACTGAATGTGCCGATGCAGATATCGCATTCCACCTGGCTATTGCCCGCGCATCAGGTAACCGTGTATTAAGCGATCTTTATGAAAGTTTTACGGTAATCATCCGTGATTTTTTTGCCAAACGAGCACCATCCGGCATCACTCACTTTGCCATGAGCCATCACCTGCATGAGGCATTATTTGATACCATAAAAGCCGGCAACACCGATTCAGCCGTTTCCATAACTACTACCATTCTGAACAATAATCATTAATATCATGACCATTTTAACTTTTACCCTGATCCTAATTCTTGGTGCTTACCTGGCTGGACTGATTGGATCGCTAACAGGACTTGGCGGCGGCGTAGTCGTCATCCCCTTGCTTACACTTGTTTTTCACGTCGATATCCGGTATGCCATCGGTGCGGCATTACTTGCTTCTATCGCCAATTCATCGGGAGCCGCCAGCGCTTACATAAAAGAGGGGATTACTAACATCCGCCTGGGTATGTTTTTGGAAATTGCAACCACCATAGGCGCAGTATTGGGTGCATTAATTGCTATTTACACGCCCACCAATACTATTGCCATTCTTTTCGGATGCGTTCTGCTTTTCTCGGCAGCGATGACGTTAAGAAAAAAGAACCAGGAAGCACTAACCGAGGGCAGCAAACTTTCGGCTATCTTAAAACTTAATAGCAGTTACCCCACACCAACCGGCTTGGTTAATTACAAGCTTAAAAATGTAGGCGCCGGTTTTTCCATTATGACCGTAGCCGGCGTAATGTCGGGTTTGCTGGGGATCGGTTCCGGTGCATTAAAAGTATTAGCCATGGATACCGCCATGAAAATCCCCTTCAAGGTAAGCACTACTACCAGCAATTTTATGATCGGTGTTACCGCCGCTGCCAGTGCTGTAGTTTATCTGCAGCGCGGCTACATGGATCCCGGAATTGCATTTCCTGTAGTGCTTGGGGTATTGGGCGGTGCGTTTACCGGAGCTAAATTATTAACCAGGATCAACCCTTCCACTTTAAGGATTATTTTCTGTATTGCCATTACTTTCGTCGCGCTCGAAATGATTTATAACGGTTATCATCACAAATTTTAAGTTAAAATAAAATGAAAAATATGATCTCAACCCATCTTATAAAAGACCGCGATGTAGAAAAAATTGTGGGCAAACTATTAAGGTTCGGTGTAATTACCGCAAGCCTGGTGGTTTTATTAGGCGGCATACTTTTTTTGGTACAAAACGGTAATGAAAGCAGACCCGACTATCACATCTTTAAAGGTGAAGAAAACGACTTTATCACTTTTGACGGCATTTTTAAAGGACTCTTCACTTTCAGGCCAATGGCCATCATCCAGTTCGGTGTATTACTTTTGATCATCACACCAATTTTGCGTATCATATTCTCGCTGGTGGCTTTTTTGCTAGAAAAAGATAAGCTATACGTGGTGATCACATTAATTGTACTAGCCATCATATTGGGAAGTACTTTTGGCGGGTTGAAAATATAGGAAATCCATTTTTATACTATATACATGAAACTTTTTTTATCTTCGAAAAAAGTATACGATATACATGAAACTTTTGTTATTTTTGACAAAAGTATACGATATACATGAAGCTTATAAAAAGACCGACATATACCAGTAGGATTACTCCATTTATCAATAAGCAAGTAATTAAAGTACTTACTGGTCAAAGGCGTATAGGCAAAAGTTATATCATGCTCCAATTAATAGAAGATATCAAGGCCACGGACAGCAATGCTAATATTGTATATGTTAATATGGAGGTGGATAATTTTTCGCACATTAAAACTCACGAAGACTTATCCAATTATCTTAAAAACAAATTCCCGTCAGATAAAAACAACTATTTTTTTATTGATGAGGTTCAGGAAGTAAAAGAATTTGAACGGACTTTGCGAAGCTTGCTGGCGAAAAACATCTGCGATATTTATTGCACTGGTAGCAATGCTAATATGCTTTCTGGTGAACTTGCTACTCATTTATCAGGTAGGTACATGGTTTTTCAAATCCATGCATTAAGCTATCTTGAATTTCTTGAGTTTCATCAGCTTGAAAACAAATCAGATTCACTTAGGCTTTATCTTAAGTACGGGGGAATGCCTTTTCTACCAAATATTGGGCTGGAAGAAAACTTGCCTTATGAATACCTTAAAAGTGTTTATGCCACAATATTATTAAAAGATGTAGTAGCCAGAGAAAACATCCGTAATGTATCGTTTTTAGAAAACCTCGTTACCTATCTCGCAGATAATATGGGAAGTCTATTTTCTGCCAACAATATCAGCAAATACCTAAAATCACAAAAGGTGGATATTTCTACCCAGCTAACCATAAATTACCTGCGCGCATTAAGCAATACTTTTTTTGTACATAAAGTTCAGCGCGCTGAAGTGGGAGGGCTAAAAATATTTGAAATAGGGGAAAAATATTACTTTGAAGATTTAGGTCTTAGAAATGCCATTATCGGTTTTAATCAATTGGCAGATATCCATAAATTAATGGAAAATGCAGTTTATCTACATTTAAGACAGCAGAATTTTGATGTTTTTGTTGGTAAACTCGGCGACAATGAAATTGATTTTGTGGCAGAAAAAAATGGTAAAAAGATGTACGTACAAGTTTGCCTGACCATACAAAGTGCTGACACTGCTAACCGGGAGTTTGGAAACCTCCTTAAAATAGAAGATAACCATCCGAAATATGTTATCACCTTAAATGATGTGATATTCGGACAAAATAAAGACGGTATAATCCAGAAAAACTTGCTGGAATTCTTATCGGAACAACACGATAATTAATAAATATTGAGCTTAAATATAATACCATAGGAAATCACTAAAATCGCCTATGGTTTTGATATTTAAAATCTCTTTATTCTTTAATCTGCTTAATCACGGCAATAATATCTTCTTCTCCATATTTTGATGCTGCATTTTCAAAAGTATGGAGCGTAGTTTTAGCCAATGGAGATGAAATACCCTCTGCTTTTGCCAAATTTAAATCTTTCACAATATGCTTGAGTGCGAATGCTGCTTTATAATTGTCAGTAATAATGGCATCGCCTTTAATTTTAGTAAAAACGTTTCCGATAGCAGCGTTATTGATCAATTCCAATAAATCAGCCGTTGCAATTCCTTGCTCGTTAGCGAATAAAACAGTTTCGGCCAAGCCTTGCGCATAAAGTGCCAGGAGCGAATTGATTGCCAGTTTTGCACTATTACCCGCACCAGTGGCACCAACAAGCTTTGCCAGCTTACCCACTTTTTCTAAAATCGGTTTTACCTTATTAAAAGCAGCTTCATCACCGCCACCCATAATCACTAACTGACCAGTTTCGGCCTGTTTTACACTTCCTGAAACCGGCGCGTCTAAATATTGTCCACCTTTTTCCTGGCATAATGCTGCCATCCGCTTTGAAATGGCAGGAGAAACCGTACTCATGTTAACAATCACTTTGCCTGAAATATCGGCATCAAAAATACCATTGGTTCCGTTAAAAACCTGGTCAACCGCGGCATCATCAGCTACCATAATGATTACCACCTCAGTCGTATTGATCAGTTCCTGGGGGTTTTCTGCAGCTGATGCACCCATTTCTTTCAATGAAGCATTCTTGCCCTCGGTCCTGTTATAAACCGTAACGGCATAATCCGCTTTTATTAACTGTCCGGCCATTGGGATTCCCATATTACCTAAGCCAATCCAACCTATTTTTACTGTATTCATTTTGCTATTTTTTACGATAAACAAATTTGCCAAAGAAAAAGCTTAAATTCTTAATACAACATTAAAATAATAGCATAAAATAAATATTTTGAATGTACAGCATGCAATACTAATATTTTTAGTAAGTTAGCAACCTGTTAAAAACCTTGTCTCATTTTATATGGCCAGCCCACTCAAAGATTTATATTCACCTGCTTTCTACGATAGATTAACCACTGCATTGGCAGCCACGGTACCAGGTTTCGACAAAGAATTGTTCGTCAACAAGATCTTCCTACCCGAATTTGAATCGAAAGAACTAAAAGAGCGGATGAAACACACTACGAAGGTATTACATGATTTTTTACCGGAAGATTATCCACAAACGATTACGCTCATTAAAAAAACAATTGAGCACTTAAGGGTACAAGGTATTGGAGAAGATGGACTGGCTTATATGTTTTTACCGGATTATATTGAAACCTATGGAATTGATGATTTCGAAAGTTCTGTTGAAGCGCTTGAGTTTGTCACACAATTTGTGAGTTGCGAATTTGCAGTTCGTCCATTTATCTTAAAATATGATAATGACATGATTTCAAGGATGCAGGAATGGTCGCTGCACGAAAGCCATAAAGTAAGAAGGCTCGCCAGCGAAGGCAGCCGTCCGCGATTGCCATGGGCCATGGGCATTCCTTTTCTTAAAAAAGACCCAACATCTATTTTACCGATACTGGAAAATCTAAAGACAGATTCATCAGAATATGTAAGACGGAGTGTTGCCAATAGCTTAAATGACATTGCAAAAGATCATCCCCAGGTGGTTTTAAATATTGCAAAAAAATGGTCGGGTTTAGGTGCCGAAACCGATGCTATTATTAAACATGGCAGTCGCACGTTGCTTAAACAAGGCCACGCCGATATCCTTAAACATTATGGTTTAGATGACGCAGGGATTTTACTGAAAGATTTCAAAATCTTAACGCCCCGGATCAGCATCGGCGAAAGCCTGGAGTTTTCATTTTCTGTTTTTAACAGTAATCCTGCTGAACAAAAAGTGAGACTGGAATACGCCATTTATTATAAAAAACAAAATGGGCAGAATACTAAAAAAGTATATAAAATTTCGGAAAGGATTTATGTTGCAGGTGCTGCAATAAATATCATCAGAAAACAAAAATTTGTGCTGATTACCACACGTAAATTTCATTTGGGCGACCACCAGATCTCGATCATTATTAACGGTGCCGAAAAGAACATTTTACACTTTGAATTAACGGCTTAACTTTGATTTTAATTCATCAAGTAAAGCAATCTGCTTTTCGTTAATGTAGGTAATGGCATCAGCGTAAGTAAACCAATTGGCTCTGTCTATTTCCGCAAAACTTTGTTTTTTACCTGATCGTGGCGGCCATTCTATTTCGAAAGTATTACTAACGATGGTTGAGGGCTCAAGGTCTCCCTCAAATGCCCAGCACCACACTTTTTTACCTCCTTTTTGTACAATCGGTGTTAATTCAATGAAATCGCCACCCAAACTTTGATCGGTTTCTTCCTTAAATTCACGGATGGCCGCAGTTAGCGCATCTTCACCTTCATTTAATTCCCCTTTTGGAACAGTCCAAAAGCCAAGGTCCTTTTTTGCAAAGAACGGCCCGCCAGGATGAACCAGAAAAAATTCTATCTCTTGATCCTTTCTTCTGAAAAGCAGTATTCCGGCACTTTGTTTCATTTCATTAAGGTATGAATTGTATACAAAGAAGTCAAGTTTTTGAAACTTGACTTCTTTCAGATTAATCAATATGATTTGATGCTGTAAAAAAAATTCAATAAATTCATTCATGCCAATTAATGAAAAATACATAGAAGATTTTATTGAAAATGGATTCATGCATATCATATGTAAATCGGTTAGCGGGTCGAAACTATTTAAAGACGATGATAATAGATTTTATTTTCTTCTCAAATACGCACAATATTCTACTGGCTATCTGAACACCTATGCTTATATTCTATTGGACAATCATGCTCACTTTTTAATAAAAAACACAAGTTCAGATGAGCTCAAATCGTGTTTAAAATCCTTGAGTAAAGATTCATTAAAAACACACCAGAAAAAATATTTAGCTAATCAAATATGCTTTAGTGAAGCAGTTGAATTTCAGATGAAAGACTTTTTTATTGCTTATGCTATGGCATTTAATAAGAAAAATGAAAGATCTGGATCTTTATTTGTGAACCCTTTTCGGAGAGTAAGAGTTATTGATGAGGTGCACTTATACCAATTGGTTATTTATGTTCATGCAAATGCACTGAAACATGGTATATGTGCAGAATTCAAGAACTACAAATGGTCTTCATATCAATCTATAATATCTGAAAAAAAGACAATTTTACAAAGAGAAGAAATATTAGATTTTTTTGGTGGTAAAGATCGTTTTGAGAAACAGCATCAAATCCAAAGTCAGTATTTCTACACTAACAATTATCAAATCGAATAGTCGATGAATTCAAAGTTTGAAAACTTATTATCGGCTTTGATCTAAATTTAAAACTGATATCATAAACCTCAGGCGCTTATTATACTATGCTTATATCCAAAGAAGTCAAGTTTTTGAAACTTGACTTCTTCTAAATCCCAATAAAAAAGCAGCAAACTGTTAAAGTCTGCTGCTCTATATCGTCTGTTACGAAGAGTTTTTTTGGAGGCGTTTTACAACAACCCGTAAAGGCCATGCGCATAATTTCTTAATGAGGATGATACCGTCTTCATTTTATCCGGAGATGGGCCTTTAACTTTATAAGCCTCTGGATGAAGTTCTAAAGGCTGTTCGTTCACTTGTTCAAATGTGTTTCTATTGCTTAATGTAGCATGCTGTTCTTCGCTTAATTTTAAAGGTGCCATGATCTTGAATTTATACTACAACAACAGCAATAACAGAATTTGGTTTGCCAAATTCTGCTAATTTTTTAAATTATTTTCGAGGTCCGAAATCCAGTTTTCAGTGTCAGAAATTTTAATTGGAACCGCTGACGCCACTATTTTTAACCTTCCTCCGCTATTAATATCCTCTTGTGTGATGTAGTTCTTCTTGAAAGGCTTTCCGTTGAGGAAAACCGCCTTGATATATTTATTTTTTGCACCAAAATTTTCTGTTTCAATCGTAAAAGTTTTTCCTTTTGGCAGGTTGTACGTTAGCAATGGGAATAAGGGTACATTTAAATAATACAAGGGCCAGCCTACACAGGCGGGAGAAAAACCACTTGCGGCGAAAACGTACCAGGCACTCATCGCTCCTGCATCGTCATCCATGGTACGTAGATAGGCATTTGGCTGGTTTCTGTAAATTTTACCGATGTAACTGCCAATTCCACGGCTGTTATCATTAAAATAGTTCTGGATAACCGTATCAGCCGCGAGTTGATGCATCCAATATTGAGATTTATAACCCGACCTGGTTACATTATACATCAACGGAACCTGTAAATCCGGCTCGTTGGCATGGTTGTATAAATCGTGGGCAAAAAATTCATCAAGTTTGGCCAGATACGATTTTTCTCCTCCATCTAATTCAATCAATCCTTTAAAATCATAAGGTACAAACCACCGGTATTGCCAGATGGTACCCTGGTATAAACCTCGGGCCTGCATCCGGTCAACATCATTTTTGGTCATATCTTTGAAATCCTTATTCCAATATTTTTTGTATTCAAGCGCTTTATCCAGATAAAAATCTGATTTTTCTTTATCCTTTAAAATCTTGAAGATTTCTGCCAGCGCCCAATTATCATAACTCGATTCTAAAGCTTTATCCGGCGATTTGTAATCCAGTCCATTCACTTCTTTCATCAGTGAATCAGCAATCTTGCCGAAGTCGACCGGATATCCTTTCCGGTAAGCATCAAGCAAAACAACAATAGCATGTTCTGAGCGTACCGTATTTGAAGGTTCATGCTGACCTGCATAATCTTTTTTACCCGAATTGTATAGGTCGGCAATTGAACTTACCATTCCGGCATATCTATCCTGTTCAATTAATGAAAGTAAAGGCAATTGTGTTCGGTAATTGTCCCAAATGGCCCAACCATTGTAGCGGATTTCCTTATCTTTTTGAATTTCACCCTTGGTATTGCGGTATGTTCCGTCAGCCTCAGATATCACATATGGCGATTGCATGGTACGGTATAAAAGTGAGTAGAAAAGCTTTGCACTTTCCAGATCGCCATTTACGGCGATTTTTGAAAGATTGGTATTCCAATCGGCTTTACTCTGTTCCTTTACAGTGTCAAACGTATTTTTATTGATGGAAGCTTTCGCCGCTTCTACACTTACGGCAGAAAGGGCGATGTTAATGCCTGCCGAAGTCGACTCTTCTTTGAGCGTGGCTATCAGTTTATGTGCATCGATTACTTTCCACGATACGTTATCGCCAATCTCCATATGGTAAAACAATTTGTATTTACCTACTCCGCAAGTTGTTTTGGAGGTAATCCACCCACTGATGGTATTGCCGTTTACTTCATGCGATTCGGCCACAAAAGCACCATTAAAAGCATAACCCAAATCAATATAAAAACCTTTGCTCCCTTTCGGAAATTGATAGGCATGCTTCCCTGCTTTACCCAGTACCGCAAAACTGGCTTTAATTTTATTTTCAAAACCAACTTCATAAAAACCTGGACTGGCTTTCTGAGAAACATTAATCAGTTCAGACATTGCCGGATCATCACCTAAAAACGGCTTGATGAAAATATTACCACCCGAACCCTGACAGCCCACTCCTTCGAAACGGTTGTGGGTAAAACCTTCAAATTTTTTGGCCAGGTATTCATACCCCGTATGCGTTTTGGGGTAAGTCTGCGGACCTATACTCAACATACTAAAAGGTGCAGAGGCAGCTGGCGACATCTGTCCGTGATCGCCAGAAGATCCTAAAAAAACGTTAACCTGATCAACAGGTTTCGCAGTTTTAGAGGAAAAGAATTGCGTTTTTTGCTGCGCTAAAACGTTTAATGAAAGAGATAATAATAAGGCTAATAAGTTAACAGAAAACTTCATTATATGTGCTTGTTTGTATTTCGGCCTAAAATAACATTTTAACATGAAGCGGGTATTATGTGTTAGGTTCTTTACAAAGGGGAAGAGAGAGGCTAAGTAATTACAGCTAAATAATAAATACATTATCATTTGGGACGCAATGCCCGTGCATAACATCAAGTTCCTTCCCGTTTTACGCTTTTACGCTTCGCTGCCTCGCACCTCGTTGCTGCAGGGTAATCGCGCCAACCCTCGCCTGCAACGGGCAGGGGGGCTATATGGCCATAATAGCCTTCCATTTTTAGGTTGCCATATGCACAAACCTTTGTTCCTAAACCCGATAGCAATGTAAAGCCCGGAGCGCAGCGAGGACTTGGAATGAATAGCGGGACCAGAAGCCGCCAAGAACCACAATCCATTCGTTTCCTAAAACCATTTTCGATATTGGCTTATTGAAATAGATTTGAAATCTATTTACTTAGACCTGATCTGGACAGATTTCGCGACTGCGTTACACTCCGCCCTAAATGACGATTGTTCGACAAGACACACAAAAAAAGCCGTTCCAATATTAAATTAGAACGGCTTTCAAGAATTTAATCTAATTATTTAATGGTTACCGGAACAGAAATTTTATCCCATTCTAAGGCAAAACCACTTTTGGTAATTTTATAAACCAAACGCTCTTGTGTTGCTTTTAATGCTTTGGTTTTAACATCAACACGTAAAGCATCTTTTGCTTCTTCATATTTGTAAGCGCCCCACTGTTTTGGCTCTTTGTTGAAGATAGCTGTCCAGGTACCGCTTTCTCTGGGGATTAAAAAGAAACTGTACTTGCCTGCGGCCAAAGGTTTACCTTCAACCATAATATCTTTGTCGGTTTCGAAAGTAGTGGCTTCATTTGCACCTGCACGCCATACTTTGTCAAATGCCTCTAAACCGCCCCAGATTTTACGTCCTTTTACTGCCGGACTGCTGTAATTGATGGTTATGGTTGCACCTTTGACTTTTCCTGTTGCAGTTGCCGCCGGACTTGGTTTAGGTTGCGCATCTTGTGCCATTGCAGTTGCTGAAATGGTAATTGCCGTGAACAGCAATGCAATTGATTTAATCATCGTTTTCATAGTATTTTATCTATCTGTTTTGTTGTTTTTATTTTACGAATTTATGGCTTTAACACGATAAAACAATAACCTTTAAGAAATTGATATGGGAATGACGATTAAGGCAACATCTCATTAGTCGCCCCTTAATAACAATTTAAACATTTGATTATCAATAATTTGTTGATAAATTTCAGTATTATAAATTGCGGGTTTTGGTTATATTTATATCAAAAGCTTGCAGATATTTATGCTTAACCA
>NZ_CAJYOJ010000011.1 GCF_913776295.1 uncultured Pedobacter sp.
TATAAAAATCAATATAAATGACGTATACATTTCTTTTTTTGCCCCAGGGCTAAGCCTTGCCTCGGCTCGCCGCCGCCGAAGGGCTCTTTCTTTTTGATGTCAAAAAGAAACAAAAAACACCGGCTGAAAATTTTTCTTTCGAAGCCAGTAATAGGGCTTGGTCGGTGGAGTCCGAAAAATTTGTTAGGCCGGACTTAAGTAGAACGGAGACCCAGTGCGAAGGCCTTGTTGGATGGAAATGCATATTTTATAAGTGACTAATCATTAGAAATTAACGTCAATGGTAGCGGAGTCGAAGACTTTTGCGGGTTTCAAGCGAAAAAAAGATCTTTGGCTGTGCTTCCATTGAGAAAATCCAAATGTGGCCGCCACTGTCGCCTGTGAGGAGAAACACAAAGCCCTTAGTGAGGCTAACCTTAACGCAAGCACCTTAGGATTCCCAATCAGATTGGGAATGACGATTCCCTGAGAGATATTACCTGTTAAAATTTATCTGTCAATCATATTGCTTTTATACAATAAATTATCCTTCAGGATGACAGCTCCTCTGTTATCCCCCTGCCTTTTTTACCTTATAGCCGTCTTTTTGCAAAATGCCCATCACCTTATCACGCACATCACCCTGGATCATGATTTCGCCGTCTTTAACTGAGCCGCCTACACCACATTTCGTCTTTAACATTTTCCCCAACACCTCTAAATCTTCCGAACGGCCCCGAAAACCAGTAATTAAGGTTACCGCTTTACCGCCACGATTCTTTTTATCCAGCATCACCCTTAAATCCTGCTGATTATTCGGGGCAGTAACGGTATCGTCAACCTTTTCCTGATATTCGAAATCCGGATTGGTAGAATACATAATTCCGCCAAGGTCACTTAAACTATTTTTTTTTGATTTCATGGTTATAATGTATTATGGAAGATGGAATACGGGTGAACTGGTTAATTGCTGAAATCGGTTAACTGTATGGCTTAATTGTTGTATGTTGCTGAAAACTAATTCTGTTGTTGGTTAATGGTTAATAGTCTATGGTAACAGCTGGTCAATCGGGTAATCCACTCCAAACCCTCAACTCCAAACTTAGCTATGGAACAATTACTTTCAAAGAGCGTGGATTCACCACCGCTTCAATCTCAACACCCATTTGCAAAGGTTCGCCATCTACGTGCACCGCACCGGCCATTTCTCTTATAATTTTAATGTTTTTTCCTTTAATAATCTCAATCATATCTGATGTTTCGGCTTTCCCATTTAACATAACATAACCCAATAATGGTAATTTTATTATGGGGAAAGGTTTAATAATGCAAACATCCAAAAACCCATCTTTTACCGAGGCATTGGGCGCGATGTACACATCATTTCCATACTGCGATGAATTGGCAATGCTGATGGCGAAAGCTTTTCGGGTATAAGTTGTTCCATCTATATCAAGCTGATAGGTTTGTGGTTTATAATTAAAAACCTCCTTAAAACCCAATTTTACATAGCCCGACAGCCCACGTTTTTTATCTTTCGAGAAAATAGCACTCAGGTGAGCATCAAAGCCCATTCCCGCCAGGTTGAAAAAACATTTTTTGTTAAACTCAGCCGTATCAATCTCATCAATCTTGAAATTATTGATAATGGAAAGCGCATACTTTAAGTTTTTGGAAATATTTAAAAAACGGGCAAGGCCATTGCCAGATCCTAAGGGCAAAATCCCCAGAATTTTATCATGCTTTAATACTTTTGTAGCTACTTCGTTTATGGTACCATCACCGCCGGCTGCAACAATTACGTCGAAATTTTTTGTAGCGGCTTCGTCTGCCAGTTCGCCGGCATGCCCCACATATTCACTAAAAACAAAATTGGGACTAAACTTTTCCTTATCCAGGTATTTGTCTATAAAATCGGGAATACGCCGTTTCCCCCGCCCACCAGAGATAGGGTTGATGATAAAGAGAATATTGATCTTTGTGTGCAAAGTGTAAGATTGAGTGCACAAAATAATCTATAATTTTTGAAATAAAGAAAATATGCTAATTTTGCGACAGTAAAAAGTGGATTGATTTGCTATCCCGATACCTCGGGACCGGATTGCAACCACTTAAAAAAATTGCTAATGCCTCCTTTCAATCAATTCAACACCTGCTTCCAAGGGGTTTGGCAATCATCAATTTGTTTATTTATCATTAATTATTTAATAAATGTCATATTTATTTACATCAGAATCTGTTTCTGAAGGTCACCCAGATAAAATCGCCGATCAAATTTCGGATGCATTAATTGACAACTTTTTGGCTTTCGATCCAGAATCAAAAGTAGCTTGCGAAACTTTGGTTACTACGGGTCAGGTTATTTTGGCGGGTGAGGTAAAATCTAAAACATATTTAGATGTACAGCAGATTGCACGTGATGTAATCAAGAAAATTGGTTATACCAAAAGCGAATACATGTTTGAGGCTAACTCTTGCGGTATTTTATCTGCTATACATGAGCAATCGCAAGATATTAACCAGGGTGTAGATAGAAGCAGCAAAGAAGAACAGGGCGCGGGCGATCAGGGTATGATGTTTGGTTATGCAACAAACGAAACTGAAGATTATATGCCTTTGGCACTAAACCTTTCTCATAAATTATTACAGGAACTAGCTGTTTTACGTCGCGAAAATAATGAAATCACTTATTTACGCCCGGATGCCAAAAGCCAGGTGACGTTAGAGTACAACGATAACAATAAACCTGTTCGCATTGATGCCATTGTGATTTCTACACAACATGATGACTTTGACGAAGAAGCAACCATGCTGGCTAAAATCAAAACTGACCTGGTTAACATTTTAATTCCGCGCATCATCAAAAACAATCCGCAATATGCACACTTGTTTAATGATCAAATCGAATACCATATTAACCCAACCGGCAAATTTGTAATCGGTGGCCCGCATGGAGATACGGGTTTAACCGGTAGAAAAATCATCGTGGATACTTACGGTGGTAAAGGCGCCCACGGAGGCGGAGCTTTCTCTGGTAAAGATCCAAGTAAAGTAGATAGAAGTGCTGCTTATGCTACCCGCCATATCGCTAAAAATTTGGTGGCTGCCGGTATCGCTGATGAAATTTTGGTTCAGGTATCTTACGCCATCGGTGTGGCTAAACCAATGGGTATTTATATCAACACTTACGGAACAGGTAAAGTTGGTAAAACAGATGGCGAGATCGCTAAAATCGTGGAGTCGATTTTCGATATGCGTCCTTATTTTATTGAGCAACGTTTAAAATTAAGAAACCCGATTTACAGTGAAACTGCAGCTTATGGACACATGGGCCGTACCCCAGAAACGGTTACCAAAACTTTCAGAACGCCAAACGGTGAAGAAAAAACGGTTTCAGTTGATTTGTTTACCTGGGAGAAATTAGATTACGTAGATCAGGTTAAGGCTGCTTTTGCCATTTAACTTTTTAAATAAATGATATAAATAGGCGTTTTGCAACATGGCAGAACGCCTATTTTATTTTGCCAACTTACAGCTAAATTTTCCCAGCTGTAAATTTAGTGGTTTACAAACCGCAGTAAGACTGTTTTTTGAAAAGCAGGGGTCGTCATGCTTTGGTTCCGAAAGCCCCGCCATCCGCTTTATCCCGACTTTACATCCGGATCGCTCCTGTCAGGTTTATTTAAGTGAGGCAGGTGGTTCTTAGGAAGAAAATCTTCCCTCAAAAGCAGATACTTGAAGCACTGTTGTTTTCCGGCAATAGGAGCTAAAACATCACCTATCTAAACGGGATTGACGCGAAAATCCTTTTTTGCTACCCTCAATGAACATTTACCGCAGTTAAAGTGAAGTCAAAAAAGATTGAAGCAAAAAGCAGGACAGGCATTAAAAAAAGCTACTGCATTTGCTTTCCAAAAAACTACAAATAATATTTATCTTTTCTCTCTACTATGCCGATCTTGTGTCGGATGGCAACATCCGACACCACAAACAATAAAAACATTAAAGTCGATTATTCTTCATAAACAATAACTCTTTATCATCGAAATGCTCATCATCTATGCTGTAAGATTTAATATCTGCAATTTTCATTTCATCAACCACATCTACAAAGTTTTGAAACCTGGCTGTCTTACCTGGTTTGATGATTACAATCATATGCTTTGATGGATTATGCTGATGGGTAGCTGCAACCAATAGCTTATTCGCCAAAATTTCTTTTTGGAGATCTGCCACAGGCATCATTTTCATATTGGCCTTTTCGATAGTACCGATATAAGAAACAACCTTATTATCTTTACCCAGTACGATAGTCATGGTACGCGATTCGGGGAATGGAGCAAGATCAATATCATGCTCATTAACTGGCTTTGCAATATCTGCAGCATTTAACCGGCTCAGCGTTGTAGTGAGCATAAAAAATGTAGTTAACAGAAACATAAGATCTACCATTGCGGTAAGATCTACTCTTGGCGTTGGTTTTTTGGTTTTTCCTTTTGCAGCCTTGCCGCTTTGAGATTCGTTTAGCGTTGCCATAATGATTCAGGTTTTTTAATGATGATGACAAACCCCTCCAAATTGCATAAAAAAAGCGGCTAAAATTTAACCGCTTGGGAAAAGCATTCTTGGCTCTGATAACTATCCGGATGACCATCTTAATATCATTACTTCACCGCTTCAATTACGCCACAACCTACGCGCGGTCCGGAGTTGCCCGTAGGTTGCGTGGTATAATCATCTGTACCTCCGTGTACAATGATTCCCCTGCCAATAATATTTTTAACATCTCCATCTTTAATACTCCATCGATCAGTGGTAACTGAAAGTGTGGCATGGCCTTTAGCATCTAACATGATATTGCCAATATCGCCACTATGGTAAGCTGCCGATCCCCATTTGCCGTGGGCCTCTTTTGTTGGGTTCCAGTGGCCGTGAGTATTTTCGCCCATATTGCCGCAATCGCCATGCTCATGAAAATGTACCGCCACATTACTATCTGCCCGTGCCGCGAAATTCATTTCAATATCCATTTTAATTTTTCCATCACTCAATTCATAAAACTTTGCTGTTCCGATGGTTTTGGTATTGTCAGCCGTTTCGGTTAACGTAGCCTGAGCAATTTCTTTATCGTTTTTGGCACAGCCACTTACAACTGCAATGCTTGCAATTGCTAAGCTTAAAAAATAATTTTTCATATGATTAAATTTTAGTTTAAAAAAGAACAGATGGGCAATCATTGAGTTTGCTTTAAAAGAATGATGGCAAAACCATTTTGCGCGCCACTTGTTTAATTACTATAAAATAGTACAACTATGGAACAGCCAAATGAAATGAACACTTTAAGTCAAATTTTGGAAAAATTGAGGCTGAAAGGAAAAGATAACGAATTAAAAATGTCTGATCATGGTAAGATGCAAAGTAAATCGCTGGGAAAAATTTATAAGCCCGAAGATTTAACGATTGTTAAAACTTACCGGTTTGAAGGAGATTCAGACCCTGCAGATAACTCCGTATTGTATCTGATAGAAGACAGAGAAAAAAATATTGGTTATGTATTAGATGCTTACGGAACATACTCTGATTATGAAGGGCCGGCATTTGATGATTTTTTAAAGAAAATCCCTACTGAAAACAGGGATGAACAGGAACTTTTCTGTTGATAAGCTCAATATCGCATACAGGGAGAAACAGCGTAATCTGATTCTCCTTTTTTTATTTTAAATTTTTAGCAGTTTATAATTACCTAATTTTGCGCATCATTTACGTAACCCCTGAATGAAGAGCAAAATCAATATTCCACCTATACCTGCTATTTTACTGTCTATTATCAGTGTGCAATGTGGGGCGGCAATTGCGAAAGGCCTTTTTCCTCAAATTGGGGCTGCTGCAACCGCATCTTTACGCATTGGTTTATCAGCGTTGATTTTACTGGTTATCTTTAGACCAAACCTATATAAATTAAATGCCAGACAGTGGAAATATGTGATCCTGTATGGTATTTGTTTAGGCGTAATGAATATGGTTTTTTATCTGGCCATCGCGAGAATTCCGATTGGTTTAGGGGTAACTTTAGAATTTGTTGGCCCACTGGGTGTTGCCATTTTTGGTTCGAAAAAACCTATCGATTTTCTTTGGGTAGTGCTTGCTGCTACCGGTATCATCTTAATTACCCCCTGGACGGGAACCGGGCTCAATTTAACTGGTGTACTGCTGGCGCTGTTGGCTGGTGTTTTTTGGGCAGGTTATATCATTTTGGGCGGCAGAATTTCCAGGATCATGAAAGGAGGCGATGCCGTTGCCATTGGGATGTTATTTGCAACAATAGTCATTTTGCCTTTCGGTATTTATGGTGGCGGTCTGGGCATGCTGAATCCTAAATTAATAGGGTTGGGAGCGGCACTTACATTACTATCAAGCGCCATACCCTTCACCCTAGAAATGAAAGCATTTAAGCAGCTTCCGCCTCGCACCTTTAGTATTTTGATGAGCCTGGAGCCTGCTATGGCTTCATTGGCAGCACTCGTTTTTTTACAGGAATACCTGAGTTTAAAAGAGTGCTTCGCTGTGGCTTTTGTTGTAATTGCCTCCGCAGGGTCTGCATTAACCACCAGGTACACCAAACAATAATCAGGCTAGCTTTTCTGTTCTATAGATCACAATCTCTTTGGTTAACCGATTGGCTTGAGCCGCAAAATCTAATAGGTAAGGCTGCTTATTATGCAGGTCCAAACCCGCCTGATCTTTCCATTCCTCCTGAAAAATAAAAGTGTCGTTATCTACCTCCTCATGCAGATCGTATTGAATACAGGCTTGCTCTCTACGCGAATTTACTACCATATCCAGCAGCATGGTCCTTAATTCTGCCACAGTTTCTCTTTTGCCTTTAACTATTGCTGTTAAATAAATGCTCATATACTATACCTTAGTGTTCAAAAAAATTTGCGTTAAATGTTCACGGTAGGATTGAAGTGCGATCCTAATATCTGCATTCTTTTCTACATCATGAAAATGGATGCCATTTATTTGCTCCATTCCTGTAAAGGCATTCATTCTATGGAAACCGAACAAAACACCATCATCCACACTGGTTTCCTTAAAAAATTCTCCGGGTAAGGTAAATGCTTCTTTTGGTGCATTCCATGATGATGTAACCATATATTTCCGCCCGTGCAGCATACCACCGGTACCATAATTCCGTGTTGGATTGTCAGCCTTGCGCCCATCGCTAATGTAAATCCCTTTTTGATGACCTTCGGTAAACACCACGTCAATGTATTTTTTAAATCCATGTGGCAACTGAAACCACCAGATTGGGGTATGGTAAATTACAACGTCTGCCCAAACATACTTCTCTACTTCATCTTTAGGATTATAATTATTATTGATATTGGTTGTTTTTACCTCAAATTTGTCCAGTGAAGAGAAGAAATCGAAAGTGGCATTAGCTATTGTTTCGTTGAACCTGCCACCTGAGTGACCAAACTTTTGCCCGCCGTTGATGATGAATATTTTTGTCATTTTGTTTTTCCCTATTTAATGACACAAAATTATCACTCCTTCATATATTATTAAAATAAGTTAATTTATAGATTTGTATCAGAATTATAATACTTCGGATATGGTTAATTTAGAATGGTACAGAAGTTTTAAGGCAATTTATAAAACCGGAACCTTAACCGGTGCAGCAGAAAGCCTATTCATTTCGCAGCCTGGTGTAAGTTTGCATTTAAGCTCTTTAGAAAGTTACGTGGGCTATAAACTGTTTGAGCGTACGGGCAGGAAAATGATTCCTACCGAAAAGGGTAAAGTATTGTACAATTTTATTACAGAACCGCTGACCAGACTGGAGGATGCAGAAAAACATTTTCAGAAAAGTACAGAGAAACATACTCCAACCA
Source organism: uncultured Pedobacter sp. (assembly GCF_913776295.1). GTDB lineage: Bacteria > Bacteroidota > Bacteroidia > Sphingobacteriales > Sphingobacteriaceae > Pedobacter. Next base: position 7,878 of record NZ_CAJYOJ010000011.1, read on the forward strand.
TTAGCGTAGGCATGTGTTTTGAAACTTTTCAGATTACGCTTGAGCAATATATTTCTACCCTGCCATTTAATGTTATTATCCGTTTTGGTGAATATCCGGAGATGTTAGATCAACTGGATAAAGGCATTTTAGACCTCATTATTACCCCACAAAAAGGCAATTCTCCCAATGTAGAACATGAAGCCTTTTCTTCCGAAACCATTGTTTTAGTAGGCGGAATAGAAACCGATGCGAAAACTTTTGATGCACTGGTTAAAAAGAAAGACCTGCCGGGAACGGAGGCTTGGTTAAAACAACAAAAATGGTACGGTACCGCGGGCGATATGGAACACCTGTTACGGTTTTGGCAGCTTAACTTTGGTAAGCATGCCGATTTCCGGCCAAACTACATCGTACCTAACCTTAATTCGATTGTCCGATGCCTATCCGGCGGACAAGGTTTGGCTATTATACCCGATTTTCTTTGCAAAAAAGAAGTTGAAGAGCAGAAAATTAAGATAATTTGGGAGGGCACTTCAAAGCTCACCAACACTTTGTATTTTGGCTGCAGAAAAAACACGCAATATGCGTCAGAAATTCACCTAATCAAAAACCTTTTTAAAGAGGTTATGGTTAGTATATAGTTTGTATTAAAGAAATGTTACTTAGGTCCTTTATTTTGAAACTTAAGTAAAATATTTATTTTAGATTACGCCGTAAAAATACAGAATGAGCCAATCCAGTCCTTTTTTAAGTAATGATCAATTAGTAGAAGTTTTTAATTACACTCATACCGCAACTGCAATTCATATAGGCGAAACAGCCATCATACAGACTGCCAATGATGCAATGCTCAGAATTTGGGGCAAAGACAGGAGTGTAATTGGGAAGTCGCTTGAAGACGCCCTGCCAGAATTAAAGGGGCAGCCTTTTATTGAGATGTTCAGAAAGGTTTGGCTTGAAGGCCTCTTGATATCGGGAAAGGATACAGCTGCCGACCTGATTGTTGATGGGGAGTTAAAGACCTTTTATTTTGATTTTGAATATCGTGCTATCAAAAATGACGAGGGCAAAACCATCTGTATTTTACATACCGCGGTTGATGTAAGCGAGCGGGTATTAAGGCGTGAAGCCGTAGAACGGGAGCAGGAGAAAGAAGAAGCATTGCAACGGGAACAGGTGCTGAACGAAGAACTTGCGGCTACAGTGGAAGAACTCGCGGCAACCAATGAAGAACTGGTAGCTACAAACGAAGAGTTACAGGAAACTCAGGAGACTTTACATGTTTTAAATAACGAACTCGAATTAAGAGTTCTGGAACGGTTTAACCAACTGTCGGAAAGCGAAAAACGCTTTAAAACCATGGCAGAGGGAACCGATATTTTCATCACTGTTGGTGATGAATTCGGTAATGCGATCTATTTTAATAAACCCTGGACAAATTTAACTGGGAGGTCGATGGAGGCGTTGCTCGCCTTTGGCTGGGCTGACCTGATCCATCCCGAAGATCGTGATCGATATCTGGATATTTACCTTTCAGCCCTTCGCGATAAAAAGCCATTTACCGGAGAATTTAGAATCCTGACCCAAAAAGGCGATTACCGATGGCTGCTTTCGAGTGCTCCGCCACGATTTCACGCCGATGGTTCTTTTGCAGGCTACATCAGTTCCTGTATTGATATTACCGAACGAAAGTTAATTGAATTGGAGCGCTTAAATTTGAATAAGCTCATCGAAGCAAGTTCAGAATTTATCGCCTTAGTTGGCTTAGACATGTCTATCCAATATTTAAATCCTGCCGGATTAAGAAAGTTGGGCTGGGAGAATATTAGGAACCGAAATATACTGGAGGTTATTTTCCCTGCAGACCGACCTGTTGCCGAAAAACTCTTACCCGGAGTTTTACAGGGCACCAATTTCAAACAGGAAATCCGTTTCTGGCATGAAAAAACGGGAAATCCATTCTGGATTGAATGGAATGGTTTTGCCATAAAAGATCAGGAAACGGAGGAGATTACGGCAATCGCTACGGTAAGTCCGGATATTACGGAGCGAAAACTCCATCAGGAAGAACTTCAGGATATGAATATTGAGATGGCAGCAGCAAATGAGGAATTGGCTGCAACCAACGAAGAACTTGCTCAAACCCATGAAGACCTGCTCCAGTACACCAAAAAATTGGCAGATAGTGAAGAAAGGTTACTCCAGGCCATTGATACCGGAAAAATGGGTACCTGGAGCATCGATCCTAAAACACTTGAGATTACCATGTCGGGATTCGTTAAAAATCTACTCGGCTTACCACTTAATGAGCCTGCAAAAATGGAGGATATCATGAATGCGGTCCATTCCGACTATCATGATACTCTGAAAAAATCCTTTTTAAACGCTTTAAACAGTCATTCTTCAAGCGACAATGAATATCCGGTAACCAATTTAATTACGGGCGAAGACAAGTGGGTCAGGACAACTGGAAAAGTATTTGTAGATCAGCATGGCCATATCACAGAGTATTCTGGTCTCTTTATCGACATTACGGAGCAAAAACTAGACGAACTTCGTAAGAATGATTTCATCGGAATGGTTAGTCACGAATTAAAAACACCACTAACAGCCATAAACGGCTTTGTACAGGTTTTGCAGCGTAAGGCTAAAAAAGATGAAGATAATTATGCCATGGTGGCTTTGGAAAAAACCAACAGCCAGATCAGAAAAATGACAACCATGATCAACGGCTTCCTGAATGTATCGCGTTTGGAATCCAGCAAACTCCTGATCGAAAAAACAAACTTCCATTTAGATGACCTGTTGAAAGAAACCATCGAGGAAGCTTATATTTCACAATCTTCCCATCAGATTATCTTGCATCCTACCTGTGGGGTCGACATTCATGCAGATAGGGATAAAATCGGTAATGTGATTTCTAACCTGATCAGTAACGGAATAAAATATTCTGACAATGGAACGTCTATTGAAATAAGTTGTAAATTAAGTGATGCTGAGGTGGAAGTTCAGATTAAAGATGAAGGCATCGGTATAAAACCTGAAGATATTGACAGGCTTTTTGAACGTTACTACCGGGTACAGGGCAACCACACTATTTCAGGCTTCGGCATCGGGCTTTACCTGAGTGCAGAAATTGTGGAAAGGCATGGCGGCAGAATTTGGGCTGAAAGTGAAGAAGGAAAGGGCTCTGTTTTTCATTTTACTTTGCCTTTGAGTTAAATTTACTGCTTTTTTAACTGCAAAGATCACAAACATATTCACGGATTGAATTAAGTTTCTCTAAAAAATGGTTGTTTCAAACTTTTCACAATTAAATTTAATTTGTCATTTTAAGTGAAAGGAAGAATCTTTCTATAATCATAAAAGATTCTTCACTGCGTTCAGAATGACAATATAAGGTATCTTTCGTCAAGAACTACGCTAACCCCAAATCATTAAACAGTTCTTCATCGACTAAATTTGGCAGCGTAATCTTTAAATCAGTTGTACGTGCCATTTCGCGTTCGATGGCAAAACGGGCTTCTTTATTACGGGCCCAGCTCCTTCTGGCGATCCCGTTGTTCACGTCATAAAAAAGCATGTTATGCAATTTCTCAGCAGCCTGCGCAGTTCCATCCAGTACCAATCCAAAACCACCATTTATCACTTCGCCCCAGCCTACACCACCACCGTTATGGATCGAAACCCAGGTTGCTCCTCTAAAACTATCGCCGATCACATTATGAATAGCCATATCTGACGTAAACCTGCTTCCGTCGTAGATATTGCTGGTTTCTCTAAAAGGCGAATCTGTTCCGCTTACATCGTGATGGTCCCTCCCCAGGATAACCGGTGCGGATAATTCGCCAGTTTTAATGGCTTCATTAAATCTAAAGGCGATTTTTGCCCTTCCCTCAGCATCAGCGTATAAAATCCGGGCTTTTGACCCCACTACTAATCGGTTTTCTTTGGCCGCTATAATCCAATTAATGTTGTCTTGTAACTGTTGATGTATTTCTGAAGGTGCTGTAAGCTTTATTTCTTCCATCACTTCTTTCGCCATGCGGTCGGTTAAATCAAGATCCTTTTCATTTCCTGACCCGCAAACCCATCTAAATGGACCAAATCCATAATCGAAACATAACGGCCCTAAAATATCTTGCACATAGGATGGATACCTAAAATCTGTACCATTTGGTGCCACTATATCAGCTCCTGCCCTGCTACATTCCAACAGAAAAGCATTTCCATAGTCAAAAAAATAAGCTCCCTTCGCTGTATGATTGTTAATGCTTTTTGCCTGCCTTTTTAACGATTCTTGTACATAAACTTTAAACTGATCTGGTGCTTCGGCCATCATTTTATTGGCTTCAACAAAACTTAAGCCTACGGGATAATAGCCCCCGGCATACGGATTATGTAGCGAGGTTTGGTCGGAACCAATCGTCACGTCAATATTTTCCCGATCAAAACGCTCCCAAACATCCACTATATTACCGATATAGGCTAACGAAACCGTTTGTTTTTCGTTTCTGGCCAATAAAACCCTTTTTAACAGTTCATCCAAATCCTCAATCAACTCATCTACCCAGCCTTGTTGATGCCTTTTAATTGCAGCCTTTGGGTTTATTTCGGCACATACCGTAATGCAACCTACAATATTTCCTGCTTTGGTTTGTGCCCCACTCATGCCGCCCAAACCAGCCGTTAAAAAGATTTTACCAGCCACCTCTTTTCCGTAAAACCCTTTTTTACGGAAAGCATTCATCAAAGTAATGGCTGTACCATGCACAATACCCTGGGGACCAATATACATATAAGAACCTGCCGTCATTTGACCATATTGGGTCACGCCTAAGGCATTAAATTTTTCAAGGTCTTCGGGCGAAGAATGATTAGGGATCATCATACCATTCGTAACCACAACACGGGGCGCCGCGGCATTGGACGGAAATAATCCCTGCGGATGCCCGCTATAGATATTCAGCGTTTGCTGATCAGTCATAATAGCGAGATACTGCATGGTTAAAAGATACTGGGCCCAATTTTGAAATACGCTACCATTACCACCGTAAGTAATCAACTCTTCGGGATGCTGTGCGATGGCGGGATCCAGATTATTCTGGATCATGAGCATGATCGCGGCCGCATGTGACGTACGACAGGGATATTCAATTATCGGCCTGGCGTAAATGGCATAATCCGGCATGAAACGGTACATGTAGATATGTCCGTAATTTTCAAGTTCGGACAGAAATTCCTGTGCCAGTTCCAGATGCCAAGCTTTAGGAAAGTATCGTAAAGCATTTTTGATGCTTAGTTTCTTCTCTTCAGCATTTAAGACTGCTCTCCTTACCGGGGCGTGGTTCAACGCCGGATTTCTATTCTTTTTTGCCGGCAATATTGCAGGAATGCCAGCTAATAACTCTGCTTTAAAATCCATAATCTGAAAATTAAGTTCTTAATCCAAGGCTGATGCTGCCTTGTTGGCAATGGCTACGATTTTACCTTTCTGCACCATCTCAATGGCATTATCCATTCTATCGTACATGATCAGGTCTTCTTCAAAATGATCAATTTCAGCACGCACGAAATCATGTACCGCAGCCAATATTTTACCCGGTTTTAGTGGATGATGGTAATCAACTGCCTGTGCGGCACAAAATAGTTCTATGCCCAAAATTTTCTCTACGTTCTCGATTACCTGCAGCGCCTTACGCCCACTGATCGAACCCATGCTTACATGATCTTCCTGACCTAAGGAGGTTGGAATACTGTCGGCACTGGCCGGGAAACATAAACCTTTATTTTCACTGGCCAACGCCGCCGAAGTATACTGGACAATCATGAATCCTGAATTTAATCCGGTTTCTTTCATCAGCAATTTTGGCACACCGGGGGTGTTCCCCTCAAGCGAAAGATAAATTCTCCGGTCGCTGATATTTCCAATTTCAGCAGCTGCCAAACAAGCATAATCCAGTGGCAAAGCCAGTGGCTGACCATGAAAATTACCTCCGCTAATCGTTAAATCATCATTAAATATCACCGGGTTATCGGTTACCGAATTCAGTTCGATTTCTAAAGCTTCTTTCAAGTGCAACCAGGCAGTCCTGGAAGCGCCATGCACCTGCGGAATACACCTCAAAGAATACGGATCCTGTACCTTGGCGCAATCGGCATGTGATTTCATGATTTCAGAACCCTCCAGGAGTTTACGAACCTGTTCTGCCACAGCAATATTTGCCGGGTATGGCCGCAACTGGTGCAGTTGTGCATGAAAAGGTTTTTCTGATCCCTGCAGGCCTTCAATCATCATGGCAGCAATAATATCTGCTGATGCCAGCACATTTTCCAAACGTTGCACCACCATAACGGCATGTGCAGCGATAAACTGTGTGCCATTAATTAAAGCCAGACCTTCTTTGGGGCCTAATTGTATGGGTTCTATATGATGTTGCTTTAACAATTCCGCTGTTGCTACAATTCCGCCTCTATAATGAACCTTGCCTAAACCAATTAAAGGCAAAAATAGATGAGAAAGGGGGGCAAGATCGCCAGAAGCACCAACAGAGCCTTGCTTAGGAACCACCGGAGTGGCACCGGTTTCTAAGAACCAGATCATTCTGTCAAGCGTTTCGATTTTGATGCCCGAGTATCCCTGGGCCAGGGCTTGCAACTTTAACACCAACATCAATTTTGATATTTCGCTATCTATCGGTTCACCAACACCCACAGCATGACTTTTCAAAATGTTTTCCTGGAGTTTCCTTGTGTCTGCAGCTGAGATCATGGAAGTACAAAGCGGACCAAATCCGGTATTGATACCATAAACAGCCTTATCTGAAACCGCAATTCGCTCTACCACCCCGCTGCTTTTAAGCACCTTATCTCTTATACTTTCGTTTAATATGCCTTTTACTTCACCCTTACTGATGGCCAAAGCCAGTTTCGCGGTTAAATGATCAGTTCCATAATTGAAAATCTTTTGTTGGCTCATAGATGCAGTTTTTGAACAAAAATAAGCCCTATATTTGATACCTATAAATACCAATTACATCATCAGGCAATAACCATGAGTTATCAGATAGAGCTTAGGCACTTAAAATACTTTCAGGTTTTGGCAGAGGAGCTGAAATTCAGAAAGGCTGCGGATCGCTTATTTATTTCGCAACCCGGATTGAGCCGGCAGATTAAACAAATGGAGGAAATTTTCAATGCGCCTCTATTTGACCGGAACAAGAAAAAAGTAACACTTACCGAGGCGGGGCTTTACCTTAAGGGGGAGGTAGACTTTCTGTTTGGCCATATCGAGAACATTAAGAAACAGATCAGCAATATCAATGAGGGTAAACAGGGCGAACTTCGCATTGGCTTTTTAGGATCTGCCGCGCAAAAAATTGTGCCTGAAGTGATTTTTAAACTGCATAAAGATTTTCCGGAAATCAGTACCAATCTGGATGAAATGCCCAATAAGCTACAGATCGAATTACTGGGAAAAGATAGGCTTGATATCGGTTTTGTAAGAATGCAGCAATTTAATCCTGGCATTTCTAAACACATGATCCATCAGGATACTTTCTCGCTGGTATTGCCTAAAAGTCACCCGATGAAAAAGGCCAGTTATGAAGCGGTAAAAAAACTAGGCGATGAACCTTTTATCTTCTTTTCAAGCGATGATAGTCCATTTTATTACGACCTGATGATGAGCATTTGTGAGGATCATGGTTTTAAACCCAAAACCTATCATAAATCGGTCAATGCACTAACAATTTTCAAACTGGTAGAGGAAGGCCTGGGCATTGCCATTGTTCCGACCGGCCTGCAATATGGCTACCAGGAAAATGTAAAATTTGTAGAACTTACCCATATTCCGCAGCGGACAGAACTGTATATGATCTGGAAAGAATCTAACCGGAACCCTGCGCTAAAAAATGTGATTAAATTGTTGTTGAAAGATAAGGTTTAATATAATCAAAAATACAGTAGTCTTTTTAGGCTAAAGTTTTAGATTTTGAAACGGATTGAAATCTAAATTTTAATGCCAACGTGTTATTTTCTTTGTTTCCAGAAACCTAATAATGTAAGATACAGAAAAGAAAGGTTAAAGGCCAAACAGATTATGATTAATGCGTCGGCTTTTTTCTGTAATACAATTGAAATAAGATACAAAAAAGCTGAAATCGGGACAGTTAACATAAACGCGAACAAAGACCTGAAAAACTGAGTCTTGGCATGATCAAACGCATTTACGAAATCGTAGTAAAAGCCCATCAGATTTAATCCAATAAAAATAACGGCCATTACCAATAAACCAAAGCTTTCAACAATATACTGGTTGGCTACAGTAACTATTTCAAATACACCAGCTATTGAATCTTTTAATATTAATAAAGGTATTCCAAAAACGGCCAGTAGCATACCAATATAGACAATCCAGAAAAAAGATTTTTTTGAGGTTGTTTCATTTCCATTCTCTTTATAGCTTTTAGCAATCGTTTTTTTAAAACGCGACGGCCTGAAACTATATAAAATAATAAGAAAAAAATAAAATTCGAGTTGAAAAATGGTCAGCTGATAACCATCGTTTGTGTTCCTTATTAGGCTTTTGTTAGGTGCCTGTATAATGAAGGAATAGAATAATGAGCAAACAGCATAAAATCTAAAAAGTATGAAATAGCTGAATAAGACAACTGAAATTTTTTTGGCGATCATACTTTTTAATATAAAAAATTATTTAAATAAGTATTTTTTGGAAGTATAGGCTGAGAAACATTAGCTACTACCAAACCTTAAGGGCCTCAGAGCCTTTTGGCATGTATAAAAAAATTGGATCTCCTGCTTCAAATAACTTCGCTTCTGAGCCTTCTTTAGAGGAAGCGACTTCACCTTTTAAATGTAAAATAGGGGAATGGTTTTTTTGCCATAAAGCTACTATTTTTCCGCTTGCATAATACTGAACCGAGTAGTTCTGGATGGGAATAAAAGATCTTTTCTTTACCTGCGGATCAACAAGGGCAAGCAAATCACCAGAAGTTTCCTTTTCTGCGATCTGCTCCTTACTAGTGTATGTTGTATTGTAAACCAAGGCCGAAGAGTGCACCAGATATTTATTGTACGCCAATGAATCAAGGTTCTCACAAGCACTGCGTATTTCATTATATTTTTTTACTACTTTTTGTTCAATGTTGGGAACAGTTTTCAGGTCTTTTGCTTCGGCCAACTCATTACTGTAATCAAAAGGTACTGTGGCTGCAAACTGGATCTTGGTTTCGTAATAGGGAAGTTTTTTTTCCTCCAATCCGGAAGGAAGTTCAAATTCTGTTATTTTTTTATAATCAGACAACCTGCTGTTTTTATTGGGCGCGTGATAAAAAGTTAATTTAACATGTGCATATTTGGATATAAAATCTTCTCCATCTTTTGGATAAATTTTAACAATGGCCGTTTGTGGACCGCTCTTTGTAATCATTGCATTAAGCGGCAACATCATACTTTCGCCATTGTTCTCCACCATCCTATAATCTACGTTATCCTGCATTTCTAGCACCATTTTGCAACCTTGTTTATTCATCTGAACAGTATAAACTGGTGTCTCGCTATATGTTTTTACCTGGGATTTGATATCGCTAATAATTTGTTCCATTGTTTTTTTATCATTTTGTGCCTGACATCCAATATTCAAGAATTGAATTAAAATGGAGATGCCGAGTATAATTTTTCTGCCCATTTATTTGTTTTTAATATAGTAATAACGTCCTTTAAGCATATCTGGTTTAGGCTCTACCAATTCGTGTGCTTCATTGTCCACCCCAACTTTTGCCCTCCATATTTTTGCTTTTGCAGTTACATAAACCAATAGCCCCCCAAATCCTATGCCGGCTTCAATATACATTCCTTCGTTGCTTGCACCGGTTTTACCAGAAAAGATAAGTGAGGTTTCACCCCTTGCAGATGCTTCGAATTCGACGCCAAAACCTTCGTCCGAAGGACGTGAGTTAAAACTGATCTTTGGAACATCAGCTGCCGCTTTGATCCCTAATTCAGCTCCGATACCCACAGTAGTACCCGCCTCTAAGGGTTCTATACCATACTCTTGTCCCAATGTTATATTTGCCTTTAAATCTATCTGTCCGAACGCAAGAAGGTTAAACCAAATTTCTATTCCAGCAACATCGGCAGCGGTACGTATTGCTTTGATTACCTGCCCGGCAGCTGGGATAAATTCAGCACAGGCGATTAGATCAAGTTTACCTGTTCCTTTTATCAATGGGGTAAAACCAAGGGATATGGTCCCTGTTCTCCTTACATTATATATTTTTTCCTTGTCCGGTTCAAGTTTCCAGGTTCCGGCAATCGAAATTACCGGATAATCCATCTGGAAAGTAATGGGCAACATTTTTATCGGCAGTTTTGAAGCCAATTTCGCCGCCATTCCATTTCTGGCTTTGGTGACGCCGGTTATATCATCCAATGTTTCTTTTACCTTGATTAATGCCCTTAAAAAAGGCTCTATTTTTGCCGCATATCCGCCTGATATCTCCCTAGTAAAATCACTTGATTTTGCCTTAATAGCGAGATCGAATGATACTTCACCATTTAAAAACCTGCGATTGTTAGAAGCGGCCAAAGTTTTTATCCTGTTCTGCCTTGAAGTAACACCGGCAGGCATATTGGTGTGCGAATAAACCTCTGGCGTATCGGAAGATAGCTTTAGACTAAACTCCCATTCCATATCTGGATATACCTTTATTTTGGCAATTTGGTTCGGGTATCTGCAAGTGCTAACTGGGAGATAATAAGTTTGCGCCAATGAATCGCTTAACCAGAAATAGTTGAACATCCACATAAATTCAGAAGCTGCGTTATCCCCTAAGCTCCTTTCGAGCCAAACTTTATTGTAAATGTAATTGAGTTTTAAAACAATCTGGTTATCACCTTTGAATTCACTTTGTAGAACCTGTACTTCTGATACGTCCTCAGAAGGAGCCTTGTTTTTATCCGGAATTACATCGGTATCATTCTCTTGCGTAGGATCTTTAATAGTAGTGTAGCCTTTGTCTGTTTTTTCTGCCGCAATGGCCCTATCCAATAAGAATACATGGTCAGGGGAATCATGTTTTTGTCCGCTTGGAAGTAATAGGCCATTACACGGTACATTTTTATTATGCAAATTTTCTACCGTAATGGATACGTCTTTTCTCTTTTCTCCGGCAATGATGGAAAACGGCTGACCAGTTTTGTCCCCCCCTGTGGTTAAAATGTCTTCATCAAAGCAGGTAAAAGCACTTCTTTCTTTATCTCCATCATCTTTGATCACGATTTTTGAATAACCGCAGGGATCAAATTCCTTTTTGGTATACCTGATATCACCAATGTACTGGATCTGATTTACTTTTTTTGCTTCAATCCTGTTCAAAAAGTCGGGCATCAACTCTTCAGATACGATAAAGCGGCTTGAAATAGACGATTTATTGTCGATATCCTTTAATCCTAATACTTTAGCATCATAAGTAACCAGATCAGTCGTAGGCTCATCGGCAAAGTTCCGAAAAACTACCCGTTCTTCTTTTTCATTTGTGCCGTATATTAATCCAGGTTCGGTATGATATTTATATATTTCGAGTACTACTGTAAAGTTTTTCTTTGCTTTTTGATCCTTTTTCCAAGCGATTTCTATCGGAAAAGAAGTTTTATAATAGCTATTGCAATTGCTTGAACTTCCAGCATCCCTAGATATGGTAAAAACCTTTGGTTCTTTCCACAGATTATTTTTTTTAAAATCATCTGTACCAGTTAAACCTTTCGCCTTATCTTCTTCCAATAGGTATACTTTTCCGCGATATTTGTTTTTCTTATCTAAGTTATAGCCATGCAGCATGATCTCTAAGTTTACAAAATCGCCGTAACGTCTGACATCTTCACTTTTGTTAAAGTAGGCATAACAGATGTTCGGTTTGGTTACAGGTATCACATAAAAATAAAAGCCGGTACCCGGACTTTCGCTAAAAAGTTCTACTCTTTGTTTAAAGCCATAATAATAGCTATAACCTGAAGGATTAAATAAAAAAGTGCTGCCAACTTTATATTTAAGACCCAACCCGTATTTACTTACCGGGATTGTTCCACCGCTTAATGGTCCCCAGAGATTATCGGTGACCTCGCCAGGTTTTGCTTTTTCCAGGCTTTGAAAAAACACATCATATATGAATGCCCATCTCGCATTTTCAATGGTGTGCTTAGGATTGGTGGTTTTTCCGCCTACACATCTTTCATCAACTACAAATTCGTTTTTATTTTCGGCATTTAGGTAAATTCCCATCCCTTTATTAAGTGAATAAAGCTTGCCATTTTCCCTCCAGAAACAGCTTTGCAATCCTCTTGTATCTTCTATTTTATCTGGCATGACTATTCAGCATTTAAAAATTCATAAAAATCAGCCTTATCAAGCTCTTTCATATTCACCAATGGATTAATCTGCGATTGTTGCTCTTCATCAGCATTATCAATATTCTGCTGAGAAGGCTGCCCTTTCTGCCCAGTTTTTGCAAAAAATATACATGGTGAACCACTGATGGTGCAAACACCTTTACTATCTTCTACCAAAACTTGTCCACTGTTAATTAACACCATGTCTTTATACATGCCCTTCCATTCGGTTAATGCTGGCACACAGGGTTTAAAACCACCCGGAATTGGCTGAAGTTTACATTGGCCAAAGGTGTTTTTTTCAAAAGTCATTCCGATATCTACGTGAGACGCAATTAATTTTTGTGCACCATCTTTATCGTTCACATAATGCTTTTGCTGAGTAAGCACTTTCAATTTATCGGTAGTGGTACCAAACTGGCATTGGCAGGTGGCATCTTGTACAATGATTTCTTTCTGTGACATTTCTCTTCTCTTTTATTTAACCCAATACCCTTGCCCAAAATCCTTTTTTCTTTTCAACAGGAAAACCGCTATTTCCCTCTTCAATTAACGATTGCTGATCTGTTACCGGGACGTTGCTTTCGATTTCATAGGCAGAAAATGCTATACGTTTAATGCTTATCTCTTTGCCGTTTTCTTTATTATATAAATCCCAATCTACACGCGCGTGTTTAAGCAAAGCTCCATTCTGATCTAAATCAAAGGCCGCATTTAATTTCATTTTTAAAGGCCCTTCCTGCCTCATTTGTATTTTTTGCTCTTCACGTAGTTTACTTTCTGAGTGAAAATTCACTTTAAATGTCCCATAATTGGTATAGTCAGGCTCAACAGACTGAACACCTTCAAAAGCCATATTCCTATAGGCTATAACAGGAAAAAATAATGTACTCTGTTGAGATAAGTTACCATCGTATTTTAGATACTGGGGATGAAAAAACACGTTCCAGAACATATCTGCCCTTAATGCATATTCAAGCTCGAACCTATCTAGTATCTTTTTCTCCATCTTTTCTAAATAGAGTTCCGCATATTTGCCTTCATACTTATCGGAGATTTTTTTGGCTACCTGTTTCCAGCGGTCTAAAATCTCATTATGGTTAACAATTCCCCTGAATATTTCATTTTTCGAATTTACATCAACTTTTAAGGGATAAAGGGCGCTCATGGCCATACTGGCTAACTGTTCGCCCACAAAATCGGGTTCGTGCCGATCTATGAAAAGTTCTGTTTTATCAAAACATAACTGCCAAACTTTATTTTCATCCCTAAATTGGTTCACCTTCAGGTGGATCTGGTAATCTAATCTTTTTGTCGCTTCTTGATTGCCTTCTTCATAATATTTAATGGTAATACCATAGGTCCTTGTAGAACGTGGCCTGGGAGCAAAATCAATCGCATGATCGATATTGAGCTTAATTTTACCCTGAGCTGCAGAATTTGAAAGGCTAGTTACTTTTTCCATAACCGAGCGTATTAATAAGTAACCCTGTTACCATCGGCATTTGGGGACATAGGTTGTATGACGCCGTAAGTACTTTTTCGATCTGCAGACCAGTGCAAATACTGGTTTCTTAATATCCGAAGGTCTTCCTGCTGTTGCCTCCGTACAGGATCCTTGGGTAATTCTGCTGAAAAAACATATGGTGTTCCGTTAGCCATTACATAATCTCTAAGCGTAGCTTTGACTCTAAGTAACAGGGGATTGCCATTAATGGTATATTTTGTTTCGGTTTTACTTTTAGCGAGTGGCAAATTATGATTTTGACTATACTCTGCCATATACTGTAGGGGAATATAACTATACTCTTTGTAAATAAACCTTGTCCCTTCTAGAGCCCAGTACATATTACCTCCGGTAACTTTCAATTGTTTTTCCTTATACCAGCCCTCTTTTATAAGTTTTACTTTAAAAGCGTCTAAATTGCCTTTAAGTGTCCATGAGGTAGCCAATTCCGATACTACTTCTGTGTCTGTTTCGTAACTTCCTCCAATATCACTGTGTACCCCAGGAAAAACCCGTTCCCTACCAACATGTGTATGTGTTAAAGAAAAATTCTTACGGTGTTCATTTTCAGCTACAAAATGGACAACATTTTGTGCACGGCCAATTTGATTGAGATGTAATTCTTCAACATCGTTGAAATTAGGGGATACACTAAAATATTTTGAATACGACGATACGGTATCAAAAATACCCAAAAACCTTACTTTAATCTGGTTGGGAGATATTTTCAGTCCGGCAGCGCTAAACATTTTGCCTAAATGCCCACAAGCTGGCATTACCTCTAAACTTGTTGCTTCCCCGTCTGAGTCAAATCTTGACGTTATCCCAGTGTGTGGGTCTGTGATGGTACTTGACCGATATTCGTTTTTACCAATCTCGTAAACAAAATTTCTTGCTGCTGCAGCGCCCCTGCTGAAACCAAATACATCGAAAGTAATGCTTCTTAATTTCTTTTTTCCATTGCTTTTTATCGGGCCTTTCAGTTTATCTGTAAAAATCTTTTCACATGCCTTTCTTACTTTTCCCCTTATCCCTGTGCTTCCAGTACCGAAAGCATAGCCCATTTGACTATCTTTTTGCCCATCTTCAGTACCAATACCTTCTAAATAAATGCTTTTACTCTTATCATAAATATCCCAAAGTCTGGCTACGTTCGACCAATCATTCTGGTAACTGCTATCGCTATCTGTGCCGTTACGCTGGTAAGTAGGTGTATTGGCTCTACGCTCTTGAGAATTATTCATATTGTTTTTTGTTCCATCAAAAAACACTCCTACAAAAAGATCTAAATACTCTACTCTATCGTTTTTCGGCACATAATTGCCCAATTTAACGCTCGTCATACTAATCTACTTTACTAATATCGATTTTAGCCCTATTGAGCTGAATTTCTTCTGTATTATTTTTTAGCGATATTTTTGCTCCTCTACCGTCTGCACTTAGTGCTACAATCAGGTCTATCTCACCAGAGTTTCTCAATTTCTCAAAAGCAGCCATTGTTTCTTTTTCATCAAAAGGTTTTATTTCAAGCCCATATTTCGTTCCGTCTTCCTTCTTCCAAACCAACGTTATATACTTCGGAACAGCTCTTAAAAGGTACGGATTAGTGACCAGGTCTTCTCCAAACCGATTTTCTTCTTCACCGTTAAGGAAGTTGTAATAGCATAATATCAATTGATCTCCAACGGGTAAATAAACTTTTGGATGCCAAGGGTATTTTTTGCGGTAAAGTTCATAAATAGCTGGATCTGGCATGCCTTCAGTTTTAATACGTTCTAAAATTTCCGGCTTCATAATCATTTTATCTTCCAGTGTAAGTGTGATAAAATCTGGCTCCAGCATGTACTTAGCATTGGGATAAGCCTGTTCTTTTGAAATCGTCGTTTCATTGGCCTCAAAAGCACCCACTTCCGTCTGGAAACCTGGGCCGCTAAGCCATACAACTACCTTACCTTTTGGCGCCAAGCCAATTTTTATCAACGTGTAGTTATCTTTTTTATTGGTCAGGTTATCCTTAAATCCGTCATGGAATAACTTTGCAATGCGGGCCTTATCTAATTTCCATTTACCGGTATAAAATTTCTTTTCCATTAGCGATAGCCAGGTAAAACTTAACGAATCCGGTGCTTCCATTTGCTTTGTAGAAACACTCATAATACCCCCATCGTTGCCCCACCCTGTATTTTGCGTTCCCCAAATGGCATCAAAACTATAGGTAAAATCATTGGCTATTATGACTCCTTTATAAACTTCAACCGGGTATTCTTCCGGAGCAGAAACCGTACCTGTCCACTCAAATTTTTCTTCCATTTTTTGTCCTTTGCAACTTGTTATCGCGAATAAAATAAACGACAACAATAAATACCTGTTTTTTTTAAAACTCATGATTTGTTACCGCTTGATACAATTTTTTTGCTACTGGCTAATGATAAATTTTGCGAAGTGGCTTCAACATTCATTACCTGAGCAATCTTTTCTAGTTTTATGCCAACACGCAATTCGTATTTTTGAATCACCTCTATCGTAATATTCTTTGCCTGTTTTATGATTGCCATCGTT
Organism: uncultured Pedobacter sp.; assembly: GCF_913776295.1. Lineage (GTDB taxonomy): Bacteria > Bacteroidota > Bacteroidia > Sphingobacteriales > Sphingobacteriaceae > Pedobacter. The sequence goes on from NZ_CAJYOJ010000011.1 coordinate 24,334, forward strand.
AAAAAAGATTAGATTTTTCTGCACTGTTAAGCTCGACAATTTTACCACTTTGCATAGTCATGTTTTCTTTTGCACTAAACATGCTAATCTCTGAAGCAATTTCGTTTGACGTATCTGCGATTCTTTTAAAATCTTTTGTTGCCAGCTCCGTCCTGTTGTTTGATGTTTCAGAAACATCGCCAACAGCACTTAAAGAATAATTATTTCCTGCAGTAGTGGCAATATCCTTACCAGCATTGGTCGATTGATTTTGTCCAACCTGTACATCCATATTCTCCTGCACATTAATCTGCATATTTTTGCAGTTCAAAGTCATGTTCTCCAATGCAGTGATGGTGATATTATTGCCTTTCGTATCGATATGGATGATATTATTATGGATATCGGTAATTTTTATTCCCTGTGTGCCTGCATCATCATCGAATTCAACCAGGTGACCGCTCCGGGTGATAATACTTTTAAGGTGGTTTTTAATTAAAGGACTGCTGTCTACGCTGGAACTATGGTAAACACTTCCCATTACTACCGGCCGCGCAATATTGCCTTCTTCAAAAGCAATCATCACCTGATCATCTATTTCCGGGATGGCGAAGTAACCCCTGTTATTGCCCCTATCGCCAATACCTGCACTTGGAGTAACTACACGCAGCCACTCGGTAACATCATTGGTTAAACATTCCCATTTAAATTTTACTTTTATCCGGCCCTGGCCCTGTGGATCATTATTATCGATTACATCTGCCAGCTGCATATCGGGCTGCGGTTTTTCGAAGTTTTTTACCAGTATACGTTCAGTAGTGGATATTCTTCCCTCGAATTTATTGTGATATTTTCCATTCTCGTCGATATGGTGTTTGATACTGGTGATCAGAAATTTGCCTAAACTTTCGGTGGTAAAAGCCATTTCCTTTCTCAGGCTCATTGTAATTTCGGCAATACTTCCGATGCTTAATCCTGCATTATCACCCCGGGCGGTAACTTTTAACAGTTCACTGGTGTTGGCCTTTTCTTCGTTCTCAACAAGGTTTTTGATATCGTTATTATTGTCGACCCTGATTAAAGCGGGCTGGTTAAAAGTTTTGCTAAAAGTTAAATTAGAGGCTTTAACGGCATGTGATAAATCAGGCGTACCGTCTACCTTACCTGTACTCTCGCTTTGCAGCATTTCATTCTGCTTTGGATTATAGGAGAACCGTTTATTTTTGATTGGGGCAATCTCCATGGCATACTGCATTTCCTGCACATCCCTACCGTAAAACAACGATATTTCTTTCTGTATGTTAGGCTTACCAAAATTAAGCTGCTTTCCATCGTAGAAAAACCACTCATGGTATTCAGCTGAGAGACGATTTAGGAAAGCAAAATCACTTTCCCGATATTGAATAATATAATCAATAGATGAAGTTCTGGCAGCATTGGCCACCACCTTTAAATCGTTAGCGGGGGTATCTTTAGTAGCCAGTTTTACAATTTCGTTCAGATCTTTATCCAGATAAGAGCCCAGATCGGGACCACGATCAATTAAAATAGTCGGGCTGTAACCGCTTACGATTAAAACGCCATGGTAACCATGGTTTTGTGATAGTTCGACTTTAGAAACCAAACCTTTAAAATTCTGCATCTTTTCTGGCGAATGACCAAAGGATGCGGTTAAGGTTTTACCTACGAAATCGCGGCTGTCATCCAAAGTGATCAGCCCGGGTGCGCCCATTTGATCGTGGTTAAAACGCAGCTCAAAATAATGGTGTTCATTAAAAGCCTGTGTAAGACTAAAGGAAGCAAAATGGGTAATTTCCTTATCCTCTATATTGATTTCTGCAATGAGTTTCTTTTCCATATTGATTAATCTTGATCACAAAAATTACCTTAAATTAAATCCCGGTTGCCAGGTTTTAAGGCATAACCGCTCTAATGAAAATGATTCCATTTTTATGCAAGGACTGTTCGGATGATTTTTGTGTGCGGATGCCAAACCAAAAATCTTACCAGAGGGGTAAGTATTTTCTACTGCAATATATTTGCGTTGGCCAGACATCATTGAGCTTTAATGTAAAAATAGCTGACGAGGATAACCCTACAAGCTGTTGATGATAATTTAGATATAGTATTTGAGGCGCTTTGAACTAAATACGCCCCGACAAAACCGGGGCGTATCAATTTAATTGATATGCATAAAGGGACTAAGCCTTAGGCCAATCGTTTTCATGTTCGGCGTTGCCAAGTTTTAGCTTACGCGCCGATACCACAAAACTTAAAGTCATCGGTGTATTGTCATTCACGGCAATACCTTCGTTATATTGGATAATGTAACCATCTTCGAAAGACAGTTCCTTCATTTTTGCATCTTCTTCGCCTTTTTTAAAGATGATGT
>NZ_CAJYOJ010000012.1 GCF_913776295.1 uncultured Pedobacter sp.
TGACGTTATTTTGCAATTATTTATTAATGAGCGACTTGCGGAACCTATGCATTTCCGCGTAGCTAGGCCGTAGCACCGTATCTCCGTTTCGCTTAAATCCGGCCTAACAAATTTTTCGGGCTCCACTGACAAAGCCATCCCACTGGCTTCGAAAGAAAAATTTTCAGCCGGTGTTTTATTAATGGTTGTCTATTGTTTTTATTTGTATTAATGAGCTCGGCAATGCCTCGGTTTTGTTTCTTTTTGACATCAAAAAGAAAGAGCCCTTCGGCGGCGGCGAGCCGAGGCAAGGCTTAGCCCTGGGGCAAAAAAAGAAATGTATACGTCATTCATATTGATTTTTATCCAATAAATTATCCCTCAGCATGACAGTGTATTCAAGGTTGCCAAACAACTCGAAAAATCGCTGTATCATTCGCAATTATTTTCGTCCTGGATAGATCCCTCCATTCCGGTCGCGATGGTGATACGCCGAAAAATCTTCCGTGTTAATCCGTGTTTCCGTGGCTTATTTTCAAACAAAAACATGCTTGCGCCAGAGATAGTATATCTGACACCACGAATAAATTAATTAGAGAGTTATCAACTTTCTTGCCACCTTACTATTCAAGTTGACAACCCTGAACAAATTGTTTTCACCGCAATCACCAAAACTCCATTTTGTCCCTTCCCGATAAAACTTTACTTTTAACCATGCAGAAAATAGTATTTACGGTTTTATTTTTCATCTCTACATTTGCCTTTGCGCAAAACGATAACAAGTTTACCAACGAGAATAAAATTTATCTTCCAAATATTAAGACTGTGCTTTGCTACAACAGCAATAAAGAGCAAAGTTTACCTGTTATCCTGCTCAATTCATCAGAAATGATAACTTTTTCTTTTGACGACCTTCTTGCGGGCACCCAAAATTACTGGTACACCATTGAACATTGCACTGCAGAATGGGAAACTTCCAGAATTTCGAGCATTGATTATTTAGGGAGTTTTAACGACGACCGCATTATCAACTACCGCTATTCATCCAATACGGCACGGAAATATACGCACTACGAAATCAGCTTGCCTAATAATCAGATCCAACCAAAAATCGGGGGCAATTATGTATTAAAAGTGTATTTAGACGGCGATAAAAACAAACCGGTTATTTCGCAACGCTTTTACCTGCTTGATAATCAGCTGGCGGTAGCAGCAGATATCAGCAACTCCATGCAGGTAGAGAACCGGAACTACAAACAAAAGATCAACTTTACCATCAATCATACCTTCCCGATCCCAAACCCCTATCAGGATATAAAAGCTGTGGTGATGCAGAATTTTAATGCCAATACCATCCAGGTGAGTACTAAACCAGCCTTTGTACGACCAAATCAACTGGTTTATAACGACCTCAACACCAATGATTTTTGGGGCGATAACGAGTTTAGAAAGTTTGACACCAGGAGTTTGCGTTACAAGGCAGATAACGTTAAAGATATTTATCGCGATAATCAATCCGTAAATGTGATACTTTTTCAGGATGCACCGCGAACGGTAGGTGCTTTTGCCAACCAGTACGATGAAAACGGAAACTTTTTTATCCGTAATACCGACGGGCGCGACGATAAAACAGAGGCAGAATATATGAGTGTTTTATTTACCTTAAATGCCCCTTCGCCCAGCCCTAATGGCGATGCCTATGTGGTTGGCCGGTTTAATAACTATTCCATGAGCAATGAAAACAAATTGCTTTATGATGCCAATAGAAAACAATTTTATGGCAATGTGATGCTTAAACAAGGTCTTTATGATTATGAGTATGCCTGGTACAACCAGGACACGAAAGTAATGGAAACTAAACCTTTCGAGGGTGCATTTTTCCAGACCGAAAACAGTTACCAGATTTTCGTTTATTACCGTCGCCCGGGTGCACGCTGGGATACCCTGGTTGGTTTTACCAATTTAAGCAATAAAATTTCAGACAACAGGTAAGCAGAACCATTACAAAATCATAAGCTTAAATGACCTCACACCCCTTATATGGTAAAACCCTTTGCCTGTAACGGTCTAATATAACCAGATACAGGTGGAATTTATTCAAAGGTTCCTCACCGAATAGATCTTGAAGCAAGTTACCGTTGACAGGCTTGAAAAAGTCGTCAGTGCGAGGAGGAACGACGAAGCAATCTATCATGCTGATGATCCTGCCTGAAAAGATTGCTTCCCCGTAAAGTCGGGGCAGGCTGTCGGCTGAAAAAGCCTTCTCTCAATGACGATTAATAAGAAGGTATATAAGTTGAATCTTACCATCGATAATATTGATTTTATCCAATAGATTACCCCTCAAGATGAAAATCGCTTTAATTGTCAAATTGACTTTTAATATTGATATACCTACCTTTATTGTTACATAAATTTTCGTTGTTTTAAATGTGGTTATTTACTTTAGTGTTTTAGAAAGTTACCAGATAATCACTAAAAGATCAAGCATATCTAACCAATAATCATGTTTAAAAAGTTAATTGCCTTAACATTAATCCTCTATCCCTGCACGCAGATTTTAGCACAAACGAACAACCAATCGTACACACAAGCCATTAATGGAACCAAATTAAAATTCGATATGCAGGCTATACCGGCAGGCAAATTTAAAATGGGCAGTAAAACAGGAAAACCAGATGAGCAACCCGTTCACGAGGTTAAACTCGATGCTTTCTGGATCGGAAAACATGAAGTCACCTGGGATATTTTCGAACCTTTCCTCTACCGCGATTATGAAAAACAAGCCAGCACGAGCGCTATTCCTGCTGAAGTGGATGCCGTTACCAGGCCGACAAAACCCTACCTTGACATGACTTTTGGCATGGGTAAAGCGAACCAGCCAGCCGTAGCCATGACGCAGTATAACGCCATCCAGTTTTGTAAATGGCTTTATATGCGTACTGGTGTTTTTTATCGCTTACCAACTGAGGCTGAATGGGAATATGCCTGCAAAGCCGGAACCGAAGGCAGTTATTCTTTCGGCGATGATGCTTCCAAATTAGGCGATTATGCCTGGTTTAAAGATAACAGCGATAACAAAACACACCAGGTAGGACAAAAAAAACCAAACCCATGGGGATTATTTGATATGTATGGAAACGTGAGCGAATGGACCTACGACCAATACATTCCTGACTTCTATAATAAGAGCAAAGATAAAATTGCAGAAAACCCGGTGGCCATACCCGATAAACTTTATCCAAATGTAGTTCGCGGCGGCTCTTATGATGAAACAGCAAACAATTTAACGTCAACAGCCAGATTAGCATCCGATCCGGCGTGGAAACAGTTAGATCCGCAAATCCCGAAAAGTAACTGGTGGTTTCCTGAAGCACCTTTTGTTGGGATGCGTTTAGTCCGACCAGCTAAAACGCCTTCAAAAGCTGAAATAGATGCCTACTACAACAAACAACCCATAAAAGACTTTTAACCCTACACTATCTAACCAAAATAAAAACTAAACACATGAAAAAACCAATCAACCAACAAGATCGTCGCGATTTTTTAAAAGCTACAGCCATACTGGCCAGCGGCGCCATGTTAAGCAGTATTCCATTGGCCGGCGCTTATGCATCAGGGTCAGACACGATTAAAATTGCCTTAATAGGCTGTGGCGATCGGGGTACCGGAGCAGCTTTTCAGGCATTAAGCACTAAATTTAATATTAAACTGGTGGCCATGGCCGATGCCTTTCAGGATCGCCTGGACGGCAGTTACCAATCCTTAAGTTCGAAATTTGCTGCAAAGATGGATGTTCCTAAAGAGCGCCAGTTTGTGGGTTTCGATGCTTATTTAAAAGCCATTCCATTAGCTGATGTGGTGCTGTTAACCACGCCTCCCGGTTTCCGCCCGATCCATTTCGAAGAAGCGGTTAAACAGAATAAACAAATTTTCATGGAAAAACCGGTTGCCGTAGATGCACCTGGTATTAGAAAAGTATTGGCCGCAGCCGAAGAAGCAAAAAAGAAAAAATTAAACGTGGTAGTAGGTTTGCAACGCCGCTACCAAACCAACTATCGCGAGTCGATGAAACGCATTAACGATGGTGCCATTGGCGATATCATGTCGGGCCAGGTGTATTGGAACAGCGGTGGTGTTTGGGTACGTCCGCGTACAGCTAACCAAACCGAAATGGAATATCAGATGAGAAACTGGTATTATTTCAACTGGTTATGCGGCGATCATATTGTGGAGCAACATGTTCATAATATCGATATTGCCAACTGGATCAAAAACGGACATCCGGTTTCGGTACAGGGAACAGGCAGCCGCGCCTGGAGAACAGGAAAAGACTACGGAGAGATTTATGATAATCACTCTATCGAATTAACCTATGCCGATGGTGCAGTAATCAATAGCCAATGTCGCCATTTTGAGGGCATCAGCAACCGGGTGGATGAAACTTTTCAGGGTACCAAAGGCAAAATTTATCTTTCAGGCAGTAACCAGGCCATTATGAAAGATTATAGCGGCAAAGAACTGTATAACCATAATACCAAAGGAAACGCCAATCCATACCAAACAGAGCATGATGAATTGTTTGATGCAGTTTCAAAGGGAGAATATAAATTCAGTAACGTTGATTATGCCGCAACCAGTACATTTTCTTCAATTATCGGTCGCTATGCTACTTATTCTGGTCAGACCATTAAGTGGGACGAGGCTTTAGCTTCGAACATCAGTTTAATGCCAGATCGTTTCGCATGGGATGCCAATCCAAAGTTAATGCCTGACGAAAAAGGATTATACCCGATCGCCATACCCGGACAAACAAAGGTGATCTAAAATTAAATAGATGCGTTACAGGTTTTTGCTTTTTATCTTACCATTAATCTTTGCTTTCGCCCTGAAAAAAGAGTTAAAGAAGTATAAAATTAATGGTTTTGCACAGGGAACCGATTATGCCATCATGTACTATGCCACTGATAGTGTGGCCACTAAAGCGGGTATCGATAGCTTATTAAACGAAATTGATTTATCGATGTCGCTTTACAAAAAGGGATCATTGATAAATCAATTTAATGCAACAGAAAAAGAAATTAAGACCGATCGTTTCATGAACGACGTGTTAAAGAGAAGTTTCGAGATCAACCAGGATACAAAGGGCATTTTCGATATTACCGTTGCGCCATTGGTACAAGCCTGGGGTTTTGGGCCAAAAGAGGCAAAAAATGAACCCGATCCGGCAATAATTAAATCAATATTGGCTTGTGTGGGTATGCAAAAGCTAAAGCTAAAAGAAGGCATACTAACTAAATTAAAACCCTGTATTCAAATCGATTTAAACGGAATTGCGCAAGGTTACAGTGTCGATTTAATTGCAGCTTATCTCGAAAAAAAAGGAATAAGGCAGTACGTAGCTGAATTGGGAGGCGAAATCAGAATTTCAGGGCCCAAACCCAATGGAGAAACCATGAAAATCGGTATTGAGGGTCCCGATAAAGATGGAAGCCCGGTAATCAGACACATTGCATCCATCAATTCTGGCGCCATTACCACTTCCGGTAATTATCGTAAATTTCACCAGAGCGGAAAGAAAAAAATTTCTCACCTGATTGATCCTAAAACAGGCTACCCGCTGGATAATGAGATGATCAGCGTTACCGTTTACGCCAACGATGCCATTACAGCCGATGGATATGATAATGCCTTAATGGCCATGCACCTCAAAGATGCCATGACTTTTGTAGAAAGCAGAAAAAACCTCGAAGCTTATTTTGTATACCGCCAAAAGGATGGAAAGGTAGCTGACACCCTGACTACTGGATTTAAAAAATTAATTACACCACGATCCTTTCAAAAACAAACTGATGAAAAGAAGTGAATTTATAAGAAACAGCTTATTTACCGCGGGCGCAATGGCTACCGGTGCAGGAATAACCCATACTTTTGCTGCTGAGAAGACAACTATCGCTGGTGACAAGGTTTTTAATCTCGATTATGCGCCACACCAGGGGATGTTCCAAAACCATGCGGGCAAAAGTTTTTTAGATCAGATCCAGTTTATGTACGATAAAGGTTTCCGTTCGATAGAAGATAACGGTTACCTGGGCCGTTCCGTTGAAGAACAAGAGAAGATCGGAAATTTACTGGCTAAACTGGGCATGCGCATGGGTGTTTTTGTAGTGGATGGTGGCGATAACTGGAAAACTTCTTTAACTACAGGCAAAAAGGAGTTTAAAGATAAATTTGTAGAAACCTGCAAAAAATCGGTGGAAGCCGCAAAACGCTGTAATGCCAAATGGCTTACTGTAGTGCCTGGCTTTTATGAGCGCAACCTGCCTTATGGAAACCAGTTTGCCAATGTAATTGATGCCATGCGTGCCGGAGCCGAAATTTTTGAACCCCATGGCTTGATTATGGTTTTAGAAACCCTGAGCGATACACCAGAGCTTTTCCTGCAAAAAACCAATGAAACCTACGCCGTTTGTAAAGCGGTAGACAGTCCTTCCTGTAAAATTCTTTATGATATTTACCACATGCAACGCACCGAAGGCGATTTAATTAAAACCATCGACCGCTGCTGGGATGAAATTGCCTATATCCAGATTGGGGATAATCCAGGCCGGAAAGAGCCGACAACCGGAGAAATCAATTATAAAAATCTCTTCAAACACCTGCACACCAAGGGTTACAAAGGTATTATGGGTATGGAGCATGGCAACTCAAAGGGTGGAAAAGAAGGCGAACTGGCTGTAATTGCGGCTTACAGAGTAGAGGATAATTTTTTGTAAATCATTTTTTTTATTAGATTGATCGTCATTCCCAACTTGATCCGATTGCTATCGGATGGGATTCCTAAAGCATTGAGCCGGGTTTCTAACCCACACGTCATTCCCAACTCGATTGGGGAATCATAATGCATTAGCGAGGCTGATAAACTGCATTAAGATTCCCTCCTGCACGGGAATGACGTATGGATGAGATGCGATCGTCATTCCCAACTCGATTGGGAATCGTAATGCATTAGCGGAGGCTAATTAACCGCATTAAGATTCCCGTCTGCACGGGAATGACGTATGGTTCAGAGTCAATCGTCATCCCCAACTCGATTGGGAATCGTAATGCTTTATCATTAAACATCACAACTCCTCATTAAACAAATCCAGCCATTGAGGATTGTTATCGCTAATCAACTTAATTTTCCAATCCCTATTCCATTTCTTTAATTTCTTCTCTTGCGCAATCGCCTCTTCAATGCCAGGATAGAACGTAAAATAAACCAGCTTTATACAATTATATTTGGATGTAAAAGAAGTTGGATATCTTTTGCATTTATGATCAATTACTCTTGAGTGTAAGTCAGAAGTAACACCAATGTAATAAACCGTGTTAAAGACATTGGTCATAATGTAAACACAACCACCTCTTTCCATGTATTAAAAATACATTATTTCCTTTAAGTTTTATACGCTAAATAAGAAAGGTATTATAAATTTTCTGCGCTACATCATCATACATGGGCTTTATCCCGAACTTCTTCAGACTAGCAGCGATCGTAAGTTGCATTAAGCGGGGCTGATAAACCGCATTAAGATTCCCGTCTGCACGGGAATGACGTATGGATGAAATGCGATTGTCAGGCACCCTCCGCGCCATGGTCTGTGTTCCCACAGACCACTTGTGACGAAATTGCGGATAAATGGTCTGTGAGGACACAGACCATGGCATTGACGGATTGCAATCCTATCCCACCTTCAACACCCACACCGAAACACTGCCTGCATTGCAGTGAAACTCTGCCCAGCCATTTTCATCAATAATCACTTCCTGCTGGCGATAGCCCAAAGCATCAATAAAGGTTTTTCCAGCAAAGTGTTTACCGATTTCCATTTCTTTAAAGCCTTCCTCACCTGTACTTAACAATACGGCTAAACCACTATTTTCATGTTCTTCATCACCGGCACGCGTCCAGCCTACGCAAACGCCATGGTCAAAATAATCGCGTTGCTCGCCATAAGCCAGGGTTGTACGGATTTTACTCATGGTTTCTACCGCAGGGATAGCCACTAAGTCCACATGTACCTCATCGCCCTCTTTGTCTTTATCATCATAAATGCCGCCGTAAAGATCAGGAAAGAACAAACACGGAATGCCCTGCATGCGCAACAGGATCATGGCATAGGCTAAAGGTCTGAACCAGAAATCCACATACGATTCCAGCGCCTGCAATGGTTGCGAATCATGATTATCTACAAAGGTTACTGCCAGGTCTGGCTTTACCTGCACCAGCGTTCCGTCAAAGATCGTCCGCATATCAAAATCTTCTTCCTTACTCGCCAGGAAAAAATTATGGTGCAGCAGCGAATCGAATATCTGTGTTCGCCCGCCGGTAATTTCAATATAATTCAATTGTCCGGCTACGTCCACCACGTTCCAATCCTCGGCCACAATAAAAAACTCGCGGTTATATTTTTGGTTCAGGTGATCAATCCACTCCACAATAAAATCAGGATTGATATGTTTAACCGCATCTAACCTAAATCCATCTACTTTAGCCGTCTCCACGATCCATTCGCCCCAGTATTTTAACTCTTCAACTACTGCCCGGTTCCGAAAATCGATATCGTTGTACATCAGGTAATCATAGTTGCCAAATTCAGTAGAGGGAACCTCTTCAAAACCTTCCCCTAAATGGTTCTGGATCGAATAAATAGCTGTCTGTTTAATATCCTCTGCCCAATCTACCCCACTAAAACATTCATGGTTCCAGATAAATTCAGAATATTTCCCTTTTCGACCGGGGAAAGTAAATTTCGTCCAGGCTTCGATCTCGAAAACATCACTGGTAAATTCGTTTCGATCTTCAGGATTTACCGTTTTCACCGCTATTTTTTCCAGTTCATCGCCTCCTGCTTTGTGGTTAAATACGGCATCGGCCAAGGCACCAATTCCATTGTCGTGTAAGGCTTCAATGGCTTTGATATACTCCTCTTTAGAACCATATTTGGTATTTACACTTCCTTTCTGATCGAACTCGCCCAAATCAAAAAGATCGTAAACCGAATAACCCACATCATAAGTAGCATTATTCGATTTATAAGCAGGCGGTAACCATACGGCAGTTACCCCTATCTCTTTTAAATGACTCGCTTCAGCAGCTACTTTGGTCCACAAATTTTGTTCTTCGTTATAATACCAATGGAAAAATTGGATAAGCGTTTGATTTTGCATTAATTAGGATTTTTGTAAGGATAACATGATAGGAGATGAATTGTTTTTTTTACTATGCCTTACCCTATTTCCCGCTGATCTCGCAGATCACCGCAGAATTCTTATTGTAATCCCGCAGATCAAATAGATTTTCGCAGATTGGAATAATGTTTTCCCTTCTAAAATGCGTCATTTTTTTGATTCATATTTTGGGCATTAGTTTTGGCACTATGCTATACTTGCTTTAAGAAACCACAGTCTGGAGCGAAGAACGCCGTCAATCCCAAGTGGAGGAAAAATCAAAAAACAGAAGCACTACAGAAAAGCTAGCATTGCCAAGCCTTAAACGCAGTGGTTTTGTGTTCATAAACGACAATTGAAACCTTTCGAAAAATTAGAACACAAAACGAAGCGCCGCTGTTTTTTGATGTGCGTGGACTGTGCGGAACCACCTTGCTGGATTAACAAAGCGCTTTGGGTACTTTGGCGCGTCAAAGTACCATGCCCCCGCGGCATAGAGCGGTAAAAATATTTTACGCAACTATAGTTTTCGGATTCTTATGTTTTTAATACATAAAAGATGCTGAAATGAATTTAGCAATACGAATCGATTGAGCGAAGCTAATCATAGGGTCAACTTGAAAAACTTTCTCGCAATGACGATTCCTCGAAACAAGTTCACCTCAACCCCTTAATTTTTTTAAAACCAACCCATCGAATAACTACTTCCTATGCTATTTCACCACATTTTATTTACTTTTGCCTCAAATGAGTTTAAAAAAGAAATTTGCCAGAGAAAGTTTTACCATTATGAACGAATTGGTATTACCCAATGATACCAATACCTTAAATAACCTGATGGGTGGGCGTTTGCTCCACTGGATGGATATTGCAGCGGCAATTTCGGCTCAAAAACACTGCAACCGCATTGTGGTAACTGCCTCTGTCGATAATGTTTCTTTTAAACAGCCCATTAAATTAGGCGATGTGATTACCATCGAAGCCAAAGTAACCCGGGCTTTTAATACCTCAGTAGAGGTGCGTTTAGATGTATGGGCAGAGAATATCCCAAGTGGTGCACGCCAAAAAAGTAACGAGGCCTATTATACCTTTGTTGCAGTTGATCAAAGCGCCCGTACCATCCCTGTACCCGAACTGATTCCGGAAACACCCGAAGAAATCGATTTATTTGATGGCGCCCTGCGCCGCCGGCAGTTGCGTTTGGTTTTAGGCGGAAAAATGAGTCCTGATGAGGCCACCGAACTCAAGGCACTTTTCTTTAAAGCGTAATTTTTTTCAACAAATTCCTTTCTGCTTGGTTTGATTATTTTACATTAGTGTTTACCTTACGCTAAAAAATATGACAACTTATACCATACTTATTATTTTAAGCGGATTAGTCATTTTCTCTTATCTGTTTGATTTAGTGGCCAGTAAAACCAAAGTACCTTCGGTTTTATTGCTGTTGTTACTGGGCATCGGCCTGCGTTTCCTGGTCGATTACCTGAAAATACAAACCTTTAATTTCCTATCCATTTTACCCACACTCGGTACCGTAGGTTTAATCCTCATCGTTTTTGAGGGTTCGCTGGAACTGAAATACGATCGCGAAAAAAATAAGATCATCAAAAGTGCTTTCTTTTCTGCACTAACCATTTTGCTCGCCACGGCATCCATTATTACGCTGATTATTTATCAGATTACCCATAAAGATTTATATACCTGTATTGCCAATGCCATTCCTTTTAGTGTCATCAGTTCGGCCATTGCCATCCCCTCTGCTGCTGCACTTGGCAAGCAAGACCGGGAATTTGTCATTTACGAATCTTCCTTTTCCGATATCCTCGGTATTATCATTTTCAACTTTGCCATTACCAATCATTCTATTACCACATCGGCCTTTATAGGCTTAGGGCTGAGCACTTTTTTAATTATTTTATTATCGGCCATTGCCTGCGTGGTATTGCTTTATGTAATGGGCAAACTGGTGCACCACATTAAATTTTTCCTCATTATTTCCATACTCATTCTGGTGTATGCCATCGGACAGTCGTACCATTTATCCTCACTGGTATTGATTTTGAGCACCGGCTTATTTTTAAACAATGCTGACACCATCCGGAATGCCTGGTTTAGAAGTGTATTTCTGTATAAAAACCTTTCTGCAGATTTATCGCAGTTGTATCAGCTCTCTGCCGAAAGTGCCTTTATTTTAAGAACGTTTTTCTTTGTTATTTTTGGCTTTACCATGAACATCAGCGAGCTAAACGACAAGCCTGTACTGGCCAATGGCTTTTTCATTCTGGTCACCATTTTCGCTGTTCGGTTTTTCTTTTTAAAGGTATTTAAAAATGGCGCCCTTAGCCCAATCGGTTATATTGCACCACGCGGCCTGATTAGTATTTTACTTTATTTTAACCTGCCTAAATCGCTAAAAGTTGCCGAGGTTGGCCCTTCTTTCCTGTTTCTGGTGGTATTAGGCACCAGCCTGGTCATGACCTTGGGTATTACTTTAAGTAAAAATAAACCCGAAGAAACGTCTACGGTCTAAATGAAGCCGAAATGGCTTTTATTATCCGTATTTCGGTATTTGGATCAGTATTTGTTGATCATCGTAAACTGGAAATTGCTAACTGAAAACTATAAACTGTAAACTACCAACTGAAAACTTTAGAACGTAGCAATAGGCGCTCAGCATGAAAACTCCCATCTTCCATCTCCCAACTCCAAACTAATCAGCGCTCATTTCCAATATCTTATCAAATTCAGTAGCCTTAAGCGGCATTACCGATAAACGCCCCTGCCTGATTAATGAAATATCGGCTAAGCTGGGTTCAGCTTTAATCTGCTCTAACGAAACCGGTTTCTTCAACGTTTCTACCGGAGCTAAATCGACCACCACCCAGTTGGCATCATCAGTGGTAGGGTCCTGATAAAACTCTTTAACAACTTTGGCAATGCCCACTACGTTTTTTCCTTCGTTGCTATGATAAAAAAGCACCAGATCGCCTTCTTTCATGGCTTTCAGGTTATTACGGGCCTGGTAATTACGCACGCCATCCCAGAAGGTACGGCCATCTTCATTAAATTTTTCCCAACTGTATTTAAAAGGCTCTGATTTTACTAACCAATGGTTCATGCTGCTTTGTATTTGTTTCGATTATTTTACCCTCAAAACTAAGAAAAGGGAATGGATTAGGAAATAAGTTGAGAAGAATGGTGGGCATAAAATTGATTAGCTGAAGTAAAAAACTTATACTAAAATTAGTTACCTTGCTTAACCAGGCGAGTTAAATCATAATAAATTATTCCTCCTCCTTAAATAAAATGGGACACAAAAAAATCTGCCTAAACTGTAAAAAGGCATTTAGTATATATAATAATGAATCGAAAGAGATTAACCTTACTTGTCCGGAATGTAAATCTAAAATGGTACTCGTTTCACACCGATTTAGACCGCCAAAGCAAACGGATACCAAACAATGGGATTTGGCAAAATATTTAATCACCAACGGTTTTGCTTATCAACACATTCATGAAGATTATAAATATGTTCAATATCCAAAAACTATGGAGGAGGCCGTGGAATTTGTATTAAAATTTAAATCACAAGCTTATATTATTAAGGAATAAGCATTGCTACTTCAATCTGTGGGGTAGTTTCATGGTCTGGATAATTTTAATGGCTAATTAATCCACCTTAATTTATCTTAATAATGCTATCCGAAGCACAAGTCAGAACAATGCTTAAGGCAATGGGTGCTAAAGCTCGCGCTAGAGGGAGTTATTTACGACCAAATGTTTTTCAAATAATTTGCCATAAATATTCTACTTTAGCAAGATATTTGAATCTTATAGAAAATTGAGTATTTTAGATAAACAATTAATATTAATATCGTCGTTTGCTAAATTTCACTAAAAGAACTCACACATTTTGTCGGATATCAAAGAAATTTATTACCCTCTATCGAAAATAGAAGAAGGCCAGCGGGATATTGCCCTTCTTGAGTTGCAAAGCGCTCAAAATTTATCTAATAGTCAAACAAAGCTTTATACTCAATTTGCTACTATATTAATTGGTATTGTTACAGTTATTCTAACAACTGTACTTAATGCTGATAAGATCAACTTTGGCCATATCCTCACAAAAAATCTATTTTTTTTATCGTTTCTAACATACTTTATCTGTCTCTTTTTATTACGATATTTTGTTGATTTGCAAACAGAAATAACCATTAACGCAAGAAAGGTGGTTACACTTCGAGCGATGCTGGGATTAGATTATCATTCAATTCAATTAACATTACCAAAAGACAGAATTGAGGGGGCAACAAATCCTTTTAAAATTAAGTTTTTTAATGGGTGGTTAAAATTTCAAACCATACCATTTTGGATGTTTTTGATTTTAGTAGAATACCTTTGGACCCTAAATTTTTATACGATTGATTTCAAAGATTATAAATTTACCTTCAATGTATTTCACGATGTAAATATCACATGGATAAGTGGAACTTTAATCTTGTTTTCTACATATTATCATGCCTACAGAATCAAATTACTAGATAGAAACGAAACCCTATTACTTCATATATGCTTGGGAATTTCTAGAATTTTAGGCATTAAGATACTAAAGAACTTTGAATACTCTGTTTACAGAGCTAGGTTAAGTTATATTGAGATTGATCGCCTAAATGTTAATTATAAAAACCTAATGGATGTTTTAATTACTATCGAGGATTCTAATTTCTTTGATCACGAGGGAATAAGCTATAAGTCTTTGTTTAGAGCTATCCTAAGTCAAATAACATATACCAGAAAAAAATACAATCTAATAAAAAGTGGGGGCTCAACAATAGAAATGCAATTATCTCGTACAATTTTTATCCCTACAAGTCAAAACAAATTTAAAAGGAAAATATTAGAATTTTTCATGAGTAGATGGCTAAATCAAATTTTGTCGAAAAGTGAAATACTAAGAATTTATATAGCTTCAGTTAGATATGGGTATGGCTTAATGGGACTATCAGCAGCACTTAAAAGATACTTCGGCACTCAAGATTTAAGGAATTACTATATTGATAAAGAACATGCCCTATTCTTGGTTGAGCGATTGTCGAATATTTCCGGAACGATAAAATGGGAAAGAGTAGAATTTTTGGCAGGAAAAATACCTGATTTAGACATTGAAAAACTTCGAAATATTTATAATGATTATCAACCCATTACTAGCGCAAATCTTAGGGTTTAGGCTATCGTTGGATGAATTGTGCTTTCCTAATTAATCTTTAAAATACTGCCATAGACCAAGTCAAATCAAGAGTTAAGGCTTTGAATGCTGAGACTCGTGTTAGAATGGGACTAAAATGATCCCCAATCTAGTTCTGCTTCTGCAATAGCTATATTTTTATGTTTAGCTTCCATTAATTGTATGAACTTAACCATAGTTGTTACATTACTGAAAATGAGAACGCTCATCACAATTTAAAATTGGATTGTCATGGGCAAAGCTTTTATTGCACAGATACATCTCTAACCCCGCAAACAAAGAAAGCGGCCTAACGGACCGCTTTAATTTGACTCTGCAAATATTCTTAATCAAAACTACGTGTTATCCTTATTGTTCCAAACTTCGATGCAGAAACGTTAAGTGTAATCCACTCTTATCGATGATCAATTTCCTTAAACGAAATCAGCCTGAATCTCATCAATTGATGATAAAATTTTGCGCGTTAAAAGCGAAAAATCTTCATAGCTATTTCTAACCGCTCCCAAGTGTGCACCGATTGCACCATCAGAAGGCTTTAGCAGAAATATAGGTTTTCTGGCTTCCATCGCCATTGGTATCAGACTGTGATAATGCTTCAAAAGTGCCAGACAATATTCATCATCATTAACACTTAAATCAGGCACCCCAGGTTCCTGCAAAACTGCTTCACGAAATACTGTTGGAATTCGATTCGCCCATTTCAAATAAGACTTGACAGGCCTGCTCTCTTTAATTCCATGTTGCATTACAACGTACCCCAATGCAGATATCCTTCCAGACGGTAAATCCAATGATGGTTCAGGATTTCTTATACTTCTATCGTCCCATTCCGTTTGCCATGTAGTCAACCTGTTGCCCAAGTTTTTCAAACCCTGTAGCGAAAAGAGATCAGCAGCCATAGGAACAACAACATAATCCGCCGCAATCAGTGTAGCACGATTGATCGCCCCAAAATTAGGCCCAATATCAATGATATTAAAATCAGCATCAATCCGTTGGCTTGCTTCCTTTATTATCCTGTAAAAAGAGGATATGGTCCGGAATGCCGCTTCGTCCCGATTGAGACACCCTCCCCAGTTGCTACTTAGCTTATCTTCAAAGAGGGAAAGTTCAAGATCTCCAGGGATAAGGCCAATATTGAGATCGATAAATTCAACATGGGCAGGCTGGATATCTCCGATACCCCTGTTAACCGGTTTTATACTCTCCAGTATCGTTGGACGGGAATAGTCATTGTCATAGATTTCCTGTAAACGATCATCGCTAAGGAACATAGATGTAAGGTTTGTCTGTGGATCCAGGTCTACAGCCAAACATTTATATCCCATTTCCGCAAGCATATAGGTAAAATGATAGACCAGGGTAGTTTTGCCAACTCCACCCTTATTATTAAAAAAAACAATTGTCTTCATATTATCTCTTTTTATAGATGATTACTCCGAATGAAGTAGCTTGATCCAGAATGAAATTAGGATCAGGAGAACCATTAGCCTTCAAAGCAGCGATCGCACGTTTAACCCCAACATTGAAACTATTGATAAATCCAAGATTTTTGGCTGCTTCAGCCATCGTTGGATTCCTATAGTCATTTTTATTTGGAAAATTTTCTGGTCTCGCATCACCATATAACCCCCCGGGATTTGTAATTTCGATCCGATTAGAAAATTCATAGAATTTGATAGGTGCATTTGACTGGTAATCCCGATGGATAATGGCATTATACAACAACTCCTGAACTGCAGAAGCAGGATATGCTGTATGGTAATCTTCACCAAGATTGATCTGTACCCTTTTGCTTATCTGTGACTTTATAAATTCATCCATCACCCGCATTTGGGTCGTTAAATCACCGTCAAAACGATGTTCATATTCAAATTCGCTTACCTCATCTTCCCCCCTGAAACGTACATACTGTACATAGGCTCCAGGAAGATAAAAACGAGGGTTTTTTCCGAACATGAGAATTCCTGCATAAGTCGGCACATCCGCTTTCAGGTCATAAAACTTTAAAGACGAGAGCTGTTGTTTGATTTCACGTCCATTAGCTATCAGCGTTGCCTCATCGATAGCGGTAGGCAGGTAGGTAAGCTTGAAAATATCCGTACTGAGTTCCTCGATCTGGCTTTCATAAGCCGGCTGCGTATCAAATGATCGTGCAAAAGTCGAACGCTTTTCACTTAAAATACGTTCCTCGGCCTCATTGGCAGTACCCTTTCTCTGACCAATCCTGATACATACCTTTCCCTTGTAACGAACAGGCGGAACCAGAGAAGGCTGAACTTCCACTACCGCTACATCTCCCGTAGGAAAAGTAAATTTGCGTACAATCATCGCCGGTGGCGGAACAGTCCTTCCATCCGTACGGTATCCTAATAAAGTCTGCAAAAAATTTTCACTTATATTCAAACCCGCCAAACTTCCATCATCATTTGCTCCGATAATCAAATAGCCCGGCTTTTGGTTAGCAGCTAAATCGTTACTAAAAGCACAGATCGCCTCCCCATACTTATCCATATCCGTTAAGGAAATGGTTTTTTCAATCCTTTCTGTTTCTAAAAGCGGCAATAGATGCTCTAATTCTTCTTGTGTGATCATAGCTTGACTTAAGATACAAATTTACAATATTCCTGTAGATATGCACCTTCATTCGGTGAATATCAGAATAAAGATCGATATGGATAGGTATAAGCTGTAAGAGTCACTATGAATCATACAAGCCGAGTTCCTCGTCAGCGCCCATAATGTCGATAATGTTGTTCTTTTGCTGAACCTTCATTTTTTCCCTGTAAGCCACAACATCTTCGAATTTTATCCTGCGGTGCTTGCCCACCTTGATAAACTCAATAGCCCCCTCTTCCAGTAATTTCACTAAATATGGTCTTGAACATCCCAATATCTCGGCGGCCTTTTGGGTAGTTACCTCTGTGGCCACCGGAACGATAGAAACAGGTTTGCCTTCGCCCATAGCCTTTAAAATATCGCCGAGAAATACCAAAGCCCTGGCAGGTATCTTAATGCGTTCGCCCGTCTCCTCAATCTCAATCTCCGTCTGTTCAGAATGGATGTTGGAGAGTACGGATGATAAAGCTGGTAAAGATTCTATGGCCATCTTCTGCTCTGTTTTGGAAGGACGGCGCATTTGATCGGTTGAAATCATGCTGAAATTTGATACAAAGTTAACAAAAATACGCAAACGAAATAAACGAAACAAATAAAATAAACAAAACGATAACAAACGAAATTAACCAACAGTTTGAAAAAAGGAATACATCGCAACAGTATGAACCAAAAAACTGTAAAGAGTTAAGGATACAAAAACAGGAGAAATGAAATTTAACAATAGTAGAGAACAAGCTCATGGTGGCACAATGACTAACTGACGATCGGCTACAAAGCCTAAACCATCGACTGCAATGCCTGAACTATCGATCGCAACATCTGAACTATCGACTGCAATGTCTGAACTATCGACCGCAACCTTTAAACTGTCGACTGCAACGTCTGAACTGTCGACCGCAACGTCTGAACTATCGACCGCAACCTCTGAACTATCGACCGCAACCTCTGAACTGCCGACTGCAACGTCTGAACTATCGACCGCAACGTCTGAACTACCGACCGCGACGTCTGAACTATCGACCGCAACGTCTGAACTACCGACCGCAAAGCCTGAACTAACGACCGCAACCTCTGAACTATCGACCGCGACGTCTGAACTGTCGACTGTAAGTATAAAACTACTAACTGCAAGTTCAAAACGATTAACTGCAAGTATAATGTTGTTAACTGCTTTTATAGAACTGCCGACTGCAAGTATCAAACAGCCCCTATTTATGGCCTATTTGAGCAAAAAAGATTTTGTAGATTGATTTATTGTTGCTATCTTGCCTATGCAGATTAATAAATAACATATTTTTTCACCTAACAGAGAGAGATCAATTTCAAAAATTAAATTTTAAAAATATTCCTGGACGAGCGTTTTAGAAACGCATTTTCTAATTTCTCTGAAAAGAGTTATTTGTTAGTCTGCAGCGTCCAGGAACTTTAATTTCAATGTTATGCAGACTAACAATTGTAAAAACCCAGACACACAG
Organism: uncultured Pedobacter sp.; assembly: GCF_913776295.1. Lineage (GTDB taxonomy): Bacteria > Bacteroidota > Bacteroidia > Sphingobacteriales > Sphingobacteriaceae > Pedobacter. The sequence continues at coordinate 18,535 of NZ_CAJYOJ010000012.1, forward strand.
CTCCCGAATGAGGTAGCAGCTGTAAGTACCTTCCGGAAACTGATTGAAGCCTATTTCGATATGATCAGTTTATCGGATGTTAATCAACTCCTTACTGAAATGCTCAGTGCCTGTACCGGTCCCGATCCACGTTCGGGCAAACACAAACACAATACCATTGCCAACACGCTTTACGATGTAAATAACATCATCAAGCTATTAACCAAAGCGAAACCGCTGGTCAATGAAAGCACCTTTAAGCAATATGCCCAAAACCAGGTTTATCAACTGCAGTCCGTTGGCCATTTTGATATCGAAAACCTGACTGAACTGTTATATTATGGTTTAAATGAATACATTTTCCAAGAAGAAGGTTACGAAGGTGCAAGCCTCAACTTTTCTGCCGAAATTACCGCAGCCTATAAAATGATTTTTGATTGGCTTGCTGCTTGCGATGCCTGGCGTAATGCTTTTGAGGTTGATGAAAGCAATGAAACGATCTGTTTAGTAGCCACAGTATAAACGTTCAGATTTTTATTGGTCCTTTACCTTATGCAGCTATGAGGGACCACTCCCCTCCTTGTTAGGGAGGGGTGCCCGAAGGGCTGGGTGGTTAATGTATTACTAGCGCAAGTCTTATAAGACTCCTTAAGCATAATAAATCGAAATAAATAACATTCGGCTATCTATCATCGGCAGAATCCATCAGCGCGGTCGTCATTGCGAGGAGGAACAACAGCCTGCCCCGTTTTTTCGGGGAAGCAATCTTTGTGATCCTTGCTATAAGATTGCTTCGTCGGCTGAAAAAGCCTTCTCGCAATGACGATCCCTTGAGGAGATTTTAATCTTTAAAATACTGCTAAAGCACAAGTCTGGCCAATGCTTAAGGTAATGGACATTAAGATCTATGCTCCATTTTCAATAAAAAATCAATATCTTAACACACCAAATTAAATCTATGCTCCATCTCAAGTGTCCGATTAAATTAAGATTGAACTTCGTCAACCATAAGCAAAGTCTGTCCAAAATACTCACACAATTACCAAACTAACTATATGCTAAGGGTAAAAATTTTAAGCGTTATTGGTTTTATATCAACAATATTAAACTTGTTTGGTTGTTCCGGTCAGGAAAAAAAAGATGATGGCAAACTGTCAAAAGAAATTCAGGACCAACTTGCCAATTCAATAGAAACATTCAAGAACAGGCCAATACATAAAAAATTAACAAGTCAAATTATCGACAACACTCCTGATCAGGAGTTATTGCAGGTAGTTTTTGACAACTTATCAGAGAAACAACCAACAGATTACAAAAAAGAATATGAAACTGTAATGCGTTGGAACAAATCAAGACAGGCTATCTATATGATTTGGCTACTGGAATCTGAAGTAAACAACGGTGGTTACAATCAATTCTATTTTAATTCAAGCGGACAATTTTCTAAACACTTACCTGAGGCCTTAAACTTTGTAGGGGCAAACAAATTTGCCAATTTGACCAAGCAGGCTAATGACATCTTTCTTAAGGAAAATTCCAAAATAACACAACATCAAGACGGAACGTTAGATGGTTTTAGCAAATCCTATGATGACAATCCATTAAACGAATTTGACCAGCAATTTTATAAGCTGTATAAAACCGAGAATTTGCAACAATTACAGGTAAATTTTATCAGAAAAAATAAAACTGAATTTGTAGACGAATGACCGGCATCTTTCCGTACAGTTCCGAAGGCCCCTACGGATTAATAATAGAGAGCGAGCATATGATTTTTTTAACTGAGTTTTAAACTCAATTTTATTCTTGTATCCGTAGAGACGCTACCCTTAACGCTACGGACAGAAGGGGGCTTCTGTTTCGCAATAAATTAAAACGGCTTACTCAAGCGAATGAGTAAGCCGTTTCTATCAAATCCAGAGTTGGTGGTTTGCCAACCTATTGTAACATCATATTATTTATTTTGCATTGCACTATAATATTCTATTATATATTCATAAATCTGTCTTAAAAAGATCCTTCACCGTGTTCAGGATGACAAAAAACAAAACCTGAACAACCATAAATAAAACATCATCATTATATATTATTTCACCACTTTAATCTGGCCCTTCATCACCATATAATGGCCCGGATAGGTACAGATAAAAGGATATGTGCCGGGTTTGCTCGGTACGGTAAAATAAATTGTATCCGATTTTCCGGGTTGTAACAATGAGGTATAAGCCAACACCTTAGGTGTGGCGGGAACAAAGTCGTACTTTTCGCCAGTTAGGCCCATTTTTAAGGCCATTTCCCCTACGGCATTACCCGATGCCGGCAGAGTAAGCACAAAGTTGTGCAACATATCATCCACATTTTTAAAGGTCAATTTTACCTTGGTACCTGCCTTTAGGGTGATATTAGTGAGGTCAAATTTCAAACCTGGTTTGGTTCCCAGTACAATTGTTTTATCCGGTCCTTTGGCCCAGGTTTCGGGCTGTTGCGTTACGTGTTTGGTGATATCGGTATTGCCTTTAACGGCGCCGCCCGCTGCAGGCGTGTTGCCCATCTGGTGATGGTCCATACCCTCCATATGATGTGCCATTGGTGCAGTACCGGTGGGTTTATTTTCGTCAGCAAGTGCCAGCTTTTCTCCATCAGGAATTTTATTCATCGTGTAATATCCGTAATCGTGCAATAAAGGGATCTTGCTGTTTTCAGCGCGCAATCCTTCCATTTTAATTTCATGGATATAACCTTCCTTTAAACTATCCAAAACCAGGCGGACCTTTTTATGATCCGGAGAAACAACTATTGCTTTAATGCTACGTGCCGATTGATTGATAACCGGGCTACCGTAAATGTGGTGGTATTTATAAGTAAAAGTAGAGAGTTTATAGTTGCCGGCATCGCGTGCTGTTTTTTCGTCAACCGGTAGGGTAAACTCCAGCTCAAAACCATCCGGCTGGGCCTTTACCGTTTGTACTTCAAATGGCACAATACCCGACCAGGTTAAACGCTGCAGTCCGTATTCGGCCTTACCTGTTGATGACCATCCTCTCGAAGTCATCCCCACCAGCATACTGCCATCCGAGCCCCAGTTCATCCGGAGTATACCAGAAGAAAATCCCCTGCGAAAAGGAAATACCACACCCTGGTATACGCCTTTAACTTTTTCTAAAAATACCCTGTTGATGTTACTCTGTGCTTGGTCGCCTACAAAAAGTTGTCCTTTAAAAGGCCCCATATTGCCCTTATCGGTATAATTAAGAATACCTGAAGTAGAATTGCCCATAATGGAATGCGGAATCCATACCGAAGGGGTTTTTAATCCAGGAACCCTTTTGGCCACTTCAAATTCAGGCTCACCGGTATCAGGGATATCTTTTGTGCGAAGCTTTACCGGCGAGCCTGGCTGATCGGCCCATACCAATCCGGCGGGATTCCCTACGAAATCGCCTTCCTCTACATGGGTAATGCTGCCCGAGCCTACCCAGTCGCCCTGGTTTTCGGCATAAAATATTTCACCATCATCATTCAGTGCCATTGCTGCCGGCGAGCGGAAACCGGTTGCAAATGGTTTCATTTTGAAATCAGGCGTAAATTTGAGCATCCAGCCATGCCACTTAGATAAACTGGCGCCATAACCAATCCAGCCCACGTTAAGCGTAACCACCATATTGCCATCTTTATCCAATATGGGGCCATAGGCGTATTCATGGTAATTACCTGATAGCGGCCAGGAGTACATCGTGCGGTATTCATCAGCTTCACCATCACCATCCAGATCGCGCAGGCGCGTAATTTCTGCACGCTGGGTGAGGTAAAGATCTCCCTTGATATAGTTTAGGCCCAAAATTTCGTGCATGCCGTGCGCAAATAAACGGTATTTGGGTTGTTGTCCGTTTTTCATGTACGGATTGGTAATGATCCAAACTTCGCCTTTCCGGGTAGCCACTGCCAGCTCATCGTCAGGCAAGAAAGTCATTCCACCCACTTCAAGCGCAATTTCTTTTGGAATAGGAACGGTTACGATGGGATAAATCTGTTTTTCTGTTTGTGCTTGTGTTTGTGCTTTTACCGTTACCAGACCAGTGCCCAGCAACAAAAGAAACAATAAGTATGTTGATTTTTTCATGTCTTGATTACCAGGTGATGGAATAGGTTAACGAATCGTTTGCATTGGCCAGTTGTACCAGCAATTCTTTGCCACTTTGGGTCTTCCTGATGAAAGCTTTTGCACCATCAGCTACTTTTATGGTGTAAGCTCTTTCGCCAATAACATAACTGTTGTTTTTATGCGCCTCAATGTTTGCCCCAACTGCAATTCTGCAATACAACGCCTGTTTGCTATTTTTGACGCTAATGGTTCGACTGAGTCCTGCGCCACCATCTAGAACGACTATTTTATCGCTTACATCGGCACCATTAGCCGAATATAAAAATGTAGGCATTTTGCTTTTATCCAAAACATAGCCCTGGTTTTGGAGATCGTCAAACGCGATAGAATCCGGCCATGCGGCATCTTTATCAGCCAATACTGCAAGAGCTGGTGCTGCCGAAAGTGTTAAAACGGTACCTAAAGGTTTGGCCAGCTGAGGTTCTCCCCTATCTTCCCACATTTCCCTTACATCCAAAAAATCACCGCGCCACAGCTCCAGCAGGGCACCTTGTTTCAGATCGTAAGCATAATTTATCTTTTCGGGCGTACCTACAGAAATCACATGGGTACGCTTTTTTCCTTCAAACATCAGGAAGCTTCGCAATAAATAAGGTTTAGTTGTTGGATTGATGACATAAGGGTTGGCATTTTGGGCCAAAGAATAAGTTACGCAGCTGGTTAAAAGCGCCAGGCAGCAAATCATTCGTTTATAGATCATAATTTCATTTGGTTTAGTGTAGCAAAACAATCGGTTGCATAACAAATATATCATTAGCAGATCAGTTTACAAAGACGTTCGCCCACAAACCGTTCAATCGGTTAATTTACAACTAATTAAAGTTAAATTTAAATAAGACAAACGATAGCATAATCATGGCACAGCTCAGGTAAAACCTTTTACTAAAAATGGATAAATGCTACCTGATATCTATTTGGTTTTTCCTGAAGACATGAGGAAATTTTATGGTGTTGCATTGGATAGAAAACCAGACTAATTAGCGAGATTTTCTGCAAGGAAGTTTTACGCTACGTTTGAAATATTGATTAAGGAACGGGGTCGTGATGTTTAGTGGACGATCTTAAATACCAGTTCTTTCAGGAGTTCTCCATCATCAACATTACCGGTGCTATCCAGTCCTTTGCTTTTTAAGTCGTATTCGCGGAGTAAACCGATTACCTGAAAAACTTTTCCTGTGTTGTAATTTCTTGCCGCTACTTCGTAATCTTTGATAAAAAACGGTGGTACGCCCAAAGCCGATGCCGCATCGGCCTTATTCGGGATATAATGATACTTGAGGAGTTTAGTGAAATAGCCACCTAAATTGGCCAAAACCATAACGGTAGGGTTGGCTTTAGGGTTGCTGGCGAAGTAATTGATAATTTTATTACATTTCAACACATCGCGGATAGCTAGCGCTTTTTGCAATTCGAAAACGTTATATTCTTTACTAATGCCTATGTTTTTCTGAACCAGATCGATATTGATGGTTACTTCTTTCGAAACATTTAACATCAACTTTTCAATCTCATTGGCAATTTTAGAAAGATCGGTACCCAGATACTCCGCCATTAAAGCTGATGCCTGCTGATCGATTTTGTAACCTTTCTCTTTAATAAATTCTTCAATCCAGGGTACCAGTTTATAATCGCGAACCGGATCTGACTGAAAAATCAGTCCGCTTTTATTGATGGCTTTATAGATTTTTTTGCGCTTATCGAAATTGGCATATTTATAAGCCAGCACCAAAATGGTACTCAGTAGCGGTTTTTCGAAATAACTGAGTACAAATTCGCCTTCTTTTGAACTATCTTCCTTGCCCCACTTTAAATCCTGCGCTTCTTTCACGATCACTACCTGGTAATCAGACATCATCGGGTAACGCTTTGCAGCCCCCAAAACCGTTGCCATATCAGTATCTTTCCCGTACAAAACGGTTTGATTGAAGCCTTTCTCGGCATCGTTCAGCAGCTTATCTTCAATATAATCAGTTATTTGATCGATATAGTAAGATTCTTCACCATGCAATAAATACACAGGTTTGAACTTTCGGGCTTTGAGATCTTTAATAATTTCGGCAGCAGTCATTGCCTGTAAAATTACAATTTAGGTTTAAGGATTTGGGTAAATGTTTATAAATTAAGATGTGAGGGATAGATTTGAGATCTGAGACATGAGATTTGAGACATCAGACAACAGACTTTTTCAGCATCATTCAAAATTAATTAACTTTGAAGCTGGAATTGCAGTTTATGCTAACCGTTAACCTTAAATTGATAACTGAAAACTGCAAACTGCCAACTGAAAACTGCCAACTAAAAACTGCCAACTGAAATGTTCACTCCTACTCCACTTAACCTTCCACCCTACCCCTTTAAAATTACCAGGAAAGATAATGTGGTATTTATTTTCGATGAGCTAAGGAAGAAACACCTGGTACTTACGCCAGAGGAATGGGTTCGTCAACATTTTATCCAAAGTTTGATCCTGGAGAAGAAATTCCCGCGTACCTTAATCCAGATTGAGGGTGGTTTGGTGTTAAACCAGCTGCAAAAACGAAGTGATATTTTAGTCTACAATACTGCGGGAGAAAAACTGATGTTGATTGAATGTAAAGCACCACAGGTAAAAATTACACCATCGGTTTTCGATCAGGCCTCACGGTACAATTCGATCCATCAGGCCAAATGGATCGTATTAACAAACGGTTTGCAGCATGTTTATGCCAAAATGGATCTGGAAAAAGGCAGCTTTCAATTTGTAGAAGAAATACCTGAATATTTGGGTCTGTAAGCAGTATCTGTCATCCTGAGGAATAATTTATTTTATAAAAATCAATATAAATGACGTAACTAATTACTTGCCATACGGCTCAGTCTTGCCTGGGCTCGCCGCCGCCGAAGGGCTCTTACTTTTTGGCATCAAAAAGTAACAAAAAATGCCGGCTGAAAATTTTCTTTTAAAGCAAGTAATAGGGCTTGGTCGGTGGAGTCCGAAAAATTTGTTAGGCCGGACTTAAGTAGAACGGAGACCCAGTGCGAAGGCCTTGTTGGATGGAAATGCATATTTCATAAATGACTAATTATCAAATAATTAAAAATTAACGTCAATGGTAGGCACGAAGGATCTTTCTTGACCGTTATTGCGAATCACGAAGCGATCCCAAGAAGTATTAATTGTATTGTAATGCTTTTTTTGGAAAGCAGGACCACCACATTTAGGTTTATTCAGTCCGGCTCCCGCTTCTGCCGATTGATCCCGATGTAAAATCCTACCGTGTGGACACAAATATTTTTAGTTTTGTAGATGTTATTATCAAATGGGTATAGAGATTGTTTTCCAGACAAGCGTTTAAATAGCCGTTGTGGCGAGGTTATAAATAATTTATTTACCA